>JBFMCH010000091.1:0-20355 GCA_040754595.1 Bacillota bacterium
CGCTGATATGCCTAAGCGACAACTGCAGCGCTTACCAATGGTGATCAAAGAGTTAGTGACACTTCGTTATCACCGTTATTCGAATGGATGGAAAAGTGCGGCGAAAGATCTTTTTCTTTAGTATCATTCCAACGCTAAGATTATTTATATTTAACTGCATGGGGTGTATGTGGCGAACAGCCTGAAGTTGCGGCAGAAAAGTCTTGTAAACATTGTGAAGACATTACACGAGAGACGAAAGCTACTCTACTAATGAGACCAAAACGGGGCGGGTTTACGGACACCCTAAGTTGTGCCCCCGTGGAGGGCGATTTCTAGCTGTGGAAGGAATGTTTGTAAGAAGGTTTTCTTTAAACGTTTATTATATTACAATAAATTTTCTTTTTATCAAGAGGTAAATATGGGGGATGGTGTTTTATGAATTCTACCTTTATCAGGGTTGCTGCCATTACGGGAGGGTATAATGTGCCATCCGCACGTTTTAGAGTACGGCAATTGGCGCCCGCATTACTAAGAAGTGATGTAGTTATACGGGAGTTTATTCCAGTTGTTTCAGCATATCCGCCTGTTCAAAAATGGGTGCGGCCAATTTGGGGTGCACTTGCTGTTGCTGAACGGGTACCATTTGTAGTTGCTAGTTATGGTTACGATGTGACGCTTCTTCAGAGGGAGATGGTTTCAACATTTATGACGCTGGAGCCCTTGACAAAAGGTCCACGAGTATTGGACGTAGATGATGCCATATTTTTGTCACGCGGAGGGAAGTTTGTAGAGCGATTAGTGCGACACTGCGAATCTATAATATGCGGTAACGAGTATCTCGCAGAAAATTTCATTCGATGGAATGAGAATGTTGTTGTGATTCCCACAGCAGTAGACACGGATAAATACACTCCAAGGGAAAATAGTTATAATAGTTATGATGAGCAACAAGCAGTTATTGGATGGACTGGTACAAGTGGTAATTTTAAATACCTGTACCAAATTGAGAACGCCCTTTGGATGGTTCTTCAGGCGTGTCCTCGAGCAAAATTACGCATTATCGCAGATAGCGAACCTATTTTTCGTAACATTCCAAAAAGCCGTATAGAGTTTATACACTGGACTCCAGAGAATGAAGTGGAGAGTATTCGCAGCATGACCATTGGCATTATGCCTCTTGAGAATTCTAATTGGGAAAGGGGTAAATGCAGTTATAAGATGCTTTTATATATGGCTTGTGGTTTGCCTGTTGTAGTATCTCCTGTTGGTATGAACAAGCAACTACTGTCTATGGGGGACGTCGGAGTTGGAGCAATAAGTCAAAAGGAATGGGTAGATGCAATACTTGATTTATTGTCGAGTGCCAAAGACCGGAAGAGAATGGGAAAGATTGGTAGGGAAGTTGTTCAGAATTATTTTAGTGTGGATGTAATTGCACCAAGATTAGCAAACCATTTGCGTAAGATCGCTTCCTAAAATATTTTATTTAATACTAGTGGTACCGAAATAGTAAAGTATAGGTACTGTAGCATTAGTTATATTTTATGTAAATTTTTTTAACGTTGCCCAAAAGTTAAGTCAATAAAGCATGTTTCGGATAGTTTTGAATATAATGCAAATGATAAATCCACCTTATAAGCGATTTATTCTAAAAAGGTACTAGCCAGTAGGTGAGGAGCGTCTATGAAACTAACCTCGCATCCACGTTTTATGTTCATACAGCATCCAATGGTTTGGCTTTGTGCTACTATAGGGTTAATAACAGGCATTATTTCCAATGCACGAGGAACTGACCTGATAGGTATTTTTATAATAATGATCGGCCTGTTTGCGATAACTGTAATTCTTTACAACTATCCAGACTCTAGGTTGAGAAACATACTATTTGTTGCATTTTTCCTACGCGTAGGATTGGCTCTATTTCAGGCCTTTATAGCACCGTTACCTGACAGTACGGCTGATGCTGTTACATTTGAAAGAATTGGCTGGGAAGCGGCACAAGCATGGCTGAACGGGGGCGTTGCTCCCAAATTATCCGGTGCCTATCTATATTCCGCTTGGATAGGTATTTTCTATTATCTTTTTGGTAGAGTAGAACTTGTGCCTCAATTTATGAATGTTATTTTGGGGGTTCTGACTGTATTTTTGATATACAAGTTAACAATTGAAATAACAGACTCAAAACGCAGCGCTCAAATTGCCGGTCTAATTGCGGCATTATTTCCTACGTTGAATCTTTATTCAGCCATTACCATGAGAGAAAATTTGATTGTCGTTTCTACCGTATTTTCCGTCTATTGTTTTGCCAGATGGCTGAACCGAGGCACTTTAAAAGCAATGTTAGGAGCAGCGGTGGCTCTTTTGGTTGCCAGCTCATTGCACGGAGGTATGATAGTTATCGGGGCAGTTTACGCACTTTTCTTTTGCTTCTATGATCCTAGGAGAAAACGTTGGGTTTTATTTAGTGCCTGGTTATTAGTTGGAGTAGCCTTGATTGCCGCTGTCTTTGGGTTGTTTGGGAGCTTGTTTATTAATAAGCTACCCAGTGATGTTTTTTTGTTGCTTTCTCCAGAGTATCTGGATAGTCATACTACAGCGTATGCCAGAGACAGGGCGGCGTACTTAGTTGGCTTAACTCCTAATTCAATAGGTGATTTAATTGTCCAAACACCCATAAGGATGGCTTATTTTCTTTTCACTCCATTTCCCTGGATGGTATCGAGTATAATCGATATAATGGGTCTTGTCGATGCTTTTATTTATATCATCTTGGTTTTTTATAGCATAAAGGGTTTATATTGGTTAAAAGAAAAAAATAAAGTAATGTTTATTGCTATGATTTTAGTTCTAATTATTGCAATTGTTACCTTTGCTTGGGGAACTTCTAATTACGGTACGGCAATAAGACATAGACAAAAATTTGCTTGGTTGCTAATATCTATGGCTTCATTAGGTATCGTTCAAAGCAATTGGTGGAGATGGCTATTGCCGGTAAAAAGAACGTCCAAAATTAATTGAACCTGATAAAGTTATTTAGGATGATTATTAGTGATATATCGTATGGAGTTTGTAAAATGTTTAGGATAATCCACCTCATTACCGGCCTTTCTACCGGCGGTGCGGAGATGATGCTCTACAAACTGCTCTCCGCCACCGACCGCACGCGCTTTGATCCCATCGTGGTGTCACTGATGGATCGCGGTACGCTGGGGGAGCGTCTCGAGGCGCTGGGGTTGCCGGTCTATACCGTTGGCATGGTTCCAGGCTGTCCGACACTTGCGGCATTGTGGCGATTGATTAGGCTGGTGCGGCGGTTACAACCTGATTTAATTCAGGGCTGGATGTATCATGGGAATTTGGCCGCTTTGTTTGCGAGCGGTTTCTCACCGGGGCGTATACCTGTGCTATGGAATATTCGGCAATCGCTTTATGACATTAAAACCGAGAAACGCATGACCGCCATCTTGATACGCTTGGGCGCGCGGCTCTCATCGCGGCCGGCGCGGATTATCTATAATGCTCGGGTCAGTGCGCGCCAGCACGAGTTGCTGGGTTATGCTGCTGACCGCCGGCGGGTGATTCCCAATGGATTTGACTGTGACCGCTTTAAGCCGTCTGAAAATGCGCGGTTAAAGCTCCGCCGGTTGTTGGGTCTTGAAGACGAAACGCTCTTGATTGGCCACATAGCTCGCTGGCACCCTATGAAAGACCACGCTAATTTTATGCGCGCGGCTGCGCGGTTGGCAGCACGGCGACCGGATGTGCATTTTGTGCTGGCGGGGCGGGGCGTTGATGAGACCAATTCCGCACTAATGAAAATGATACAGGAGGCTGGCCTTGTGGGGCAGGTGCACTTGCTGGGGGAGCGCTCGGATGTAGTCGAGGTCACGGCGGGGCTAGATATTGCTTCTTTGTCGTCTGCTTGGGGAGAAGGCTTTCCCAATGTGGTCGGTGAAGCCATGGCGTGCGGGGTGCCCTGCGTGGTTACGGATGTGGGGGATTCGGCCTGGGTGGTGGGCGACACCGGAATGGTGGTACCGCCGCGGGATGCCGAGGCATTGGCCGGGGCGTGGGCTGCGTTGATTGAAATGGGGCCTGAAGGACGGGTGCGGCTGGGACGGGCCGCGCACCAGCGGGTAGTAACCAAATTTTCTTTAGTTCAAATCGTTAGGCAGTACGAGGCGCTGTATCTTGATGTTTTGAATGTAAGGAGTTGATTGGTACCAACTTGGTGGTTGTTAGAATTAGAAGAAGGGTGTTTTTTTAGATGTGCGGAATTGTTGGACTACTTCAAGACGGGTTAAAACCCGATCAATGGGAGTGTTTCCTCCGTTCAATGACGGACAGCCTGGTTCACCGGGGGCCGGACGACACGGGGTGGTGGTACGATGCCGAAGCTGGCGTCGGATTGGGGCATCGCCGTCTATCCATTGTGGACCTTTCCCCACTAGGTCACCAGCCGATGGCCTCTGAGAGCGGGCGGTATTATATTACTTATAACGGCGAAGTCTATAATTTCCGCGAGTTAAGGAAGGAATTGCAGCTCCTCGGCTGCACTTTTCGCGGTCATTCGGATACTGAGGTGATGCTGGCTGCTATCGAGCAGTGGGGGCTTGAGCATGCGGTCAAGCGTTTTGTCGGGATGTTCGCCTTTGCCCTGTGGGACCGTAAAGAACGTGTGCTGCATCTGGTGCGTGACCGGCTGGGCATCAAGCCGCTTTATTATGGATGGTTAGGTAAGGCTTTTGTTTTAGGCTCGGAATTAAAGGCTTTTAAAGCCCACCCGGCATTTCGCGGAGAGATTGACCGTAACGCATTGGCCCTGATGATGCGCCATAGTTATATTCCGGCTCCGTATTCTATCTATAAGGGCATTTATAAGCTCCTGCCCGGTCATATTTTAACCTTAAACAGGGCGGACATAGGTTCCGCTTCTGCGCCGACCCCTTATTGGACTGCCAGGGACGTTGCCGAGGATGGCGCTGCTGACCCGTTTGTTGGCAGCGAGACCGAGGCCGTTGAATATCTTGACACATTGCTGCGGGATGCCGTCAAGCTGCGTATGGTAGCGGATGTACCCCTGGGCGCATTTCTGTCAGGTGGCGTCGACTCATCCACGGTGGTAGCGTTGATGCAGGCACAAAGCGAGCGACCGGTCAAGACGTTCTCTATCGGTTTTTATGAGCAAAGTTACAACGAGGCTGAACATGCCAAGGCCGTTGCGAAACATTTGGGTACTGATCATACGGAGCTGTATGTAACCCCGGAGCAGGCGATGGCGGTGATTCCCAAACTGCCAACCTTATACGATGAACCGTTTTCTGATGCTTCGCAGATACCTACCTTTCTTGTTTCTGAATTAGCTCGCCGTTACGTAACGGTGAGTCTTTCCGGAGATGGTGGGGATGAGCTTTTTGGGGGATACAACCGCTACTTTTGGGGTCGGAGCATCTGGCAGAAAATAGGATGGATGCCCAGGGGGCTGAGGAATGCGGTGACCAGGGCGTTAACAGCTTTATCGCCCCAATCGTGGGAAGCCTTGTTCCTGAAGTTAGGACCTGTATTACCGGAAAAGGTCAAACAGCGTAATCCCGGCGATAAGCTGCACAAGCTGGCCGAAATTCTGGCGGTGGAAAGCCCCGAGGCTATGTACCGGGGCTTGGTCTCTCACTGGAAAAATCCCGCCGGTGTAGTGGTTGGTGCTGCCGAATCGCCTACTGTGTTGACCGATCGCAATTGCTGGGCTGATTTACCGGACTTTACCCAGCGGATGATGTATCTGGATCTGGTTAGCTATCTACCTGATGATATACTGGTAAAGGTAGACCGGGCCAGCATGGGGGTGAGCCTGGAAGCGCGGGTGCCTCTTTTGGATCACCGGGTGGTGGAGTTTGCCTGGCAGGTGCCTTTATCCATGAAAATTAGAAATGGGCAGAGTAAATGGTTATTACGACAGGTGCTTTATAAATATGTGCCGAAAGAGCTGATCGAACGCCCGAAAATGGGGTTTGGCATACCCATAGACGATTGGCTGCGCGGCCCGCTGCGGGACTGGGCCGAGGATTTGTTGAGCGAGGTACGTCTCAAGCGGGAGGGTTATCTCAGGCCGGAACCAATACGGAAGTTATGGAAGGAACATCTAAGCGGCAAGAGGAACTGGCAATACCACCTATGGGATGTATTGATGTTCGAGGCGTGGCTGGAAAACAACAAAAAATGAAATAAAGACTTTGGGGGGCCTAACTATGTCCAGACGTTTTTCAGAGCGCACGATGGCCGAATGCTGCAGTATCATTCATAATGTAATGACGGATGCTCAACTGGATAATTTTTTTACAAAATTTGGCCTTCAACAAATTTACAGGAGATTACCCACAGGCTCGGCTAAGTTAAAACGCATACAGGAAGTTGTCGCCTATTTAAGTCGCCCGGGGGCTATGAAAGACACTGACGATTTATGGGACCGGCTGATTTTGGAAATAATTGAAATTTTATATGGTAAGATTGGTGATAAGAAGTCATCCTGGAGTAATATCGAAGATGCTTTAAGAGCTGATGGTTATGAAATAGAAAATGGTAAGGTTGTTTTAAGTTTACCTCAATCTGGAGAGGTAAAACAAATATATGATAAAATTGAGAAAAAACTTGGTAAAATGGGTTTGGGAGTTCCATTGCGGCACTTAGAGCAGGCACGAGAAAATTATAATTTGCAGCTTTGGGAGTCGGCCAATGCTTCTATAAGATCTTTTTTGGAAGCTGTATTTAACGAGATAGCGGAGAAGTTACCAACGTATCCTCAAAATGGTATAGATCAAGGAGGGAAAAGACGACAATTTTTAGCGGAGGTTAATTTTATATCCAAGGATGAAAGCGAATTATTAAAGCATCTTTTTAAGATTCTTCATACAAGTGGTTCTCATCCTGGCATTTCAAATGAGAGTGACTGTTCGTCGAGAATTTTAATGTCGGTCGGTATTGCCTGGCGAGTTTTATCAAGAGTTAAATAATATGGATGTGATAACTGATGGCGATTCAATTATTTTTTACGCCTCATGATGAAGCTGAGCGGATTTTTAGCCAAGCACGAGAGGATATTTTAATTATTACTCCCAATATAAAAGAGGGATTTATGAATTTTATAGATAAGATTGCCAGCGCTAAAAACATAATCCCTCGTTTGATTATTAATCTTTATTCTGAAGCGGGAACAAAATGGGATCGGTCAAAGGCCTTTTCAGATTATCCACAGTTAATCCAGTATCTTGAGAAAAGTAAGTGGCAAGCAAGGGTGGCCAAATTTAGCTTGCGTGCTTACTGTATAGATCGCCGCATTGTTATAATATCGACCGTTAATCCAGGCGATAACGGGCGATTAACTCCGGGTGGCATATGGATAGTTTTTAATGATACGGTAAGCTCTACCCCTTTTGTTAACCGGTTTGAATATTTTTGGAGTGAAGCGAAAGACTTAAAAGTCAGCGAGGTAGCGGGGGTACTTGAACAAAAAGGTCAGGATATAGGTGAGTTTCTTGATCACCCACCGGATCAACAATTATCTTATCATCTAATTTTGCAAGAAGAAGCTGCCCTTGAAGAATCACGTAAGGATTTTGAAGTCTCTCCTTCCGAACATTCTTTGATGAAGTATCTAAAGGCCCTGGAACCTTTTGATTATGATGGTTCCGAAAGGTCAAAGGTTGCCGGACGATTCCAAACTAAACATGGGGAATCTGCAACGGTACTAAGTTATTTAGCTCGTTTGAACTTTGAAAAATCTAATTTAGAAGAAGCTAATAGGAATGCTTTGTTGGCTTTGGGAAAAGACCAAAAGAAAATGGATATGGTTGCTATTATAATTGCTATAACTGCAAATTCAGATTTGAATAGCGCTGTGAACTTTTCTAAGGGGTTTGAGCCTAACTCTATATATGACTTTAGTTTATTAAATGCAGTAGCCGGGGTTCTTGGAAGATATTTGGAAAACGAAAAAGATGAAAAAGTAGCGTCAAATCTGCTAAAAGTTTACCGGTGCATTTACGAGTTAAATAATAAGGTTAACGAACGGCCGCTGTACAAAAAAAAGGCATCGGAATTAGCGCAAAGGTACGGTTGGAAACTGGGTTGGTAACCTTTTTATGATAAAATCATGTAGGTGGCGTTTAATTTGCAAGTTCGGTTAAAAAACATACCTTGTGTAATAACTCAAAAACGTTTTATTAAGGTGGATATGCTATGGTTAAAGAAGATAATAATCTTAACGTAGTAATTGTCGGCACCGGTTACGTCGGCTTAACTACCGGAGTATGCCTGGCCTACCTGGGGCATAAAGTAACCTGTGTGGACCGGGATGAACGAATCATCAACAACCTCAAGGCCGGGGAGGCCACCATTCACGAGCCTGGATTGCAGGAAATGCTGGTGGATGCCGGAAAGAACTTAATGTTTACTACTTCCCTGACAAAAGCTGTTCCCGCTGCCGGTGTGATAATCATTGCGGTGGGCACGCCGTCCAAAAGAAACGGTGACGCCGACCTGTCCGCCGTGGAAGAGGTGGCCCGGGAAATCGGTGAGGTATTGGATGAAAGAAACACACCGGTGATCGTGAACAAGTCAACCGTGCCCATCGGCACGGCCCGCCGGGTGGAAACAGTCATCGGGGCGCAACTGGCAAGGCGAGGCGTGCGGGCCGGTTTCTACGTGGCCTCCAACCCCGAGTTTCTGCGGGAAGGGGCCGCCATCAGCGATACACTTTACCCGGACCGGATAGTGGTGGGAGCGGATGACACCTGCGCTGTCAATATGTTGCGCCGGCTGTACGCGCCCATTCTGGAGCAAACCTTTACGCCTCCGCCCGGCATTCCCCGCCCGGCGGGCTATGAACTTCCGGCCTTTATCGCCATTAATCCCACTAGCGCTGAATTGATCAAGTACGCTGCCAACTCCTTTTTAGCTATGAAGATTTCTTTTATTAACGAGTTTGCCGGTTTGGCCGAAAGGGTGGGGGCCGATATAAAAGAAGTGGCCCGGGGTATAGGATTGGACAAGCGCATAGGCCCGCGTTACCTGGAGGCGGGCCTGGGCTGGGGTGGCAGTTGCTTTGGCAAAGACACCAGCGCAATTATTTATACCGCTTCGCAATACGGTTACAGAATGGACCTGGTTAAGGCGGCGGTTAATGTCAATTACCGCCAGCGGTTAACGGTGGTGGAAAAGCTGCAGGCGGTTTTGAAGGTGGTTCGCGGCAGTACCGTAGGCATACTGGGTTTAGCTTTTAAACCACATACCGACGATTTGCGGGACGCACCCGCCGTGGACATAATTAATAAATTGATTGAGCTGGGTGCCAGGGTAAAGGTTTATGATCCGGTAGCCATGGTTAATTTTCAACGACAATACCCCGAACTGGATGCGGATTGCTGCGGTGACGTGGAAGAATTGGCCAGGGACTGTGATGCTCTGGTCCTGGTTACCGAATGGCCGGAATTTGCTGCCATTGATTGGGAAAAGGTGGGCGGTTTGATGAGGCAGAAAGTAATAATTGACGGGAGAAATATGTTTAATAAATCTAATTTGGAAAAGACAGGGTTTATTTATCAGGGGGTTGGGAGATGAAGTATAAAAAAATAATGGTTACCGGTGGCGCCGGTTTTATCGGTAGCCACTTGGTGGACAAATTGTTGGATGCAGAATGCGAAGTATTATGTCTTGACGATTTCAATGATTACTATAATCCGGCTTTAAAACGGCAAAATGTACATCAACATTTGGCAAATCCCGCTTATAGACTTGTGGAAGGTGATATCCGGGACAAGGAGGCAAAAGAATTAATTAAAGAATGGATGCCCGAAGTTATTGTACACCTGGCTGCCAGAGCCGGTGTACGCCCTTCTCTAAGCCAGGTCGAATTATACCAAACAACCAACGTTGCGGGAACGCTTAACCTGCTTGAAGCGGCCAGGGAAGCGGGGGTTAAGAAATTTATCTTCGGTTCCTCCAGTTCCGTATATGGCTTAAACAAGAAGGTTCCTTTTTCCGAGACGGACCCCTTGTTAAAAGCGGCCTCTCCATATGCGGCCACTAAAATTGCCGGTGAAGCGCTATGCCACAGTTATGCGCATTTATATGATATTCATATTGTAGCCTTGCGATTCTTTACCGTTTACGGTCCCAGGCAAAGACCGGACCTGGCTATACGCAAGTTTGCCGAACGCATGCTGCAAGGGGAAGAGATTGTGTTGTTTGGGGATGGTTCAAGCGCCAGGGACTATACTTACATAGATGACATTATTCGGGGCGTTATTGCTGCTATTGAGTATGAGGGTGATAAATACGAGATTTTTAATTTAGGCAATTCTTCGCCGGTGCGGTTGAAAGATCTCGTGGCGGCCATTGAGAAAGTGTTGGGGGTAGAGGCAAAGGTTAGAAGAATTGGGGACCAGCCCGGAGATGTACCGATCACTTATGCCGATATTACCCGTTCTAAAGAAAAACTTGGATACAATCCTACGGTTTCGTTGGAAGAAGGGTTGAAAATATTTGTTCAGTGGCTAAGGGGAATAAGAATTGTTTAAAACGAAAGGAATTTATCGCCGAAAAAAAAATAAAATTTTATATTTAATAACCCAGGGGATATTGGGTGGAGCTCAAACTCATATCTCTCATTTGGCGACCCATCTTGGCTCGGAATTCGATGTTCATGTTGCAGTGGGGGTAAAGGGTCCTTTATGGAATAAGCTTCAAAGCAGCGGTATTCCTGTTTATCATGTTCCTTCTCTGGTTAGATCGATTTCTCCATTTAAAGATATAAAATGTATTAACGAAATAGTTGGTTTACTAAAATCCATTAAGCCGGATTTAATTAGCACGCATTCCAGTAAAGCAGGAATTTTGGGGCGTTTGGCCGCACATCGTTGCGGTATACCCGCCATATTTACGGCTCATGGATGGGCTTTTACTGAGGGTGTACCTGAAATGCAAAGGCGTTTGTATATCCATGTAGAACGCACCGCGGCACGTTGGTCCGGTAAGATTATTTGCGTGTCGGAGTATGATCGTCAACTGGCGCTCAAACACGGTGTGGGGAGCCCGGAACAATTAATTACCATTCATAACGGGATGCCTTTATTGCCCGGCGATTATTTGGCAAAGCAGGGAGAGAAAGACCCCGTTAGATTGATTATGGTGTCGAGATTTTCTGAACAAAAAGACCATCAATTACTTTTGTATGCTCTTAGTGAACTGAGGGTTAATCATGATTTTGTAGTTGATTTGGTGGGAGACGGCCCCTTATTACCACAGTACAAAGAATTGACACGGAAACTCGCCTTGGATGATAACGTAAATATTTTGGGGGCCAGGACCGATGTTCCCGAGCTGCTGGCTAAGGCACAGGTTTTTTTGCTTATTTCCAAGTGGGAAGGGTTCCCCAGAAGTATTCTGGAAGCCATGCGGGCCGGCTTACCTGTTATAGCATCGGATGTGGGTGGGGCAAGAGAATCGGTAGTCGATGGCGAGACGGGATTTCTGGTGCCCCGGGGCGATGTTTATATATTACGGGATAGATTGGCAACATTAATAAATCAAGCTGAGCTTAGGGTTCAAATGGGCAGAAAAGGGCGCGACAGGTTTTTGCAGAATTTTACCTTTCAGCACATGTTGACCAAAACGCTGGGTGTTTATCAAGAAGTTTTACAAGCAGGTCCGAAGTAGCAGCGGAATTGCTTTTGAATGGGGGCGGTGCTTTGCTTCTTATTACCGGGGTTACGGGGTTAACAGGGCGATTTTTGATAGATTGTTTGAGAGAGGCAGGGTACAGCGGTTACATACGCTGTCTTGTGCGCAAGCATAGCGATGTGTCATGGATCAAGGATAAAGGCGTGGATTTATGCCTTGGTGACGTGGGCGATGTGGAATCTTTGAAAACTGCTCTTGCTGGGGCCAGTGGGATGATTCATTTAGTAAATATACGTTTTTCACCTCAAATTATACAGGCCTGCCGCGCCACCGGGGTTAAGCGGGTTATTATTGTAACCACGACCGGAATATATAGTAAATACCGCGAATGTTCGGATGAGTACAGGCAACTTGAAAAAGAAATCATGTCCAGCGGTTTGGACTATACGATCATTCGGCCCACAATGATCTACGGGAACCAGCTGGATAAGAATATCCACAAGCTGGTCAAGGTTATAGATAAGTTTCCCGTTGTTCCTGTAATTGGCAACGGCAAAGGGCTGATGCAACCAATTTTCGCCAGGGATTTGGCCGGTGTCATTGCCGAAGCATATATGCGCCCGGTGTCCATAGACAAGGCGTATAACGTGGCGGGGAAAAGCCCGGTTGAGTATGCCGGGGTGTTAAAACTTATTACCGCTGCGCTGGGGAAAAAGAGAATTTTTGTGCGGGTGCCCTATGCCTTTGCTTTATTAGCCGGTTATGTTGGTGAAAAAGTGCCCAATGGTTTAATTGACCTGGAAAAGGTTAAACGGCTTAGGGAAGACAAGGTGTTTGATTATAGTGAAGCCGTGCGGGATCTTGGTTTCAACCCTATTTCTTTTGAAGAGGGAATTGTTATTGAAGTTGCTGCTTTGAGGAAAGCGGGTATAATTGCTTAATTAATCATTTTGCTTGTTGATCGTAATTGGAGGTATATATGTATCGATTAATTAATTTAGCGGGTGCGGTTTTGTTATTAATTATTCTTGCGCCGCTGATGTTGCTGGTTGCTGTGGCTATTCGCCTGGATTCCCGTGGTCCGGCCATTTTTAAGCAGACCAGGGTCGGGCAGTTCGATCGTTTCTTTACCATTTACAAATTCAGGACCATGCATGTGGGTACACCGGATTTGCCATCCGAAATGGTGCAAAAAGATGACCGGCGCTTTACCAGGTTGGGTAAATTTTTGCGCCGCTTGTCAATTGATGAGCTGCCACAGCTGTTTAATATTATCAAGGGTGATATGAATTTTATCGGACCCCGGCCCGCTCTGCATAATCAGGATAAATTGATTGCTATGCGTAAAAAAGCCGGGGTTAACCGGCTAAAACCGGGAGTTACCGGGTGGGCGCAGGTTAATGGCCGGGATAACATACCACTGGAACGCAAGGTGGAGTTGGACAAGTTTTACCTGGATCATCACTCTTTGGTTTTGGACCTGAAAATATTGTGGCTGACGCTGGTCAAATCAATTACCGGGGCTGATTTATATGGCGGCAAGCAGGTGAGTAGTGTAAAGCGGGAAATGTCGAATTAATGCGGCCCACCAATTTGTTTTGTTGTCCATGTTAAGGAGAGTTTATTATGGTTATTCGTAAACGTATAATGGCCCTATTGGTTGTTGACGGAATACTGGTGAACCTGGCCTTTTTGCTGGCGCTATGGCTGCGTTTTGAAGGTG
This sequence comes from Bacillota bacterium, assembly GCA_040754595.1. Classification (GTDB taxonomy): domain Bacteria; phylum Bacillota; class Desulfotomaculia; order Desulfotomaculales; family Desulfotomaculaceae; genus Desulfotomaculum; species Desulfotomaculum profundi. The sequence continues at coordinate 13,379 of JBFMCH010000091.1, forward strand.
AGGTGCCGGTAAAGCACCTGGATTCATACCGGGAACTGGCGCCGTATTTCACGGTTATTTGGCTGGGCTGTTTTTTTGCCTTCGGGCTTTACCGCCGGTTATGGCAGTATGCCAGTTTGGGTGAGCTGCTTTCCATTGTTTATTCCGTTTCCCTGGGTACGGTCATTAATATTGCCCTGACTTATTTTTACATGCACGGTGCCCAGTTGCCCCTGCCGCGCAGCGTGTTCGTTTTAGCATGGATGGCCATGGTGCTTTTTATTGGAGGGTCAAGGCTTTCCTGGCGGCTGTTCAGGGACAGCTATCTGCATAACGGAAAGTTGCGTGCAGGAAAGCCGGTCTTGATCGTTGGGGCCGGAGACGCCGGGGCGGCCGTGGCCCGGGAGCTTTATAATCATAACAACGACCACAGCGTGCCGGTTGGCTTTGTCGATGACGACAGATCCAAGCGGGGGCTCGAAATGTTTGGCTTGCGTGTGTTGGGTGGCAGGGAAGATATACCCAGGCTGGTGGAGGATTACGGCATACAGGAAATAATTATCGCTATTCCTTCGGCTCCCGGTCGGGTGATTAGGGAAATCGTGGAGATATGTCAAAAGACGCCTGCCGGGTTAAAAATATTGCCCGGCATATATGAACTAATTAATGGAAAGGTTTCAATCAACCAAATTAGGGAAGTCCGGGTGGAAGATATTTTGGGCCGCGAACCCGTGGAAGTGGACCTGGAATCAATAGCAAGTTATTTAACTGGAAGAATTGTGTTAGTTACTGGTGCCGGGGGGTCTATCGGTTCGGAATTATGCCGCCAGGTGGCCCAGTTTCGGCCTGAGTTGTTGATTTTGCTGGGGCATGGGGAAAATAGCATTTATCATATACATAAGGAGCTTGGTGAAACATATCCGGAATTGGAACTCAAACCGGTTATTGTAGACGTAAGGGATAAAGTTGCTGTTTCCAGGTTGTTTCAATTATATAAACCCAAGGTGGTTTTCCACGCCGCCGCCCACAAGCATGTCCCGCTTATGGAACATAACGCGGCGGAGGCTGTTAAAAACAATGTTTTGGGTACATATAGCCTGGCCACGGCGGCAAGCCGGTATGGCGTCGAAACATTTATATTGATATCCACGGATAAGGCGATCAACCCTACAAGCGTGATGGGCGCCACCAAACGGGTGGCGGAGATGGTTATCCAGCAGGTGGGCAAGGGAAGTAAGACAAAGTTTGCCGCCGTCCGGTTCGGTAATGTTCTGGGCAGCCGGGGCAGCGTGGTGCCGCTGTTCAAGGAGCAGATTGCCCGGGGCGGTCCGGTTACCGTAACTCACCCTGAAATGATCCGTTACTTTATGACCATACCCGAGGCCGCGCAACTGGTGATTCAAGCGGGGGCGCTGGCCCGGGGCGGCGAGGTTTTTGTGCTGGACATGGGGGAACCTGTCAAGATACTGGATTTGGCAAAAAGTATGATTCACCTGTCGGGATTTGAACCCGAAGAGGATATTGAAATAGTATTTACAGGTGTACGTCCGGGTGAAAAGCTGTACGAAGAATTGTTGACCAAAACTGAAGGGGTTAATGTTACCAAGCATAACCGGATTTTTGTTACTGAAGTGGACAGGCCGGATGAAGGCAAATTAAACAATCTGTTAAATACTATTAAAGAACCGTATTGGGCTGCGGATGATAACAATGTGGTCAAGCTTTTACAAAATGTTATACCGGAATTTCGATCAGCAAGTGGCGCAGTGCAACTTGAGCCTTTAAATTTAGAGTTGGAAAAAAATAACCGAAGTAAATCTTCCAGTGTTGCGGTTGTGCATTAGACTTTCTGCGCTTTTATGGAAAGGAAATAAGAATTTTTGTCGAATGAACCCAAGGTTGGATTAAAAACGGCGCAAGGAGTTGACGATCTTGGAAGAAGAAATCAATCTTCGCGAATTGATTGAGGTTTTAATTAATGGAAAGTGGATAATCATCGGGATTTGCTTTGTCGCGGTTTTGGCTGCGGGAGTGCTTAGTTTTTTCGTGCTGCCGGAGAAATATGAAGCCCGGGCGACGATTATGTTTGATAATAGTTTTATTGGTCAACAGGGCTTATCCCTGGAAAGCTATAAAGAATTGATTCTTTCCCCCGCAAGAATGGAGTATGTTTATAATGAACTGCAGCTCGGTGACAAAGATTACACCATGACGTCCTTTAAAAATTCGGTCAAGACTGAAGTCAACAAGGAAGCGGGCCTTGTTTCCATCACCGCCGCCGGCACGGACCCGGAGCTTGTGCGGCAAATTGTAAACTTGTTCGGGCAAATCAGCGTAAACGATTTTCGCCAAAGGTTGATTTATAATAAAGAAAGGGAAATTATCAAAGCTGAAAAAATGCTGGAAAATATAAATCAGCAGATGGCGAATATCCCCAAGCTGTTGGGCACCACCGAAGTAAAGGAACGCGGCGGCCAGGTAATACTTATTCCCGAAGTAAACCCGATGTATGAAAAGCTATCCGCCAGGTGGGATGAAGTCAATAGTTTGGTAACACAATTAAAGGCCGATAAGGAGTATTTGGAAGAGGGCTTAAAAACAGGCGGCAAGGGGTTATTTATCATATTGCAGAACGCGCCTCTGCCCGAAGAGCCGGTCAGCCCCCGCAAAATGCTGAACATGGCCGTGGCCGGCGTGCTGGGCCTGATGGTCAGCGTGTTCGTGGTATTCTTCCGGGAATTCTGGCGCAAATCCACTCCGCAATTTCACACCGTGGACGGTTCGCGAATGTGAATTAGTTATTATTTCACCGTGGAAGAGTATTATTCCGTTATGATGTTGGGTAGGCTTATAGTGGCTCTTACCTGTCGGGAGGATAGGGCGTGGCTTTGGAGCAACCCGAGTGCCCTGCAGGGTTCTGCCGGAGATAGCTGAGGATATTATTCCCAGCTTTCTTCTTTTTATGACTATCTCCGTTAGCCACGGGGACGGTTCTTGTGGCTGGTATAGGCTGGCAAATAGACCATAAATAGGATGGAAGGGGGACGCCGCCGATAAGGCAAGTGGTCGTGTTCTTCTTCCAGGATGACGACAACGGCCTGCACAGGCTGCGGGATAGTTGGGACGGAGGGCTGCTGGAGTACTCCTACACGGTGATACGGGTGTGGGACGAGCACAGGCAGCTGGTCATAGCGAGGGGATGGGGACAATGTGCGTTGCGGTCTTAACTGCGACCTTGGCTTCACCGAAGCCCACCGGGCGGAGAACATCCGTAGGGTGGCCGAGGTGGCTAAGTTGATGGTGGATGCGGGGTTGATTGTGCTGGTTTCCTTGATTTCACCCTTCAGGGTGGAACGCTTGTTTGCCCGGCGGTTGTTTGCCGAAGGTGAATTCATCGAAGTGTTTGTCGATGCTCCCTTCGAAGAGTGCGCCAGGCACGATCCGAAGGGACTCTACGCCAGAGCAAAGCGAGGGGAGATTAAGAATTTTACCGGCATCGAAAGTCTATATGAGCCCCCCGAATCCCCCGAGATTCACCTGCGTACAGCCGAAACCGATCCGGAAGACTGTGTCGAAACCGTGCTGCAATATTTGCGTTTGCTCGAGGAAATCCCTGGCAGAAAAACGCTGCCAGGGATTTCCAAAAAGTGCCTGGCACTTCACTAAACTAAAGTGACGGTACTTTTTCTTTTCCGGGTCATCCTTTTGGGTCTGGTGGTTTCAATGAAAGGCTGCCCAGGCGGTGCCAGGTACCGTCTCGCATGAAAGTTGTATACGAGCACAAAAAGTTACCGCCGGACGGAACCAGGCACCGCCCCCGGTAAATCGGGAAAATTGCACAAAAACACTTGCATTTTACCACCAGCCACAGGGACGGTTCGGGATTTCCTAAAACTGTCATCAAGTTAAGTAGCCATGGTCGCGCAAAGTGACCATGACTTTTCTTGTTCTAAAGTTTTGCACATTTTATAACATCTAGGGAAAAAAGAAAGAAGGTATATTTGGTACAAAATGATTAGAATTTATGCTGATTATATAACTAGCGAAAAATGTGGAGCTGGCGGTTGCTTTCAAGTGATATCTGTCATACAAGAAGATGCTTATGGAAATGAGAAAGAGTTGATTGATAGAATCGATCAAGGAATTCATTATCGAACCCCTGAGCAAGTAGTAAAGGACTTAGGGTTGAATCCAAGCGAAGTAGATTACGAGCTAATTGCAGTCACTCCTGAAAGATCTTAATCGAGGTCGATCCTGGCAGCCCTACAAGGGGCTTCCAGTCCCTCCCAAAAGGGGACACTCCCCCATCACATTAAAGCGTTAAGGTGTTGTTTGTAAGATGGGGGGCAGTCTCCCATAACATTATAGTCTAAGTCAATAAAATAAAGTAGGTTGTGTTTTGAATAAAGTAACATAACTATTTTGGGATACATAAGGATGGGCTTGCGGCTGATGTGTAATAAGATCACAGAGGTGACCTGAGATTAAAATAAATAGAATTGGTAAAAACCTTGTTTTAAGTGCTGACAAGTCTGGTGGAGATGGCCAAATTGAATATTCTTTATGGGTTGATGAATGCGGAAACTTGTATGTTAAATTTGAGGATAATAAGACGGAATCAAAAACAACCAACCCTGGCACTTTTTCAAAACTACTGTTTCCTGTGCAAATGTATTTAGATTGTTTATTAAAAAATAATAAAAGAAATTATGATTTGGGAGGTTTGATAGGTTACGATTTAATTAAAAATACGTGGGATGTAAGCCACAACAGAAACGATATTGGTTTTCTAAAGGCTGTTTTGAAATCATTAATTTAAATCATCAAAATCGAGGTTGCTCCTGAATCAAGGGGACGGTTCTCTTGAGTCAAAAAGTGCCTGGTACTTCACTAAACTAAAGTGAAGGTACTTTTTTCCGGGTTGTCTTTTTGGGTCTGGTGGTTTCAATGAAAGGCTACCCAAAGTATTGGTATCTATTATATCCAGATTAATGCGAGGTGTTAAAAAGTGTTACTTTCTGAAGATTATAAAAAACCAAAATTCGAAATATTCAAAGATTCTAAAGGGCAGTTTAGGTTTAGATTGATTGCAAAAAATGGTGAAATTATAGCTCAGAGTGAAGGATACGATACTAAACAGGGATGCGAAAATGGGATTCAGTCTGTAAAAGAAAACGCACCTATTGCTGTTATTGTTGATTTAACTAACGGAAGAATCAAGGGGACGGTTCTCGTGAGTCAAAAAGTGCCTGGCACTTCACTAAACAAGAGAAGCCTTACCCTAAAAGGGTAAGGCCTTTCTCTTTCTATAGAGTCTGTAGTTTTTTAACCTTTTGGTAACGGGTATGCTGTAAAAAGCCGGTCAATAAGTTTATTCCACTCGTTTTTCTTTCTTAGCATCCCCTTTTAAGTAACGAATTAATTATATACCCACCCTGGGAGTGGAATAAATGCCAGTTTATTCCATATGTTTATTCTATTAGCAGCCATAGTCGTACCAAGCGGCTATGGCTGCTAATATATTCTGGGGGTATAGTCGTTAACAGAAATTCCAACTTTCTTAAATAAAGGTTAGTGTTTTTTTTCGCCTGGTGCCAATCCGGGGGCTGACTGCATAGGAGCACAAGGGGACGGTTCTATTGTGCCGAATGAAGATGCCCCAGCCGGTCACGAACCGGCGGGGGCATTTTTTTCGCTAGCTCCGCACCGTGTCAATTTCCCGCCCGATATGGTATAATACAGCCACAGGAGGATTGATCCCGTGCCCGATAGACTGCTCTACCACCACACCCACGATAAGGGATACAGAGAACTTCTCTCCAGCAAGCGGGCCTTTCTGGATCTGCTCAAGACCTTTGTCCGGGAGGACTGGACGAAAGACATAGACGAAGACAGCCTGGTGCGGGTGGAAAAATCATATATTCTGCAGGATTTCAGCGAGAAAGAAGCAGATATTATCTACCGCCTGAAGACGAAAGGCGGCGACGTTATATTCTACGTCCTGCTGGAACTGCAGTCCACCGTGGACCACACCATGCCCTTCCGCTTGCTGCAATACATGCTGGAAATATGGCGGGATGTCTACAACAATACCCCGGAGAAAGAGCGGAGGCGCAAGGGCTTCCGGCTGCCGGCCATCGTCCCCGCCGTCATCTACAACGGCGAGAGAGGCTGGACGGCCAGCAGGAGCTTCAGGGAGTACCAGTCGGGGCACGAGCGGTTCCCCGGTCGCCTGCTGGACTTCTCCTACATCCTCTTCGACGTAGTACGCTACAGCGAGGAAGAGCTGCACCGGGCGGCCAACGTGGTGTCCAGCGTGTTCTACCTGGATCAGACCGTAGATCCCCTGGAGCTGGCGCCCCGGCTCAGGAAGCTCGCCGGCGTGCTGGAGGGCATGACCCCAGAGCAGTTCCGGCAGGTGACGGTGTGGCTGAAGAACGTCATCAAGCGCAAATTGCCGGGACCCCTGCAAGAAGAGGTAGAACGCGTGCTGGAGGAAAACGATCCCCGGGAGGTGGAGAAGATGATCACCAACATTGAACGGACGTTAGATGAGATGCAAAGGGCGGCTAGGATCGAAGGCAAAATTGAAGGCAAAGCTGAAGGCAAAATCGAGGGCAAAATTGAAGGCAAAGTGGAAGGCAAAGTGGAAGTTGCAAAGGCAGCGTTGAGAAAAGGCTTTTCCGTAGAAGACGTGGCTGAGATAACCGGACTGTCCTGGGAGACCGTCTTGGGGCTGAAGAATGAAATGGAAAACTGATGCTGACCAGCGAAGGGAGCCGGGGCATCCCTAACAAGCAATCCCTGCCAGGCACCTAACTTATTATAGCCTCCCGGTAGGCCATCCCGCAGGAGTACGGCCCGTGCACTCTGGAAACGGAGAGTGAGTGATTGCCCGTTGCCCCAGCAGTAGAGACAAAAACCGAAACAAACGCCGCCGTAAGAATATATTATAATATTGCATATACCCAGGAAGCCTCGGAAGAAAATAATCTCTT
>JBFMCH010000092.1:0-4923 GCA_040754595.1 Bacillota bacterium
ATAATTTAAGTAAATTTGCTATGTTCTTACAGGCAAGAACAAAGGAGGGCTATGGTGAAAGGAGAAGAAATCATTGCCGTTCGACAGAAGGTTTTGCTGCAGGCAGGTCTGCAGGCAGGTTTTCAGCCAGCCTTTACCGCTAAAATCACCGGGGTGGATAAAGAGCACTTTTGGGTCAACCTGCCAAAAGAAGGAAACCAGGTCTTAGTATTGCAAAAAAATCAACCGGTTAGAATTGGCATCTCCCTGCCCACGGGCTTTTACCAGGCGGATACCTCCGTTGGGGTCCTGGGCGAAGACAAAGATAAGTTTTACGGTCTTGTTATCCCTCAAGAATTCACCGAGTCAAAGGAAAGAAGGTTTACCCGGGCCCACCGCTCAGCCAATGTTTTATTGCGTTCCGGCAATGTTACCGCGCAAACCGCACTGGTCAACTTTTCAGCAGGGGGTATGATGGTTTACCTGGTCCCGGAACTGGAAAAAATGTTGGCTACAGGCCAAGACATTAAGGCAAAATTAGATATCAGTGATTTTCCCTTTGAGTTAGACGTGCGCTTTACCTGGAGAAAACAATATGATGGCATACCCTTTGTCGGCTTTGAGTTTGTCAATCTGCCCCCCCGTGTCCAGGAGGAATTAGCGCTTTTATCCACCCGGTATTCCGACAACAAGTAGCTGTCGTAAAAAGTATCTTTGCTGCTACACTTATTCACATTTTAGGTGGTTTATCCACAGAGTTATCCACAAAATATCCACTGTAAACTTTTCTTACCGGGATTATATTCCTAGGACCTGCGTCATAGATCGGACCATGAAAAAAACAGCAAGCCACCTTTTGCCGGGGTGGCTTTTGCGTGCAGTTAAACGTCCCTTTGATAAGGTTATTTAATTAGGAATTTACACTTGCTTAACGGTAAAGGGTCTTTTTTGTGTTATAGTAGTAGTGTACGGATTTGTTAAGGAGGTGAAACAAATGAGCGAGGAGTTAATTAATGATATTTTGCATGAAATCGGTTTGGAGAAATTAAACAGCCCGGAAGAACAAGCCCAGTAAAAGCCGGCGGCCGAGACTCTTGAATGACCCCCGGCTTTTTGCTTTTGGCGATATCGGCCCAGAATTATTTCATCTGAATGCCTTTGAGCACAAACTGGCCATACTCATTTTCAGTGTAACTTATTCTTACCCAATCCTTAGTGGCAAAGCCGGACAGGTCTTGCTTCAAATCTGTTGTCCTGAACACCTTTGGTTCCCCGTTAATCTCTATTTCCACCGAGTTGGCGTCAATTTGACCCACATACTGTCCTACCACATCGCCGGCCCCTTTGGTGGCTGTACCGGTCTTTTCCCCCGCATTACCACTCTTTTGTATCTCTTCAAGTTGCTTCGGTTCATTTGTTTTGGATTCCCTGGCCTTCCCGTCGGCACATCCGGCCAAAACTGAAACAACCATTACAAAAATAAGCACCAGCGGTACTATTTTTTTCATCTGACAACACCCCTTATTTAAAATAAATGCCTGTAAATAAAGACGGTTCATTTCCCTATTTGTACCGCTATGATGATCTCTTTCTGCCACCAGCCCAACCCCTTAGGTAAAAAACCTGCATAATAATCTTACAAACGGAAAATAATACTAGTATTTTGGAAACTCGGAAAGGTGAGGTCATGGAGCGGAAATACTGTCCAAATTGCAAAAGGAATGTAACACCGGTAAAAAAATGGTCCTGGGTTTGGTTCTTAATACTTCTTCCCATCTACCCCATATACTATCATTATTTCGCACCTAAAATCTACTGTCCTATCTGCGGCAGGAAAGGTTTACAGCCTGCGCGCTGTTAAAATAACAGGGCAAAGCAAAGGCAACCCGCCTGTTTTACGAATGGCGGGTTGCTTATAACTTAAAGCTTGAATTCAAAGGAATTACTTTCAATTGAAATACTTTATCAGCAAAATCACAAAAAACAGTGAGTTGGCAATCTCCAGTTTGCCAATCTGCAGCGGTGTCATCGCACTGCCGGTGCAACCTATCGCCCGCACCAGACTCGGTAAATAAGCAAGGGTTAGCGCCAAGCTTTCGCTAAGGAAAAAGACAAGCATAACAACGGCGGCGTGGTAACCCCAGGACAAATGGTGGAAACAGGGGTTCCCTCTTTCCCGGATCATGGTCTTCACAAAAAACACACTGCCCATGAAAAAGAGCACACAGTACAGCCAGGCCAGGATCAACTGAGTGTGCCAACTGCCGGACCCGACATACCCGCTGGCCACCGCTCCCAAAGACAAACCGGCAATGGCGGTAAAGTCATTAAACAAGTTCCGTTCCCCATTGGTACGGGCAAAGTAAACATTCACCGATAGCACAGGCAACAAAACTGCGCCAAGCCATAGAAGCCCCGGGTAATAAATCAGAGGTGCGATCAGAAAGGCAACGGCAATGGCTCCGTAAATAACCAGCCACTTGCTGTATTGAACCGCATTTCTTTGGTTGCGGGAGATCATCAAAAGAGGGTACGAGGATAAATACAAAAAGAACCAGCCAAGAAACAACGGGAACTGCAGCCAGTTCAGTTCATAGACGGCAGCGCCCACCGCAGCATGGCCCAGGCACCGTGTTCTTTTGGCAGAACCAAATTCATGACGCTCACCTCATGCACAGCATAACGCAACAGGTTTTCTGTGTCTGTGATAAGCATTACATTAGAAGGAATAAAATTATTGCTAATAACAACCAATTACTGTTTGGTACAACCTAAACCAAAAATCCTACCAGGTTTAAACTTGGCAGGATTTTTAGGGCGGTCTGAACACTGACTAAGGCTAATTAAGCAGGATAGATAAAAGACCCAGCTGATTATTCAAAAGCAGAGCATCCGTGACATCAAAGGTTAGCGTTACATCCTTTTTCATTGCCAACGGTACCACTTCCAGAGTAACCGTAGCCTGGGCGGTGGTTCCATTGATGGAAATATCCCTTATGTTGGAATGCTTGACATTATTCCTGAGCTTTTCCACCAGTTTTTCCGCAATAGGCCCTGCCGCACCCACGTATTTTTTTACAACTTCAATATCCCCGTTATTGATTCCCTCTACCAGTTCGGTTACGGCATTCCGAACATCTTGCTCGGTAAACTGCTTTTTGGCCGGTTCGGAGCCTTGCGGCGCTGAACAACCTGTGATTGTAAACACAAGCAGTAACAGTACAATGAGTAGCCGTTTCAATGTCATCCCTCCTGGCATTTCTTAACTATCAGCCAGGAATATTATAACACTTGTCTGCCTATACCTTTTACCAAATTAATAAATATCATTTATCCGTTTTCCTAGCCTTAAAAATTTTTTCAAAACCCTTTGAGTTAGACCTATCCTAAATTTTCCCGGAATGAACCGCTCCCATACCAGCCATTACTAATGATGGAGGTGATCTTCTTGCGTAAGAAAAAAGAATTGGACAATGTCGTTATCCCCAAATCCGATACGGAAGCCAGTCCCGGATTGATTCGCCTGAAAGATGTCCTGGGTGACCAGACAAACCCGCTGCTCACTTTTAACGAACATGAATAAAAAACTTTGGCAAAACGAAACTTGCCCTGTAACTGTTTGTTAATTGTTTCCGGTTATAAAAATTTCTTTATTGAAGATACTATCTTATGAAAACAAAACGAAAGGAGTGTTTTTGTGAACCAACACATCCACTGTATCGTAAACGACTGCCATTATTATGCCACGGGCAATAAATGCGTAGCCAATGAAATCCTGGTAGCCACCGATAATTTTGGCGCAACCCAACCCGATAATGTCGATGCAACCATGGCAAAACAATATACCCCTCAACAAGCAGGAAACTGCATAGAGACATGTTGCAAAACTTATGTTCCAAAGGGTTCCAAAAAGACCATTGCTGACAACGTGACGAAAATGTCATAGTTTTGCTGACCCGGCCAGGCAACTGGCCGGGTATTTTTGTTTACATTTAAACCCCGGGAATTTCCCGGGGTCAACCACACACCAAACTCCTAATGCTTCAATATAACTTTAATACAATCATCTTGTTTTTGATCGAAAATCTCATAACCCTTTTCACCCTCGTCAAGCTTCAACCGGTGGGGTTTATTTAGTGGTCTGGTTCTCCATCAAAGGGCTAAGAAAATACCCTACCAGCGTTTTGCGGTAGGGTCATTGGAGGATCATCATCCGGTTTGTGTGGATTGTGCTAAAGCCTATGCACCGATGATTACCCTGGGCAGTTGGAGAGCTAAAGTGGACCCTGACGGATGGACGGCCCGTACAGTGGACGGATCCATTTGCGTACAATATGAACATACCATTGCCGTAACAGAGAACGGGCCGGTGATCTTAACCTAACTATAGTATATAAACATTCATGAATCGAGTATTTTCTTCTCCATCCTCTTTTCTAACAAGGACTTTTTTCACTGATTAGTTGTAAATGAAGAGTTAATTATTCAAAGGATGATGTAGAAATATCGCCTTTAAACTTTGAAGTATTTTGCAAAAATAAAGCTAAACAGATGGTGTCTGCTAAATTATCACCTGTAATCCACTTAGTATAATCATTGGAATTTTCATCCTTTATATTACGAATACCTACCTTCCAACGAAAATTTAAGCTATTTTCTATACTGGTATCTTTATAAGGCTGTAGAGTTAAGTCCATTTTTTCTGCAATCGCGATGGCAAACCTTATGTCAGCAGTATAAGGTGGAAGATAATGGTCTGTATCAAAAGGAAGACTCTTTTTTATTCCATTCTTTTTAACATAGTAATCTGACTTAGCACAAACATGATAAAAATATGTGTCTTTTTTTATGGCTTTTTCATCAAAAAGGATTTCATGAATAATACAATCTTTCTGCCTTGGATTCATTTGATTCCAAATACTAATTAAATGATTCACAAACAAT
>JBFMCH010000093.1:0-42727 GCA_040754595.1 Bacillota bacterium
TTTCCTTTTTCTAAGGCTTGCAAAGTAATTAACTTCTTTCAAGTAAACGGTCAATAAAATTCATTGCTGTAGAGATATGCCATGACCCTGCTTTAGCGATTCAAGAAATTAATAAACCTTCGTTATGGTTTATAAAAAGCAAAGCCAGAAATTGCGGATATGTTAGATCTACAGATTTGGCTATTTTGGAAATATCCTCCTCAAAAATTTTATTTATCAAACGGATTAAGGTATGATACTCAAACATAAAGCTCTTAAATTCTTTTTCGATATGAGTCTCAACGTTTGTTTTTAACATATTTGCAATCCATTTCATCATGCTTTAGCTGGATTTGCAAGTAGTAATATCAATAGATTAAAGTAGAAGTTTCAAACTATCAATAGCAAGTATAAATAGTTCGATCTCTAAGTTGCTTATAAACAATATTCCACAAGAATTTATCTTTCCTTTTTTTCAAAAGAAGGGTATAAATGGGCTTTCCCAAAAGATGTGCTTGGGCAAAGCCCGTTATTCTGGCTTAGCCAATTCTAAAGTTCTTAATGTTAGAACATCATCTCGAATAGCTACCCAGTTAAGCCTTCCATTACCGTCAATACTGAAGATACTGCCGAAGGAAGCACATTGGTAAAACAGGAAAAAAGCCAACAAGATTGCGTTTCTCATATTCTCCTCAGTTGATCCCTGAGATGCTATTTTAATAAAACGCACCAGCCATTTAAATTGCTAGATCCTTAAGCTGGAATTGCTCGGGACTGGAGATTCCCTTCCTTATCCAACCAAAGACAGACATCTTTTTCCTTCCTATCAAAACGATAAGCTCGGGCACCCACCAATACTAAAGCATTCTCATAGGCAAACTTTATGGTAACCGTAGCTCTTGCGCCAGCCATCACCCTGGTGGCAGACCCGCCTCTGGATCCCAGTTCTCCTACATGCACATCTCCCCCGGCCTGAATCTCTCCCCCGCGAAATACCCCTGTTACAGTCACCTTTTTATCAGCCTGAATTCGCGAATTATAACAACCGCCACCCACTACCCTGATATCGCCGCTCGCTATAACGGTGGAATTGAGGATGTTAGCAGCTACTACATCACTTTCCGCAGAGGGCGGAGACGCAAGGGCTTGTTCCCATTCCGAAGCTAGTTGGGCTAGTTTTTCTACCTCCTGGAGGTCACGTACCACCAGAGGGGAGCGAACCACTACCCGTTCGACTTCGTCAATAAACTCATCCAGGCCTTCACCGGCTAATCCCGATGGAAGAGTTTCAACTTGCTTCCTGAATGCTTCAGCAGCAGTAGGAAGATGACGAAACTTCCCCTCCAATAGCAATCTTAATAAAGGACCTATACCGCGTTTAAGATCACCTTGCTTGAACGATGGGTGACCAAGTAACTGATAGATAGCCCTGATCATCTCTCGCAAACCAATTGCTAAGGCGCGAACCTGTGGAAGCATTTCTTTCATAAAGGTAGGAATTCCGCCTGCGATTACTACTGATGTCAAAATATTTCCCCTGATCAGGATAGATCCCGTTGCTTGAATTCTCGCCCCAGAGACCAAACCTCCTATCCTGATATTTCCGCCGGCCTCTACCTTCATCCCTTCTTCCACATTACCGGCAATCACCACATCACCTTTGAAGGAAATGTTTCCGTAAGCAAGGTCTACGTCACCTGTATGCATAAGTTCAGGCAGTACACTTACCCTCACCGAATTACGACGGTGGGTGGCCACAGGACGCCCAACCCGAGCCGCAACCGCCCGTTCACCATCCTTAGTAAGAACCACGCCTTCACCTGCAACAAGGATGCAGTCCCGGGGTGACGGCGGTATAATTATGTCACCTTTGACGCTGGTACCAGGATGCCCTGGCTCAGGCGGATACTTTACAGCCAAGATTTTACCTGCCTCCACTGAAGTAAAAACATACCGTTCCCGGAAATCTACCGTTTCCTCTTCCTCCACCGGTACCGGCAATTTGGAATCGGTGGGAAAAAGAAATTCCACTCGACTGTCTTTTCCTGGTTTAGCCGGAATACCTTGGGCAATAACCACCTCTTCTTCAGTGCACGATGCAACGCCGCGAGAGCATGCTTGCCAGTCTACGCCATAGTTAATACCCAGCTGGGACAATTCCTCCAATAACTGGTCCCATGTGAGGGGTGGAAGGAGTTCTTCCCGCTCAACTACCGCAAGTTGTAGTTTGCTGGCAGGCGGGAGATCCGCTAGCTCCCGGTATAGTACCACCGTAGGGCTTACCCGCAATTTCGCTTGTAAACCATCGGCAGAAATGCTTATAGACCATTCCCCTTCTCTTCGTTCATTCACCACCTCTACCAGTACTGTATCTTGCATGGATACCGGAGTGGCTTGAGTGCGCTCCTGGCCGTTAACAATCAATCTCACTCCTGGGCAAGGTATCACTAAGGGGTAGGGTCCTTCCGGTGGGTGCCGGACAACAAGGCACCCCTCTTTCATAAATGCATACGAACTGTCAGCTTCCCTGTTCGGACAAGTATTGTCTGCTTCAATCGCTGTTGTGGCCAGAGATTCCTGGGTTATGTCAGCCTTCATTAGCACCCCACCTTCTTTTAATCGTTGGGCTTTGTCTCCAGGACTTCAAGCACTCGGAAAAAACCTATCACTTCCAGGTCTTCTTGAATAAAATTGGGTATGCGGACAAATCTTAGGATCCGCCCCTGCCTGTAGAAAAGTCTGGCCTGACTCAGAAGCATACCCATCCCGGAGGAGTCTATAAAGCGAAGTTCCTGCAGATCTACTTCCACTACTTCCTCCGGCCGGCGCTGAATTTCCCGTTGCAATTGTTCCACGTTGCTAAAATCCAGTTCACCCTCCACTTCGAGAGTTGCCATTCCCTTCTGCTGTCGGACTCTAATCTCCACCCATATCACCCGCCTTTCCCGTTACCTTCATAACAACCAGGGTCACATCATCCTTTTGAGATATACCGCGAGTAAATGTATCTAAATCAGCCAAAATATTTCCTTTCATACACTCGGCACCAAAGCCATTTTGTAAACGAACTACTTCTTTCAATCGTTCTTGCCCGTACCTCCGCTCGCTAGGACCAGATGCTTCCACTAGTCCATCGGTGTACAGCACTACCGCATCTCCGGCGGCAAGAAAAAATTCCTCCTCCCCTGACCCAAGATAATCTTCCAAAAGGCCTACGGCAACTCCCCGGGACTGAGCTACCCTCACCCGACCATTTGATAAAAGGAGGGGAGGGTGGTGACCTGCATTGACGCAAGCAAGGCGGCCAGTTATTCCGTCATAACATAACAAGCATAGGGTGGCAAAAGAGCCACGTTTTCTTAGCTCATATCCTCCTAGCTTGTTTAATCTGCGTACTACCTCCAGGGGATGGGGGTCAATCCTAATACACTCCCGGAGCAATTGGCGGATTGTTTCCATTAGCCGTGCCGCCTGGAATCCTTTACCCATTACATCCCCGATAACGGCAAAGACGCTTCTTTCGTTGCAGGAGATAAATTCAAAAAAATCGCCACCTTCTTGTCCAGCTGGCAAGCTACAGCCACTACCTTCCAATCCGTAACCCCTTAGGATTTTCCCATTCCCTTCCACCATTTCTCTCATCCCATTTCTACCTCTCTTCTCCATCCAAAGCACCGATTTGTGGCAGGAGTTTGTCCAGCCCTACCAGTCGCATCACTTCTGCTACATCGGGTTGCGGCTGCAAAATTAACACCTGGCCACCTCTTTGCTGCCAGTTGTTGTTGATGTCCAGCAAACCTTTCAGACCAGTTGAATCAACGAAAGACACCCCGGAGAGGTCAAGTTCCAGTGTGTGTTCATCCTCTTTCTTAACAACCTCTTGCAAAAGCGCTACTGTTACCATATCTAATTCACCGTTTAGCACTACCCGGCGTATTCCTGGAACAGCATTTACCTCTACTTTCAGCAATAACATCACCTTCTTTCAGTCATTTTTTCACTGTTTAACTTATCTGTGAGCACATTGCTAAAATCAAGGGCTAAGGTGGTACCTAACGGCCCTGTATTAAGGTAAAGGTAGTCCGCGTAGTAGAGCATCAAATTAAATCCACACCCCATGGAATTTTTGGTAGAATAATGTTGCATCAGCGTGGCCCTGGCCAATTCAGAGGTTTTGATTCCCGGCCCCCGGTCCTGCACGATAATCCTGACGATGTCCCCCACCCGTCTAACTTGCCAGCAACCACCCCCTGCATGTTTGAGAACGTTGGCCAGTGCTTCTGACAAGCATAGGGCAATCGCGTGCTGCCTCCGGCTGGCTATACCGGGCAGAGATTCACGCAATACCTGGCGAGCTTCCGGAATGTCATGGGCTTGCCTGGCCTCACCTTTTACCATTTCCACTCCTTCCGATAACAACCTTTTCGCCTCTTCACCGTTCACCAGGTGTAGCCGGCCTCCTGTGACCGCCGACATAGCCTCTCGGTAAGCCTCCATCTCCTGACGATGAATCTTTCTTTCCTTTTCAATAACCTCTGTAATATCGAGGGCTAATAGCCCACCGCTCCTGTGGTCAAACGGTACCCCATGAAGATCGAATACCTTTTGCCCGTTAGCGCTAATGATTACCTCGCGCTGGTGTTCGCCCTGGCGGGTGGCCTGCCGCATCAACTTCTCGACTTCTTCCATAGGTAGGTCTAGATCCGCCTGGCCTGAAATGTAGCGGAAGCGCCCTCTTTCATATTTCAGCACCTTGCCAACCCGGAGAGCACTAATTAGTTCAGATTTTTCCAATTCAGCTAATAGTTTCTCCTTGACCAAGTCCTGAAGATGCTCCGGTAAGTGCCGAGAAATCTCAGCCACTAGTTCGCCATTGCTTCCTGTCAGTAATTGGTACTCGTCTTTGTTAAGCCGGCGGTCAGTCCCCTGCCTCCGATGTACACATAAGATGTCAAACACGTGGACGTTATTTTTCCCCTTGAATGGTACGCCGGCAACTTCGAGGCATAAGCTTTCATGCAACCTAATTAGATACTGACCCGGTACCGGAGCTGCCGTTTCTATACCAAATTCTGTGGTACTTAACACCAGGATATTGGCTGGGTATTTTTGTCCTTGCTCCTCTTCCAGCACTACCTGAATAGGCTTCGGAGGTACCCGGCGAACTGGACTCGTTTGAACGAAGTCTGAGCACTCCACACAAGGACGGTCTGGTTCTTTTTTTACGCATTCAAAGCACCGGCGCATTTTTTCACCGCCCTTCTACTTATCAGCCCCTGCCGGCTGCATGTCCTTTAAATTGAGCACTAGTAAGCGATCCAACCATTGGCTTTGGGCGTATACTAATGGATGAGATAAAGTAGCATATGAATCCACCAATTGATCAAGCCATTTTTTTTCTTCATCGATTTGTCTCTCAAGCCTACCCGGGTCGCGGTATGTAACGATTTGCCAAAAGGGTTTTTCCGCCAAAGCCCTAATTAATTGTGGGTCAAACTGCGAACCGGCACCATTGTAAACTTCTTCAAGTGCGTCATACATTTTAGAAGGCTGACGGTAAGGCCTTAGGGAAGTCATGGCATCTAGGGCATCGGCCAACGCAATGACTCGGGCAGACCAGGGTATCATTTGCCCCCTCAGTCCCTCGTATCCCTTCCCATTCCACCGCTCGTGGTGATAGCGGATTATTTCCACCAAGGAATTGTCTCCTCCCCTTGCCGCTACTATGGAGGCACCCCGTCGGGGGTGTTCTTTTAATTCAGCCCATTCTTCATCTGAAAGCGGTCCCGGCTTTTCGATAATTTCACGCCTAACAAACATCTTTCCTATATCGTGGAGGAATGCTCCGGCTATTATAGTTTCCTGCTCCACTTCGCTAAGACGGAGAAAAGTGCATATTCTCAAGGCCAGATTGGCAACATTAGCACTGTGAAGATATAATGTGGGCCAGGCTTCTTTCATCGTCCTTAACAAGTCACTCATGCTCGTTAGATCCACAAGTGTCCCTTTTAACTTTTTTCCCATCATGCTATTGTCGACCACCTTCTACGAGTATTTGCGGGTATAATTACATATAAGCAAAAACGGCAGCTTAATTAGCTGCCGTAATAGAGAACACTATTTAAAACAAACAGTGAAGCTTTATAGCGGCAGCCTGGCAGTCATACCCACAAGGGCTACAGACCCATGGCTTTGCGTCCCAACCTTTCGGATGGTTTGCCTTTATCACAATAAATTTTAATATAATAATTAAAAGTTAAAGGGCTGATTTAACACCACTGGATTTTACATAATTTTCCAGCCGGTGAAAAGTTCAGCCCTTTAAATATCTTTTTATCCAGGAGAATGGTTATGATGCCCTTCGCAAGCAACCGGAAAGAGCGAAGGGAAAATCTGGTTAGGTAATTTGAAAGAGAAAGCAAAAAGTGGTAGCTATCTACATAACCAAGGGGGAAATAATAAACTACCAAATATTGGAAGTTATTACATATAATCCCCCCCCCCCCAGGGGGAACATATGTTCTGGTTATTCTATTGGCGTGTTCCCACGTTTTCATCTCTTGATCATTCCTTTGATTTGCCATATTGTGTTTTTCTAAAACTAATGGCTTCCAAAATGACAATACGTTGCCACAGCCTTACTTTAGCAAGCTCTTGGATGAATTAAACTCTCGTTATGTTGTATTTCCAACTGGTAATTCCTGTTAACGATTTATAATCTTAAGGTATTCGTAGTTTGTTTAAGATAAATTACTAGTTTTATTTCCAAGTTATCATAAACACGTTTTCTACGCAAACTTACTTTTTCCTGCTTTTATCTGCAATGCTAGCAGAAATAATGGAAATAACTCTTTCCGGAAAAGGGATTCTTTTTTGTTTTAGGAAATTGGGTAATAGATCAGTTAACATCTGTGTTTGTTAAAACCCAAACTGCATTGGGTGTAATATTATGTCAAGACCGGTTTTTGCCATGTATCATGTTGATCTACGTTTAAATGGTCATAAAATCAAAAACCCTCCGAAGAACTGCGTTTACCGGTTAGGGCTAACGTTGGATAAACAGGGTAAAACATCTTGAACATTGCTACTGGGTAGGCAGGGCCAGGCTTGTATCGCATTAATATAAGTTGGCTGATAAAATGCAATAATGCAAACCTGACCCCACCCCCTGGCCTATAAGGTATTTTGGCGGAGAGTTGGGGATTCAACCATGGAAGTGCTGTTCGTCTGATTTCTACTCCATTACGAATACTTTTAAATCGTAATAACACAAATGATGGCGGCCAAATGGACACCATCGTCTGCTACACCGTACGACCGCAGGCCAAAATTTGACACAAAAGGTAAAAGGGATTCTCACCTCAAACCAGTGAGAATCCCTTTATTTATACGCAATCCGGCGGAAAGTCAGGGTTTCGAACCCTAGAGGCGGCTCAGCACAATCTACAACATCAGAACGACATGATGGACCTGCCCGTCGTCGTACAATTCAACGAAAGGACCCTCCTTGACGTCTTGCTCCATAAGAGTAACTTCCCGCCCATCAATTTGTAAAGCGGTCGCTCCGCCTGACTTGCGCGACGGATTTTTGACCGTAATAAGGTAGCGTGCGCTGCCAAAACGGTAGCTGACGGAAAACTCCGGCCATTCACAAGGGATGCACGGGCGAATGTACAGCCGTTTGCCACGGCGGCGCAGGCCGAGTATACACTCAATTCCTGCCTGATACATCCATCCCGCAGCGCCGGTGTACCACGTCCAGCCGGCGCGTCCTTGGTGCGGATCCACCGTGTAAACGTCTGCCGCCATGACGTAGGGTTCACCGGCATACTGCCGCACTTCATTGGGCGTGCGCGTGTGATTCAGAGGATTTAACATATGAAACAATTCAAAGGCCTTATCTCCGTTGCCAAGCCGGCACCAGGCGACAATGCTCCATATGACACCATGGGTATACTGGGCTCCGTTCTCACGAATGCCGGGCGGATAGCCCTGAATGTAGCCGGGACTCGGATCCGTGCGGTCAAAAGGCGGCGTCAAAAGACGTGCAACGGAAAGATCCCGGTCCACAAGTTCGCGGTCGAATGACTGCATCGCCTGCAGTGCCTTCTCTTGCGGCGCCGCTCCGGAGATGACTGACCACGACTGGGCGATGGCATCGATACGGCATTCCTCATTGCAAATAGAACCTAGCCAAAGGCCTTCGTCGGTGAAGGCCCGCCGGTACCACTGCCCATCCCAGGCGTGCTCTTCAAGGGAGGAGGCCAACTTCACGCTTACATCCCGGTAGCGTCCCGCCCGCTCAACATCACCGCGCTGACGGCATAAATCCGTGAACCGGTTCAACACATCACAGAGGAACCAGCCGAGCCACACACTTTCACCGCGGCCTTCAGCGCCGACACGGCTCATACCGTCGTTCCAGTCGCCGATGCCGATCAGCGGCAGCCCGTGTTCACCGAAGCGCTGTAAAGCCCTGTCGATGGCTCGCAAGCAGTGCTCGAAAACGGTGCCGCTCCGGTTAGAGATTTGGGTCGGCTCGTATCGTTCATGTTCACCCTCCCGTAAAGGTTCACTATGCAGAAACGGCGCCACCTCGTCAAGTATACTGTTGTCCCCCGTATGATCGACATACCGTCCGACGGCATAGGGCAGCCAGAGCAAATCGTCGGAGAAATGCGTGTGGATGCCGCGCTGCGTCTCTTCATGCCACCAATGCTGCACGTCGCCCTCCTCATATTGATGTGCGGCGTGCAGCATAATTTGCGCCCGCGTAAGGTCGGGACGGGCGTGCAGGAGCGCCAGAGAATCCTGTAGTTGATCCCGAAAGCCGTATGCGCCTCCCGCCTGGTAAAAAGCGGATCGCGCCCACATTCTGCAGCCAAGGGCCTGGTAAAGCAACCAGCCGTTTAATAGTAAATCCATCTCCGGGCAGGGTGTGGAAACCGAGACCTGATCCAAAACACCCTCCCAGAATTCTCGAACAAGTTCAAATGCCTGGTCGTAGACATGGGTTTGGCAGTATTTTTGCGCCAATTTCACGGCGGCGTCCCGGGAATGTTCGCAACCTAGCAGGATGTAGACGGTCCGTTCGGCTCCAGGCTCCAGTGTGAGCTTAGTCTGCACCGCGCCGCAAGCGTCATAAAGAGGCCCTGTTTTACCTGACAGGCGCTCCCGGCCCATGGCGGCGGGATTTTCCGGTGTGCCGTTACGGCCGAGAAATTCGTTGCGGTCTGACGTCCAAGACAGATCGTCCGCCTCGGCGGCGTTCCCCTTCGCTTCGAATTCTGCCGCAGCCGGCGGCTCGACAGATGGATCCGGTTGCAAATACACGCCTAAAAAGGCTGTAGCATCGCGAAATGCCTCCTGATACGCGTTGCGTGCCAGCATGATTTGGGCAGACTCGTCCCACTCCGTGATGATGAAAGAGGCGTTCGCCTGGCGCCGTACACCCAACACCCATTCCGTGTAATATGTGACGGAAAGGCGCCGCCGCCCGGCACTTCTGTTCTGCAACCGCAATTTGACCACCTTGACCGGATCATCCAACGGAACAAAAACGGTCATTTCCTGCCTGACGCCGTGTCTCTCGTGGTGAAAACGTGTGAACCCCCGGCCGTGCGTAACGGTGTAAGGCGGGTCTGCTTGTGCGGTAGACGGCGTGGCAGACCATCGTTCGCCGCTCTCTTCGTCCCGTAGATAACACACTTCACCCGGTGGGTCGAGCACAGGATCGTTAGACCATGGGGTCAATTTGCACTCACGGCTGTTGCGCCACCAGGTGTAACCCGTGCCGAGCTCGGAGACAAGGCAGCCGAAGCGCGGATTGGCCATTACATTGATCCATGGCGCCGGCAGATGATTGCCGTTTTTGAGCATAATCTGATACTCCCGGCCATCCGGCGAAAATCCTCCCCAACCGTTGAAGAACATCAGCTGGCGCACATCGTCCGGCGCAAGCGTAGCGAACCTGTTTAACGGCGCTGCCGGCTTGAGGGGTGCCGGGCAGACGGTATCCCGCCAAGGCAGTTTGGTTTGCGCCTTGAGGCTGGGACCGCCTGCCCGCAGCGCAACACGGGCTGCGGCGAACAGCAGTGTCCTGTCCTCGTCCGGCAGCTGATTGGCATTTATGATAAAGACGCCGCCGGGCCCTGCACCATGTCGGTCAACGACCTGTTCCACCGCCCGCCGCAACATTTCACTTAGAACCTGCTGGTACCCTCCCGCCGATTCGTTCAGAATGACCAGGTCGAAAAGCAGCCCCATGCGGCGTAAATACTCGTACCCGGTTAGCAGTTTGACGACAAACTGCAGATTGGCCCGATTCTCGATCCGTACAAGGATCATCGGCAAGTCTCCGGAAACTCCGTACGACCAGAGGCCGGACTGGCCTTTTTCGTTCGCAACGATACTTTTTTGCCGTTCCTGCCGCAGCGGCGGAGTATACAACACCTGGCCCGCAAAAGTTTGCCAGTCCATGGCCTCGGCGGCAGTCATGTGCAAGTGCCGAAGTTCGATTTGACTGCGATTCCAGGCCAGTTGAAATGTTCGTTCCACCACCAGGTCCCCCGAGAAACGGCTAACAATGTCCATCGCCTCCTCCTTCGTGCCTGCCACAGCAGTGACAGCAAACAACTGCACCTGTTCACCGGGCTGGATGCTTAATCGCCGCCGCATGATAAAGGCGGGGTCGGCCACAGAGCCCACCGTTCCACGCAGGCGGGAACGGATTCCCTGCGGCCGGAAGAGAGTATGGCCCCGGCCAATAAAGCCGGCCCGATCGGTCTCGTATTCCACCGGTCCAAGCGTTCGTCCCGTGACCATAAGCGAATGCGCCGCCCATAACGGTTTCTCGCCTTCCTGGCGAGGTCTTCGCCGGGCCAGCAGGCACTGGGCCTCCTCCGCATATTCGGTATTAATGAATAATTTGCTGAAGGCCGGGTGCGCATCGTCGGCGATGGGAGGCGCCAGGGCCAGTTCAAGAAATGTTGTGACTTCGATGATTCGCATTTCATTGCCTGCGTTGGTGAGCGTCAACCGGCGGACTTCCGCATTCCATTCCGGAGACACGCAAATTTCAAGGCTCGTCTGCATGTCTCCGTCCACGCGCATAAAGGTGGCCCGGTCAAGGGAGAATTGCGCGCGTTGTTCAGAAGACGGGACACGGCAAGGCTGAAACGCCGGCGACCATACCATGTCGCGGGTAACGTCACGGATATACAGGTAGCTGCCCCAATTGTCCAACACCGGATCCTCCCGCCAACGGGAGACGGCCAGACCTTGGTACCGGCTGAACCCGCTGCCGCTGTTGGTTACCATGGTCATAAAGGCCCCGTTTGAAAGGATACACACCTCGGGGGTCAGCGTATCCGCAGAGAGGTATTCACGCAGCGCGCCAGTCTCTGCCGGCCTGGCATCAGGCACAGGCACACATGCCAAGGCGGGATGTTTAATAATTTTAGGCCGCGCGGGAATACGTTCCTGCAGCAGCAGTTCCGCCGCCCGCACGCGCTTGTCACGGTGAAAACGCTCGTATATTTTCTTTGGCAACAGCAAGTTGGCCAGGGTGAGCAGGCTCATTCCCTGATGATGTGCCATAAAACTGCGGATGACCATACTGGTCCGGTCCTTTGGCAGCCGCTCGGACGTAAAATCGATGGCTTCGTAGTAGCCGTATTTTCCAAGGGCGCCAAGCTCCTCCATTTTGCGCAAATCCGCCAGCCCCTGATGCTTGGCAAAGGGTAAGGCAAGGATTGTTGCGTACGGCGCCACAACCAAATCTTGTTCGAGACCGCGCTTAAATCCGAGACCGGGAACACCAAAGGCCCTGTATTGATAGTTCATCTGATAATCAAAAGCGTAGTAGCCGGATTCGGAGATCCCGAAGGGGACTCCCCGTTGATGCGCGTACTCGATTTGCCGTCTGACAACCGCACGGTAAGTGCTGTCCCAGATGGTGTTCCAATAGGTTCGCGTAAAGAGCCAGGGCATCAAATATTCAAACATCGTCCCGGACCACGAGAGCAGGGTGACCCGCCGCCCAACCCTGGTCATTGTCCGCCCGAGCGCATGCCAGTGCGCCACAGACACATGGCCGAGGGCGATGGCAATAAAGCTTGCCAGCCTTGCCTCCGATGCCAGCAGGTCATAGAGGATCTGATCCGGTTCACGCAGTGCGGCGTGGTAGCCCAGGGTGAACAATTTCGTCTTTTGATCGTAAAGCTGGCGAAAGTCTGTCCCGTTAATCAGCGCCTCTAAGCGGGCGATCAGATTTTGCCCGCGTGCCGGCCAATCCTCCCGGACCCCCTTTGGCGATGTTCTGCAGTCTGCCGACCTCTCTTCAGTCCGGACTCCAGCGGCCGCCGCTTTCCCTCGATCCGGATCAGAACCTGGCTGTTGGTCCCCTTCAATGTCCACCTTGAGCCACTCCGCCAACCCCTCTCTGACCGTCATTAAGCAGCCGACGAAGTTGCCGGAATCCACCGTTGACACGTACATTGGAGGTAGTGGTTCGAGAGTCACCGTATCGTACCAGTTGTAGAGATGGCCTTTCCATTTATCCAGGCGCTCAACCGTACTGATTGTGCGTTCCAAACGCTCAATCAGCCCGGGCGTATCGATGAACCCGAAATCCCGCGCAGCCAGCGCACATGCAAGATAAAGCCCGATGTTGGTGGGCGAAGTGCGGTGCGCGATCCCGTTGGGCGGATCCATTTGAACGTTATCAGGCGGCAGCCAATGATCTGTCTCAGTAACGTAGTCCTCGAAAAAAGCCCAAATCTGTTCCGACAACTTTCGCAGTTCTGCCTCCTCGGCCGCCGTAAGCGGGTACTCGGGCTGCTGCACGGGCCTGTCCAACCAGCGGACCGCAAGCGGAGCGAAAACCCAAATAGCTAAAAGCACCACGCCTGTCCACTGCAGCGCCGGAACGGTAATGGCCGCCGCTGCCAGCCCAAAAAGGAACACCAGCGCGTAACCTCCGTACATACCCAGCAGTGCCGGATAGCGCCCGCTCCGGTTGCGGCGTTCAATTTCCGCGGCGCTGACCCATTCGAGCAAATGACGTTTAGACACTAATAAGCGATATAGGGTTCTGGCAATTGCGTCAAGCAACAGCGCGCTTTGAAACGGCATTGTCATAACGGTTACCAAAACCTGACCTACTGTGGCCAGTATGCTCCGTGGCCGCCAAATTGTCCGTCGAATCGCCACCAGTTGGCGGAGCAACGGCAAAAACAATGTAGCGAAAACAAAAGCAAGCCATCGCCCGGGTGAGCCGGGCAAGACGGTCAGGCCGAGCAGCAGTACTGCAAACAGCGCCGGCGGCAGCAAACTGCGCCGCAGATTGTCGATCATCTGCCAGCGGCTGAGGGGGGATAAATCAACCGGTAAAAGCTTTCCCCACCGGTCGCGGGCACAGTGAAACAGCCATGGGAGCAATTGCCAATCGCCACGCACCCAGCGGTGCATTCTCTTCTGATAAGCGCTGAAGGTAGCTGGGTGTTCATCGATTAATTCGATGTCCGACAGCAGGCCGGCGCGTAAAAATCCACCTTCCAATAAATCGTGACTAAGCACCCGGTTTTCCGGAATTCGTTCACACAGTACCTGAGCAAAGGCGTCAACATCGAATATACCCTTCCCTGTAAAAATGCCCTGCTCTAACCCGTCCTGGTATGGATCGGAGACGGCAAAGGCGTACGGATCGATTCCCGGATCCGCTGACCATAAATAAGCAAAGCGCGAACGCAAGGCCGCCCCGTGGCTAATGCCGATACGCGGCTGCAGCACCCCGTATCCCTCGATGACCCGTGTCCGCGTACTGTTTAACCGCGGCCGGTTATAGGGCAGATGCAGGGTGCCGATCATCCGCTGCGCGCTTCCCATCGGCAGTTGCGTATCCGCGTCAAGGGTGATGATGTAACGGATACGCGGAAGAATAGCTGTGTCCCCCACTACCAAGTCATAAGTTGTATCAGTCCGTCCTTTAAGCAGTTCGACAAATTCCACCAATGCGCCTCGCTTGCGCTCCCAACCCATCCATACGCCCTGGGACGGGTTCCACAACCTGCGGCGCTGAAAGAGGTGAAATGTACTTTCGCCCGGGCGGGAGTACTTGCGGTTTAACTCCTCAATGCTTGCGCGGGCGGCAGCAAGGACGGCAGCATCCTGTGGAAACCTCTCCGCAGCTGCGTCAACAAGATCACCCAGGAGAGCAAAGTGGATATTTGAGTCGCGGTTGGCCAGGTAATGCAGTTCCAACCGATCCGCTAATTCCTGCACCTCTTTGACTGTCGACCAGATTACGGGAATGACGACCATCGTGGTCGCTTCAGGTGGAATCCCGTGCGAGAAATCGTATCTCAACAGCGGCCGCGGCCGCCTGGCGCACTCTATAAGCCAGTGTGCCGCGGTGACGGCCCATTCGCTGGCGGGCAACGACAGCGCAATCAGAATCATCACCCACTGGGCAGCGGTGAGGCTCGCGCCCCCTCCGATCCACAGGGCGAATCCGAGCAGAAAGGCCGTGAACAATCCTGTAAGGGCGGTGAAATAGGCGCCGGTGGCACGACGCAAAATTCCTATTTCCGGCAAATACCGGGGAGTGCTGCACATTTTCAGCGCGCGCCGCAGTTCCTTGACGCCATCCGGTTCAAATAGGTAGTATGCAGCAAATGCTTGGCGCGGCAGTTCTTCTAAATCTGCCGGACTGCCGGCAACCTCATCCGCCTGTGCCCGCTCCACGCACGCCTGCTCGTGTTCTTTCGCCGCAAGCTCGACGGCCTGCTTCGCGACCAGGTTTTCCGGCACACGCAAGCGGCGGGCCAATTGCTCAACGCGCTTTCGCAACACGTCGCGGCTTGAAAAATCAAGAAGCCGGTAGACGCCTGCGCTCTCTTCGCGCAGAGTTTGCTCAGCCATGCAAATCCGCTCGAACCGATTGCGCCAGTGCATGCGCGAAATTTTGCGCAGACTTCCGATAAGGTTGCCTGTTGTCACTTGATAGGCGGCCTGAAGCTGATACTCGTAGGAGACGATTTGATCAAGGCTGTCAGGGCCATTTTCCAGTTTGCACAGCAGCCATTCCCGTACGGTTGCCGAATCGTCCGCCCATTCACGCAGATGCCTGACCAATTGGACGATTAGCGGCCCGGAGAGCGGCATATCTTGACCCGCTTCTTCAAGGGCAGCCTTAAGAACATCCGGACTCAACTTTGACGACTCTATTCGCGACAGCAACCGTTCGACTAACGTACACACCTCTCGTCGTTCGCGAACCAGTTCCATAACCTCGGCCAGGCGCCGGATCAAGGCGATGCGCAGGATAAGCGGCACCGCCCACGCCTCAGCAATGGTCAAAACCGATACTTCCTGGTAAAAATTGATGTATGAAACGAACGAGTCCTCGTCCAGATTCCCGTCCACATGTTCCAGATAATCAGCACAGATAGACAGTACTCTTTTTTCGCCCGTCTTGCGCAGATTCGGCAAATCCCGCAAGAAGGCATCGGAAAACTGGTGCCGGACAACCAACACCTGTTCTTCGATGAGCTCAGCATGATCGAGCAGCCATTCTTCAGCGGGCTGCAAACAGCTTGCGTGGCCGTCCTGCAGGGAGCGGATAAACGTGCGTAAATTCTCGACGTCCGCATAAAACTCCCGCCACAGGCGCTTTGGAGGCCTGCGCCTCACGTAAGGGTCGTGTGTCAGTGCAGTTTCATGAGCTTTTTGACGGAGTTGTTCAGTATTTAGAATCATAGGTTCTCCTGAAGAAAATCAGAAATTAAAAAGTGATTAAGGCTTCATTACCATACGATGCTACGGAAGCGGAAACATTTAAAATATTCCCCTTTAGGGTATTAATTATTAACTGGAATTTGTCCTAACAAAAAAACAGCCAGAAAGGTGGAACTCCTCGGCTGCGGCTCAAATCGGCTCACAAAACAACAAGAGCCTCCACCGATAGCGGTAGAAGCCATTGTCTTTCATTAATATATAATATCTGGCGGAGAGTTAGGGATTCGAACCCTAGAGACCGCTCAGCACCGCCTAGTCGATTTCGAGTTTTGTGAGGCTTATTGGTGCTTTCAATTACCTTCCAGAATTATTCTTTTATTATTGGTTTTGTACCACTCAAGAACCTTGGCATTTGAACAGTTTGTCGGTTTTTGCAAGTATTTTTTCACTATATCGGCGACGATTCGGCGACCTCTTGGATGTTATTCTGTTGCCTATCCTTCCCTCGCCGGTGCCGGTGTACGGCAGGCTGGCCCCATTTCTTCAACCCAATTGGTAGCCTTTAGACGGGCGGGAATCCTTTCCCAACCGGCTCTTTCACTGTGCGAGATGAATAAAGTTCACATCAACGAAAAGTTCTGTTCATATTCCCTCTTTTTGGGGTTTTTTAGTAATCATTCTCAATTTACGGAACGTAACGGGGTTTGGAAAACCAAGGGGTTTCGCAATTTTGCGAAACCCCTTAATACTACCTGCATAGAGCCATTATCTCAGATACTATTTGTGTATTGGAGAAGCCCTTTAGATCTGCGGCACCACAGCGACAGGACGAGGAACAGGCTCCGCAGCCCTGGCAAAGGCTGGTGTTCACTGCCGCCACGGTCCTTTGGGTTCTCTCATCAAACTTTGCCTCAATGGCCTTAAAGGGACAGACTGCGCGACATACCATGCACCCGGTACAAAGCCTTTCGTTAATTTGGGAAACCATGGGTTCAGTGGCCAGTTCCTTTTTGGCCAGCAACCCCATGACTTTGGCCGCCGCGGCACTGGCCTGGGCAACCGTGTCCGGAATATCCTTAGGCCCCTGGCAGCACCCTGCCAGAAAAATCCCACCCGTATTGGTTTCTACGGGTTTTAACTTAGGATGCGCCTCCAGGTAAAAACCGTCTTTGTCAGTGGAAAATCCTACCGTCTGGGCCAGGATGCCGGCTCCCTCACTGGGTACCATGGCAGTTGCCAGTACCACCAGGTCGGCTTCAATTTCCACTGGTCGTCCCAACAGTGTGTCCGCACCCATCACTACCAGCTTATCATCCCGGGGGTATATTTTAGATACCCTGCCCCTGATATACCGGACACCCTCGTCTACGGAACGCTGGTAAAACTCCTCATAGCCCTTTCCCGGGGTACGTACATCCATATAGAAAACAAAGGCATTTGCCCCTTCAATCTTCTCCAGTACCTGGTGGGCATGCTTAGCCGTGTACATACAGCAAGCCCGGGAGCAATAGGATTTCCCTTTAGAGTCATCCCTGGAGCCCACACATTTTATAAAAACCACGTTCTTGGGCTCTTTCCCGTCGGAGGGCCGAAAAATCTTGCCGCCGGAAGGGCCGGAGGTGCTCAACATACGTTCAAACTGCAACCCGCTGATGACGTCGGGATATTTTCCGTACCCATATTCACCGTAGGCACTTTCCCATTTAAATAAATCATAACCCGTAGCCATTACGATTGCGCCAACCTGCAGTTCCACGATCTGGTCGGAATCTTTGTAATTAATGGCCCCGGCTTGACACACTTTCTGGCATACCCCGCACTTGCCGCTCAGGAGCATCCGGCAGCCCTTCGGGTCAATGACCGGTTTATTGGGGACTGCCTGGGGAGAATTAATATAAATTGCCTTTCTTTTTCCCAGGTTTAAGTTATATTCACTGGTTACCCGGGCGGGGCATTTTTCCCAGCAGGAACCGCACCCGGTACATTTTTCATGATCTACATATTTGGCCCGTTGTTTAATCTTTATATTAAAATTACCGATATAGCCACCTACCTCAATAACTTCCGAGTAGGTAAACAGCTTAATATGGGGATGCTGTACCACAGCAACCATCTTGGGGGTAACAATTCAGCCAGCGCAATCAAGAGTAGGAAAGGTTTTATCAAGCATGGCCAGTTTTCCGCCAATGGATGGTTCCCGCTCCACCAGAACCACCTCGTGGCCGGCTTCAGCAATATCTAAAGCGGCCTGCATTCCGGCAATGCCACCGCCAATCACCAGTGCCCGCCTGGTAACCGGAATTTTGGTTTCATACATTGGTTCCATATAGGTAGCCTTGGCCACCGCCCGGCGAACCAGGGCAAATGCCTTCTCGGTAGCTTCATCCTTCATTTTGGGGTGTACCCAGGCACACTGTTCCCTGATATTTGCTATTTCCAACATATACGGGTTAAGACCCGCGCGCTCCAAAGTTTTTCTAAATGTTGTTTCATGTAACCGGGGCGAACAGGAGGCCAGTACCACCTTATCCAGCCGGTGTTCACCAATCATTTTTATAATCAAATCCTGCCCGGGTACAGAACACATGTATTTATAATCAGTGCTAAAGACCACTCCCGGCAGCTTGGCCGCTTCTTCAGCCAGCAACGAAACATCAACTGCACTGCTGATGTTAGAACCACACCAGCAGACAAAAACGCCAATACGGTTCATAAAAGTTCCCCCCTTTCTGTCACTGGTATCACCCTACCAGGGATACTACTGACCCGGTACTGACGAAGTGGGAATCCATGCTTAAATGAATAGGTTTAATGCCCAGGGCCAAACCCAGTAATTGGGTAAAGTAAAGAATCGGAATATTGAAGTCTGTGTTATATATTTTGTTTATTTTTTTCTGCCTCATATCCAGATTAAGGTGACACTGCGGGCAAGCGTCAATAATACAATTTGCGCCGGCCCTGGTAGCGCTGGCTAAAATGTCCTTGACCATCTTTAGTGAAACTTCCTCATTTGTTACAGACAGGGAACCACCACAGCACTCCACCTTATGGGACCAATCCACGGGTTCAGCTCCGGTAGCCCTAATCAGGTTATCCAGAGCCTGGGGGTTTTCGGAATCATCTATACTTACCACTTTAGGCGGCCTCACCAGCAGACAGCCGTAATAAACTGCAACCTTTAACCCTTTCAGGGACTGCACCACTTGAGACTGAATTTTATCTATACCTGCTCCGGTAAACACATCAATGATGGAAAGGACCTTAACACCCCCTTGATAGGGTTGTCCAACTGCCTCATTAATCTTTTCCCGCAGTTTTTCGTTCCCGGTCATCTTCCAGTTTGCTTGCGCAAGGGACTGGTAGCAGGCGGCACAGGGAGACGTTACGTTCAATCCCATTTTTTCAGCCAGGTGTAAATTCCGTGCAGCAAGGGCCGTGGGCAGATATTCACTGGAGGCGTGGGCGGCACTGGCCCCACAGCAATTCCAGTCAGGTATTTCCACTAATTCAATACCCAGAGCCTGGCATACTGCCCTGGTGGAGGAATCATACTCTCTGGCAACAGAGTGCAAAGAGCAGCCGGGGTAGTACGCCACTTTCATACCTTGTCTCCCTCCAATCTCTTAATATTTTCCATAATCCGGATCATCTCCTTAGTCCCCTTAATCCGATGGGGTCCGATTTTCAATTTGCCCCGGGAAAATAAGGTTAACCCTACCAGGGCATCCTTAAAGGGGTTCATTAAATTTACGTTATACCTTACCATTAAGCCCATCTCATAAGCACGCCCGTATTTCTTCAAGGCGTCTAAGAAAAGCCGGTTAAAAAGGGATACCTTTTTACCCCGTCCGCCAGGGTTAATGCCTTGCTCACAGGCAAGCTGCCGCAGGTTGTCCATTAATTTAGCCAGGTCAAAACCTTTGGGACAACGGGTAGAGCAGGTGGAACAAGACGCACAGAGCCATATGGTTTCTGTTTGGAATGTTTCATTTAGCAAACCTAATTGCAGCATCCTGACAATTTGGTTCGGAGCAACATCCATGGTAAAGGCTACGGGGCACCCGGCAGTACACTTACCGCACTGGTAACAATGTTGTAGGTTTTGGTCTGTTTGGTTAGCTAATTGTTCAAACCCATTCCCATTTTGGGTAAGGTTAATCGGTTGCATAAGGTGGAGACACCTCCTAAAAATAGAAAAACCTCTTTTAATAAGTTTAAGTTTTATTCGCACTAATTACTATTTCTAATTATAGTGTAATAATGCCCCTGCGGAAGATATGAGGCTAAAAATTATATTTACCTTGCCTTTATCTTATTTTTTCTTGCTTTTGATCTTGTTTTCATAAATACTATATTTGCTTGTCGATATAAATAAGGATTATTGCGTCATTGCATCGGTTTTGTCCGAATTAAGCGGCTTGACATACTTTTCGCATTTTTCTGTTTCGTAAAAATCATTCTATTTAGAGTTGTGAAATGTTTCGCAATATTTAAGTATTTGTTGGTAGTGGAGTAATCCTTTCTTTAACCCCCAAATATTTACCGACAGTTTTCGGGAAATGTCCCTGTTTTCCCGGAAATTTAAAGGGGCATCGCCAATGCGAAACCCCTTTCTTTTTTTAAGATGGTGTTTCAGTGGCATATATGTTATGATAGCGCAAAATTTCTGCTAAATGCCAATACAGGTTTGCGCCTGTCTGGTTGCGCAGCCCTTGTGGTGGCTGATTTAGCGGCCTTATCATCTTCTTTACGGTATTCCTATTATATTTTTATTGTGATAGAAGTTTGAGCATTTATTGAATAAAGGATCAACGTTTTTCAAACTTTTATCACAATTAGAGTTTATAATAATTTGAAAACGCTCACAAAAGAAGGTGGCCGGCATGGAAAAAGTAAGAATTCTTTTAGTGGATGATGAGGAACGGATCAGGGAAATGATCAGGGAATATACCAGTCTGGAGGGATATGATATTGATGAAGCCTCAGACGGAATTGAAGCTATAAATCTTTTTAAACAACAGAAATATTCATTGGTTATTCTCGATGTCATGATGCCTAAAATGGATGGCTGGAGCGTATGCAGGGAGATTAGAAAGACCTCCCAGGTTCCTGTAATAATGCTGACTGCTAGAGGAGAAGAGTATGACAAACTCTTTGGTTTTGAACTGGGCGTGGACGACTATATTGTAAAGCCTTTCAGCCCCAAAGAACTTCTTGCCCGTATGAAGGCGATTATTAGAAGAGGCTCATCGGCAGCCGAAAATACCGCAAAAGGTGACAGGATCAGTTTTGAAGGCCTTGTGATTGAATTCAATTCAAGGAATGTTTATGTGGATGGCAATAAAGTAAACCTTACACCAAAAGAATACGAACTGCTAAACTTCTTCGTTCAGAATCCGAACAGGGTGTTTTCCAGGGAGCAGCTTCTGAATTCGGTATGGGGGTATGATTTTGCAGGCGACAACAGAACAGTAGATACCCATGTAAAAATGCTCCGGGAAAGCCTGGCGGATTACAGAAAGTTTATTGTGACAGTATGGGGAACAGGCTACAAGTTTGAAGCAGGAGTTAAAAAATGAAAAGTATAGGCTTAAAGCTATGGGCTGGCATGATGGCCCTTGTTATGATCGTATTAATACTCCTATGGCTTTTCCAGATTGTATTCCTTGAAAGCTTTTATACCCGCATGCGAATATCAGATATAAAAAATGAAGGTGCTTCCATTGTCAAATTACTTGATGACGGTAGTAAAACCGAGTTTGAAAACAGGCTGGATGCCTTTGCATTTAATAACAACCTGAGTATCGAGATGGTGGACTCAGGTGGAAACTCCATCTACATAACCGGTGCAACCGGTTCCAGCGGACACATGCCCATGATAAGAAACAGCGCAAGGGTTGAGGCATTTCAGGAGGTTATGGCTGGTAAGGAGATAACTGTTCCGTTAGTACATCCCCGTTTCGGGAACAAGTTCATGCTGATCGGTCTTCCGGTAAAAATATCCGGAGAATTAACCGGTGTGCTTTTTATAAACATGCCTTTGGCACCGGTTGAGGATACTGCTTCAATATTAAAAAAACAGCTTCTATTTATAACATTGATCCTGCTGACTGCATCAGTTATTATTTCCTTTATCATTTCCAGAACATTTACAAAACCCATACTGGAAATTAAGCAGGTGGCGGAGAAAATAGCTTCCGGTGATTTTTCCGACAGGATAACATCCAGTAACAAGGATGAGATTGGCAAATTAGCAGAAACAATTAATTATATGGGACAGCAGCTTTCAAAAATTGAGCAGCTCAGGAAAGATTTGATTGCCAATGTATCCCATGAACTTCGAACTCCGTTAAGTCTTATCAGAGGGTATGCAGAAACCATCAGGGATGTAACCGGGAATGTTCCGGATAAAAGGGAAAAGCAGCTTGGAATTATTATTGAAGAGACAGAGCGTCTCGGCAAAATAGTGGACGATATTCTTAACCTTTCACAGCTCCAGACCGGCTATTTAAGTCTCAATAAAAGCCGTTTCCCGATAATGAAGACTCTTGCTGCCGTTGTAAAACGCTATGATGTTTTAAGCCAGAAAACCGGTGTGCAAATTGTACTGCAGGGTTCAAGTGACGGGCTTGTGGAAGCAGATGAAGCAAGAATCGAGCAGGTACTTTATAATTTGATCAATAATGGATTCAATCATACACCCAGAGGCGGAACAATCACAGTCAATGCTATTGACGGTCTGAAGGCCGTCCGGGTCGAGGTTTCGGACACAGGCAGCGGCATACCGGAGGAGGATCTTCCTCATATTTGGGACAGGTACTATAAAGCGGAAAAAGCAAGCGGAAAAAGAAGAGCCGCGGGAACAGGACTGGGGCTTGCCATTGTCAAGAGCGTACTGGAAGCCCATCAGGCTGCTTATGGTGTGGAAAGCAAAAGGGAGGTTGGCACAACCTTCTGGTTTGAGCTGAAAAAATAATATTCATTAATTAACTTTCATCCTTCTTTCAGTCTTCTATCATACTTCTATCACAATTGCTCCTTATGATGTAAATATAAGCTAAACAAACAAAACCAAATGATAAGGAGCGTGTATTTTATGAAAAACCTAAAGAAACTTCTAGCAACAGTAACAGTAGTAGGTATGCTTGGAGTAGCAGGTTCTGCCTTTGCAGCAACAGCAATGACTCCTGCAGAAGTTGTATCCGGATTGACAGGAAAAACCGTTGAGGACCTCTACAAGGAGCGTTCTGCGGGAAAGACCTATGGCACCATCGCAAATGAGGCCGGAAAGCTGGAAGAATTTAAAGCACAAATCTTGGAGCAGAAGAAAACCGTTCTTGACCAACGTGTAAAGGACGGTAGGCTCACACAGGAGCAGGCAGACCAAATTTACAATTCAATTAAGAACAACCAGGCTACCTGCGATGGAACCGGCAGTGCTGGAATAGGCAAAAAATATGGTGCAGGCTTTGGCCAGGGAAGTGGTATGGGCCTTGGACAAGGTGCCGGCAGAGGTGCAGGAATGCGTAATGGTGGTGGATTTGGTCAAGGAATGGGAGCCGGCAGAGGCATGAACAGGTAGGCACCCCTCTAAAAAGTACCCATTACCAGGAGTATTGGTTGATGCTCCCTTGGTAATGGGTATTAAAAACTATTTAAACAGCCTCTATAAGACCACGATAAATCAAGGAAAATTAGTGGCCTGCTTGTTTTAACATTTATAACTACTCAGGTATCCCTTGAGTAGTTATAAACATTTTAGATAAAGGGGTGTTCTATATAAATTGGAATAAGGCCTCCAAATGGTTAAGACTTTTAACATTGTTAGGATTATTAGCATTTGTAACATATGCATCTTATATGCATCAGCTTCTTGGAGGAAGGAAAGCTCCTTCTATACATGCACTATGTCCTTTTGGTGCACTTGAAAGTTTGTATACATTGCTTTTTATGGGAAGCTTTATTAAGAAAATTTATTTAGGAACTTTCGTTTTGCTGATATTGACAGTTGTCTTGGCAATTCTTTTCCGTCGAAGCTTTTGCGGCTTACTTTGTCCTTTCGGATCGTTGCAGGAGGCATTTTCCCTTCTTGGACGAAAAATATTCAAAAAGCGGTTTATTGTACCGCAGAAAATTGATAAACCTTTGCGTTACTTAAAATATGTCATACTATTGCTTACTGTCGCAATGGCATGGTATTATGGGAAACTCTGGATGGCTCCTTATGATCCATATTCAGCCTATTCACACATATGGACTGTTTCTGAGTCCATTAAAGAAGATCCCCATGCCATCGTAGGGTTTATCCTGTTGGCAGTTACGCTATTGGGCTCCTTCCTGTATGATCGTTTCTTCTGTAAATATCTTTGCCCTGTGGGAGCATTCTACGGAATTATTGGTAAGATAAGTCCTACAAGAGTTGAACGGAATGACAATCTATGCATTCATTGTAAAGCATGCAACAAAGCTTGTCCTGTCAATATTGATATAGCTAAAGCAGTCAAAGTTACCAGTGCAGAATGTATTAACTGTAATGAGTGTGTTTTGGCCTGCTCTAAAACAGGAGCACTGGAGGTAAAGACAGCAAGAAAGGCATTTCATCCTATTGCAATGCTTCTTATAGTAGTAGGTTTGTTTTTTAGCACCATACTAATAGCTCAAGCAACTGGAAATTTTCAAACTATTCCTTCAGCGCTGAAGGAGGGTCAGATTGTGCCGATATCTGAAGTAAAAGGTTATTATACGATTGAAGAAACAGCCATTGCAACCGGCTTTTCATTGAAAGAAGTATATGAAAAGCTAGGTATCCCGGAAAATGTTTCAAAGAATACGAAAATGAAAGAAATATCGAATGAAGTACCCGGCTATAATTTTGACGAAGCTAAGGCAAAAGCCGGAGGGTCGGAAAATACCGCTAATAATATAGAAAAACCAGAAAACTACAACAAGGTGGATATAAGTGGTATTAAAGGCTCTATGACAATCAGGGAAGCATCTGAATCTCTAAATATGGAATTGATGGAATTCTATAAGTTGTTCAAGATTCCTGACGATGTCCCGGCTCAAACACAGATGAATAAGATTGGAAGTGTATCACCGGGGTATGATTTTGAAAAGATAAAAGAATGAGGTACCGCACAGAAACCAGCGATGTGTGGGTGGATGCGCTCAGCCTAACGGGGACCGGAAGTAGGGATGGAACAAACCCTTCATGCTCAGTAAAAGTATACCACACTTGAGTCTTAGAGAAATCTGGGTCTGATAATGAGGTGGTTTTGGGCAGGCTGTGAACAATATTTTCCTCTACAAAATTCACTGTGCAAAGCGGCAAATTACCGGGGTGTTTGCTAATGCGGCCGGCCTGAAGATATTCCAGGAATTAAAACACCGGTGCGGGAGAACGGGTAATTCATTCTCTTCCTGCACCGGTGTTTGTATAGATGGCCTGTCACAGGATTTAGGTTTGGTTAGATTTGGTAGAAGTTAGCTGCCGATCTCCCCTTTAGCATCTTTGAGCCTGTAGCTTTTGTCGTTCATGTTAAGGATTTCCCCGCCGGTGTATGAGCCGGTCCACCAAGGCTGCGGACATAGCCTGGTCATTGCCAAGAAATGCGGGCCATTTGGAAAATTCCAGGTTGGTGGTAATCATGGTGCTGCTAACCTCATACCTGGCGGCAAAAACCGGTGATCTTGGAAACTAAATCACCATTGAAGAAGACAAAGACTACCTGCATGATTGGGCCAACGACGAAACCATCCGTGTGGTACTTCTTGCTGGCGTTGAGTGGAAAACTACTGTTACTGGTGATGTATATACTGGTACCGGTTATGCCGGTGGTTATAAGATTGTAAATGATCAAACCATCGAAATTATTACTGCTACTGCTGATAACACTAAAGATTCTATAGTTATTACGGAACTTAATCTTTGGAGCACCCCGTTCCCATTTCTAGCAATTTATGGGAGAATGCTTTAGCCGATAGCTTGGACCAGTAAACACTAGCAAATGACTGTGGTGGATTAACCGATCTATAATTGCCGCAGTCATTTTTTCATCTGCATCCCGGTGCAGGCATGGCCTGTCGGGGGGTGTCACCGGTGTTTTCAACCGGCTTACTACCGTGTTGCTCACCGATTTCTATATTAAAATAAAAAGTATCTCTGAGCCAGAGAAAGTGTTTGCAAAGGTTCACAGGTTAAATGTTCCCCGTCAACTCTCACTTCGTATGTTTCAGGATCTACTTCAATATTAGGCGTGGCGTTATTTAATACCATGTCTTTCTTAGATACATTTCTGCAGCCAACAACAGGCACAACTTGCTTTTGAAGTTTTAATTTATCAAGGGCTCCCGATTCCAGTGCCGCCTTGGATACAAAGGTCAAACATGTATTGTACTTTGCCCGGCCAAAAGCGCCAAACATGTTTCTATAAATCACTGGTTGCGGAGTAGGTATTGATGCATTAGCTTCACCCATTTTACTTGCGACAATAAAGCCTCCCTTGATAATCATCTCTGGCTTAACTCCAAACATAGCCGGTTTCCACAAAACAACATCAGCAACTTTACCTTTTGCCAAAGAACCTACATAATTAGCTACACCATGTGTTAATGCAGGATTAATCGTATATTTGGCTACGTATCTCTTCACACGGAAATTATCATTCTGATCACTATCTTCTGGTAACGGACCTCTTTGTTTTTTCATTTTATCAGCCGTCTGCCAGGTTCTGATAATAACTTCACCAACTCTGCCCATTGCCTGTGAATCAGAAGCCATCATGCTGAAGATGCCCAAATCATGCAGAATATCTTCTGCCGCAATGGTCTCCGGCCGTATTCTTGACTTGGCAAAAGCAACATCCTCGGGCACCTTGCTATCCATGTGGTGACAAACCATCAGCATATCTAAATGTTCGTCAACTGTGTTGATCGTAAAAGGCATGGTCGGAGTCGTGGAAGATGGCAGTACATTTGGCAGCGCAGCCAACTTGATGATATCAGGTGCATGGCCACCGCCGGCTCCTTCTATATGATAAGTATGAATTACCCTGCCATCAATGGCTCGCATCGTGTCTTCAACAAAACCTGCTTCATTTAACGTATCAGTATGGATAGCAACTTGTACATCATACATATCCGCTACCTGCAAGCATGTATCGATAACTTTCGGTGTTGATCCCCAGTCTTCATGTAATTTTAGTCCGATGGCTCCCGCTTCAATTTGCTCAACAATCGGCCCTTTAAAGGATGCATTGCCCTTGCCAAAAAAACCAAGGTTCATGGGAAAGCTTTCAGCAGCTTCCAGCATTCTATGGATATGAAAACTACCAGGTGTGCAATTGGTAGCGTTAGTCCCGTCTGCCGGTCCCGTT
Organism: Bacillota bacterium; assembly: GCA_040754595.1. GTDB lineage: Bacteria > Bacillota > Desulfotomaculia > Desulfotomaculales > Desulfotomaculaceae > Desulfotomaculum > Desulfotomaculum profundi. The sequence goes on from JBFMCH010000093.1 coordinate 27,093, forward strand.
CCTCCACCGATCATTGTTGTAATACCGCTGTACAACGCCGTTTCAACCTGCTGGGGACAAATAAAATGAACATGTGTGTCAATGCCACCTGGCGTAGCTATGAGCCCTTCACCGGCAATCACCTCTGTTGAGACGCCAATGACTAAATCCGGCACTACACCATCCATGACATCGGGATTTCCCGCCTTGCCGATACCAACAATCTTGCCATCCCGGATGCCTATATCGCCTTTCACAATCCCCCAGGAATCAACTACGATGGCATTGGTGATCACCACATCCAAAACACCATCCTGCCTGGTGGCTGATGGCGATTGACCCATGCCATCTCGAATTGATTTACCGCCCCCAAACTTGCATTCATCTCCGTAAACTGTAAAATCATCTTCAATCTCAATGATCAAATCCGTATCAGCAAGTCTTATCCGATCTCCCTTGGTTGGACCGTACATGCCTGCATAATCCTTGCCCGGTATTTTATAGCTCACTTAGCCTTCAACTCCTTTAAAGCCCAGATTTTTTGCTTTTACAAGAGCACTCTGCAAAGTATCTGCATCCTTGACGCTGCCGCTTGTCAGACCATGCAAACCATGGATAATGGCGTTGCCGCCAATGGCGACCAACTCAACTTCCTTCTCTTCTCCAGGCTCAAATCTCACTGTTGTCCCGGATGGAATGTTCAACCTCATGCCAAAAGCTTGACCTCTTGGAAAAGCCAGACATTTATTAACTTCAAAAAAGTGATAATGCGATCCCACCTGAACAGATCTATCGCCGGTATTTGAAACTTTGAGTACAATTTTCTTTCGACCGCCATTCAAAGTTATATATTCATTACTAATGAAATATTCCCCGGGTATCATCAATCTACGCCCCCTTTACATTAACGGATTGGATTATGCACGGTAACAAGTTTCGTACCATCGGGAAAGGTTGCTTCAATTTGAATCTCATGTATCATGTCAGCTACCCCTTCCATGACATCATCCTTCGTTAGGATATTGGCACCAAACCGCATCAATTCAGTAACAGTTTTACCGTCCCTAGCAGCTTCGAGTAATTCTGCACTGATCAAGGCAACCGCCTCAGGATAGTTTAGTTTAAGTCCCCTTGCTTTTCTTTTGCTGGCCAGCTCCCCTGCTAAATGCAGCATTAATTTTTCTGTTTCTTTTGGTGTTAAATGCATTAGCCATCACCTCCCCGTGCCGGATTAAATAGATATTAAATTGCTATTTTTGCCTGAATTTTTTCGGGCTCAACACCTTTTGTACTTCCTTCCATAACAATGGAACCTTTATCCATCACGTAAAAATAATCTGAAGTTTCTAAAACAAAATCCAGATATTGCTCTACTATTAGCATCGTGATATTGCCCTTGCTTTTAAGCTTCTTGATGACTCTGGCAATTTCTTGTATGATCGAAGGCTGAATACCTTCTGTTGGTTCATCAAGTAAAAGCAGCTTTGGGTTTGACACCAGGGCCCGGGCAATTGCTAATTGCTGCTGCTGTCCACCGCTTAAATCACCACCTTTTCTTTTCAGCATCGTTTTTAAGACAGGAAAGAGTTCGTAAATGCTTTCGTCTAAAGCACTGTTATTTTTATTTCTTTCCAGCCCCAGCAGCAAGTTCTCATAAACACTTAGATTAGAGAAAATATCCCTTCCTTGCGGGACATAGCCGATTCCTTGTAAGGCCCTGTTATAAGTAGGCATTTTGATGATTTCTGTCCCATTAAGCGAAATGCTGCCGTTAGGGGTTTTTACGAGACCCATAATGCTTTTCAGAAATGTTGTTTTGCCAACACCGTTTCTTCCCAGCAGGCAAACAACTTGCCCTTGTTTAATTCTCAAGCAGATATTTTTCAGAATAATACTGTCGCCATAATAGGCATCTAAGCCGCTAACATCCAGCACCTTCACTCACCACCTCTGCCTAAATAAACTTCAATTACGCGCGGATGTTTTTGCACTTCGTCCATATCGCCTTCAACCAAAAGTGTTCCTTCATGCAGAACCGTAACGGTACTTGCGCACTCTCTGACAAATTCCATGTCATGTTCAACAACAACCACGGAACAGTCTTTGGCCATTTCTTTAAGGAGTTCGCCGGTCTTATCCGTTTCCTTTCTACCCATGCCGGCCACAGGTTCATCTAAAAGCATAATTTCTGGTTCTTGGACGAAAAGCATGCCTATTTCTAACCATTGTTTTTCTCCATGCGACAAAGCTGCCGGCTTCTCGAACCTCTTTTCATATAAACCAATTGTATTGAGTACATATTCGATTCTTTCCCGTTGCTCATGACTCAGCTTTGAAAAAAGAGTAGAATAAATAGTTCTTTTCTTTTCAACTGCCAGCTCCATATTTTCAAAAACTGTAATGCTGTTAAACACAGATGGAACCTGAAATTTTCTACTAATACCACGTTCAACAATTTCATGTTCAGCCAACTTTGTCACATCACTGCTGTCTTTGAAAATTATCGAACCGGCAGCAGGCTTAACACGTCCGCAGATGGCATCAAGCAAAGTAGTCTTACCGGCGCCGTTTGGTCCAATAAAAAAATGGATATCCCCTTTCTTTACAGTAGTACTTACATTATTGACTGCTTTAAATCCATCAAAACTAACTGTTAAATCTTTAATCTCCAAAACTCTATCCATCAAAAACACACCTTTAAGATTGTTTTAAGAAATTAATATCTAATTCTTTTTGGTTACAACTTTTGCGACGGTGGTCAATGTTTCATGGCTGCTTCCTTTCTCTTGAACACCAAAGAATTGCGCCAGACTTTTTTTATTTGATGATAAATGCCAACCAATCCCGAAGGCATGAAAATAACAACTGCTATGAAGGCAATGCCGATAAAATATGACCATATATCAGGGAAATTTTCGCTAACTACACTTTTTAATGAATTAACCAGCACTGCTCCGATTATGGCGCCGGTTAATGTACCACGTCCGCCTATTGCAACCCAACTTACCATTTCAATGGAAAGTACAATGCCCATTTCTGCAGGAGATATTATCCCAACCTGTGGAACATAGATGGCACCTGCCAAGCCAGCCAGGCCGGCAGAAATAGCGTAAACAAATACTTTATAAACTGTTGGGTTGTATCCTGAAAAACGAATCCTGTTTTCCCCGTCTCGAATAGCGACCAATACTCGACCAATACGCCTGTCGATAATAAATTTGCAAAACACATATGCTGCCAACAACAACAAAACAGCAATATAATAAAGGCCAAGTTTAGTTGATGGGTTGGAAAGCGAGAAACCAAAAATAGTTTTAAAATTGGTTATACCGTTTGTACCACCCGTGTAAGCTTGTTGACCAACAAATAGAACTACAAAGATAATCGACAGAGCTTGTGTTAAAATGGAGAAATATACGCCGCGAATGCGATTTTTAAAGGTTAAGTAGCCAATAATTGAAGCTAACAGCACAGGAATGAGAATTGCCATTGTCAACGCAAAGGGTGCAGAAGCGAATGGCTTCCAAAACCAGGGCAACACTTCCTGTCCGCTCCAGGACATGAAGTCCGGCACCTTACCTCCGCTTGATTCCAGCTTGAGGTACATGGCCATACAATAGGCTCCTAAGCCAAAAAATACACCATGTCCAAGGCTTAATATCCCCGTATAACCCCAAATAAGATCAATGCCAAGAGCAAGTATGGCAAAGGCCACAAATTTACCAAGCAAATTTATTCTAAAGTCTGATAAAAATAACGGCGCCAGACATAATAAAATAAATATTATGGAGATGACTACATTCCGTTTTATAATGTGTTCTTTAATTTGCGTAACTTTCTCGATCAAATCAGTACACCTCCAATTACTCATCTAAGGCGCGACTACTGATTGTAAAGAAGCCCTGCGGCTTCCATTGCAGGAATAAGATGACCGCTAAAAACACAAGTACCTTGCCAAGGGATGCATCAGTTAAAAACTCAAAAGTTGTATTCCCCAGACCAATTGCCCCGGCGCCCGCGACAGTGCCGATAATTCTGCCCACACCGCCAAGAACTACAACCATAAATGTATCAACTATGTAATTTGTGCCAAGGGTTGGTCCTATGGAACCAAGCAGCGTAAGGGCACAGCCTGCAATACCTGCCAGGCCGGAGCCAATTGCAAAAGTCATGGCATCAACCTTCCGCGTATTAATCCCGAGGCTTTGTGCCATGCTACGGTTTTGCATAACTGCCCGGATCCTACGCCCACTGGTTGTTTTGTAGAGAAAATAATAAACTGCGAATATGCAAAGTGCAACAAGCAACATGATAAACAGTCTCTTATATGGCAGTTGCAAATTCCCCCAAATAAGAATACCGCCATCGAGCCATTTAGGACTTTTGACATCAACATTAGGGGCCCCAAAAATATTTCTTGCCAGTTGCTGCAATACGAGGCTTACCCCCCAGGTAGCTAACAGACTGTCCAGCGGTCGACCATAAAGATGCCTGACGATGGTAATTTCCAGCAAATAGCCGACAAATGCAGTAACAACAAAAGCAACGGGTAAAGCAAAAATAAAATAGATGTCAAAAAAACTTTTATCTACATATGACATAAAGATATTTTGTGTTACAAAGGTCACATAAGCGCCGATCATGATCAATTCACCATGGGCCATATTAATAATCTTCATTAAACCAAATGTAATGGCAAGGCCCAAAGCAGCAAGCATCAAAATCGAACTTACGCTGATCCCGTTGAATATTTGCAGAACATATGTTTCCACAGCCCCATTCACTCTCCGATTTTTTAGCCTGTGCAGGATGATTGTTTCATCCTGCACAGTCAAAGCTACTTTATGCTGGTTAGTTACTTAAGTCTTTAGCCCAAGCATAGGATTTCAGATATGGATCTGGTTTTACAGCTTCTTTTGTACTCCAGATCTCCTTGATCAAGCCATCTTCCTGCACCTCACCGATTCTGACAGGTTTCCACAGGTGCTGGTTCTCTGCCTCAATCTTGACCAATCCTTCAGGAGCTCTATACTCAAGCCCTTTAGCGGCCTCTCTAACTTTATCCACATCAGTAGTTCCTGCTTTTTTCACTGCTTCAGCCCAGAGATAAACTTGGATATATGCTGCTTCAATAGGATCGGCAGTTACACGATTTTCGCCGTATTTTTCCTTGTATTTCTTAACAAACTCTTTGTTTTCGGGAGTGTCTGTAGTCTGATAATAATTCCAAGAAACGAGATGCCCCTTCATGTTTTCAGCGCCAATGCCGCGAATTTCTTCTTCTGCAACACTCACTGAGCAGGTAGTCAGGTCTTTCGAAGTTATCCCTGCATCTTTTAACTGCTTGAAGAAGGCAACGTTGCTGTCACCGTTCAATGTGTTGAAGACAACATCCGGTTTAGCTGCCTTGATTTTGTTAATAATCGTACTATAGTCCGTATGTCCAAGGGGTGTATATTCTTCAGCAATCAGTTCTCCACCCATAGCCTTAAGCTGTGCTTTGATGATTTTATTGGCTGTTCTGGGGAAGACATAATCAGAACCAAGGAGGAAGAACTTTTTGCCTTTGTTTTGCAGCAACCATTCAACAGCCGGTACTATTTGCTGATTTGGAGCAGCACCTGTGTAGAAAATGTTTGGCGAAGCTTCCATCCCCTCATATTGGACCGGATACCACAAAAGTCCGTTATTCGCTTCAAATACCGGAAGTACTGCTTTACGGCTGGCAGAAGTCCAACAACCAAAAACAGTTGCGACTTTATCATTTTGCAAAAGCTTATTTGCCTTTTCTGCAAATTTAGGCCAATCGGAAGCACCATCTTCAATGATGGGTTCAATCTTTTTGCCAAGAAGACCACCGGAAGCATTGATTTCCTCGATGGCCATCATTTCAGCATCCTTTACAGATACTTCACTGATCGCCATCGTACCGCTTAAAGAATGCAAAATACCAACCTTGATCGTATCACCGGCATCTGTTGCAGCTGTTTGTGTACCTGAATTTGCTTCATTTGACCCTCCTGTTTTCGATGTCCCGCACCCTGCCAAAAGCATCGACACAGCAAGCACAAGAGCAACTGTAACAGCTATGCCCTTTCTAAATTTTCTCGTAAATTGCATTTTCATCTCTATAAACACCTTCTCTCCTTAAATTAAATCCAAGATTACCAACACACATTTCATGGCCATGAACGTAATGTGGTTATGATGACTAATCTCTTGAACAAAGCAAGAGGCGCTATGAAAAATCCACACTCGACATCGAATGTGTATTTTCCATAGCGCCCTAGCTATGCTCCAATGACTTACCCAAGTCATCATCTATAGTCATCATCTATTGATATCTTACACTGCAGCTTAATCAAATTGAACATCATAAAACAGTAATTTCACCCCAAAAATCTGTAATGATTAAAAATTTTTAACCTGTCCAGAACATTTTTTAAATGTAATCAGACAAGATTATTGTATAATTTTTTAAATTCGGTAGGCGTGTACCCGGTATATTTCTTGAAGAGACGACTGAAATAATCTGGCTTACTATAGCCTAATTTCTCACTCACTTCATAGTTTTTAAATTCACCTGTTCGAATGAGGTATTTGGCATGTTCCATTTTGACTTTGGTTACAAAATCGTTAAAGTTACAGCCTGTCTTCTGCTTGAACAGCTTGCCGATATAATCTTTGCTGATATGCACTTCGTTGGCGATCATTTCCAGCTTAATATCCTGTTCAACATGATCTATAACATAAGCACAAGTTCTCCTGATCACACTATCGGCATGATGCAATTCATATTTCTTGATCATTTCTAAGCTGCTGTTAATATAAACCAGAAATTTTTGCTTCATCTCAGCAATTGATTGAGCATCTGTCATATCAAATGTGAAAGTATTTCCTTCAAGTTTTTGTAGCCAGGGAAAGGCAGCATAAATCTCTTCACTTAGATTAACGAGCATCGTGTTCAGCAAAATGCCTATTTTGTATAGATCACCCTCGAACATTTCAGTAATTTCCACAAAAGTACTTTCAATCTCTTCGGTGATCTGAGGACTGCCCGATAACAAGCAAGCTGCCAGTGTTTTTTCACGCTTCTTGGGATAATAGAGCTTGGCACTTTCTGTAAGCTGCTTTTTCTCCGCTTCAATCTTCGTTCTTTTTAGGTATTCTTCATCCAGATAGGTTTTTGCTCTTTCTAAAGCTTCGCTCAACAAATCACCATTAAGAGGTTTGGTCATATAGTCAAACACACCTAATCGTATACCTTGTTTAGCATATTCAAAATCGCTATGTGTACTGAGAAAAATAACACAGGCTTGCCATTTCATGCTTTTGAGCTCCTGCAGAAACTCAATGCCATCCATACCCGGCATTTTGATATCTGTAATAATCAAGTCAAAATGACTTGATTTCAGCTTTTGCAAAGCCTCTTTGCCGTCACAAGCTTCGTCTGCAATAACAAAGCCATAGGATTCCCACTTCTTAAACCGCTTGAGCATATATCTTGTTGATCTGTCATCATCAATAATCAACACTTTATACATTTTTTATTTCTCCCTTACCCGACCCATTTCAAGCACCTTTTCGATTTATTCTCAAAATAAGCTCCTGCAAATCTGCTGCTGCTTCGTAGAGATTATAGGACGAGATATTTTTAGCTAATTGATCATAATCTTTTTCCTCTAAGTTTTGCTTAAGCTGATTCTTACAAGCTTGAAACAAATTTTTTGCCTCAACATCCCCAGCCTGCAACAAAGCAAGCAGCTTCATGAGAACCTCATGAACATCTCCAAAATCAACCTTGTTTTCTTCCTCTTCTTCAATATTAAGCACATTGTCTAACTGAGTAGCCGCATAAACACAAAGTGCCCGCAAATTTACCTTGAAGTCATGCATGGCTTGTTCAAGCTGTTTTTGATCATTATCTAATATCGCTTTTTCCAGGGTTACGCTTGCATCCTGCAAGCTTATTGCTCCGATATTATTGGCAATGCCTTTGATTGTATGGACCAGTATTTTCGCTTCTGTCAAATCATTTGAAGATAAAAGATACTCAAGTTTATTTGCATCTTCACTATGATTGCTGATAAATTGCCGTATAATTTCTCTGTATTTCCTCTTATTACCACCTATTCTTCTGACACCCTTTTCCCAATCAAGACAAGCTTGAGCATCTTTTACTGCTTCGGTTCGTTCATCAGGCAAGTCCTCTAAGTCTTCGCTAATAGCTTCGATTTCAATATAACTCTTCAAAATATCAATAAGTTTTAATGGATTTAAAGGCTTAGTCAAATACCCGTTCATACCTGCTGCTTTAGCCTTTTCAGCCACGCCTTCTACTGCATCTGCCGACAAAGCGATAATGGGCAGGTTCTCAGTGTCCTGTAAAGCCCTTATGCGGCGTGTTGTTTCGTACCCGTCCATCTCGGGCATGCGAATATCGATTAAAATAGCATCGTAACACTTTTGTTCAACCCTTTGCAAAGCTATAAAACCGTTTTCAGCTGTATCGGTGTCAAAACCTAATTGGTCAAGAATTTCTTTAGTCATTTGCAAATTAATTAGATTATCCTCGATCAGCAGAATTTTTTTCTTTTCGAATATCCTTGTTAACCTTGCAATTTCACCTTCCTCTTGTTTTATGGGAATACTGTCTGCAATGGCAAAATTAATTGTAAAACTAAATGTGGACCCTTTCCCTATTTCACTTTCTACAGATATATAGCCACCCATAAGTTCAACCATTCTTTTACAAATAGCCAACCCTAAACCTGTACCGCCATATTTTCTTGATGTTGATGCATCTCCCTGGGTAAAAACTTCGAAAAGCGACTTTTTCTGTTCTTCAGGTATGCCTATCCCTGTATCCGTAACGCTAAATCGTAAACTAACCTGGTTTTGGTCTTTTCCCAGTAATTCCACCAGAATATCTATACTCCCCTCATGGGTAAACTTTACGCTATTGGCCAGCAGGTTTAAGACCACCTGTTTGAGCCGCACAGGATCTCCTTTTATATACTGTGGAACACCAGGTTTGATGTTTAAATCAAGTTTAATCCCCTTGCGTTGAGCTTCAAAACCAACCATACCGCAGAGATCATCTAAAATACTAAATAAGTCAAAATCAACCAACTCAAGTGTCATCCTATGTGCTTCGATTTTCGAAAAATCGAGAATTTCATTGATAATGCCCAGTAAATTCTTAGCCGCCATATCAATCTTATCGGCATACTCTTTTTGCTTTGAATTTAAGTCGCTGTTCTCCAATAAATATGTGTATCCTGTTATTGTATTTAGCGGTGTTCTAATTTCATGGCTCATGTTGGCCAAAAACTCACTTTTGGCACTGTTGGCACGCTCAGCCTCATCTTTAGCAATTTTCATAGTTTCTTCTGCTTGTTTTCGTTTAACCAGTTCTTCTTGGAATGAGCTATATAAATCATTGAACGTCTTAGCCAGCAGTCTGAGTTCATGCGAGCCCTCGGGGATAAGCCTAAAACTTTCATTACTAAAAGAAATGTCTTGCAATAACGCCGTATAATTCCTAATTGGATCGTTTATTTGCGTAAAAAGAATTCTAATCAGCAGAGCGACTGCGCCAATAATAATACCGGCAAGTATTGCTTGTAAAATTGCTGCTCTTCTGGTACCTTCACGAGCAGCTTCCAATTCAGCTTCCAAACGTGCATTCATAACTTGTTGAAATTTGTCGATCGGTGCCATGATACTTTTCTTATTCGCGTCATACTGAGCATCAAACATAATCTCACGTGCCTTAGCAAATTTTTCCTCTTTGGTTAGCTGCTGTTCTACAATATTTAAACGATAACTGGCGACTTCAGGAACCATGTTAGCTTCTGTTACTCCCAGACCTTCTAAAACCAACCTCATGGAATGTCTCTCAGTTTCTACAAGGTCATCGGAATGTCTTTTCGCCTGTGCTAACAGCTCCTTTTCTGCAGGTGGTGAATCAAGTTCAGCAAGTCGGTCTATAACCTTATCTCTTGTTTTGGTTATATTAATTTCTTCCCAATAATTATTTAAATGGGTGATATCTTTCGTTACAGCATACTTTCTTGCTTCCTCTGTCAAATAATCGGAAGCTTTGGCCAGAGTAAGACCAAGCTGTTTGAATTCTGTTCTTCTTTTTTCAGCAGTTTGTTCGGCTTTAATGCTAGAATTCATATATAAAATACTTCCTCCCAGCAATATTGCTATGAGGAAAAATATTCCTAAGATCAGCGCACTGATCGTTGACTGTTTTATGATCATTTTTGAGCTCACGTTCATACCCCCCAAAACCTGCTTGGTATGCAAAAGTCATCAAAAATCACTGGTTTGGCGAAAAGACTTGTCAACCAGTTACAAAAAAACAAGGCAAAGAAATTGGTGTGCAAGCTCTGCACTACAGCCTCTTTGCCTTGAAAGTTATTGTAAACTACAAAAACAGCGTTTGCAATTCTCAAAACAGAAAGATCCAATTTATTTCTCGCCCGCCGGAGATATTTGGCTTGGCGGACCACTTTGAAAGCAGCGGCATGGCGAGCAGTTTGATGATGAGTTACGAAACAAGGGATTGTTTTTGACATGATCCTTCGTTTAATATTTAAGCATCTAGAAATATTCACGGAGATGATACCCTTGGAAATCATCCAAAAGAACAATCAACCTGAAATATTGCTGGTAGAAGATACACCAGAACATATTGAAGCAGTTGTAGCAGTACTGCATGAAAACAATTTTAGAATAAGAATTGCCAAGAAATGGAGTACAGCTCTGGAACTATTAAGTAAGCATCAACCGGATTTGATTCTATTAGATATTTATATGCCTGAAATGGATGGCTTTGAACTGTGTAAAACAATTAAAAGCAACCGTGCTTTTAGTAGTATCCCCATCATATTTTTAACTGCCAGCAACGATGAAGAAAGTATCCGGAAGGGATTCGAATTAGGAGCACAAGATTATGTAGTTAAGCCCTTCAACACCTCCGAACTGCTAGCCCGTGTCAAAACACATATCAAACTAAAGCAGCAAACTGAATCGCTCAAAGAAGCTAATCGCGAGTTAGACAGCTTTTGCTATACGATATCTCACGATTTAAAAGCTCCCCTGCTGTCAATTAATAAGCTTATTGAATATCTTATTGCAGATTATCGGGATAAACTAGATAGTGAAGGCCAAGAGCTGGTTACTATTATTCAGGAAAAATCTGTAGAAGTCATCGCTATTATTGATCATTTGCTTGAGTTCTCCAAGATGTGTGAAATGCCAATGCAAAATGAAGTTATACAACTAGAACATTTGTTTCTTGATGTGTATAATGAGCTTATTCATCTACACGGTCAACGGCAAGTAAAATTAAATCTCAAGCCCCTGCCTAATGTAAATGGTGATCCTGTAATGATGAAAATGCTTGTTTCGAATATACTTTCTAATGCATTAAAGTATACGCGCAACAGGGAACTTGCCATAATCGAAGTTAGCTTTAGTGAGAGCGAAAACGAATACATCTTTGCAGTCAAAGATAATGGTGTAGGCTTCGATATGCGTTATTCAGCTCGGCTTTTTGGAGTATTCCAAAGACTTCATTCACAAAATGAGTTTGAAGGTTCAGGTGTCGGACTAGCTATATGTCAAAAAATACTCAAAAGGCACAATGGTCATGCCTGGATGATTGGCGAAGTTGACAAAGGTGCTACTTTTTATTTTAGTTTTCCCAAACAAGCGGCGGGCGCAAATACTTAAGCTTTTTAAGCCAGAAAAAAAGTAAGCGTACTTTGGTTAAACTATACTAATTCCCGGCGGTGGAGACTTACTGGATTCGCTCAGTTCAATAGATACCAAAATGGCACCCAACGCTCATAAAAATAGGGGCCACAAAGTGGCCCTTTTTCTTTTTGCGCTCATTAAATTGGGGGCCATATTACTGTAGGTAAAAGAAAAAGCTGACTGGAAATGTTGGCGAAAAAATGGTAAGTTTATTTTTCCAAAAAAACAACCATTCACCAAACAACCATCAGCAAAATGATAATAACATTAAAAAACTCCCAGGTCAATTTCAAAAAAGGGCTCTCCCAAGAAATCCGGGCATTCAGCGAGGAAGAACTTCAGGAGTTCATTTCTTATGGAGCCGTAATCAAGAAGAACAAACAATAACTCATGATTCTTCACTACCGTCAAATCACAATCGAATGCCCCATCCTGCTCATGGACGATGGCAGTTACCGGATCATCTGGCCGTCCTTCAAACTCCCCAACCGTCCCTATCCTGTCTTTGTGTATCTTTATGCCGCAGCCCGGTATTTATCCAGCGGTGAAAGCATGCGGGTAACCGCCCAAAAAGTAATTAATTTCTTCGGCTTAGAGACCTTCAGTCACACCACCATTTCCCGGTTTTTGCAAAAGCTTTACCAGACCTTGCCCTACCTGATTCGCTATGGAGCCCAGATCATAAAAAACTTTGGCGTTACCACATCCCAGGTTATCGGGCGAAAACATCGGGATAAGTCACAGTACAAAAAGGCCCAACAACTGAATGGACTGATTGCCCCTGTCCTGCGGTCACCGCCGGAATTCGGCAATTGGTTAGCGTATCAATACTGGAAGGATACCAATAATTTTATCGTATAGGCCAATATCTTCTTTGCAAAAAAGGCGCTGCACCAAGTTACCTGCTACTTTTAAGGTGAGGAGGTGCATCGATGGAAATGATGCGAAGCAAAATTGAAGAAATACCGGTCAGGGCTATCCAAGGCAATAATGTCCTGGCCATTTCGGTGGGCAGCCGGGAACTGGAACGATGCGAGAAGGCCCTCCGGGAATACGGGCTCATCAACCCGAGGTAGCCTTTATGGTCGGGCGTTCTGTCAGTTTGGTTAACAAGCGCCTGGCATTGGCGGAAGACTGGCCGCAAGTGTTGTGGATTTGGTCAGGGCGGGGCAGTTATGCCCCCATACCGCCCAGGAAATCGCCCGGATGCCCGGGGATGTGCAGCAAGCCTTTGCTAACAAGGTCATCACGGAGCGTTTGGCCAAATCTGTGGTAGAACGGCTGGTCAGTACCTACAATAACCCCGGAACCCCTCGGGAAGTTAGGAAGTCAATTCTGGAAAAGCCAAAGGCAACGCTCTCGTGGCTGGCCAAGGTAGAAAAGTCCCGTGGTCCTAAACCCAAGGAAGATACAGACTCCAAGTCCCTTTACCGTATCGGTGTGGCATCGGGGCAAGGAGATCTATACCCCTACCAAAGCTCTGCGCAAGGGCGATCATCAATACATTCCCGAACACTACCTGGAACTGCTGACCCGTAAACCAAGGGCGGTCATGAATGCGGTACCCCTGAAAAAAGGCATCATGCCCAGGAACTTAAAGATTTTCTAAACCGGTGCAGGGCTAAAGACAAGCAACAACAGCTCCTGCAAATTATGTTACTGGGGCGAAGTGTAGACCCCGACCAACTCCTGTGGGCAGTACACCAGGCTAACCAAAGCGGCTCTCCCACCTATCAATTGGTTTGTTTTTACCTCAAGATCAGTATTCCTACTACAGAGAGTGAACTCCAACCATCTATTACAGTCAAACACACCGACTTAACTGAATATGACAGCCTAATGGGTGGTGAAGTAAAGCATGACTGAGGAAAAACAAGCAAAAATCGCAGCTCTGGCTAAACGGCTAAAACTTCCGCTGGTGGCGGGATTTAGCCGGCATATCTCAAAGGAGGCCGATTTCTCTGATAACCTCCTCCGGCTCTTGGAGATGGAGGTGCTGGAAAAGGAACGCCGGGGTATGGAACGGCGGACCAAGGCGGCCGGGTTCCCCGTTATCCGCGTCTTAGATACCTTTGAGTTTGATACTAAGCGTTTACCGAAACTAAACCGGGAGCAGGTATGGGAACTGGTCGACTGCCGCTACATCACCGAAAAAAGGAATCTTATTGCCATTGGTAACAGCGGCACCGGAAAAGCTTATATGTCCATCGCCCTCGGCCTTGAAGCCATTCGCCGGGGTTTTATTGTTCGCTTTAAAAGAGCCTCCGACCTGGTTAACCAGATGAGTGAAGCCCAAAAGGAACGGCGGCTCTCCCAATATCTTAAGGCGTTAAACAACTGCCATCTGCTTATCTGCGATGAACTTGGCTATTCGGTCGTAAGTCGTCAGACGTCGGTGTGAAAGTAATACTTTTGGGTCAAAAATAAAAAGACCCTAAAGAAATACATGCAAACCCGACGACTGCTGCCTGACGACCGACGACCGAAGCATGGTGCCAGCCTCCTGTTTCAGGTTTTTGCCGCCAGATATGAAGTTAGCAGCACCATGATTACCACCAACCTGGAATTTTCAAAGTGGCCCGCATTTCTTGGCAATGACCAGGCCATGTCCGCAGCCCTGGTGGACCGGCTTATCCACCGGGCGGAAATCCTGAACATGAACGGCAAAAGCTACAGGTTAAAAGATGCTAAAGGGGAGATCGGCAGCTAACTTCTACCAAACCTAAATCCTGGGACAGGCCATCTATACAAACACCGGTGCAGGAAGAGAATGAATTACCCGTTCTCCCGCACCGGTGTATTTAATTCCTGGAATATCTTCAGGCCGGCCGCATTAGCAAACACCCCGGTAATTTGCCGCTTTGCATAGTGAATTGTATAGAGGAAAATATTGTTCCCGGCATTCCTCAAACCACCTCATGATCAACCCATATATTTCTAATGCTTAAGGGTGGTATACTTTTACTGATCGTGAAGGGGTTTATCCACACATACTTCCGGTCCCATTTAAGCTGAGCGTGTCCACCCAGGGGACGACTTGCCATTAACTTTAGAGAAGGGGCTTCCGCCGCACTAGCCACAGATGGTTCGTCGCCAAGGAATCGCTGGATGCTCGCTGCCAATCGCCGCAGGGTATTCATATCCAACTGATCCATTTTTTATTGTGTATACCTGTGGATAAGTCTTGCAACCCGCATGATTAAAGGATTTTTGTTTTCTGCATATGCCTAAAATCACGAAAGACTGTCGAAGCCGAGCTTGTGTCTTTTATCATTTCTGGCGGAGAGTTAGGTATTCGAACCCTAGAGACCGCTCATCACAGTCTACTCGATTTCGGAGATACTTTTCCGATGCTTTCAGCTGCTTTCCAGAATGCTTCCCTATTATCTGTTTCTGACCAACCCTAGCTCTTCTGTATTTCATCCGCTTGCATGTACTTTTAGATGTTTTTCGCCATTTTGGCGGCTATTTGGCGACTACGCAACTAAAAAGCATTTCTCTTGGGTTAAGCTATTCACAATACATTTTATTTTTCTAGCTCGGCACAGGGGAAGCCGCTAAACGGAGTAGCCCTTCACGGAAAACCTGAAAACTCTTTGAAGTATTTTTTTTTACATCAACTATAGGGGATATTTTTTTGGCCCATTCACATTTGGCATGTCCAATATAAGGATACCCAAGCGTTTTCAATTTTGTTGAACCACCGGGATATATCGCGTCCGCAAGTAGCTCCCAGGTATCACAAATACTATCTTGTATCACTAGCGTTGCATAAAACTTTCGCATAAATTAAAAGGTAATAATTGGAAGATATAATTGTATAATTTTGTAATTATTTGGGTGTATACACCAATTAACCCATTTTACTTTATGCTAAAGGAACA
>JBFMCH010000094.1:0-21595 GCA_040754595.1 Bacillota bacterium
TTTACTTAATTACCAGTTAATAAATGGTTTTAATGGTAATATTTTTCTTATAAAATACACAAAGGAGGGAGAAAAACCACCTTAAACAAGTTCAAAAAAATGTCTTGACATCTTTAGCCACCATAGGTTGCTAAAAAGCTTATCCTGGCATAGAGAACTGAATTTCAAGAACAAGTTATTCAGGAAGAAGGCTTTCTCCCTGGATATACTCTGCATTAAATGAAAGCGTGTGCGAGTTAAACGTTGTAGAGCAAGATAACGATCATCCACAGAAACCTCCTCCGGGAGGCGACCAAAACGTAATTTATCTGCAATAACCCAGGCATCCACATCATCGTTTTTAGGTAGATCATTATAAGAACTCTTAAAACGATGGACAGATTTGGCATTTAAAACATGAACGCTGGGAGAAAGGATTGCTAGGCGTTGGTCATTTTTTAAAAAGGTTGCAAGGTGATAACTGTAGTGGGATGTGGATTCAAGACCCACGACAAGTTTGTCCACTGAATAGTGACCAGCAGTTTGGAGAATTTTGTCCACAAGCTTAATTGCACCGGGTAGATTGTTAGTAACCGTTAATTTGCCTGCGTCAGATCCATCTTCTTTTAGAAGGCGCACTTTATTATCGTTCATGCTAACGTCAATACCAACAAAAAGTTTGGTCATATATATCACCTCCCAAGACAAGAAAATCAAGCTAAGTATAAGACCTGGGTGCCCTCGGGAAACCGCCTACCCCAGCCTCGTAATGAGTACTCATCCGGCCAGGTGGGTACAAATGGGTGCTGCAGCCCATCACCATAAAACCGGCGGCACAACCAGCGGTTAGAAATTGGCAGCGGACCAAGGGTAACAGTCTTTAAAAAGTAGTGATCTAAGAAGATCCCACAAGGAGTGATAGAAATATCCCTATACTTTGCCTGTCGGTCCCATTGTCCCGCAAATAAGCAACCAAGTCTAGATACTGCTTGATATTCCAGAAAACATCGTTTAAAAAAGGCAATAGAAAACCGGCCCGGGCAAGATACCTACTAAAAGCACCTTGGAGGCCGGTAAAAGAATAACTTCTATTTTATTTTTTGATTTAACATTATTACCCGATCGGGGTTTGGATTTTGTTAAAACTGAAAGTTCTTTATTATCACCACCCATATTCTTGGTACCTTAACCAACAAAAGTTTCAAAACTTACCCACAGTACAATAGTCGCGCGACAGGTATACCTTATTGTATCTATTATGGGTTCGTTTATTGCTTTTGGTGGTTCAGGTACCTAATGTAGGAACCGGTTCCAATAGGGCAATCCATATAATACCAAAGATGGTAAATTGGCTTGTCCTTGTTTCTAAACTTATTATACGAGGAGTTCTAAGTATGAACGAGTGGCTGATTCTTGTTTACAAAATACCCTCGGAGCCCACTAAACTAAGGGCTGCGGTTTGGCGTAAAGTCAAAAATGTAGGTGCTTTTTATATACAAAACTCGGTGTGTATTTTACCCAGTAATAAAGAGTCTGAAAGGCACTTCCGCCAGTTGCGAAAAGAAATCGAAGAAATGGGTGGAGAAGGCTACCTTTTTAAGAGCACCTTAGTGGGGGCGGAGGAAAGGCTGGTTGAGCAGATTAATGAGGCCAGGAACGAGGAGTATACGGAAATCATTGATAAATGTGACGACTTTTTTAAAGAGATAGAGTGTGAGATAAACGATAAGCATTTTACCTATGCGGAGCTGGAAGAAAACGAAGAAGACCTGGAAAAGTTGAAAAAGTGGTACGAAAAAGTGCTGGCCAGGGATTATTTTAAAGCCAGCCTTAGCCAAAAGGCAGGAGAACTCATTCAGCAATGCCAGGAGAAACTAGAGGAATTTAGTGACAGGGTATTTCAGTATGAGGATCAACATGGTCGAAAAAAAAATTAGCTATATTCCTCGTTTATACTTTAGCCGCCGGGAAAACTCTGGACCGGGGATGAAAGGCGGCTTGGTTTTTAAAGTATTGAGTATTTTCTTTTGAGTATGGTAAATTTTAGATATGGATAAGGTTAAATCAACAAGACATTCACGATACCATATTAACTATCACATAGTATGGATACCCAAGTACCGGCGCAAGGTATTAGTCGGGCATGTGGCATCCAGGGCAGAAGAAATTCTTCGGCAGATAGCAAAGGCAATGGCGTGGGAAATTGTTGCCCTTGAGGTAATGCCAGACCACGTCCACTTGTTTGTATCTGCACCCCCAAAGTTTAGCCCAGCTGATATTGTAAAACGATTTAAAGGTGTTTCAGCCCGGCAGCTGCTGTTAGAGTTTCCGGAGTTAGCAAAAAGGACCGGTCAGGGAACTCTGTGGGCACCATCCTACTATATAGGAACAGCCGGTGCTGTATCGGCTGAAATAATCAAACGATACATCGAAGAATGCCAGGATCATTGAGGTGTCACTATGCTTAAAACCTACAAGTACCGGCTCTATCCAACAAAAGAACAATCTCGCAAGATGCATGAAACCTGCTTCTTGTGCAGCCTGGTATATAATCAATTTCTTGAAGAACGACGGGAAGCTTGGGAGATTGGCGGCATTAGTATAAAATGCTACGACCAGATTAAATCACTGCCGTTTAAAAAAGAAGATAACCCCAGGTTAAAAGAAGTCTTTTCACAGGTACTTCAGGATGTGGCCCGGCGAGTTGATAAGACCCACCAGGCTTTCTTCCGCAGGGTGAAAGCTGGGGAGACCCCGGGCTATCCCTTGTTTAAGCCAGCCCGAAGATATGACAGTTTTACTTACCCGCAGTCTGGGTTTTCTTTGGAAGATAACCGTCTGGTACTCTCAAAGATAGGCCCGGTGAAAATAAAACTGCACCGTCCCATGGATGGTAAGGTTAAGACACTAACCATCCGGCGGCAGAACGGCAAATGGTACGCTTGCTTTTCAGTGGAGATAGATGCAGTACCACTACCGCCTACCGGTGAATCCTGCGGAATAGACGTTGGGTTAGAAAAGTTTGCCACTACCTCAGACGGAGAAATCTTTGATAATCCCCGGCAGCTGCGCCAGGCAGAAAAGAAACTAAAACAGCACCAACGCCGGGTATCCCGCAGGAAAAAAGGTTCCAACCGCCGGAAGAAGGCTGTCCGGGATCTGGCCCGGTGCCACGAAAAGGTGGCTAACCAGCGCCGGGATCTGCACCATAAAGTTGCCCGTTCCCTGGTAAATCGGTACGATTTGATAGCCATTGAAGATTTGCAGGTTAAGAATATGACCCAGAACCACCACCTGGCCAAGAGTATTGCTGATGCCGGCTGGGGGAACTTCAGACTAATCCTAACGAGCAAGGCTGAGAGTGCCGGCCGTAAGGTAGTGGAAGTTGATCCCAAGCAAACATCACAACTATGCTCCCGGTGTGGTGCCGAAGTGAAGAAAAAGCTATCCCAAAGGTGGCACCACTGCCCGGTTTGTGGACTGTCTATAGACCGGGATGTAAATGCTGCCATTAACATTTTGAAACGAGCAGTATAACTACCGTAAAAATTAGGGCCTGGACGGGGCCTTCGGGGACAGGCGGCGGTAGCAGCCTGGATGAACCGAGAAGCCTCACGTTTCAACGTGGGGAGTCGTCACTTTGCATACATAAGAACACGGCGCTATTGTGAAATTATTTACAAACCCCCGTTGACATCTTTTTGAACAATATCTATGATTGTTATAATACTATATGCACTATGCAAATATAAGAGGGGGCGATGATTTTACTAACCGGTTAATCAGGCTTTAACCAAAATATCATTTGAAAGGAGCGGACTTTATGCATTTCCCTGTGTCCGGGGTGGATGTTCTGCCCTTTATTCCACCGCTGGTGGCGTTCCTGGTTTCCTCTTTAACGGCTTCAGCCGGGGTATCCGGTGCTTTCTTGCTGCTGCCCTTCCAGGTGAGCGTGCTGCACTACACCAGCCCCTCGGTTAGCCCCACCAATCTCATTTATAACATTATCGCCATCCCCGGCGGGCTATACCGTTACATTAAAGAGGGCCGCATGGCCTGGCCTTTGACCTGGGCAGTGGTCATCGGCACGTTGCCCGGCGTATTCTTCGGGGCTTGGATTCGCATTTTGTACCTGCCCAATCCCAAAGCCTTCAAGCTCTTTGTGGGTCTGGTGCTGCTGTACCTGGGTTACCGCCTGCTGTCGGAAGTGATGGGCTGGAACAAGCAGGTAAAAGAGCAGAACAAAATCATGCAGAAAAAGTTTGCCGAGCAGGTGGCAAAACTGAAAGAAGAAAACTCCGGCCGCATGGCCGCCGGTCTGCCTGCAGAAGCAGTGGTTAAGACCAAGTCTGTATCCTGGAAGAAGATTGAATACGAATTCTGGGGCGATACCTACTCCTTTAGCACCCTGGCCATCCTCTCCCTGGCCCTGGTGGTGGGCTTAATCGGCGGCATTTACGGCATCGGCGGCGGGGCCATTATCTCCCCCTTCTGCGTGGCGGTGCTGGGCCTGCCGGTCTATACCGTGGCCGGGGCGGCCCTGGCCGGGACCTTCATAACTTCCATTGCCGGGGTTGTTTACTACCACATCCTGGCCACCACCTCCATTGCCAGCCAGACCGCCGTGGCCCCCGACTGGCTGCTGGGAGCCCTCTTTGGCATCGGTGGTCTTTTGGGAACCTATGTGGGTGCCCGCATCCAGAAGTTCCTGCCGGATAAAATCATCAAGGTAATTCTCACCGGTTTAATTCTCTTCCTGGCCTTCAGCTATATTGGGCAGTATTTCCTTAAATAGGCACACGCAAATCCCGACTGTGGTACAGTTCCTGCGCCGCAGAAGGGATTTCCTTTTCCAGAGCCGGCCCTGGCAGACCCCATGCTCTTTGATGAGTTACTGGTGCCGGAGTTGGTGGACAAATATTATATCTTTGCCATCGCCATCCGCAAAAATGCGCCAAACCCGGAGATGGCCTGGGTATTTCTGGACTTAATATTAAGCAAAACCAGCCGGCAGCTACTGGAGGACTGTGGGCTCATCCCTTATTAGTAGTGCAGGGCTGGTTATTACACCATCTTAAGGATACTTCCGTTATCTTGGAATAGCGGGAGTATCCTTTTTTATATAAAATACAGAACTATCAATTGGGCAACAATTGTAAACAGTTCAAACATAATTCACAAATTTGTGACGGCTTGTTAACAATTTTGTGACATTTCATAGATATAATGTATTCGGAATGAAACCAAAAAGACCTTACAAACAAGGAGGAAAATGCGCATGAGGAAAATCTTAAGTAAAACAAATCTCTAACCTAAAGTCAGGTAAAATTGGTTGGGTTCGTTCAGGATTTACGGTGACTTCTGGGGAGAGCTAGTAATGCTTTGTAAGAGTGGATTGCCATCGCCGCTCAAAAAATGAGACATTTGATCTTCAGCGGACAGGATTTAGCCTTAGCTTACAATTAACACATAGAACCCAGGAAATAAGGAGATGAAACCATGTACCATCAACCTTTTGCCGGGCAGGGTATTTTGTTTTGGATAGTGGTATTTATTTTTATTGCTGTCTTAACGTATCTTTTTACCAGGGGCAAGGAACAGCCCCGGGATGAAGGACCCAACGAAGAAGAGCTGGCCGCCCGGGTATTCCCCAACATGTCCGGGGAAGTCAAGCTATTACGGGAGGAAATTAACCAGCTAAGAAATGAACTATCCGTACTTAAGAATAAGGTTGAAAAAGATTAATTAGAAATTGGTGGTGATTTCAATGCTTATTAAAAAAATCAGTACCGTGCTTTTAAGTCTTCTTATACTGGTACTGGCCATTACAGGCTGTGGCTCTACAAACACGAAGACAACCACTGCAACCACCGGTGAAATTAACCCAACAACATCTGTCACCCAGTACGGGGCCCCTAACCGGCAGGCAGATTTATGGGGTAAGGTTAAAACTATCCGGGGTAACAAAGTAACAGTATTTAAGGCAGAAAACAAAAATGAAGCTTTGACAGAAGAAGAAAGGGCCGCCCAACGGGCCAAAATGCAGGCACTCAGTCCCGAGGAAAGAGCCAAAGCCAGAGATGAGAGAATTAAAGTTACCAACGAAATCCTTGAAATCCTCATTCCTGTGGGAACCCCTGTCATTCTAACCAATACTTCTGCCAACGGGGCAGAGCAGGTAGATATCTCAAACATTAAAAAAGATGATCTCTTGAAATTGTGGCTGGAAAAGTCATCTGGTGGCGGGGAATCTACCGTTGAATTTGTGCAGATTATCCGTAGCGGCAGCCGGTAGGGCGTGGGGGAAGAAATGATGATTGCTATGAAGGGCATTGTAAAGGTGTATAAAACCGGGGCGATAGAACTCAAGGCATTGGATGGTGTGCAAGTATCGGTGGCCAGGGGGGAATTTGTGGCCATTATAGGAGCCTCGGGCTCTGGTAAAACCACCCTCATGCAACTGATGGGCTGCCTGGACCGACCTACTGCCGGGGAGTATTGGCTGGATGGGGAAGATGTTCTGGGCTGTTCCGAGGAGCAACTGGCGGTGGTCAGAAACAGAAAAATCGGCTTTGTCTTTCAAAAGTTTAATCTCTTGCCCCGCTTTGACACATTGACTAATGTGGAAATCCCCCTCATCTATCAAGGGGTGGACCGCCGTGTTTCCCGGGGGCAGGCCGCCCGCCTGCTGGAAATGGTGGGCCTTGGGGATAGAATGAAACACCGGCCCGGAGAACTTTCCGGGGGCCAGCAGCAGCGGGTGGCCATAGCGAGAGCCTTGGTGGCAGACCCACCTTTGATTCTGGCAGACGAGCCTACCGGTAACCTGGATACCCGCTCGGGCAAGGAAATCATGGAACTGTTCAAAGCGTTACATAACAGTGGCCGCACGCTGGTTTTAATTACCCATGACCCCGGCATTGCCCGGCAGGCCGGCAGGATCATCCAAATCAAGGATGGCAAAGTGATAGCCGGGGAGCATTTTTAGGGGGGAGTCTTTTGCAATGGTCAGATAAATTGTCCGGTTTTAAAAGCAAAAAGGCATTAGCCATAGGAACAGTGCTGATTTGCCTGGGGTTGGCCGGTTCTTTTTTCTTATGGCAGAGGTCTATGCAGAAGGTGACGGCGGAAGAAATCAAAGAAGTAACGGTACAGAGGGGCGACTTGAAAATAGATATGGAGGCGGATGTCAAAGCGGAGCAAACCTCTGTGGTGCTTAATTTTCCAATGGAAGGAATCATAAAAGAAATCCCCGTTGCGGTGGGCAGCAAAATAAAGGCCGGTGATGTCATTGCCCGCCTGGACCCGGAAAAATATGAGTTAGAGCTGCAGTCGGCCCGGGCAAACTACGAGGCGGCCCAGGCTAAATTGGCCAAGGCCCGGGAAGATTACCAGGACAAATTGGTCGCCGCCAAGGAAAAATTGGACAACGCCCGACTTGTTTATGAGCCTATGAGCCAGATACCGGACGCCTTTTCCAAACAGGAACTGTCCTTAAAGAAAACTGCCGCCGACAGTGCCGCGGAAAGTTATGAGTTGGCTAAAGAGGCCACCTCGTCCATTAAGATGGAGGAAGCCAACGTGGCCCAGGCTCTGGTGGCGTTAAAAAAAGCAGAGAAGAACCTGGCAGACACCGTGTTGCGCTCCCCGGTAGACGGTACTGTCCTTTACCTGGGCAGCAAGGTAGGCGAACACTATACCACAGGTGGGGATAACGGTGACAAAAAATTTGCAGTGGTGGCTGAAGATAATGCGGTATATGTAAACGCTAAGGTGCTGGAACTGGACATTGGCCAAGTTTCCCCCGGTCAGGTGGTAGAGGTCAAATTTGAGGCCCTGCGCGATGAACTTTTTCCGGGTAAGGTCACTGGGATTATCCCGTTGCCCCAAACAGACAGCAGTGGTGTGGTGAGCTATGAAGTGGACGTACAACTGGACCGCCCGGAACCGAGAATAAAAAACGGCATGACCGGAACGGCATCCTTTATCCTTGTACAAAAGAAGGATGTACTAATGATCCCCAATGCAGCGGTCAGACGGGTTGACGGTGCCCAAGTAGTGGAAAAGCTCAATGAACAGGGCCAATATGTGACCCAAAGGGTAAAAACCGGCTTCACTGATGGCACCAATGTGGAGGTTATCAGCGGTCTCAAGCAGGGAGATAAGGTAATTATCCGCACCAAAAAGGCAAATCAGGGTGAGAAGGCATGAAAATAAGTGAACTCGTGAAAATGGCCCTGGTTAATATCCTTGGCAATAAAGTCCGGGCTTTTCTAACCGCCCTGGGTGTCATTGTCGGTGCGGCCACCATAATCCTGGTGGTGGCAGTGGGCAAGGGAGGGCAGGCCTCGGTGGCCCAGCAATTTGCCAAACTCAACGCCGGCACCATTTTTGTCATGTCCTCCCAAAGCGGCACCTATAAAAAGCCCCTGACCACCAAAGACGTGGCGGCCATCCGGGAAAAGGCCCCGGCGGTGGGGCAGGTTACCGTGCTGATTAACGGTAAGGCCGAGAGTAGCTTTAATAACCGCGACTACCGGGGAGATGTCGTTGGGGTCTTCCCGGAGGCCCAGCCTTTGAACAATCTGAAAGTCCAAGCGGGTCGGTTTATCAGTCAGGATGACAACAAGCAAAGGAATAAAGTTGTGGTGCTGGGATCAGAGGTAGCGAAAGAGTTATTTGGTGACGATACCGTGACGGCATTGAGCAGCACTGTAAAGGTACATCAACGTAATTTGAAAGTTGTCGGAGTGCTGGAGAGGTTGGGAGATGCCACCGGCGGGGTGAACTTTGATGAAAGTGCCATTGTGCCCTACGAAGTGGCTGAAAAGTACATCCTGGGGACTACCGTCTATCCCCGGATGGTGGCCCAGGCCAGAGACCTGGCCAGTGTGCCCGCAGCCATGAGCCAAATTGCCGGTGTCTTAAGGGAAACCCACCGCCTACGTGGGGATGACGATTTTTTCTTAAGGGATGCCGGCAGTAAATTAGCTGCCGCCCAGGATTCTGCCCGCACCATGTCCCTGATGCTGGTTATCGTCGCCACCATCGTCCTGGTGGTGGGGGGTATCGGCATTATGAACGTAATGTTGGTTTCAGTGAAGGAGCGGACCAGAGAAATCGGCATTTTAAAGGCCATCGGCGCCAGGAAAAAGGATATCCTGCTGCAATTCTTACTGGAGGCGGTTATCATCAGCCTGGCCGGTGGTATAGTGGGGGTGAGCCTGGGTCTACTGATGCTTCCTTTGATGAAATATGCCGGATTAAAGGCTATTCCAAGCACTCTGGGGGTAGTTCTGGGTATGGTTTTTTCGGTTGCTACCGGTACCTTTTTTGGCTATTACCCGGCCAAGAAGGCAGCTGATCTAAGCCCGCTGGAAGCGTTAAGTTATGATTAGAGAATTGAATTGGCGATTTGGTAAACAATTAAAAAATCTTGCAAATTAAGTTTTTTCTGATATAATTAAGTTAATACTTAATTAGTTAGGCGGGGTAAAAACAGTGGAGCTTTTATCCATACTAAAAATTCTCGGAGATGAAACACGCTTTAAAATACTGCAACTGCTCTTAACCAACGATTTTTGCGTGGGGGCCCTGGCCTACCGTCTGGGAATATCCGAAGCGGCTGTTTCCCAGCATATTCAGGTTTTAAGGAAAGGAGGCCTGCTCAAGGGGGAAAAGAGGGGTTACTGGACCCATTACTCCGTGGAAAGGGGCGTTTTAGTCCAGACGGCTGAGGCCCTGCGGGATCTGGCAGCCAGACCGGCGGCCTCGGAATATGTCTGCCAGCGGGAGTCGTTATCAGGAATTAATCGAGGAGAGGAGATAAAGAAGATGTGTAAATGCAAATGTGAACACCCGGAAAAACTTCAGGGAAAACCCGGACAATGCAGCCAGCAACAAATTAAAGAATGTCACGGCGACCAGGAAAATCATTCCTGCGAGAACAAGGATAAAGAATAAGGCAAAAGTCAGAGGGCAGGCGCTTCTTCCTGCCCTTTCGTACTTTCATAATACATAGCACCGATAAAGAGGTGATTAATTGTGAGTTTTACCACGGTTTTGTTTATTGTCACCTTCCTTTTGCTGGCCCTTTCTTGGAGCAGAGATAAGCAGAAAACCAAAAAGGCCCTGAAAATTGCCTGGAAGTCCTTCAGCAACCTGCTGCCTACCATGCTGGGTATTGTCGGCATGATGGGATTGGTGCTGGCGGTTCTGCCGCCGGAGGTTATCAAAACCATCTTCAGCGACCGGAGCATCCCGGGTCTCATCCTGGTTTCCCTGGTGGGTTCCATTACCCTCATGCCTGCCTTTGTGGCCTTCCCCCTGGCGGGGTCGCTTTTGCAGGCCGGGGCCGGTGTCACCGCTGTGGCCTGCTTTATTACCACCCTGATGATGGTGGGGCTCATCACCGCTCCGGCAGAAATCAAATATTTCGGCAAGCCCTTTACCCTTAGCCGGAACGTTCTGGGCTTTGGTTTTGCTCTGGTCATCGGGCTTTTGATGGGAGTGCTGGTATGATAATGCGGGTTAGAAAATATGCCCTGTTTTTACTGGTAGTCCTGCTGGATCTGGGACTTCATCTGTCCGGTAGCGGCAAAGGGGCGGTGGCGGCCCAAACGGGCTTTGACTATCTGATAGAAATGCTCCTCTTTATCCCACCCATCATGGTTTTGGTGGGTCTGCTGGATGTCTGGGTGCCCCGCCACATGGTGGAGAAAAATGTGGGCCAGGGGTCGGGGCTAAAGGGAATTCTCATTTCTATACTGGTTGGGTCGGCGGCAGCGGGGCCTCTTTATGCCGGTTTCCCGGTGGCCGATGCTATGCTGAAAAAGGGCTGCCGTTTGGCCAATGCGGTCATCTTCCTCGGCACCTGGGCCACCATTAAAATCCCCATGATTATGATGGAAGTGCGGTTTGTGGGCTGGAAGTTTGCCCTGGTGCGACTTGCCCTGACGCTTCCTGCCATTATCACCACCGGCTTTGTGGTGGAAAAATTTGTGGAAAATTCTAACCCACCGAACCGCACGGGACAACAAATTTCGGCAAAGGCTTGGGAAACAGTCTGACACGCCCAGGTTAATAGCCACCGTAGCCATTAAATTTGCGTTGTTTTGTTTAAAAATGGGAAGAATAAGGATTGCCGGAGACAACCATTAAATGTTATTATATTAGCAAATATTTATATTATCAATTAATATTAAGAACAATTAACCTTAAAACAGGAGGGACAAAGTATGGAGATCAAAGTGCTGGGAACGGGGTGCCAGAATTGCAAGGCACTGGAGAAGGCGGTTAAAGAAGTTGTGGCGGAAATGAATTTACAGGCTAACGTGGAAAAAGTGGAGGAAATTGGCAAAATTGTGCAATACGGTGTTATGCTCACCCCCGGTCTGGTGATTAACGGCAAGGTAAAGGTTTCCGGCCGGGTGCCCAGCAAGGCGGACATTAAAAAGATGATCAGCGAAGAACAGTAAGGTTTGTTTAAGGGGCTGAAAAGCATAAGACGAACGGCGTGCCCGTTCGAGGACAAGTCATCCTCCCAACCGGGGATGGCTTTTATTTTGAAATTACCTGGTTCCTGTATTGACACCCGGACGAGTCAGTATTAAACTATATTCAAATATAATAATATAGATTGGCGGAACAACAATTACGGGAGAGTGATTACCATGTTGCAGTCCTTTGCGGATTTGGTAGTGTACAACTGGCTGGGGTTAAAGCCCAAGACCCACCTGGCGGATTCCCTGAACTTCTTTATTTACGACACCATTAAGGTCATGCTGCTGCTGGCCACCATTATCTTTGTGGTGTCCATCATCCGCAGTTTCTTCCCGCCGGAAAAGACCAAGAAAATTTTAAGCCACAAGCGAACCTTTCTGGGCAACATCATGGCGGCCCTTTTGGGCATTGTAACCCCCTTTTGCTCCTGCTCGGCGGTGCCGCTCTTTATCGGCTTTATTGAGGCCGGCGTGCCCCTGGGGGTAACCTTTTCCTTCCTTATTTCCTCGCCAATGGTCAATGAGGTGGCCCTGATCATGCTCTGGGGCCTCTTTGGCTGGAAGATTGCCATGATTTATATCGCCACCGGTCTCACGGTGGCCATCATTGCGGGGATTGTCATCGGCAAGCTGAAACTGGAACACCTGGTGCAGCCCTATGTCTATGAAATTAAAATCGGCGGCACCGGGGCGGCGGACGGCAAAATGTCCTGGCAGGAGCGGGCCACTTATGCTTTGAACTACACCAAACAAATCCTGAAAAAAGTGTGGATTTATGTGGTTATTGGTATTGCGGTAGGGGCCGGTATCCACGGCTATGCACCAGAAAACTTCCTGCTGCAGTACGCCGGTAAGGATAATCCCTTTGCGGTTCCCCTGGCGGTACTGATCGGGGTGCCCCTTTATTCTAACGTCGCCGGCACCATCCCCATTGTGCAGGCCCTGATGAGCAAGGGCATGGGTATCGGCACCGCCCTGGCCTTTATGATGGCGGTCACCGCCCTGTCCCTGCCGGAGATGATTATTCTTAAACAGGTGCTGAAGGTGAAGCTCATTGCCATCTTTGCGGGCATTATGGCGGTGGCCATCATGATGGTAGGTTATCTGTTTAACGCCATTATTTAATGGGCTGTGACGTATGAAAAAAATGCTCCAGGAACTGACAGAGCATGACAAACTTGGGTGTTTAAGGCTTTGATGTTGTCCACCACCGGGGCAAACTCGGTCCGGCGGATTTCATTGTATTCTTCATCATCGGGACCGTCCAGGGAAATAAAGACGGCATCCAGCCGCAGAGGGATAATTTTATACCCTTCCTCAGTGGACAGGAGCAGCGCCTCGGTTCCCTGCTCCCCCGGGAAAAGACTGAGGGGTATTTTTTGTGCAGAAGCAAACCACCTCTGCATAGAAATATACCAGGAAGTGGAAGCAGTGATAAAAATTTCTGCCCTGCGGAAGGAGTGTATCTGACTGAATTCTATCACAAAAGTAGATTGCAAGTTGGGAAATACAATTTCTCCATTCTTGGATTGGCATAGTCCACTTCTTAGAGATTGACTCGATCGCCAGGCAAATTATCTTTCTCAAAGCATCATCCGTAGGATAAGCAGTTTTGGTTTTCGTCTTTTTAAAATTTTCATTCGATAAATATTTCTAGCATCGACAAAAAATATCACTAGATTATTTAAGTTTCATCAGTATATTAATATCAATGCAAGATGTAAGATCAGTATTATTATATCTTTTAAGGAGGGTTCCCTATGATTAATGTCATCCAGGCGGATATATCCCTGCTCGGTCTGCAGGATCGAGAAAAAAGCCAGGTCATGCATGCCCAGGATTTTGGACTTCCGGAAGGGTCCCATGAGCAAAGAATCAGGGCGGTCACCGGGGAGGCCTGCAAGGCTGCGGAGTCCAGGGGTTTAAAATCCCTGCTGCTGCCGGTGCTCAACTCAAGGGCGGAGGAGATATCCCCGGCTGCCGCTAGGGTGATGGTTTCAGAAGTAAGGAGATATTTGTCCCTGGGTTCCGGCATCGAGGAAGTGACCTTTGCTTTGCCTGATGAAAAAGGGGTACAGGCTTTTCAGGAGGTGGCGGGCAGGAAGAAAATTGTCTGCCTGGGGGACAGCATCACCTATGGCTATCCCGACGGTCCTCGCTTTTCCTGGGTGGCCGCTGTGGCAGAGGCCACCGGCCATCCTTTCATGAACCGGGGGATCAGCGGTGAAACCACCGGTCAAATGCTGGCCCGTTTTGACCGGGACGTTGCAGCGGAGGAACCGGCCTATGTCATCTTTGCCGGCGGCCATAACGACGGGTGGCTGGGCGTGTCCCTGGCGGAAGTGCAAGAAAATATCAGAAATGTTGTCAGACTGGCCTTTGACAACGGCATTTGTCCCATCCTGGCTTTACCCTCGCCGCTCAATATCCGGCAGATGCTGCAGCACTATGAGGGTACCGGGGAAGAGGCCCGGCGGTATTTCGCCAAGCTGGAGCAAATCCGGCAATGGATCGACCGGTATGCCGGCGAAAGGGGTCTTTTGACCCTGGATTTCCATACGCCCCTGCTGGCCGGGGATTCAGGAGAAGGGGACGTCCGGTACCTGTTGGACGGTGGGCATCCAACCCACGAAGGCTACCGGTTATTAGGGGAAGCTGCCATCCGACAATTGACGGGCAGGTTGCATTTCGGTAAAGCGGAGTTGGCATAAAAAGAAACATCAGGCAGGCCATCCCCCAAAACAAAAACTCCCCTGGCTTCCAGGAGAGTTCGTTCCTATTCCAGATCTAAAACCTGCCGCAGTGCTAAAATATGACGACATTTGAAAGAGGGGTCCCGGCGGGAGCGCCAGCGAAAGGTACAGCAGTCGCAGCTGTTCAGCGTAGTGGTTAATTCCCAACGACAGTCGGCTTCCACAACCGAACCACGGTCCGGGCCGGTTACATAAACCACCAGGTCGCCTACGGGGTAAGGTTCAAAAAGCTTTACCGGTAAGTTCTTGCCAGTCAACGTAAATATCCACCTTTCTGATGTTCCATCTGTTTCTACCTATATAGTTTATGCAAGCAGATTCCGATTTCCTTCTTGGAAAAAAGTTTTCATTTCTGCCAGACAGGTCATTGACTGGTGCAGTTCTTTATGTTAGTGTAATTAATAATTGGTGTAGATTAGCCTAGACGAGATTAGCTAAATAGCAGAGTTGAGATTAGCTGAGAGCAGTGAGCGGGATATATATGCGTATAAACCGTAGCTCATCTTTCGAGCTGCGGTTTTCTTATTTTCTTTAGCAGCGGGTGAAGCACCTGCCCGGTGCCAAGCGGACTTTAGCAAAATGATATGGAGGTGATTTTCTTGTACTATCCTTCCCTTGAGGATTACTGCTCATTATCCGAGGAGTATAACTTGATTCCGGTCTGCCGTGAATACCTGGCAGATACCGAAACCCCCGTCTCTGTCTATCATAAACTGTCTCCCCGGGGACCCAGTTTCCTGTTGGAAAGCGTAGAAGGTGGTACGACACTGGCCCGGTATTCATTTATCGGCACGGATTGTTTTTTAAACTTTCGTTATCATGACAACCGGGGAGAGTACCGGGGAAAGCTGGGAAGGGCCAAGCTGCACGGCAGCCCCTTAACGGCGTTGTCTGGTCTTTTAAGCAGGTTCCAAACCCCTGTACTGCCGGATTTACCCCGTTTTACCTCCGGCGGAGTGGGGTATTTCGGTTACGACCTGGTGCGCTCCCTGGAACGTCTCCCGGAACGAAGTAAAGAGGGTCTGGGTCTGCCCCTTTGCGAGCTGATGTTCCCGGGTGTGGTGCTGGCCTTTGACCATGTGCGGCGCACACTGAAGGTGGTAGCCAATCTTCCTTTGTCCGGCAATCCGGAAGAGACCTACCGGCAGGCGGTAGAAAAGATTGACCAGGTGGCGGAACAAATTTTTGCCTCCCAGGGTAACCCGGGCGTTCATCCTTTGAGTGGTGCCGCATCCTACGCCAGGGAGCGGTTAAACCGGTATCTGGCGGACCATTCCTCCATGAGCCGCAGTCAATTTGAGTCGGCAGTGAGCCGGGCCCTGGATTATATCCGGGCAGGCGATATTTTCCAGGTGGTGTTATCCCAGCGTTTCAGTCTCCCCTTTGCCGGCGCGCCCTTTGACCTCTACCGCAGGCTGCGGTCCATTAGTCCTTCACCCTATCTCTTTTACTTGGATTTTGGTGAACTGGCTGTGGTGGGGGCCTCCCCGGAAATGCTGGTACGGGTAGAGGGGGAAAGGGTTTTTACCCGCCCCATTGCCGGCACCAGGCCCCGGGGCAAGGATGCCGCCGAGGATATCCAACTGGCGGCGGAATTGCTGGACGACGAAAAGGAACGGGCGGAACACTTGATGCTGGTGGACCTGGGACGCAATGACCTGGGCAGGGTCTGTGTGCCGGGAACCGTTGAGGTGCCGTATTTTATGCAGGTGGAACGTTACTCCCATGTCATGCACCTGGTTTCCGAGGTAACGGGAAAATTGGAGGCGGGCAAAACCAGCCTGGATGTGCTGGCCGCCTGTTTCCCTGCGGGCACGGTATCCGGGGCGCCCAAAATAAGAGCCATGGAAATCATTGAAGAATTGGAGCCCATGCGCCGGGGGCATTATGCCGGGGCAGTGGGTTATCTTGATTTTGCCGGCAATATGGATACCGCCATTACCATTAGAACGGCCGTGCTGCAAGGCGGCAAAGCTTACTTACAGGCAGGGGCGGGCATTGTGGCGGATTCCGACCCCACCAGGGAATACGAAGAGTCCCTGCACAAGGCCAGGGCCATGGCTGCGGCTGTGCTGGGGGCTTCAGAGGAGGAAGGAGGGGTGCTGCGTGCTGGCAGTGATCGATAATTATGATTCCTTTACGTATAACCTTGTTCAGTTGGTGAGGGAACTGGGGCAGGAAGTCAGGGTTTATCGCAACGACGCCATTACACCGGAGGAACTGTTGGCCACCGGGGTGAGCGGGTTAATTCTCTCACCCGGGCCGGGCAGGCCGGAACAGGCAGGCATCTGCCTGGAAACCGTGCGGCAGCTGCAGGATAAAATGCCCATTCTGGGCGTTTGCCTGGGGCATCAAACCATCGCCCAGGCCCTGGGAGGCAAGGTCATTGCGGCCGGTCGCTTAATGCACGGCAAAACCTCCACCATCCTGCATGACGGCAGCGGGCTTTATCTTGATCTGCCCCAGTCCTTTACAGCCACCC
This sequence comes from Bacillota bacterium, assembly GCA_040754595.1. Lineage (GTDB taxonomy): Bacteria > Bacillota > Desulfotomaculia > Desulfotomaculales > Desulfotomaculaceae > Desulfotomaculum > Desulfotomaculum profundi. Next base: position 16,716 of record JBFMCH010000094.1, read on the forward strand.
GCTATCATTCGCTGGCCGTGGAGGAAGAGACATTGCCCTCCTGCCTCAGGGTATCTGCCAGGACGCCGGAAGGGGAGGTGATGGGAATCCGTCATCTAAACTACCCGGTGGAGGGAGTCCAGTTTCACCCCGAGTCCATAGCCACCACCCAGGGCAAAGCCCTGTTGAATAATTTTATTAAACAATGCTCCTAAAAGAGTTGAGTTGAGAAGGAGGAGAGAAGAGTGATCAGTGAAGCCATTAAGAAAGTGGTGACGGGAGAAGACCTGTCCGAGACCGAAGCCCGGGAAACCATGAAGGAAATCATGGAAGGCCAGGCCACCCCGGCGCAAATTGCCTGTTTGCTGACAGCATTGCACCTGAAGGGTGAAACGGCGGAAGAAATCACCGGTTTTGCCCGCACCATGCGGGAAAAGGTGACCCCGGTGAAAACATCCAGAACCGGCCTGGTGGATACCTGCGGCACAGGGGGAGACGGTGCCCACACCTTTAATATCTCCACGGCCTGCGCCCTGGTACTGGCCGGCGCCGGTCTGCCGGTAGCCAAACACGGCAACCGGTCGGTTTCCAGCAAATGCGGCAGCGCCGATGTGCTGGAGTACCTGGGCGTGGCGGTAAACCTGACCCCGGAAGAGGCGGGGCTGTGCCTGGATAAGGTGGGCATTGCCTTTCTCTTTGCCCCGTTGCTGCACGGGGCCATGAAATACGCCGCAGGTCCCAGGAAGGAAATCGGCATTCGTACCGTTTTTAATATCCTGGGCCCCTTGACCAATCCCGCCTTTGCCCAGAGCCAGGTACTGGGCGTCTATTGTGCCGACCTTGCCCCGGTGATGGCCCGGGTCCTGGCCAATCTGGGCACCAGAAGGTCCTTTGTGATCCACGGCTGCGGCGGCCTCGACGAGGTGTCCCTGGCCGGGGAGGCTTTGGTCTACGAGATACGAGGCCACGAGGTGAAGCAGATCATCCTGGACCCCCGGGAATTTGGCTTTGCACGTGCCCCCATCGCGGCCCTGGCCGGCGGGGACGTCAAGAAGAACGCCAGAATGATCCAGAACATATTACAGGGCGCACCCGGCCCTCAAAGAGATGTGGTGGTCATAAACGCCGCCCTGGGCCTGGTGGCCGGCGGGTTGGCCCAGGACATTGCCACCGGCGTCAGGCTGGCCGAAGATGTTATTGACTCGGGCAGCGCCATGAAGAAATTAAAACAACTGGTGGAGTTCTCGCAGACTCTGGTCAGGGGAAGGACGGCGGCACTTTGATTTTGCAAACAATCATCGAACATAAACGGCAGGAGATCCAGGCATTAATAGCCACCGCCAATATAAGAGACATGGCACGGCAGGTCAGCAAGTTACCGCCGGCCAGAGATTTCAAGAAATCCATCAGTTCTCCCGGCAGAGTGAACCTGATTGCGGAAATCAAGAAACGCTCTCCTTCCAAAGGGATTCTCTGCCCTGATTTTGATCACTGCCGGTTGGCCCGCATTTACACCGAAAACGGGGCCGCCGCCATCTCTGTCCTTACTGATTCCCGGTTCTTTGGCGGCCAACTGGCCTACCTGGAGGAAGTGCGGCAGGAAACCGAGCTTCCCCTGCTGCGCAAGGACTTTATCATTGATCCGGTACAGCTATACCAGAGCAGGCTGGCCGGCGCCGATGCGGTTTTATTGATTGCCGCGGTCCTTTCCGATGAGGAACTGAGCCACCTGCTGGCGTTGGCCGGAGATTTGGGTCTCCAGGTCCTGACAGAGGTGCACACACAGGAAGAATTAATGAGAGTACTGCAGGCGGGAGCGGAGATCATCGGTATTAACAACCGCAACCTGCACACCTTCGATACCGACCTGGTCACGACAAGATATCTGGCAGGATTGATCAACCGGCCGGGCATTACCGTTGTCAGTGAAAGCGGTATTTATAGCCAGGCGCATATGCAGTTCCTGAGCAACCTGGGAGTCCATGCGGCTTTGGTGGGAGAGGCCCTGGTGACCGCTCCGGACACCGGCTGCAAGGTACGGGAACTGGCAGGGGGAGGTGGTCCCCTTGCAGAGTAATACCGTCCGCATAAAAATCTGCGGCATCCGGGACGCCCGCACCGGTGAAGCTGCGGCCCTGGCCGGAGCGGACGCCATCGGCATGGTCTTTGCCCCCGGCAGGCGCCGGGTGACTCCCGAGCAGGCCCGGGAAATCTGCCAGGCCATCCCCCCGCTGGTTGCCAGGGTAGGGGTCTTTGTGGATACTCCGGCGGCAGAAGTCCGTCAGATTGCCCAATTCTGCGGGCTGGACCTGGTGCAGCTGCACGGCCAGGAAAGCCCGGCTTACTGCCGGGAACTGGGCCTGCGCTGTATCAAAGCGATCCCCGCCCGGGACCGGCAGACCCTGGAACAGGCCAATTTATACCCGGTGGCTGCCCTGCTGGTGGATACCTACGTGAAAGGGGTGGCAGGGGGCAGCGGGATCGCCTTTAACTGGCACCTGCTGGAGAACCTGCCCCTGCAAGCGCCTTTGATCCTCGCCGGGGGGCTGAATCCCGCCAACATCGGGCGGGCAGTGGCCCTGGTACGCCCCTACGGGGTAGACGTTTCCAGCGGGGTGGAGGTTAACGGGGAAAAGGATTTACAACTGATCAAAGCATTTATTAAACGTGCCAGGGAGGTGTGCGCATATGCAGCCGGATAACAGAGGATACTTTGGGGCCTACGGGGGGACCTTTGTTCCCGAGACCCTGATGCCGGCCCTGGAAGAGCTGATTCAGGCCTACCAGGAAGCCAGGCAGGACGACAGTTTTCAAAGGGAAGTGGAGTATTATTTAAATCACTACGTGGGGCGTCCCTCCCCGGTCTACTTTGCCGCGGCCCTCAGCAAGCAAACGGGGGGTGCCCGCATCTTTCTCAAACGGGAGGACCTGAACCATACCGGCGCCCATAAGATTAACAACACCATCGGTCAACTGCTGCTGGCCCGCCGCATGGGCAAGCAGCGCATTGTGGCGGAAACCGGGGCCGGCCAGCACGGGGTGGCCACCGCTACGGTATCCGCCATGCTGGGCATGCAGTGTGTGGTGTACATGGGGGAAGAAGACATTGAACGCCAATCCCTGAATGTCTTCCGCATGCGCCTGCTGGGGGCCGAGGTGGTGAAGGTTTGTTCCGGCACCGGCACCCTGAAGGACGCCATGAACGAAGCCATGCGGGATTGGGTAACCAATGTACGGGATACCTTTTATGTCATCGGCTCGGTGGCGGGGCCCCACCCTTACCCTATGATGGTGAGGGATTTCCAGGCCGTCATTGGACGGGAAGCCCGGCGGCAGATGCTGGACCAAACCGGCGCCCTGCCCCACTGTGTGGTGGCCTGTGTCGGCGGGGGAAGCAACTCCATGGGCATTTTTTACCCCTTTTTAGAAGATGCAGGAGTCAAACTGGTGGGGGTGGAGGCCGGGGGACTGGGACTGTCATCCGGCAAACATGCCGCTCCTTTAACCGCCGGCAGACCGGGGGTGCTGCACGGGTCCTACAGCTACCTGGTGCAGGACCTGCACGGGCAGGTCACCCCGGTTCACTCCATATCCGCAGGACTGGATTACCCGGGGGTGGGCCCGGAACACAGTTATTTAAAGGACAGCGGCAGGGTACAGTATGCCGTTGCCACTGATGAGGAGGCGCTGGCAGCCTTTCACCTGCTTTGCCGGACCGAGGGTATTCTGCCGGCCCTGGAGAGTTCCCATGCCCTGTCAGAGGCAGTGAAACTGGCCGCCCAAATGGAAAGTCACCAGAACATTCTGGTTTGTTTATCCGGCCGGGGCGACAAAGACGTGCATACCGTGGCCAAGGAAATGGGGGTGGATTTACGATGACCGGAGTCCAGCAACTGGCAGAGAAATTTGCCCTGTTAAAAGAAGGGGGTCAGAAGGCCCTGGTGACCTATATTACCGCCGGTGACCCCAACCTTCAAACCACCGGCCGGCTTATTTCAGCCATGGACCGGGCCGGCGCGGATATCATCGAACTGGGTATTCCCTTTTCAGATCCTTCAGCTGACGGGCCGGTGATCCAACGGGCTTCCACCAGAGCACTCGGGAGCGGCACAACCCCGGCGGGCATTCTCAAGCTGGTGGCGGAGGTAAGGGGCAGCGTTACCGCTCCTCTGGTTTTAATGTCCTATTATAATCCCATCCTGCAGTACGGCCTTAATGCCTTTTGTCTGGATGCCGCCCGGGCCGGGGTGGCGGGCCTCATTATCCCGGACTTACCCGTAGAGGAGGCCGGTCCGCTGATTAACGAAGCAGACAAGGTAGGGCTGGCCGTCATCCCCCTGGTGGCCCCCACCAGCAACAGGGACCGTTTGGCCAAGGTCACCGCTGCGGCCCGGGGATTTATTTACTGTGTCACCGTAACCGGCATCACCGGCACCCGGCAGGATGTCACCGCGGAGATCGACAGGCTCTCCGCTCAGGTCATGGAATTTACCGAACTGCCCGTTGTGGCGGGTTTCGGGATTGCCACGCCGGATCAGGCAGCGGCGGTGGCCCGGTACTGTGACGGTGTGGTGGTTGGCAGTGCTTTGGTCCGACTGGTGGAAGAGCAGGCAGAGGACAGTATACAATCCGTGGCCGGTTTAACAGGTCAGCTCAAAGCAGCCCTGCAATCTCCCCAGGCACAATTTGGAAAAAATGGATAACAACTTATGGGTTGCTCATTATTGCCACTCAATGTAAAATAATAGAAGGACTTGTCCCCTGCCAATTGTATAAAGCAGGGGATTTTTTATTCCGACATCCCCCCATAAATACGATCTGTTCCGTAATAAGAAACAGAAAACATTACTGATGATCAGGGGGGTTTAGTTCGGGGTCAGGGGGAGTGACCACGTTTTGAC
>JBFMCH010000095.1:0-42965 GCA_040754595.1 Bacillota bacterium
GCAAAAAATGTAAGAAACCAAAGGGCTAATCAAAGAGCTTCATGCCATGCTTTTCTCTGGCATCAAGACCCTGGTCGGAGGCGTCCCTGTGGTACACGGGGCTTATAAAATCAAAGATAATCACGTTCTAACTGCCAACAGCCAAAGCCATCACTACATTCCAGCTACCCAAGTTCCTGTTGAGATGGAAAAACTGATCACCTGGTATAACGATAATAAGCAAATCCTTCATCCCATCAAATTATCTGCCCTCTTTCATCACCGGTTTGTTGCTATTCACCCTTTCCCCGATGGGAATGGCAGAGTGGGCCGGTTGTGCATGAACTACATCCTGATGAAAAAAGGATACCCCCCGGCCATTATCCGAAAAGAAAACCGATGGGATTATTACACGGCTCTTGAAGAAGCAGATAACAACAAGCCCGAATCATTTGTACATTCCAGTAAGAAAGAGCAGCCATGGACCTTTGCTACAAGGGCAAGTTGATTAATACAAGTTGGTTAATAAATGTTACGGTTATGAGGTTCTTGGTAAACAGTTCATGCGAACTGTCTACTCACCAGCCACAAGAACCGTCCCTGCGGCTTCATAATTAGCACTACGGTGTCACTTTCCTCCTCTGTGACCGGTTTGGCAGGTAAGATCCTCGCTCCCTGTCTATTTACGTCGAGTGCTGTCATTTGGTACAATCTTAGTAACCCCGGAAAATTTAAGTAATCAATTTTTGACACTTATTTGGTTTCAAAGGCCCCGAAAAACTCAACGGTCCACGAATGTCAGTGTAGGCGGGTGATCACCTGGTGAAGGATCCACAGTTGCAAGACCTCCTGGAAAAGGCCAGGGCCGGAGATAAGCAGGCCCGGGATGATCTACTCCAATCTCACCGGGCCTACATAGCAGAGGTCGCGGCTGCTTACTGCGGCCGCAGGCTTTACTGGCAAAACGAAGACGAGCTGAGCGTTAGCCTGCTGGCCTTCAACGAGGCCATCGATACCTTCAACCACTCTGCCGGCAAGGAGTTTCTCCATTATGCCCGGCTGGTGATCAAAAACCGGCTGATCGACTACTATCGTAAAGAATCACGACACAACCACCTCTCCCTGGAAGGATTGCCTGGCAATGAGGAAGGTCTTCCGCAGTGGGAAGCAGCTACCGCATGGCGACAGTATCACGAGGAAGAACTGGCCCGCGAGCGGGCGGAAGAAATGCTCCGCTTCGACCAGGTTCTACATACCTTTAACCTTTCACTGCAGCTTTTGGAACGGGCCTGTCCCAGGCACCGGGATACCCGGGAGATGCTGGTGCAAGCCGCCTGCGTGCTGGCCAGGGAACAGGACTTGCTGGCCTACGTTAAGCGTTACAAGCAGCTCCCTCTCCAGGAGCTGTCCCGGGCCACCCGCCTCAGCCGGAAGGTATTAAAAAGGGGACGAGCTTACATCCTGGCGTTGACCCTGATTCTCACCCATTCTGAATTCACGCACCTGCGCTCCTTGTTCTCGCTGCCACCGCCGGCTGCCTGTAGCGCCGGCCCAACGGACATGTCAAAAACGCCGGCCGGCTCTTCCAGGGGAGGTGACCCTCGATGACCAAGATAAAAGGGTTAGTGGTGAAGACGGAAGGCCGCCACATGTGGGTCGCCACCGAAGACCGGCAGTTCAGGCGGTATCCCCTTCCTGCCACAGGAGCTGCCGTCGGCCAGGAGGTGTGGGTTGAACAGCCCGTACCCGCCGTTCCGTATTTCTCCTCCCGGGGTGCCCTGGTGGCGGGCCTGGTAGTAATGATATTCCTGGGGGCGTTCCTCTGGCAATTGGTCCCCGGCGGTACCCCTGTCGCCTACCTGGCCGTGGACATCAACCCGAGCCTGGAAATCGCCGTGGACGGTGCGGGCAGGGTGCTGGAAGTGGAACCCCTGAACCAGGACGCCAAATTGCTGGTAAAGGGCCTTTCTCCCCGGAAGAAGGACGTCTATACCTTCCTTGACCGGATAATCCAAAAGGCCGAATACTCCGGTTACCTCAAACCCGGACGGGATAACCTGGTGCTGGTGACCATCATGCCGGTCAGGGACGGAGCACCCGTCCCGGTAAACGCTTCCGGGGTAAAAGAAGCTGTCCTGAAAAGCCTTGCTGACCGGAACGTTAAAGGTAAGGTCGGCATTCAAAACGCCTCTCCGGAGGAACGCATCAGAGCCAGGGAGGCGGGTCTTTCGGTAAACCACTACCTGCTCATTAACAGGGCAGTCGAAAAGGGAGTTCTGCCAGGCCTCACCGTAAAGGACAAGGCCGGCATCCAGGAGATCCTGAATCGTTTATCCGCCAGGGGCATTCAATTGGAACAGCTGGTGGTTGAATTCGGTGTCACCGCGGGACTTGGCAGCAACCAGCCGCCCCCCAAGGAGACCCTGGTTAACCCCGGGACAGTACCGCCCGGCAGTACTCAAGAAACCACCGGTAATCCGGAGCACCGGGATGCCAGGCCAGCAGAATTTCGTCCAGTGGATGAGGACGAGGAGCCAGGCGGGGACGACGACCGCCTACCGGAGGACGAGGAAGAAGCCGGCATTAAAGGCGAAGAAAAAGTTGATGAAGCGGATGAGGGTGAGGGTAATGAAGCTGGCGCGGAGGATACCCGCATAGAAGATGAAAAAGACGACGCCCGGGACCAGAGCATTGATCGTGATGGTGGTCAACCCGATGATTCTTCTAAACAAGAACCGGGCGAAGAAGCAAAAGAAGATGCGGGCAGTGATAACGGTGGCGACGAAGACGACGGTGCCGGTGTTCTAAAAGATTCCGGCAATGAGGACGAGAGCAAGGGCGATGATCAGGGCGACGTTCGCGAGAAAGAAAAATTTTTTTGATCTGGACCCCCAAATTTTTTTCCGCCCACGCACTAACCAGTGAAAGCCAAAAACAGAAGAAAGGGGAGGTTCAAGTGTTCAGGATGCGTAGCAAAAGGTTACTGGCACTGCTGGTGATGGCTGTTTTTCTGGTAGCGGTATACTCTGTGGGAGGAGGAGCTGCAGCCGCCACAGGAGGCACGTCACCGGCACCGGAAACCTCTGCCGGCCCGACTGTGCCAGGGGACACCGGCGATGACAAACCAGGCACGGCTGGTGACCAAGACAAGGATGATGAAGACCGGAATGAAGAACGGGATGCCGGCAAAGATGCGAACAAAGTTGAAGACCAGGACGAAGAGGTAGACGAGGATCAAGCAGCTCGCGAAGAGGCGGATGAAGACCTGGACCTGGACGAGGAAGAGGACGTAGGTGACAAAGACGCCGAGAAGCAAGCAAAGAGACTTGCAAAAGCCCAGGAAGACCTGGCAAAGGCCCTGAGGAAACTGGCGGAGAACCCCAACGATAAAGATGCTTACGAAGACATGGCCAGGGCCTCTGCCGCCCTGGGCCAGTGGGATCAGGTCAAAGAAGCGGCAACACAGCTCCTGGCTATAGACCCGGACAACGAAGAGGCCGGCATCTTACTCGCGGTAAGCCTCTACCGCCAGGGGGATCAAGAGGGAGCGCTGCAACAGCTCCAGGCCATGGCCACCCAAAAGTCCGGTGACGACGACGTTTACGAACTGCTGGGAGAACTCCTGGAACTCCAGGGAGAACTGGATGAGGCGCTGGAAAAATACGAACAGGCCGCCGCTCTTAACCCCAACGACCCGGACATTTTCGCCAAGTTGAGCGTGGCTTATCAGAAAGTGGGGATTGAAGGAGTCAAGGTCTTTGTCAACGGTAGCAAGCCGCAATTCGACGTCCAGCCCCAGATCGTCGATGGGCGCACCCTGGTTCCCTTCCGGGCGCTGGCGGAAAGTCTCGGCGCCCAGGTGGCCTGGGACGAAGCGACCCGCCAGGTGACAGTGTTTAAGGTGGACATCACCATCCACCTCACCGCTGACAGTCCGGTCGCCACGGTTAACGGCACTCCCGTCAACCTGGATGTACCTGCTACCATCACCGGCGGCCGGGTACTGGTACCCCTCCGGTTCCTGGGTGAGGGACTGGGCGCTAAGACCAAGTGGGATCAGCAAAGCCAGATGGTTATAGTCAGTCAATAAGTAGAGATACAGGTGCAGATCTAGAGGGGATACCCCCACAGGGGTATCCCCTCTACTTGGGTCCGATTACGGGATAGTGCGCTGTATCATTATCCTTACCGTCGTTGCCCGCTGCAGCCACAAACACCATGTTGATTAAACAAAGACCTTACACCACTATGTTTTGGTGAACTCATTTCCTCGGCATTTTAAAAGGACAGGGGGTTTTTATTCCAGGTTAAACAGGTTATAATTAAGAATAGGAAATATCTGTTAACTGCATGAGGAAGGAGAGGAGAGAATGGCAATCATCCCTACTAAGCAAGAAAGATATAGTTATCTGGACTATAAAGACTGGCCTACCGATAACCACTGGGAGTTGATAGAAGGGGTTCCTTTTGCCATGGTCCCAGCTCCTTCAACGGAGCATCAACTCATTAGTGGGAATTTGTTTTTTACTATAAAAGGCCATTTAAAGTCGAGCAAAAAAGATTGTATTGTCTTTTATTCTCCGTACAACGTGCTATTACCAGAAGAAGGAGAAAGTGAAGAAAATTGCTCAACAGTTGTTCAGCCCGACCTACTCGTAGTTTGTGATAGAACGAAAATCAAAGAAAAATATTGCGTGGGGGCACCTGATTGGATTATTGAGATTTCCTCCCCTTCTTCTCCTTCCATGGACTATGTGAAAAAGTTGCACCTCTACGAGAAGCACGGGGTTCGAGAATATTGGATTATTAATCCTCAAAAGAAACACATTATGATCTTCCGGTTGAAAGAAAATGGCGAATATGATGTGCCTGAGATTTATATAGAGAGCGGGGTTGTAAAGGTTAGTATTTTTGAAGGTTTCGAAATTAAAACAGAGGATGTTTTTGTCTAATAGGGGTACTGTATACATAGAGCAAAAAGTTCTTTAAACCAATCACAGCCCCTCTAATAACAGGTCTAGCCCTTACAGACCATTAACGCTTCCTTCCGGAAGGTTTAGAAAAACCGTTGTAGATACTCGACCGGAGTTACTAACTAATTAGGGTCTTATTACATGCCGGGCGAACCGAAAATAGACGTGGCACAGGCCACGTCTATCCATTTCTCTAGATTTTATTTAACAGATATTGCTCCAGTTTATCTTTAATGTCCTGCACCCGGGCCACCATGGAAGGGCTCGCTTCAAAGAGGGTCTTGCCGGCAAGATCAGCGGTAACTGCTTCCGGATCGTAGGGTAGAATCCCTAACAGGGGCAGGAAATCAAGGGCTTGGCGAACACTTTCTTCCTGGCCGGGCCGAACTTTATTGGCCACGGCAAAAACCCGCTCAACCCCTAAATCCCGGGCAAATTTTACAGTGACTTTGGCCGTTTGGAAGCTGCGCTGCCCGGGCTCCACCACCACGATAAAGGCATCCACCCCTCTGGCAGTTCCCCGGCTCATGTGTTCCAGCCCCGCTTCCATGTCCACAATTACCGTGTCGTCTTCTTCCAATACCAAGTGATTTAGCAGAGTTTTTACAAAGGTATTCTCCGGGCAATAGCAGCCGCTGCCTCCGGTGGAAGTAAGACCTAACTGGAGCAGTTTAATGCCACCCTTTTGCACCACGTGTTTTTCCGGAATGTCATCCACCTTGGGATTTAAACTAAACCACTGGCCGCTGGTACCAGGTTCCGCGCCGGTTCGTTCTTTAATTAATTTTCTGTCCTGGGCAATGGTTGTAACCTGTTCCAACTCCTGTGCTGTGAAACCCAGGGCCATGCCCAGGTTGGCATCCGGATCTGCATCCACCGCCAGTACTTTTCTACCCTCCCCGGCATACAGGTGACACAACATGGCTGATAATGTGGTCTTGCCAACGCCCCCCTTACCGGAGACGGCAATCTTCACACCGGATTGTATCGACATTCTGTGTACCCCCTAGATGATTAGCTTAGTCCAAGAGCTTTCCTTTTTGCTTTAATTCGGTTGAGGATCATTTCTGCTGCTTTAACGGGATCTTCTTCATAAATCAGCTTGCCGCCAAACAACCCGTCGGTGGTTACAGGGAAGTTTTCCTTTTCGGCTGTCAGTACATTGACCACCAGTTCCGAACCGGTAACCTGGGGATTAACACCCACGTGTACGTCTACCCCGTTGGCAATAAAGTAAGTGCCAATGGATAAAGCCTTGGGATGGTGAGTTTCCGGACAAGAACCGGCAACCGGTAAATCTTTAATACCGACTCCCAGGTAGTTGGCCAGAGCATTTAAAAGGTCAGCAATTCTGGAGTTGTCGACGCAACTACCCATGTGCAGGGCCGGGGGCAAGGCCGGCAGGCCGTTAGCCTGGCCAATGGCGGTCAAGATGTTTCGTAAACTTTCCCCGGCATATTGTACCCCATCTGGGGATAATAATCCGAACTTACCCAAAGAGTGGGCGGAGCAACCGGTGGCAACCACCAGTACATTATTTTTGATCAGTTCCATGGCCAGGGCCACGTTTGAGCTGTCTTGTTTAACCCTGGGGTTGGTGCAGCCCACCAGGGCCACGGCTCCCAAAATCTGCCCGCCGGCAATGGCATCAACCAAAGGTTTTAACGGGTCTTCGGCGTTAACAGCCTTGAGGGCTTCTACAATCTGTTCAACAGAGAACCCGGCATAGGCTTCTGTAACCTCATTGGGTATAGAAATTTTCCTGGGATCTCTCTTTTTAAAGTTGGCAATGGCCTTCCGCACAATTTCTTGGGCCGCTTCATCTGCCCGCTCGGTGCTGAACTCCACGTGGGTAGCCCCGGACATCTTGGCATAGGGCAGAGTGGTAATGATTTCAGTATGATAGCAGCTGGCCACTGTCTGAAGGCCGGGCATGATGCACTGGATATCCACTACCATGGCCTCCAGAGCCCCTGTGATAATGGGCATTTCCTGGCTGGCATAGTTGGTGGCCACAGGAACGCCCTTGCGCATTAATAATTCGTTTCCGCTGCAGCAAACACCCACCACATTAATTCCCTCGGCTCCTACAGCTTTGGCCTCGTCCTTAAGTTTGCCGGCCCATGCAACCACTTTCTCAGCTAACAGGGGAACATGGCCGTGCACCGAAATATTCACCATTTCCTCTTTGATTACACCCAGACGGTATTGTGCCTTAACCGCCTTGGGAGTACCAAACAGGATATCCTGAAGATCGGTGGACATGTGCAGACCGGCGTAACCGTCCACCAGTCCCATGGTGATGGTTCCCAGCAACAGGTTGGCAGGATCGGTGTCACCGCCCATTACCTGGCGAGCCATGGCTTTAGCAATTTCCAGGTGGGCGTTTACCGGCAGCAGGCCGAGTTTTTCCCAGTTCTCAACGGACTTGCTGTTGGCTCTAAATTTAAGCCAGTTTAGGGTGCCATGTTGTTTTTGGAAATCTTCCAATGCCTTGGTGGCCACTTCCTTGGCCAGGTGATTAACATCTTTTCCTTCAGCATTTAGGCCCAGACCTTGAGCCACAGCCTTTAGTTTTGCTTCATCCTGAATGGCGTAGGGAGCTTTGCCTTCTACTGCTTCCAGGATGGCATGGGCAACCTCCCTGGCGTGCTCGGCATGACTGGCTGTCCCCTCGGTAACCGTGGTTAAAAAGTTTCTGGCTACAATTGTATCTACATTGGCGCCACAGACGCCTGCCCGGGCTCCTTTTCCTTTGGGCGCAATACGGCAGGGTCCTTCAAGGCAGTGCTTGCAGCATACCCCGGTGGATCCAAAACCACACTGGTTCATTTTGGCTGCCCGGTCAAAGGCTGTATCGATCCCTTCCTCCCGGGCCTTGGTCAGCATTTGTTGTACACCGGTGTCCATGGACAGGTCTTTAACATCCTTTAAACCCATCAGACATCCCCCAATCCATTTTTTCTTTCATCTTATACCTATTCACCGGTGATTTCTGTAAAGTTCTTTACAAGTTTTAATTAAAAATTATGAATTTTTAATTAATTGTCAGCTGGCTGTCGGTATTTTTTTAATCCGTCTATATCTTTAATAATCAGGTTTTTCTGCTGAACTTTAATTAAACCCTTTAAAGTTAAATCCTTAAAAAGGTTTGCCAGGGTCTGTCGGCTGCTGCCGATCATACTAGCAATCTCTTCTCTGGTAAAGGTGAGCCGAATGACAATCCCTTGATCTGTTTTGGTTCCGCTATTCCTGGCCCATTCCAGCAATAAGGATATCAGCCTGACACCGGCTTCTTCAAAAACTAAACTCTCAATAACATCCATGGACCCCTTGAGGGTATCCCCCAAAACCCCGGCCAAGCCCAACATCAAATTAGGTACTTTAACCAGCATTTCCTTAAAAACCTCCATCGGGATGGCCGCTATCTTCACGGGTTCCAACGCTTGTCCAAAGGTGCGGGTATGCCCGCTGTAAACATCCCCGGCAGTTAGGATGGTCAGGGTAAACTCTTTTCCCTGGGGATAGCTTAGATAAACCCGCACCTTCCCTTCCAGGATTAATAAAATGGACTTGTGGAATTTACCGGGTGAAAAAACGATTTCCTTACGGTTAAAACGGTATTCTGTAAAACAGTGCTGGTAGTCCTCCAGATCTTCCAATTTAACGCCGCCAAACAGATCAGTTTTTCTTAAGCCTCCGAGACTCTTAATTCCTAACACCCCCACCGGCTTTGGTCTTACTCATTATTTTCATATAAGATGTGATAAAAAGCAATTAGCAGCCGGTTAGTGGGTGCCAGGCAGTGCGGCCGAGCCAGGTTGCGTCGTATAGCGGGCCAAAAGCATTTGTGCTGAAGGGATTGAGCCACGAAATACTAAACGGGAAGGCTGATGCGGTTGCCTGTGCAGAAAGCAATATCAGGCAATAAACCATAGGTCTGGTCGACTATCCCTTTTTTAGCCTTTGCCTGCTTGGACTTTAACACAATCCTTCCTTCCTCAACATAACAAGCCAGGGTATCCCCTTCTTTAAGGTTAAGGTTAAGGCTATTTCTAGCTTCTACAGGTATAACAATTTGACCTCTTGAAGAAATCTTGACAGTATACATTTCTTACACCTTCTTATGTTACTTATTATTCTTATTATATCTTAAGAATAATTTACTGTCATAATTTAGTTGGTTACAAGAGGGGGAGTAGCCTGCTACCCCCCGGTTGTATCAAAACCGTGCTAGATTACTCGATTCCCCTCGGAGGGGTATCTTTTCTCTTTGCCGCCGACTCGCTGGTGGGCGAGTCCATGCAGAACCCGGCCAAATACTATCGCAACAATGTGGCCAGTATTGATCAATTTCTTGTAATCTACATAACCCCGGTCAAAGACATTTAGGACATCACTATTGTCTAACCCCCATGGAGCAAAAAGAAATGAGAAAAGCAATAAACTCCTCCATCGCCGGGGATTGAAATTTTCCTTTGTGATAAATTAGATAAAACTGACGAAATAAAGGTAAATCTTTTATTTTAACAGGGACAAGGGTTCCCAGCTTTAATTCCTTTTGTACCGCCCATTTGGAAATAATCGTTGTTCCAAACCCCGCTTCCACAGCCGCCTTTACTGCTTCCGTACTTCCTAATTCCATTACCACATTCAAGAAAGCCAGGTCTACCCCCACCTCTTCCAGTCGCTCTTCAGTAATCCTCCTGGTGCCAGATCCTTGTTCCCTTAGAACCAAGGGTAAGGCTACAAGTTCATCTAATGAAATAACCTGTTGTTGAGCCAGTGGATGGTCTTTTGGTATCACAACAATGAGTTCGTCATGCAGGAAGGGTTTCACGGTCAATTCCAAATTTTCCACCCGGTCTTCCACCAGTCCCAAATCTAGCTCGTGCTTCACTACCATACTCACGATATGTTCTGTGTTTGTCACCTGGAGTAAGGCTTTTACCTGGGGATGTTGTTGATTAAATGCCCCCAGTATTTTTGGAATAACGTATTCCCCTAACGTAAAACTTGCCCCCAGTGATAATGGCCCCTGGATACTGCCGGTAAATCTTGCGATATCTTTTTCTGCCGCATCGATTAAGGATAATACCTTGTCCACATATTGATACAAGATTCGGCCAGCTTCTGTAATCGTTACCTGATGGGTGTTACGCTCGAACAATCTGGTGCCAAAATAGTCCTCCAAGGACTTAATGTGCATGCTGACTGCCGGTTGAGAAATAAAAAGGGCCTGTGCAGCCCCTGAAAAACTTTTTTTGTCTGCCACTGCCTTAAAAATCTGAAATTGGTATAAACTCAAATACGATTCCTCCTAGAAACCAATTATGTGGATGGCTAAAAAACCAGCAATTGAAATAATAACAGAACCAATTATACCAATAAGAAATGCCTTTTGTCCCATTCGTTTGAACATTTTTAAATTGACGCTAAGTCCCATACCTGCCATAGCTACAGTTAAAATTATAGCACTGGCCTGCAACATAAGTGAAACAAGTTTTTTATCTATTATACCAACAGTATTAAGACAACTCATAGCAATAAAACCAAAGATAAACCAGGGAATTGTAATCTCATTTATTCCACTCTTTTCTTTATCCTTAATACGCAAGTTGAACCAAAAACTCGTTACTAGAGTAACAGGAACAATCATTGCCACCCGGCCAAGTTTCGTCAAGATAGCCATGTCTGCAGCTGCACTACCAAAAGGTTGAGAAGCTGCTACTACATGGGCCACCTCATGAAGGGTTGCTCCGGCAAAGATCCCATATTCTTTTAAACTCAAACCTAAATAAGGTTGTAACAAAATGTAAATAATACTCCCAAAGGTTCCCAGGATGGCAACCGTTGCTACCGATACTACTGTTTCATCCTCATCGGATTTAATCGTTGGTGCAATGGCGGCAATGGCGGCTGCACCGCAAATCCCAGTTCCTACCGCCGTTAATAAGGCAAGTTTTTTCTCAACACGATATATTCTCCCCAAATAGTAAATAATACCAATAGCTAAAACAATAACTGAGACATCAAGAAGAATTATTTGTGGACCCGCAGTGAAGATAGCATTCAGATTAAGTCGTACACCCATTAAAATAATTCCCAGTTGTAGAAGTTTTTTACTTGCAAATCTTATACCGGCACTGGCATGAGCAGGTATTCCCATCAGGGCCCGCCATGTTACCCCCACTATAATTGCAATAATTAAGGGACCAGGTATCGATAAAAGAGGGAGACTCACGATGTTGTGAGTAAGCACCCCCACCACTACTGCCAGAATAAGTCCCCGGATTTCACCCCGAAATTTTCTTTGTTGGTTGCTGTTAAGTAAAGCATTTCCTTGCATAATAACCATCTCCTAACAATTTGCTCTGTGCAAGTCTAAGTCTAATGGGATTATTTTTAAATTGGAAATAATTCATGATGATAAACCCTATAAAGATATGCTTATAAACCTATCCTTTATCGGGTGTTACCAGTTTTCATGTTTCTTGCTGATTTCAAGTTTAAAAAAGCAGACTAAATACTCCGGTTGGTGGAAAAATATCGATTAAGGGAAACGAGGTATAGCTTTGCAACCTCAACTAAATGCGCTGCAAAAATACGCTATTAGAATCTAGGAGTGCATTTGCAAAACGGGGTGACCTTTATGGGTGAAATTTAACTTTTTGGCAGGAAAAGGCACAAGGCGTGACGAAGTACAAGGGGTGACGCAGTTAGAAGTAATGCCGGGAATATTTTTGAAGTGTTTTGCTGTTCTTTTGCTTAAAAAATCAGAAACGGAGGCAGTGGTTATGATGGATTTCATCAAAAAAGGATTAGCGTTCGGACTTGGTTTAGCCGTTACAAGTAAGGAACAAGCGGAAAAGTTTGTCAATGAGTTGGTAAAAAAAGGTGAACTGTCTCAGGAAGAATCGAAGGATATGATCAACCAACTCATTCAACGAGGCGAAGAAGAAAAAAAAGAAATAAAACGCATTATGCGTGAGCAACTCAAACAAATGATGGACGAATTGAATTTAGCCACAAAGGATGATATCAATAGATTGGAACAACGAATTCAGAATCTGGAAAAACGAGACGAGTAGACGAGGGGGATCAATCATTCAGGTCCCCCGTTGTTAAGGGGACGTATTGATGCTCGGAAAAAGGATGCGCCATATCAGTCGTTATCGAGATATTGTAATCGCTTTGGTTCGCCATGGATTTGGAATCGTTGTCGAGGAAATTGGTTTTGCTCATTTTCTCTCCTTCCCCCAGAGACTGTTCTTCGAGACAAAGGGAAAGGATTCAAAAACCACTGGCGAACGTATAAGGCTTGTTCTGCAAGAATTAGGTCCGACTTTCGTTAAATTGGGGCAGATCGCAAGTACGCGCCCCGATTTGCTCCCCGAAGATATCGTCCGTGAACTGGAAAAATTACAGGACAGGGTCCCTCCTTTTTCTTTTCAAGAAGTGCGTGAGATTGTTCAAGAGGAATTGGGGGGAGATCTGGAAGAAATTTTTTGTCATTTTGAGGATTCTCCATTAGCTGCCGCTTCGATCGGACAAGTCCACCAGGCAATCCTGTGTTCTGGTGAAAAAGTGGCGATAAAAATTCAACGTCCTAATATCACCACTGTTATTGAAACAGATTTGGAAATCCTTCAGGATTTGGCTACTTTGGCTGAACACCGTTTGGAATGGGCGGCAAGGTATCAAATCCGGGATATGGCAGAGGAATTTTCCAAGTCCCTTCGAGCCGAGCTCGATTATACGATTGAAGGACGAAATGCAGAGAAAATCTCCAATCAATTCAGAGACGATTCTAAAATATATGTTCCAAAAGTGTTTTGGGAGTATTCCACCAAAAGAGTATTAACTATGGAATACATCGAAGGTGTAAAATTCAATGAATTAGAAAAACTTAAGCAAAAGGGATATAATGCCAAAATGCTGGCGGAAAGTCTAGCGAAGGCGATCTTTCACCAAATTTTCATCGACGGTTTCTTCCATGGGGACCCTCATCCCGGAAATGTCTTGGTGTTGCCGGGAGAGGTGATTGCGTTTATAGATTTCGGCATGGTAGGACGCCTTACTCCCGAGATGAAATACCATTTTTCTTCATTGGTTATTGCCTTAATGCGTCAAAGTACGGACGGGGTGATAAAAGCCATCCTTCTCATGGGACTGGTGCCTGATGATGTGGATATGATGCAGTTGCGAGACGATGTAGAACAATTAAGGGAGAAGTATTACGGTGTCCCATTAAGTCAAATAAGTCTTGGAAAGGCCGTCAATGATCTATTTAGTGTAGCATTTCGACACTCAATCCGAATTCCTGCAGCCTTAACGTTATTAGGTAAGACTTTGCTGACGATTGAAGGCGTCGTTGAAAAACTAGATCCTGACTTTAGTATCCTCAATATAGCTGAGCCATTCGGGCGTCAACTGTTAAAGGAACGACTTCATCCTAAAAGTTTAGCGGAAACTGCATGGAAGCATGTTTCCGATTATGGTGAGTTGCTGTTTGATCTTCCTAAACACATTAAAGAATTAACCTCTTTAATCAAACGGGGGCGACTTCGTCTTGAAATCGACATCCCTGAACTTGATCTTTTGTTAAAGAAACTGGATCGGATCAGCAATCGATTATCATTTAGCATTGTTTTATTGGCGTTCAGCATCATAATGGTAGGTATTATTATTGGTTCTTCTCTAGGTAGACAATCAACCTTACTGTGGAAAATTCCGGCGATTGAGATTGGTTTTGGTGTGGCAACATTAATGTTTTTGTGGCTGTTATATTCGATTTTTAAATCGGGGAGATTTTAGCAGACTTACAGGAAAATTTCTAATGGAGGTGTAAAGTCTGGTCAGGGCTTAACTGGATTAAAAACAGTTAGGTTTTTTGAACCGGGCGAAATGTTTTTTGAGTCGTATCAATTTGCTTGGTGCATGGATAGATAATTTAGACATGAAAGATACTGTAATTAAGGCAACATCCTTTATTAAAAACAGTACAAAGAGTCATGAAATTATTACATTAAATCCTGAATTCCTCTTCAGGGCTCAAAGTAAATGTGAGCTGTTAAAATTAGTTAATGAGGCAGATTTAGTGACTCCTGATGGAGCGGGTATTGTTTGGGCTTCTAAAATTGCAGGTACGCCTGTTCCGGAAAGAGTAACAGGCATTGACTTAATGTTAAATTTGATGCCTTTGGCAGAAAAAGAAGGGTGGGGGATATTTTTATTCGGAGCCTCACCCGGGGTAGCAGAAGAGGCGGCAGAAAACTTAAAAAAACAATATCCGAGACTGAACATTGTAGGCACCCGCCATGGGTATTTTAAGGAAGACCAAGAAGAAGAGATTGTTAACCAAATAATTGCCGCCAAACCTCATCTGCTCTTTGTGGCTTTAGGTATGCCTAAACAGGAGCTGTGGATTTATAAGCACAAAGATCGTTTAGGGGTTCCGGTTTCTATAGGGGTAGGCGGCAGTCTTGATGTTATAGCCGGCAGGGTGCAGCGGGTTTCGCCTTGGTTACAAAAGATGCACTTAGAGTGGCTGGGGCGGTTAATTAAGGAACCCCACCGTTGGAGGAGGCAGTTGGTTTTACCCAAGTTTGCCTGGTTGGTGATAAAAAAATATGTTCTTAAGTTATAACACCCCTGAAATTTTAACAAGGGTGTTATCTTTTTGCAGCTGTCTTCGTCTTTATTAGTAGAATTTTTGAAGGTAGACAGGGGTCAACGTCGAATATAGAGTTAATCTCACATATTACTTTGAGTGGCCCCAATTATTAGCGTTGAATGTTACTGGTGAACAATGTTACAATAATTTTGTATGCCGGTTAGCTCGGAGGTGGCAAAATGGAACGAAAAAAACGCAGAAAGCTGAAAATACTTCCCTTTATATTGTTCTGTTCCTTCTTAGTGCTGGTCTTAGGTGTGGGTTACGTTTTAGCGAACCAGTTTCTTTTTGACGGAAAAGGGCCTCTATCGATGGGTGCTAAGGAATCGGACGAAGATAACCCATTTAAAGACCGCATGAACTTTCTTCTCATGGGGATTGACGCCCGGGAGGGGGAGACCAATACCCGTACGGATACCATTATGTTGGTGAGTGTGGATAAGAAAAAGAATCGAATTGCCATGATTTCTTTGCCCCGGGACACCAGGGTCAATATTCCCGGTCATGGCTTTGACAAGATTAACTCGGCCAATGTTTACGGTGGACCCCAGTTGGTCATGGAAACCGTTTCTGATTTGACGGGGGTTAAGATTGACCATTATTTGATGACCAACGTCCGTGGCTTCCGGGACATTGTTGACGCCCTGGGCGGGGTAACCATTGATGTGGAAAAGAGGATGTATCACTACGATCCCTATGATGAGCCGGACCTGCGCAAAATTGATTTGCACCCTGGTGTGCAGAGGATGGATGGGAATAAGGCCCTCCAGTATGTGCGCTTTAGAAGTGACGCCCTGGGGGATGTGACCCGGACTGAGCGGCAGCAGAAGTTTCTGAAAGCATTGGCCAAGGAAATGATGCAGCCTTCTACCATTACTAAGCTTCCCAAACTGGTGCCCACCATTAATAAATACCTGGAGACCAACCTTGGCCTCACCCAAATGATTACTCTGGCTAAGGCGGCACAGAATTTAGGAAATGTGGAGATTGTCACCCAGACGATGCCAGGAAAGTTTCTGAATATGAACGGTGCCAGCTATTGGAGCGTAGACCCCCAGCAGGCCCGGCTGGTGGCGGAGTCCCTGATTCGGGATGGTAAAGTTTATGACGTGGTGTTGGGTGAGGAAAACATAAATACCAGGAATATAGCGAAGGAAACCACTTCAAAGCCAAAGACCAGGGAATATCTCCCGGCAAACCCGACCACGGATAAAGAGTCTGCTCCTGATTCTGAGACCAAAACAACCCCGGAGGCTAAAGCACCTAAAGGAACCGATGTTGAAATCATCGTGAATCCTCCCAAGGAATCCGGGGCTGAGCAAACCAATGGCGGAATCGGTACCTCCGGTACTCAGAAGAAACCGGTGAACAACAGTGCCCAGGAAGGTGGGGCCAATTCCGGGTCCAGCAGCTGGCTTCCTTCTGCACCTCTATAGTAATTCGTCCCTATGTCGTAAAGAATGAATGAACCAGGGAGTAAGGGATTTTCTCCCTGGTTTTTTGATTTATTGTTCAAATTTCTGAGGTTTAAGGGAGAACTTTATAGCATGAGACAGATACTCGGTAAACCTATCTTATTTATTATTGTTTTGTTGATGGTGTTCACTTCTTCTCTGCCGGCCATGGCCAACGAAAGTCAAATTGCCTTTCCGGTAGGTAAGAAAGTCTATTCCATAAACGGGCAGGAAAAAACCATGGACGCCCAGACCTTTGTAAGCAACGGGAGGACTTATATACCCCTTCGTTACCTGGGAGAATCCCTGGGGGCGGAGGTGAAGTGGGTAAGTGACGGGGGGAATCACGGGCAGATTATTTTAGTGAAGGGCAGCAATGGTGTGGTTTTTCGCTTGGACAGGAAAGAGTATACGATTATCCGTGGGAACAATGCCACCAGTGCACAAATGGATGTGGCACCTGTATCCAGGGAAAACCGGTTGTATCTGCCGGCCAGATATGTGGCAGAGGTGTTCGGTTATCAAATGAACTTTGATACGGCCAGCAATGCGGTACAGATTTATCCTTCCACGAATCAAACACCTGTTACGGATGCCCCTGAACAGAAAGCACCGGAGATGGTAAAGCCAGATCCGTCTCTGGTTAACGGGTTGCTTTCCACTGTTTTGCTGCTCTACTCTTTTATGTTTTATTAATTTTTAAACCTTGTTTGTTACAAATTACCCCTGTTTTTTGTCTAATGAATAAAGGAAATAGTTGGAGATAAATGATGAGTGCTGAAAACAAGCAATCCCTAGGCGAAATTGAGATCACCAGGGGAATTGCCATTCTGGCGGTTCTGTTAATTCACATTACCGGTTTACCGCTGCGGGTGCTGGAACCGGGTTCAGCGTCCTTTTTGTTCTACACGTTGATAAACCGGGGCATGCAGTTTGCTGTACCGTTGTTTTTAATGATCAGTGCCCTGGTGCTGGCCTATGGCACCGGGTTGGGGGAGAAGATTAACTGGTCCAAATTTTACCGAAGGCGGTGGCAAAGGGCTGTGGTGCCCTTTCTTGTCTGGACCACCCTTTACTTAGCCCTTCGCTTTTTCATCATCCGGGATATCCCCTATATCTCCTTAAAGCAGGGGCTGTTGTGGTATGGTTTTGGTAAGGGCTTCTTTCACCTGTACTTTTTATCGGTGGTAATTCAATTTTACCTGCTGTTCCCGGTCATACATAAATTCTGGAGAACCTTTAAACCCAATTTCATAACAGCAATTTTACTCTTTGGGTCCGTCCAGGTGGTTTTTTATTGGTTAAACAAGCTTTACATCTACCAGCACTTCAGTTATACGGGCTCTTTGATTTTTAGCTACAGTTTCCCTATTGGCATAGGTTTATGGATGGGATACAACACCGGGCACTGGGCTGCCTGGTGGAAGAAATACCGGGCCTTTTTCATTGCCCTGGCGGTGGCAGCGGGAGTATTTTATATTAACCGCTATCTGGCGTCCCTGGACGGGGTCAGGATCAGCACCTTTTATTTTCAAATGGCCTGGGCTCTCTATGTATCCACCCTTGGCATTTGCGTGATCTTCCTGGCCAGGCATTTGGCAGCTAAGGAAGGTACCATAGGTTCCTTTCTGTCCGGAGTCTTTTCAAAAGCCGGGCAATATTCCTATGGCAGCTACCTGGTTCACCCCTTTTTCCTGCTGGTGTGGCAGAAGATTTATGCTCCTAAGGAATCACCGGGACTGGACCTGTCTGTCTGGGGCGGGTTTCTGGTGATATTTGGACTTTCCTGCGTTACAACCTACCTTTTGGAAAGAACCTTTCTCGCCAGGCTGCTTTTTGGTGTACCTCCTAAAGGAATAAATGGGTTAACCGGTTTATCTGAAATTCAAAAGCAGAATAGGAGTCCGAGAGCATGAAAAGCTATATCCTCAAGAATCTGAGCGTTTGTCTGTTATTTTTCTGGCTCATCAGCATCCCTGCCACCATTGCGGAGGCCGCCAACAAAGCACTGATTCTAAACTATCATCATCTGGATCCCGCTGCCAGGTCCAGTTCCACCATTTCTCCGCAGTTGTTTGCGGAGCATATGAAATATTTAAAGGACCATGGTTATACTGTCATCAGCCTGCAGCAGTTGAAAAAGTATTTATTGGCTCCCCAGACGAAAGGGGTCGCAAATGGGAATAATGGTAAAGGGACCTTGCCGGACCGTGCGGTGGTGATTACCTTTGACGACGGTTATGCGTCCTTTTACGAATACGCCTACCCGGTGATGAAAGAATACGGATTTCCCTCCACATTGTTTACCATCGTGGGGAAGGTAAGCAATCCTTCTCCCAACGAGATTCCCAAATTGACCTGGGAGCAGGTAAAGGAGATGGCCGCTACCGGGTTGGTGGACTTTCAATCCCACACCTATGATATGCACTATCTGGTGAATAAAAAATCTGCTTTAATAGCGGAACCGGCCTTAAAGGTGCAAACCGATTTACGTCTGGCCCAGGATGTGCTGGCTTTCCATACCGGACGTTTTGTTGATGCCATTGCTTACCCCTTTGGCCACTACAACCGTTCTCTCATTCATATCGCCCGGCAAGAAGGCTACCGGTTAGGGTTTACCTTAAACCAGGGGGCAGTTCAAAAAGGGATGAACCTGATGGAGCTGCCAAGAGTGGCTGTGGGGGATGAGAAGACAACCGTACAGGAATTTGAGAAAGTACTGCTCCGTTATTTGGCTCAGTAGTGTTATCGTTATTCTATAAAAAGAGGGTGTGCACAACTAAATGATTCGGTTTAAGAAGTGGCACCGGTTGTTTCTCTGTGCCACTATTCTTCTGTTGGGCTTGTCCTGGCTGTTTTTCGGGGGCACGGGCAGGGGTGGCGGTA
This sequence comes from Bacillota bacterium, assembly GCA_040754595.1. Lineage (GTDB taxonomy): Bacteria > Bacillota > Desulfotomaculia > Desulfotomaculales > Desulfotomaculaceae > Desulfotomaculum > Desulfotomaculum profundi. Next base: position 18,969 of record JBFMCH010000095.1, read on the forward strand.
ACGGAATTGTTCCGCTCAAGCAGACTAAACTAAAGGGTTCTTACGACGTTGTGGTGGTCGGTGGAGACCCGGAAGGAATTGCTGCGGCGGTTGCTGCGGCCCGCAGCGGTAAGACAACCCTGCTGGTGGACACCCGCCCGGTCCTCGGGGGCCTGATGACCCGGGGGTGGTTAAACAGCATTGATATGAACTACGGGCCGGGGAGAGAGATTTTAAACAAGGGGATTTTTCAGGAGTTTTTTAAAGGCATTGAAGGGGACTCCTTTGATGTGGTTACTGCCACAAATGTATTTCATAAAATGGTTAATAAAGAGGAAAACCTGGATGTTTTACCCTCTGTTGAGTCTGTTTTTCCCATTGTGAACGGCGAGGTGAAGCCCATAATACAACCGGGCCAGTCAGTGGTAAAGGAGCAAACGGCCGGGCAGTATGCCGGGCTTGCAGGCGGAGATAAAAGAAAGGCCAGCGAAGCAAAGGCTACCGGGAACCGGTCTGATCCATTGGTCATGAACGGCATTCAGGTACGACTGAACGAAAGTCAAACAAAGAATATTTCAGCCGGGCGGGTGATTGATGCCACCCAGGATGCGGATATCGCTGCGGCTGCCGGGGTGCCCTTCACCTACGGGCAGGAAGATTACGGCAACCGGGGCCAGGTCATGGCCGTTACGCTGGTTTTTAAGCTGGAGGGCATCAGTAAAGCGGACTGGGCAAAAATGATGCTTCATCTGAATATTAAAAGATTCAAGGCAACGGTTGCTGCCGAAGACAGTATTGAGCGTCATGCCGGGGCCAATTTACGCAGTGCCTGGGGTTTTGACGCCATCATGAAGGATTACAAATCCAACACCCTGGAAGTGGCCATGCGGGGGCTGAATGTTGGACGGCAGCGGGACGACAGTGTTTTGATTAATGCTCTGCAGATTTACGGGATAGACGGGCTGAAATATGAAGACAGGCAGAAAGCCAGAGAGCTGGCCCAAAAAGAGCTGCCTCATATTGTGCAGTATATGAAAGAACATATCCCGGGCTTTACTAACGCCAGGTTGGCGGGTACCGCGCCGGAGTTGTACGTGCGGGAAACCAGGCATATACAGGGTCTGTACCGTTTAACGGTGGATGATGTCCTGGAAAACAGGGATTTTCCGGACCGGGTTGCCTTCGGTTCCTATCCCATCGACATCCAGGCAACCGACCCGTATTTTCGAGGAAACGTGATCGGAGTTCCCACCCAGTATGCTGTTCCGTTGAGATGTATCGTACCCCAAAAGGTGGAAAACCTGCTGGTGGTGGGGCGTTCCGCCAGCTTTGATTCCCTGGCCCACGGCAGCGCCAGGGTGATACCGGTGGGCATGGCCACCGGGCAGGCCGCCGGCGTAGCGGCGGCCCTGAGTGTAGAGTCCGGCTCATCGTTCCAAAAGATGGCGCAGGATTCGAATTTAATTGAGCAATTGCAACAGCGTCTGGGAGACCAGGGGGTGGAGCTAAAGCCCTTTCAGGCGCCGGCTCCCCTGGAAACCCGCCACTGGGCCTATGAGGGAATGAAATTCATGCGCCGCCATGGCCTGGCTGCCGGTGGTTACAGCAACAACTACCGGTTGGATGAAAACATGCCGGAAGCCCAGTTTATCAACGGGTTGAATGTGTTGAAGCTTGCCGGGGTAAAGGTAAAGGAGCGGCCGGTGCTCTATCCCGAGGGAAACGAGCTGACCCTTCAGGATGTGGCGTATATGTTTGCACGCTACCTCGGCTATGATTATAACAAGAAGCAGGCCTATGAATATTTTACCAAACTGGGATTCTGGGACAGCCAGACGGTAAAGCGTGTGCAAGAGAATAAGGGAGTTGTTACCGTTGGTGCGGGGTATATGCTGTTAAAGGATTTTACCGAGTGGCTGGCGGCCAATCCCCCGGCGGAGAGGGAATCAGCAACGAAGTAACATTAAAGCAGTAAAATAAGGCCGCGCATATGCACGGCTTTATTTGTGCCTTTTCGCCAAGAAGAGTATAATAAATGGAGAATTTTGTCATGGGGAGGAGATAAGACTTGAACAAATGGTGGAGGTACGGCCTCTGGGGGGTTCTGGTGATTGCCGTACTGGCTGCAGCCCATGTGGCCTTTTGGCAGCGCTATATGGTAGAGAGAGATCACAATCAAGTGCAATTGACCTTAAACTACGACGAAGTGGCTTCCCTGGCGGGGTTAAAGGGGTTAAGTGCCGTTGAAGGATTAAAGGAATTTAAAAAGCACGGCATTACCGGCGTCGTACTGCGGGAGCCCATGCTGGAAGATTTGCGCCTTGCCGGAGACATTCAGATCTATACCGGGCAGGGGCTGGTAAATTTACAAAGCAGCCATACTGCGCCGGTCTGGCTATCCAGCCTGTTGGAAAAAACGACGCTGGTTAAGAGTAACACTTATATCCTAACCTTTGACAAAGAAATCTATCAGCAACTTCGCACACAAATGTCTGCCAAGCTGGCCAGTGTGAAAACCCTGGAAGTTGACGATTCTACCTACGTAATTGAAACGACCGCCCCGTATATAGCAATAAAGGAACTGGGGGCCGGTTTTACCCGGTATTCCATAACGGATGTACAACAGGCCGGTATGACTGTCATCTTACAGATCCGTACCTGGCCGGGGGCCACCCAGCAAAGTATCGACAAAGTTTTTGCATCATACCGTGACATTCCCGGTGTTTCCGCCGTCATGTTTAATGAAGACACACTGCCGGGATACCCGTCCCTCCTGCCGGAGCTGGCAGCTCAAATTGAAGAAATGCATGTGCCTCTGGTTCAGGTGGAATTCTTCCCCCAGTTTGGTTTCACTAAAGTAGGGTTTCTCCTGGACAAAAACGTTGTCCGCCTGCACACAATCCCGCAGAATGAGTTAAAACGCATGTCTCCCGGTGAGGCGCTGGACCGCTACACCCTGGCTGCAGCGGAACGAAACCACCGCATCCTTCTGATCCGCCCCTTTTTGACAGGGGGGGACCTGCTGGAGAGAAACACTCAGTTCATTGACCAGTTATCCTCCCGGTTGGCAGGTGAAGGACTTAAGGTGGGAGCCGCCAGTGACCTGCCGCCGGTGCCTGTTTCCAGACCCCTGGTGCTGATCATCGGTCTCGGGGTGATCGCAGGGGGCCTGCTGTTGCTTGAAAAATTAAGGGGGGACAGGCTGGTTCCGGCCGTTGGCGCAGCGTCCGTGCTGCTTTGGGTGGCGGTGCTCTATTTTGACTTTCTCCTGGCCAGAAAAATAATGTCCCTGGTATCCGTCATTATTTTCCCGACCCTGGCCCTGATCTCCTATGTCAAGAGGGAGGGACTTTCCCCGGGAGCGGCGGTCTGGCGCTTTATAAAGATTTCCCTCTTTTCGCTATTGGGAGCTTTGTTTATGGTGGGGATGCTGGCGGATGCTGCATTTATGCTGAAGCTGGATCAATTTGCAGGGGTGAAACTGGCCCATGTGATTCCTTTGCTGGTGGTTCTTCTCTATTTCTCCCTGGTTGTGGCCAAAGGGGCGGCACTGCCGGAAAAGGTAAAAGGTCTCTTGAACCAGCCGGTTTTGCTGGGGGTTGCCCTGGCGGGGGCCTTGATGGCGGTGGCGATGATCGTTTATGTGGCCAGAACCGGCAACGAGGCCATGACCGTCAGCGGGCTGGAACTGCAGTTCCGCAGCCTGCTGGATCAGATTTTGGGAGTTCGTCCCAGGACCAAGGAATTTTTGCTGGGTCACCCGGCCCTGCTGCTGGTGCTGCTGTTTGGCTACCGGGACAACCGCTTTTTACCGTTACTGCTGCTGGGGGCCATCGGACAGGCCTCCCTGGTCAATACCTTTGCCCATATTCATACGCCTCTTCTGGTGTCCCTGATGCGGGCCTTCCACGGGATCTGGTTGGGAATTCTGCTGGGACTGGCTGTGTATTTCTTGATTAAGCTGGTCTGCCGTTACGGGAGAGGGGTTCTAAATGGCTAAAGTTGTAATATCCGGTTATTACGGGTTTGATAACCTGGGGGATGAGGCGGTTCTTTTCAGTATCTTAAAAACCCTGCGGGATCTTCGCATTGGGCTGAGGATCGAGGTGCTTTCCAATACACCGGAGGAAACGGCGGAGATCTATAAAGTAACTTCCTCCAACCGGTGGAAACTCGGGGATGTCTACCGGGCCCTCAAGGATTCCGATCTGTTGATCAGCGGCGGGGGCAGCCTGCTGCAGGATGTTACCGGCATCAAGAGTTTGCTGTATTACCTGGGGGTTATCTGGTTGGCCCAGCGGCTGGGCAAGCCTGTCTTCTTTTATGCCCAGGGCATCGGGCCGGTGAAGTCCTGGTTGGGCAGGCTGGCCATGAGGCTGGTGGTGAATAAGGTAAACTATATCACCGTGAGGGATGAATCCTCCCGGCAGGATTTAGAAGAGATGAAAATCAACCGCCCCGGCATCCGGGTGACAGCGGACCCGGTGCTGGGCCTGGAACAAAAATTTGTAGATGAAAAGATCGGCCGCGCCATTTTAGAGGAAGTCGGGCTGGATTTGTCCATTGAACGGAAACTGGTGGGGGTTTCCGTTCGGGAGTGGCAGGGCCTGGCGGATTACAAAAGGGTAGTGGCGGAAGTTTGTGATAAGCTGACACGGGTGGGCCACCAGGTGGTATTCCTGCCCATGCACTATCCGGACGATTTAAAGACTTCGGAAGAAGTTGTGGAACTGATGGAACAACCCGCTGTGGTGCTGTCCCAGCGTTATTCGGTGGTTGAAATGGCCAGTCTTATTGCCAATATGGATTTACTCATCGGCATGAGGCTGCATGCCCTGATCCTGGCCGCCGTCATGCATGTGCCGCCGGTGGCCGTTTCCTATGACCCCAAGATCGACCGCTTCATGGGGCTGCTGGGCCGAGAGGCCGCTACCCCGGTGGACAACCCTAGTTTCGATGACCTGTGGCGCACCGTGGAGGAAATACTCTGCGAGCCCTGGCTGGTCCGGGAGGAACTGATCCGGCAGGTGGAACCCCTGCGCCAAAGGGCCCAGTCCACGGCGGCGCTGGCCATGGAGGTCTTGGACCGGTCTTTATCCAAAGGCGTCCACGCCACCAAGTATTTGTAATTCAAGTTGGGGACGGTTCTTGACTTGAATTCGGTTTAGTTTTAAGGGAGGTAAAAATGACAAAAAGAAAATGGCTACCTTTCATTTGCTTGTTTCTGACGATGCTTTGGTCCTTTCCTGCCTGGGCGGCGGAGCAGATTGCTCCGGGAGTTCGCCAGTGGTCCTTTGAAAGGACGAACTGGGAAGGTAAGTCCATCAAGGGTTATGTGTTGGAGGTGGATCCTAAGCAAAAGTATACCGAGATTCGCGCTGTGATGGGGAATGAAGTCATCGGCAGCAAGGAAACCCTCAGCAGTATGGCGGAGCGCACCGGGGCGGTGGCTGCCATTAACGGCGGTTTCTTTGACACGGTCACCGGTATGCCGGTGGGGAATGTTTTTATCGATGGCAAAGCCGAGTATGTTTCGGATATTTTAAGAACCTCCTTTGGCTTTACCTACGGCGGGGGCGTCAAGATTGGTTACCTGGCCCCCAAAATGAAGGTAGAGGTTGTCGGTGTGGGCCAATTGGCCATTAAAGGCATTAATATGCCGGCGGTCAGCGACGGGCTGGTGCTTTATTCCCGGGTCTGGGGCAAGGCAGTGCCGGCGGGAACGCAGCTCCTGCTGAAACCGGACGGCAGTGGCGCTTTTTTGGTAGAGCCTGTTTTCGGTAGTACCCAGATTCCGGCCGGCGGCTATGTTTTAAGCGGATGGGGAGGTTCAACCAACCAACTGATGGCGGTTTCTGCCGGTGCCAGGGCCAGGGTGATTACTGAGCTGCCCCAGGAATGGAGCAACCTGCGCCATGTTTTATCTGCAGGTCCTTTACTGGTGGAAGGGGGTCTGCCGGTGGATCAGGCGGTAAACGAAGGCCTGTGGGGCAAGGTATTGAAACCGGCGCCCAGAACTGCCTTGGGGGTTAACGCACAGGGGAAAGTGCTGCTGGTGGTGGTGGATGGCCGGCAGGACGGCAGCGCCGGGCTTACTTTAGAAGAGTTGTCATATCTCATGATGGATTTGGGTGCTGTCCGGGCGGTGGCACTGGACGGCGGTGGCTCCAGTGAGATATGGGTAAAGGGAAAAATTCTTAACAACCCCTCCGACAAGAAGGAACGCCCCCTGGGCAACGGGTTGATGATCATCCAGCAGATGCCTGTGTACGTAGACCACCAGCGGCTGTATTTAGACGTGGCTCCGATCATTGATCAAGGGCGGACCCTGGTGCCCATGCGGAAGATCTTTGAGCGATTGGGCGCTGAAATTAACTGGGATGAAGCGACCAAAACGGTGACGGCTGTCAAAGGGGAACTGAAAATTGAACTAACCGTAGGAAAAACCACTGCTGTGGTGAACGGTAAAAACATCAAGCTGGATGTACCGGCCAAGGTGATCAATGGACGCACCCTGGTGCCCATGCGTTTTGTGGGAGAAGCCCTGGGGGCCAAGGTGAATTACGTTACCACCAACGGCCCGGCCGTTTACATCGAGAGTGCGGAGGGAGGGTCCGGCCTTGCAAAATAAGCTGATCATCTTTATGTTGGGGCTGCTTTGCTTTACCATGACGGCGCTGCCCGCCGCAGCGGAACCGGTGATGCCTCCGGAACTGGAGCAAATGATGAACGACCAGACGCAGCAGGTGATTACCGAATTGCCGCCCCGGCTGGCTGTGGACTATATTGCCAATATTACCTATAACCTGGTGCGGGATGTTCAGAAACTGCCCAACGGCAATTTGCTGCTCTGCCGGGTGGGCGCCTGGATGCCCGGCATCGTTGAGGTGGACCAGCAGGGAAATGAGGTATGGAATTACTACGGCCTTCAGGCCAACAGCGCCCAGCGGCTGGCTAATGGAAATACATTGGTTGCGGATTCCGGCGCTCCGGGAGCGCCCTATGTACCCAGGGTGGTAGAACTGACCCGGGACGGGAAAAAAGCCTGGGAATATGCGCTGCCTTCCCTGGCCTATGCTCCCCGTTATGCGGAACGGCTGGCCAACGGCAACACCCTGGTGGTGCTCCCCTTTGAGGTACGGGAAGTAACCCCTCAGAAGAAAGTTGTCTGGCAGTATGGCCAGGGCAAGCCCGGTAAACCCGGCGATCCCGGTTACCTGGCCCGCCCTGCACGGGCCCACCGCCTGGCCAATGGCAATACCCTAATTGTGGACAGGGGTTATGCCAGGAATGGGCGGGTATTGGAAGTGACCCCCGGCAAAAAAGTGGTCTGGCAGTTTGCTGCCGCTGCCGCACCTTCTGCGGGCAGCCAGGAACAGAAACCACCGGGTTTGGTTGAACCGCTGGATGCATTGCGGCTGGCTGACGGGTCTACTTTGGTAACCGATAAGAAACTGGATATGGTCTTCCTGGTAGATGCCCAGGGGCAGGTCCTGCAGGCCAAGTCCTGGGCCGGACTTTACAAAACAGCTCCGGTGACAGACCTTTGGTTTGCCGAGCCAAAGGAAGATGGCAATATCCTCATCTCCGGCACCATGGTAACCGGACGCACCCGGGTGGCAGAAATTATTGGGGACAGTATGAAGGTTGTGTGGGAGAAGAGCCTTTTCCAGAGCAACTAGAAAAATAAATTCAAGTCAAGAACCGTCCCCGCTTGAATTTACGGTTTTTGTTTATTTATCCAATCTGGCGCCAAACTGTTGCAGTTTCTTTTGCACCCAGGCAATATCCTCCTGTGCAAACTGTTTGGGCTGCTTGTTGGCAGCCAGTGACCTTGCGGCTGCCACACCGGCAGCGTCCCCAAGGACCGCCAGGTTGGGCAGCACCCTCAGTTCCGCCCAAGCAAAGGAAGAGATGCCTGCTGCGTAGCCCGGGATCAGTAAATTTTCTGTTTTGGCAGGAAGGAGAACCTCAAAAGGAAGGTAGACCGGGTTGGTGGGCTCACCGCCGGCCTTCTGCCAATCCGGGCGCAGGTGCTTGGTTACGGGCCAGTTGTAGCTTCCGGAAGCCTTTAAATCGTTGGGAATGAAGGCATTAATGTCCATCATGTAATAGCCCAGGCCGATCCGAGTGGGGTAATTGTGTGTATCGGCTCCCTTGGAGTCCGCCCCGGCCCTTTGGGCTTCTTCCGTGGAAACAGCGAAATTAGTGTTCTCAGTTCCGTGGTCAGACTGCCCAGATAGCGGGCTGTGTACGGACTCTCGAATATACATAATCTGTCCTACCACCGGTAAACCCCGGCTGTCTCGGACCAGTTCAGCCTCACCAAAGCCGTACCAGTGGCCGGTGGCCGGGTCCTGTACTTTAAACTGCCGCAAGGTATTGATGAAATCAGGGTTTTGCAAGAATTGCCGGGCCTTCACCCGGGCCTGGTCCACGTTTAAATGACCCGGAGGAGTATCGGCAGGATACCGTTTGCTCCCTTTATCCCGCTCATGTGCCCGGGCGTCTACATTGAAGACCAGCAGGCAGTTCACCCACCAGGTATGATTGTCCTTCCCGTTGCTGGCAGCATTAATGGGTTTTATGGCAAAGCCTTTGGGGCCGTATTTCTCATTAAAGGCGATGACCTGCGGGTTGGCGGCAAAGGCCTGTTTTCCTCCCGCCAAGCCCCAGCTGCCCTTGGCGTCCCGGACAAATTCCCAGTCCTTAATTTGCGCGTTTTTGGGCGGGGTCTTAACACCGGTTACCTGAAACATTAGGGTAGCGGCCTGCTGCCGGGAGAAAGAAGTCTCGTCCCCCGGTAGGTATTGCCTGGGCCAATCTCTGCGGCCCACACTGACGGGATTGCCGGATAAGCGGGTTAACCGCCCGTCCACTGTGGCATCGATGAAAATCTTTCCCCTAACCTTTTGGATATCATCTCCCCAGGCCACCTCCCCGCTTTGTTTCCGGGCAATACTCCGAAGCCGGATTTCCTTTATCGTGTTGTTTTGTACTATGAGATCCTCGATGTCATAACCATAGAGGATTTTTAAGTTGGGGAACTGGGCAAGGTCCTCTCTAATGATTTGGGCCATCCCACCGGTATTGTAAAATTGCCCGGCTTTAGCATACCAGCGGCCAAAGGAACCCTGCGTAACCACGTGTCCTTTCCAATAACGAATATCGGTAAAATTTTGCCCGCCGACGGTACCGATGCCGCCCAATTCTTGAACGGGGTCATTTACCACCAACAAAATCTTTTTCTCCGGCGCCGCCGCTGCAGCGCTGCGGGCCGCCGCACACCCGTCAAACCCGCCGCCGATAATCACAATATCTTGCCTGAGAGTTTGGTTATAAGCAAAGACAGCGTAGCCTAAAAGCGGTAACGCCACGATCAATAAAACAGCCAACAGTTTTTTCATTTATGAACCTCCGAAATCCAAAATTCAAAAGTAACAACGTATAATTACGAGACCTTACTTCACAAGCGAAAGGCGAACAGCGAACATCTACCAAAAATTTCTTTTTTTCTTGTAATTTACGGCAGGAACCACTATAATATTGGCGAAAACATCCGTATATACATATAAAATGGAGGTTGACATGCTCGATATAAACGCCATACAACAAATTCTACCACACCGCTACCCCTTCCTGTTAGTGGATCGCATTTTGGAGATGGAAGAAGGGAAAAAAGTTGTCGGTATCAAAAACGTTACCGCCAATGAAGAGTTCTTTCAAGGCCATTTTCCCGGTTTTCCGGTCATGCCGGGTGTTTTAATCATCGAAGCCATGGCCCAGGTGGGGGCGGTTGCCATTCTTAGTATGCCTGCATATGCCGGCCGCATTGCCCTTTTTGCCGGAATTGATAAAGCCCGTTTCCGCCGGCAGGTGTTCCCGGGGGATACCCTGCGGATCGAGGTCGAGGTGTTAAAACTCCGCGGCACCGTTGGCAAAAGCACGGCCCGGGCCTTTGTCGGGGAAGCGTTGGCCGCCGAAGCGGAGCTAATGTTTGCCATCGGGCAGAAATAAAGAGAATCTCGTTGTATTTTTAAACGATTGTCAGGTTTATGGCATTTTTGCCTGAACAAAAGGTTTTTTTGGTATTCCTTAGGCAAGGTAGTTAAATTTGTTGCTGTACAGGTTTGTAACTCCTGGGTTAGAATGAATAGGATTTCTGATAATTGTTAGTTTGCCGGTTAGCTTGGAGGGATAAATGTTGATAATGACTTTACCACTGGCTTTTTTGCTGGCCCTGGTGGTAGCTCTTTTTGTGACACCTTGGGTACGCAAAGTCGCTTTTAAAATTGGCGCCGTTGATCAACCGGATCAACGCAAAGTACACAGCAAAATTATGCCCCGTATGGGCGGGCTGGCTGTCTATATAGCCTTTACTGTTGCCGTGTTGTTGACTCAACAACTAGACAACCGGTTAATCGGTCTGCTGGTTGGTGGGTTGATTATTGTATCACTGGGGATTCTTGACGATACCAGAGGTTTGCCGGCCAAGGTGAAGCTGGTGGGGCAAATCGCCGCCGCAGCTGCGGTGATTCCCTTTGGTATTCAGGTGGATTTTATCACCAACCCCCTCAACGGCCACCTGGTGCATCTGGGCGCCTGGGGAATTCCGGCCACCATCTTTTGGATTATTTCCGTAACCAATGCCATTAACCTGATTGACGGCTTAGACGGATTGGCAGGAGGGACTTCCTTTATCGCCGCCCTGACCCTGGCTGCGGTCACCTGGCAGCAGGCCTACCTGCTGGGCGGGTTAGGCATGGACGTGGTTTCTCTGGCCTTGATCCTGGCCGCTGCAATCCTGGGCTTTTTACGGCATAACTTTTACCCTGCCAAGATTTTCTTGGGAGATACGGGTTCCATGTTCCTGGGTTATGCATTGGGCACCCTGGCGGTCATGGGTGTGGCAAAGGCTGCCACCGCCATCTCGGTGATTATTCCCATGGTGATCTTGGGCATTCCCCTGCTGGATGTGTTTTTCGCCATCCTGCGCCGCTACCAGAGCCAGCGCCCCATCTTCCAGCCGGACAAGGAACACCTGCATCACCGCATGATGGCCCTGGGCCTCTCCCATAAGCAGACGGTGCTGGTTATTTATGTCATCAACCTGGTGCTGGGCATCAGCGCTTTCTTGTTAACCGTCATCACCACCAACCAGGCGGTGCTGCTGCTCTTTATTCTGGCCGTGGCGATTATCGTGGCAGCCAACAAGATTGGCATCATCGGCAAGGCCACCAGGGAAAGCATTCAATCCACTGTTTCAGTTTCACAGAACTTACAACAGCGGTCCTCCAAAATGTAGGACCGCTGTTTGGCATTGGTTCTATTCATCAATCCTAAGAAAGGAAGCGGAGTATGAGGGTTCGTAAAGCCATTATCCCAGCAGCCGGGCTCGGTGTTCGGTTTTTGCCGGCTACCAAGGCGCAGCCCAAGGAAATGCTGCCCATTGTAGATACTCCAACGATTCAGTACATAATCGAAGAAGCGGTAGATTCGGGCATCGAAGATATCCTTATCGTAACGGGCCGCAACAAGCGGGCCATTGAGGATCATTTTGACAAGTCCTTGGAATTGGAAGTACAGCTGGGCAGTAAGCAAAAACATGAATTGCTCGGTTTGGTGCGAGACATCAGCGAAATGGTGGATATCCACTACATTCGCCAGAAGGAACCCCTGGGGCTGGGCCACGCCGTCTATTGCGCCCGCAAGTTCATTGGTGATGAGCCCTTTGCGGTTTTGCTGGGAGATGATGTGATTCGCAGCAAGGTACCCTGTCTGAAACAGATGATCAACCTGTACGAAGAGGTCCGCTATACCGTCCTGGGAGTGCAGGAGGTGCCCCAGGAACATGTAAACAGGTATGGTATTGTAGAGGCCACCACCGAATGTGAAGGTGTCTGCCGGATTTACGACCTGGTGGAGAAGCCTGAAATTGATCAGGCCCCTTCTAGGCTGGCGGTTATGGGAAGGTACATTTTAAGTCCCCGGATTTTTAACATCCTTGCCACCACCAGGCCGGGAGCCGGCGGTGAGATTCAATTGACCGACGCCCTGAAAAAGCTGGTTCACGCCGAAGCCATTTACGGCTGTTTGTTTGAGGGCAAACGTTATGATGTGGGAGATAAGCTGGGTTATTTGAAGGCCACGGTTGAGTTTGCTTTGGAAAGGCCGGATTTAGCGGAGGAATTCAGGAAATATTTAAAAGAGATCGTAGAAGAATAATTTCGAGGTTCTGTTCGAAGTTCGAGATTCGAAAACAGGTAAAGGACTGAAGAAGAATAGTGAGAGTCTTAGTTACCGGAGGGGCCGGTTTTATCGGCTCCCATGTTGTGGAGGCTTTGCTGGAAGCGAATCACGAAGTTGTTGTGGTGGATAATTTATCTACCGGCAAAGAAGAAAATCTACCCCCGGGAGTACCCCTTTATAAAGCGGATATTATAGACCCGGGCATAGAGGATATTTTTCAGGAGATCAGGCCCCGGGCCTTAATCCACCAGGCTGCCCAGGTGGCCGTGCCGGTTTCCCTGCGGGACCCGGTATTTGATGCCAAAGTAAACATTATTGGCACCTTGAACCTGTTGGAGGCGTGCCGGAAATACGGCGTGGAAAAGATGGTTTTCGCCTCTTCCGCAGCCGTGTACGGCAATCCTAAATACCTGCCGGTGGATGAGGAGCACCCTCTGAGGCCTCTGTCCGGTTACGGAATCTCCAAGCATACCGTAGAACGATATCTGGAGGCCTATCAGGAACTCTACGGCCTGCGCTGGACCGCCCTGCGCTACGCCAACATTTACGGCCCCCGCCAGGACGCCCTGGGCGAAGGCGGCGTGGTGGCCATTTTTATCGACAAGCTGCTTAATAACCATAGGGCGGTTATCTTCGGCGACGGCGAGCAGACCCGCGATTTTGTTTACGTCAAGGATGCAGCCACAGCCAACCTGTTGGCCCTTGAGCATGGGGACAACCAGATCCTGAACATCAGCACCGGCCAGGCTTCCACCGTGAATGAGTTATACACTTTGATCCGGCAGGAGGTAGGTTCTCCCCTGCAGCCTGAGTATGGTCTACCCAGGGCCGGGGATATCGTGCATAGCTATTTGGATAATAAAAGGGCGGTAACACAACTGAACTGGCAGCCCAAGTATAGTTTAGCCCAGGGATTGCAGGAAACGGTGGCCTATTACTAAAATTCAAGTCGAATTCAAGTCGGGGACGGTTCTTGACTTGAATTCACCCTTGCAATTCAAATCAAGAACCGTCCCCAACTTGAATTATATAAACAACAACCCCCGGGTTTACTTACTTCCTGAACCTTTCACCGCTTTCTTATCTTTACTCACGATTAAATATCGGTCCAGCGCTTTGCGGCGGGTGTCCAGGGCTTTTATATCCACAGCCTTGGCCATATCATCAATCTCCTTTAAATACGATGTTTGTTAATTAATCACATTATTCCCGGTAAAATGACATTATAAACCTTGCCAGCATTGGAATAATATGCATAATTAAGGTGTAGATATCATAAAATAGTCTTTGTATCAAATTCCATTTATTGACGGGAGGAGATTGCCTTTGACTCATCAGATATCCTTTGGAACCGATGGATGGCGTGGCATCATCGCCAAAGACTTTACCTTTGACAATGTCAGGCTGGTGGCCAGGGCGGTGGCGGCCTATGTAAACGGGCAGGGCATTGGGGAACGGGGCCTGGTGGTGGGCCGGGACAATCGTTTTTTGGCCGAAGATTTTGCCGAGGCGGTGGCAGAAGAGTTTATCCAGCAGGACATTCCGGTGTTTTTGTGCTGCGGTGCCACCCCCACCCCGGTGACGGCCTATTCCATTAAGATTCACGGGGCTGCCGGAGCAGTTATGCTGACGGCCAGCCACAACCCGCCACCCTATAACGGCTTCAAATTCATACCGGAGTATGCAGGACCGGCCCTGCCCCATATCACCAAAAAGATTGAAGAAAATATCGCCAGGCTGCAGGCCGGGGAACCCTGCGACCATTATCGATTGGGGCCGCCGGAGGGGCGTTACGGGAGACTGCTGGAAGAGGAAAAGCCCCGGGCCTGTACCTGCACCGAACACAATCCCTTTGATGAATATGTCAAGCACATTTCCTCCATCATCGACCTGCAGACCATTGGCAGGGCGGGGCTGAAGGCGGTTATCGATCCCATGTACGGGGCCGGCATCGGTTATCTGGAACACATTTTGGGAGAAGCCGGGGTCCAATTGGAAGTTTTTCATAATCAACGGGACCCGCTTTTTGGTGGCACCTTGCCGGAACCCACCGGCAAGTCCCTGGAGGAGCTGAAAAACCGGGTCAAGGCCGGCGGGGCCCATTTGGGCCTGGCACTGGACGGGGATGCGGACCGCTTTGGCATCATTGACGCCAACGGCGAGTACATTACCCCCAACCAGTTCCTGCCCCTGCTGTATTACCACCTGCTGACCGTAAAGGGGTGGCGGGGACCGGTGGCCCGGACGGTGGCCACCACCCACCTGCTGGACCGAATTGCCGCGAAATATGATCAGCCGGTGTACGAATCTCCGGTGGGCTTTAAATACATCGGCCAGAACATGCTGGAAAAAGACTGCATCCTGGGCGGGGAAGAAAGCGGAGGCTTGTCCATCAAGGGGCACATTCCGGAAAAGGACGGCATTTTAGCGGGACTGCTGGCTGCTGAAATGGTGGCGCACCATGGCAAGAGCCTGACGGAACTTATGCAGGAGGTTTATGCAGCCTTTGGCCAACTGCACAGCGAAAGATTGGATATTCATACTTCTCCGGAACAAAAGGCCGAGATATTGGAACAATTGAAGGAATTTGCGCCGGGGGAACTGGCGGGGCAGAAGGTCATCGATAAAATTACCCTGGACGGCACCAAGCTGGTGCTGGCGGACGGCGCCTGGGTGTTGATCCGCCCCTCGGGCACGGAACCGCTGTTCCGGGTTTACGTGGAGGCCAACAGTCCGGAGCAAAAGAGTCAGATTCAACAACAGGTGAAGGATGTGTTAAAATTAAATTAAGTTTTTAATTATGCAGCAAACAAATATCTTGCTGTCTGTGTTTTAAGTTGTTTGATGATAAATGAAGGAATTAACTGAGGTGCTGTCGAAACTTTTTCGATGGTGCCTTTTTTCTTTGTACGGGTCGTACTTATTTATGAGGTGATATTTTGGGTTGCTTAAAAAGAGACAGATACAAACCCTTTTTATATGGTCTTATCTTTTTGATGGTTGTTCTGATGCTGCCCTGGCCCGTCTGGGCCGATGCACTGGAATACTCCTACCGGTTCGAAAATAACCTGGCTGCAGGAATCATGGGAATACCGGGCCTTTGGGCCCTGGCCCAGGGCACAAACGGCAGCGGCCTTACCGGTAAAGGCCAGGTGATCGCCGTGGCAGACTCGGGACTGGACGGCGGTGCATTGGAGACCGTGCATCCGGACATCAAGGACCGCCTGGTGGGAGTGAAGGACTTCAGCGGCGACGGCTGGAGCGACCCCAACGGTCATGGAACCCATATTTCCGGCAGTATTGTTGGCACCGGCAGCAGGTCCCAGGGAGCCATCCAGGGCATAGCGCCGGAGGCAGGGCTGTACTTTCAGGCTACCTACAATGCCAAGGATAAAACGTTACATATCCCCTCGGTTTATGAGTTATTGCAGGACGCCTACAATGCCCCCGGCAAACCGAGAATCCATGTCAACAGCTGGGGGGCCAGTTTCAGTGACGGTATTTATGACTGGGACACCTACAACCTGGACAAGTTTGTTTGGGAACACCCGGACATGGTGGTGCTGAAATCGGCGGGCAACGGCTATAAAACCGCCAAACCCTTTGTCAGCTCCCCGGGGGCTGCCAAAAACGCCATCACCGTAGGTTCCACCGAGGGGACCCGGGGCGTGGACACCGGTTCGGACAACCCGGACCAGGTGGCATGGTTCAGCAGCCGGGGCACCTTTGACGGGCGCATCAAGCCGGAGGTGCTGGCGCCCGGAACCTGGATTCTGTCCACCCGCAAGACCCGGCCAAACCCGGCGGAAGATAATTATATAGGCATGTACAACCAGTATTATGGCTATATGACCGGCACCAGCATGTCCACCGCCCTTACCGCCGGTTCCCTGGCGTTGCTGCGCCAGTACCTGCAGCAAAAGGGTCACTCCCCCAGCGCCGCCCAACTGAAAGCTCTGCTTATTTTCGGCACCCGCTGGCTGCCGGGAGTTCCCGCCAGCGACCAGGGCTTTGGCCGGGTGGATGTGGAGAAGTCCCTGATTGCCCTGGAAAAGGGAGATGCCAGGAGTTTGGACGAGAAGGGGCTCAAGACCGGGGAAAAGGCAACCTACACCTTTACCGGCAACGGTAAACCCTTTAAGGCGGTGCTGGCCTACTCGGACTACCCCAGGACGCCGGGCATTGGCAAGGACCTGGTGAATGACCTGGACCTGAAAATTACAGGTCCGGGCGGTAAGGAAGTCTATTGGGGCAACGGTTATATCGACGGGGACCGGCTGAACAACACCGAAGAAATTATCGTCAGTGATACCCAAAAGGGAGAAACCTACACAATAGAAGTCACCGGGCAAAAGGTGGTCAAGGGTCCGCAGCCCTTCGCCCTGGTCTATGGCACCTTGCCTTACCATGGAACTATTAAAGAGATTAAGGATAATACCCTTACCTTCACCAGCGGTGAGAGCTTAAAGGTGAGTTCAAATGTTAACGTTCGAGTGGTTGGGGGCGACGCCCCGTTAAAGAACGCCGGTCTGAAAGACATTCCGGCGGGTGCGGAAGGGTATCTGGTCTTTGGTACGGACGGCCAGGTCAGCCATATCGACGCCCTGTATACCACCGTAAACAGCCAGGTGCAGTCCAAAGAAGGAACCAACCAGTTGATTATCTTTGACGGCACCCGCTGGACCCTGGCCGAAGGAGCCGGCATCTTTGTGGGCGGCAATGCGATAAAATGGTCGGAGCTGCCCATTGAGGCAGAGGTCAAGATGACGGTCAATCCGGTGACCGCCAGGGTTTGGCGGGTAGACATTCAAGGACTGCCCAACCATTCCCCTTACGTCCCCCTTCCTATTTCCGAACGGGAAGTCAGACAGGCCATTGAAAGTTCCAAGAACACCGGTAAAGTTGTTCTTGCCGCCGGCGGGGGGAATGAAACCGGTGAGGACAAGCCCGTCACCCTGGCCTTTGGAACGGCCCTGGCGGCGGAACTCTATCACTACGGCCGGCCGGTGGAACTAAAACTTCCCGGCCTGAGCGTGGAGGTTCCCGCAGCAGAGTTTGGCCGGATCGGTCAGTCCGAGCAGGGAGCCCAACTGCAGATACGGGTGACCTGGCAGTCCGTAGGGGAACAATCACTCCCCGGCACGGATTCCTTGATGCACCTGCGTCCCGTAGGCAAACTGGTGGAGGTGCGTCCAGCCATCGTTTGGCCCGATGGCAGCCAATTGGTGGTCAGTCAATCGAAAAACCCGGTCAAGGTAACCATTACATCTCCCATCGGCTCCACCGCAGGCCTGAACGTTCAAAAGATCGGCGCCTACCGGTTTAGCGAGATGACCCGCCAGTGGGAGTTTATCAATAATGATTACAACCCGGATACCGGTAAGTCCGGCTTTACCGTCAACTGGTTTGGTAAATTCGGGGTCCTGGAAGCCAGCCGTACCTTCAGTGATATAACGGGGCACTGGGCAAAGCCCCACATCGAAATCATGGCCGCCCGGCATGTGGTGAGGGGAATCACACCCGAAGCCTTTGGTCCCAATGAAATTGTCACCAGGGGTCAGTTTACCGCCATGCTGGTGAGAACCCTGGGACTGCCGGAGGACCCCAAGGGAGTCAAGTTCAGCGACATGCCCCAGGACTACTGGTGTGCCGGGGCGGTGGGCACCGGGGTGAAAATGGGCCTGGTGGTCGGCTACAGCAACGGCGCCTTTGGTCCCAACGATCCCATCACCCGGGAGCAAATGGCGGCCATGCTGGTGCGGGCCATCCGGTTTAACAGCCATAGGGTGATCCCTGACAGCGCGCCCCGGCCGGGTCTCTTTGCAGACGAAAACACCATCGCCCCCTGGGCCAGGACCTCTGTTTCCATCATTGTTCAAGAGGGGCTGATGAGAGGCAGAGGGGAGAATTTGTTTGCGCCCAAAGCATTAACCACCCGGGCCGAAGCGGCTACGGTGATGGCGCGGCTGCTTGAATACAGGGCCAATAATAAATAGAGGTCGGTCGTCAGTCGTCGGACGTCGGATAAACAGGGATTCATGTTGTTGAAGCAATCAATCTTTGTTTCTAAATGTTAATGTATGAGAAAGGTTTCCGGCCAGGGGAGCCTTTCTTTTTGATTCCTGTGTTATAAAGTGCAGGATATAGGGAGATTAAGTAGAATATATTACTTTTGTTGTCTCAGGTTAGATAAGCTCTAAAAATACAGATAATCTACCAATGATAGATAAACTAAAAGCCGGCGTCCGAAACAGGAGGTTTTATACTTTGTCCACCGGAAAAATGATTGCCCGGGCCACCCTGGTGATCGCAGTGATAAACCTGCTGTCCCGCATCCTGGGTTTTGTGCGGGAGCAGGTCATTGCCTATATGTTTGGCGCCACCGCCGTGACCGATGCCTATGTGGTTGCCTTTAATATTCCCAACGCGGTCTTTGCCATTGTCATTGGCGCCCTGGCCACCGTGGTGGTGCCCGTTTTCAGTGAATATGCCGCCAGGGGCCAAAAGGAAGAGGCCTGGCGGCTGTTTAACACCGTCATTACCATGGTGATCATTATTTTCACCCTGTTTACCGTGGGAGGGATTTTTGCCGCCCCGCTGCTGGTGAAACTGACCGCCCCGGGATTAAGCACGGAAGTGGCCGGCTTAGCCACCCGCCTGACTGTGATTATGCTGCCCATCCTGGTGTTCTACGGTCTATCCACCGTATTCCAGGGGCTGTTAAACGCCAACCAGGTCTTTGGCATTCCGGCCTTAAGTGTCAGCGTCACCAACATCACCATCATTGTTTCCGCCTTAACCCTGGGCAGTGTCTACGGCATTGACGGTTTGGCTGCCGGCACGGTGCTGGGCTTTGTGCTGGCCGCCCTCATGCAGGTGCCTAAGCTCAGGCAGGTGGGCTTCCGGTTTAAATTTACCGCCGACTGGAGCCATCCCGGCGTGCGCAAGGTGCTGTACCTGGTGGGTCCGGTGGCCATCGGAACCTCCCTCAACCAGATCTACCTGATTATCGACCGTATCCTGGCCTCCGGGCTGGCAGAGGGCAGCATTTCCGCCCTCAACTTTGCCAACCGGCTTATTTTGATGCCCATTACCTTTTTTGTGCTGGCCATCGGCACCGCCTTTTACCCCACCGTTACCACCCTGGCCGCCCAGGGCAAACGGCAGGAACTGGCGGATACGGTGCTGCGGGCAATCCGCATGGTCATTCTCTTTTCCCTGCCCGCCGGCATCGGGCTGATGGTCCTGGCCACACCCATTATCAAACTGCTGTTTGAACACGGCCAGTTTGGCCCCAGGGCCACGGAAATGACCGCCTTTGCCCTGATGTTTTATGCCATTGGCCTGGTGGGCCAGGCGGCCAACATCATTCTCACCCGGGCCTTTTATGCCCAGCAGGACACCAGGACTCCCGTCATACTGATGGCCGTTACCGTGGCGGTGAACCTCATTTTCAGCCTGCTGCTCATCGGCCCCTTAAAACATGGCGGCCTGGCCCTGGCCAACTCCATTGCCTCACTGGTCAACACCGCGATGCTGACCTGGTTTCTCAATAAACGGATACCGGGCATGTGGAATGCCGGCGCGGTCAAATTCCTGTTCCAAACCACCTTGGCCACCGCCGCCATGGCAGCGGCCGCCTGGGGGGTTAACGCCGCTGCGGCGGGCCTGCTGGCACCCTACGGCACCCTGGGGCTGGCAGCCCAGGTGGGCGCAGCGATCTCCGCCGGCCTGCTGGTCTTTGTGGGGGCGGTCTTTTTGCTCCGAATGGAAGAGGCTGGCCTGGTTACCCTTTACGCCGGTAAATTGCTGGAACGCCTTCGCCCCTCCCGGGGTTAGTCGCCAGGTGCACAAAAAACTCCCCTGGCGCATAGCATGGGTTAGGGGAGGTGCGAGTGATGATAAAAGCAACCCAACTGGAAACCAAGGATATTGTTAATCTTAAGGACGGCGCAAAACTGGGTCCGGTGAAAGATTTGCACATCGATCTGGAGACCGGCAGGGTGGTGGCCCTGGTGCTGCAGGGTTCCCGTCGTTATTTCGGCCTGGTGCGTTCCGGCAAGGATATGGTGATTCCCTGGGAACTGGTGAAAAAATTTGGCATCGACACCGTTTTGGTGGATTTGGAGCCCATGGACCGATCTTACTACGAAGTAAAATAGATTTAATTTGACACAAAGTACCTGCTTTGCTACAATATAATCTGGCAATTTTGCTAAACATTTCTGTGCTCATCAAGAGAGGTGGAGGGACTGGCCCGATGAAACCCGGCAACCTCACGGAAGGTGCCAAGTCCTGCGGGAAGTCTCTTCCTGACAGATGAGGTCATTGTGGGAAAGCTGGGATAAAATAACCTCTCCAACCGGGGAGGTTTGTTTATTTCTGATGAGAGCGGGAAAAGTTAATAGAGGGAGGGAATATCATTGAGCAGAAAACTATTTACTTCCGAATCTGTTACTGAAGGCCACCCGGATAAAGTAGCGGATCAAATTTCCGATGCTATACTGGATTCCATTCTGGCCAAGGACCCTATGGCCAGGGTTGCCTGCGAGACCTTTGTCACCACCGGCCTGGTGCTGGTGGGCGGGGAGATCTCTTGCAATTGTTATGTTGACATCCCGAAGGTCGCCCGGGAAACCGTGCTGGAAATCGGTTATACCAGGGCCAAATATGGTTTTGACGGTGACACCTGCGCGGTTCTCACTGCCATCGACGAGCAGTCCCCGGACATTGCTATGGGCGTGGACAAGGCACTGGAAGCCAAAACAGGCGAAATGACCGAGGATCAGATTGAGGCCATCGGCGCCGGTGACCAGGGCATGATGTTCGGCTTTGCCACCGACGAAACCTCCGAATTGATGCCACTGCCCATTTCCCTGGCCCACAAGATGGCCCGCCGCCTGGCCGAAGTTCGCAAGACCGGCCTGGTGGATTACCTGCGTCCCGACGGCAAGACCCAGGTCACCGTGGAATACGAAGGGGACCGGCCGGCCCGCATCGACACCGTAGTTATTTCCACCCAGCATCACCCGGAAATAGAACTGGCCGTCATTCGCCAGGACATGATCGAAAAGGTGGCCCGCTACGTGCTGCCAGCCGAGTTGATTGATAACCAGACCCGTTTCTTTATCAACCCCACCGGCCGTTTCGTCATCGGCGGACCCCACGGGGATGCCGGCCTTACCGGGCGTAAAATCATCGTTGACACCTACGGCGGCCGCGCCCGTCACGGCGGCGGCGCCTTCTCCGGCAAAGACCCCACCAAGGTGGACCGTTCTGCCAGCTATGCTGCCCGTTACGTGGCGAAAAACGTGGTGGCCGCCGGCCTGGCCAAGCGATGCGAAGTTCAAGTGGCCTACGCCATCGGCGTTGCCCGCCCGGTATCCGTAAGGGTGCAGACCTTTGGCACCGGTGTGGTCAGTGACGATGTCATCATTGATCTCATCAACCGTCACTTTGACCTGCGCCCCGCCGGCATCATCAAGGCCCTTGACCTGCGCCGTCCCATTTACAAGCAAACAGCCGCCTACGGCCACTTCGGCCGCCCCGACCTGGATCTCCCCTGGGAGCGCACCGACAAGGCTAAAATTTTGCGGTCTGAGGCTGGCTTAAAATAACATATCTTTAAACTAAAAATTAGACTCTTGACATAAAGGGGTTGAGTGTAAAATACTCTCAACCCCTTTCTTTTATCTTTAGTTACTATTCCTCTTAAGGCCCTTTTCTCGGAAAGGAAGTACTTGTTTTAACTTCTAAAGCCTATTCGTAAAACACTAAAAATATCTTACAATATTTTTTCTAATCAGCAGGATTTAGCCATAATTTATCATAATAATACTTTAATTTGGCACAAGTAAAAAATCTAATCAACTGGCGATTAAATCAAATAAAATATTCACTGGGGGTGAGTATAAAGCCATACATGTACGGAAACATAGCTCTTAAATTTTGAAAGTATTATATGTTAATGCTATTGCTTTGAGGACTAAATAACTTTAAATGTAAGAAATTTTTTAGTATGAAAGAAGATATTATTTTATTTTCCTAAATAGTTGACTAAGATGTTTGGCCTAAAAATGTCCTAAATTTAAACTGAATAGCTAGGGGTGTTATTTATGATGTCTCCTAACGTTAGAACAAAACTGTCCTTATTTACAACCCTATTGATGCTGTTACAACTATTTATTTTTGTAACACCGGGTATGGCCTCAGAAACGATAGGAAGTGTAGATAAGTATAAAACAAAAGGTCCCCAGTACATGCCCCTGCGCCCGGACCTACTTAACCAGAAAGGGCTTCCCGAAGGACCAGTAATGAAAAGTTTTGGATCTAATATGGGTTCGACCTTTACGTCAAAGGCAAACGACAACATTAATCCAAAGCTTCCCGATGGTTCTATTAAGCCTAAAATGAGTCCCGCTCCTGAATTAGACCAATCGGGAAGGCTGCTGGTGCCCCAGATCGGGACGAAAAAATCTGTTGCCATTATGGTTTACTTTGAAAATGATCCCTTTGAACCAGGAATTGATCAAAATTATTTCAACGATATGCTCTTTAATGATACCCCTGGCGCAAATAGTATGCATAATTATTACAAGGAACAGTCCTATGGTCAACTTAACATAGACGGAATTGTTTTAGGACCATACAAAAGTGACTACAATATTGACTATTACGCGCAGGATACAGCTACAAATAATAACGGTATTGATGACGCAAACGTTCAGATTTACGAGTTAGCCAGGGAATCTGTTCAAAAGGCCGTTTATGATAACCCGGATTTTAACTGGGACGACTACGACCAGGATAGCGACGGTTTTATCGATAACGTTATTATTATACAAGCGGGACCCGGTCAGGAAGAAGGGGCGCCAGCCAACAAATCTATCTGGTCTCACCAGTCGGCCATTCCTGGTGGGGAACCGGTTGGTGATGGTTTGAAGGTCGCAAATTATACTATGCAACCGGAGACAGGAAAGATTGGGGTGTTTGCTCATGAATACGGTCATGTCCTCGGTTTGCCTGATTTGTATGATGTTTCCTATACAATAACAGGTGCTGGTGAATGGGAACTGATGGCTTCCGGGTCATGGAATAATAACGGTGAAACTCCTGCAGGTTTGTCGGCCTGGTCTAAGCATTACTTGGGTTGGTTGAATTACACCGAACCGAATGAAGATCTCAAAGATCTAGTTTTACAAAATACTGTAGATTACCCAGAGGCATTACGATTATGGACTAACGGGCAAGGAAGCAATACTTATTACCTGGTCGAAAACCGGCAAAAAAAGGGTTATGATTCATTCCTGCCCGGGGAAGGGTTACTGGTATGGTGGATAGATAATCCGGAACGTTTCGTTGATTACAACCGTGTAAATGTACCAGTTCCTACTTGTATGCCTGTGGAGGCTGACGGCAATTACAATCTCTGGTCCAGTGGTTTGTTGCAATCTAACAGTGGGGATGCAGGTGACCCCTTCCCGGGATCAACCAACAATACAGCCTTTACTTTTACATCAACGCCCAATGCAACAACTTACGATTTGCTTAATCCAAACAATTGGGAAGTATCAGGATTGTGGGACGGCTTATATACGGGAGTATCTTTGTGGAATATACAAGCACAGGATCCAAGCGCTAATATGAATACGCCGAGCCAGATTGTGCATTTTGACCGTTGTGATTGTGCACCCAGACCGTTTGAATTGGGCATAGCTTCCGCACTAATTGTGCACTCATGATCCGCTTGTAAAAACGCTCTGTATAATG
>JBFMCH010000096.1:0-69466 GCA_040754595.1 Bacillota bacterium
ACACCGATGCCAGGGCAAAGGTTGCTGCGGCACTGCTGATGACACTGCGGGGAACACCCTTTATCTACTATGGTGAGGAAATTGGCATGACCTGTGAAAAAATTGCCAGGAAAGACCTTCAGGACCCTTTAGGAAAAAAGGGATGGCCTGTCATCCGGGGGAGAGATGCTGAAAGAACCCCAATGCAATGGGATGATTCACAATATGCAGGATTCTCAAAGGCCAAGCCGTGGCTCCCGGTAAATTCCGACTACAGGCATAAAAATGTAAATGCCCAGAGTAAAGACAAAAACTCCCTGCTTACTTTTTATAAATCGCTAATATGGTTGAGAAAAAGAAGTAATGCACTCTCTATAGGGGATCTTGAGTTTATAGACAAGGAACCGGGTGAGGTTCTTATCTATAAAAGAAAATATGGAGATGAAGAGGTAAATGTGGTTTTGAATTTTTCTAAAAGGCACCAGGCTGTCAATATTGACAAGGAAGGTAAAGAAAGATTGCTTTTAGGTACACATAGAAATGAGGGGGAGGAAGTATCTTTGAATAAATTGGATATTCAACCTTACGAAGTTTTAATTATCGGCTCTGTTTGATAATGCGGAAAACTAATAACAGTCGAGGGACAAACCGCAGGTGCTTTACAAGAACGCTACCCCAAAACGTATCAAAAATACCAGCAACAAACAGAATTTATCTCTGAAAAACTGTCCGGTTAGGGGTCGCTCAGCTAGAACGATTAGCCACCGCTTTTTATGTTACCGATGGAAGAAGGAAGAGAACAGACGGTTAGTTACCGAGCGACCAGAGTTCATGAACTAAAACCCCATGTTCCGTTGAACCAGGCAATAGATGCCGTACAAAAAGTAGATGAATTAGGGTAAAGGACCACAAATGCCATATAGGCAGTTGCAGGCTTCCTTTAGCTCTTTTTGTAGAAGGGGATAAAGCAGGTAACCATCCCGCCGATACCCGCTTGTACACCGCGGACGGTTACCGGTAACGAGTCTATGTTCTTCTATTGTTTTTTCTACAGTAAAAATGTATAATTACAAGCGTATATATCAATAAAATACACGTTATCTCTAAAGAATGAGGAGTAATTAGATTGAACCCCAAGGGCCAAATAGAAGATGACATAGCAAAGGCTATCATTCAGTGGGAAAAGGATTACATGGGACGGGGACCGGAGGATGCAAAGACCGATATCCTGCGTAACATGATAATTGTAAGCTTGCGTGGTGTACTTTCTAAAGCCGAGCAGCACCTGGCAAGGGATAAAGCAGGGATGACTCTGGTTAAAAAGTTGCGTCAGCAATTGGTTGAACAGGGGCGTTCTGAATTGGATAAAGTGGTTGCGGAAATCACTTCAGCTAAAGTAGTGAGCCTACACACTGATATAAGCACGAAGACCGGAGAGAGGATCTTTATTTTCGTGATGGATCGCAATTTACAAAAACATATTTAGTTGGAAGATGCTGACGGTTTCCTGGTGTACCTCTCCTTTTTGCCAGCCCAAATCCCGCATTTCCACCTTCGCCACGGTACGATTCGCTGTACTGCCAAATTTTATTCCTGAAGAAGTAATTTCCATATCATCCCGCCTCGTTTTTGCAAATTTACCTTACCTTACCGTCTGCGGAAATAATCACTTCCCGAACGGGGATCTCTTTGCCTGACATTTGGAGGGCTTGCTTTAAAATGCCGGTGATGCCTCCACAGCAGGGCACTTCCATGCGGGCTACGACAATGGTTTTAATATCGTTCAGTGTTAAAATTTGCGCCAACTTCTCCACATACCCCTGAATATTATCCAGCTTGGGGCAGGCAATGGCAATGGTACGGTTTTTCAATAATTTCTGCTGGAAGTCCCCGTATGCTGCCATGACGCAATCGGCGCAGAGCAGCAGGTTGGCATCCCGGAAGTAAGGTGCGGCGGGATTCAGCAGGTGCAGTTGAACAGGCCACTGGCACAGGTGGGATGGCTGGCTGCCCAAGGGGACCTGTCCTTCGTCTTTTTGTTCAATTACCCTTGTTTGTGCCGACGGGCAGCCGCAGGAGGGGCCGCTGGGGGCAGCAGTTTTCAGTTTGATGTTGGACCTTGACGTATTAAAGGACTCTGCTTCCTTTTCGATCAGTTGGATTGCATCCACGGGGCACTGGGGCAGGCACATTCCCAGACCGTCACAGTAGGACTCGGAAACCAGCCGGGCTTTACCGTCAATGACCTGAATGGCTCCCTGCATGCAGGCGTTGGCACATAGGCCGCAGCCAATGCATTTTTCCTGATCTATTTGAATTACTTTGCGTTTCATTAGGTTAGCCTCCTTCAAACTTACAAGTTTCAATTGTTTGTTACTTCGTATTATAAATAAATTTGAGGAGTCTAACTGTAATATATGTCACGCTCTTACCGTGAGTTTTATCGCATCAGAATAAATCGAATAATTTTATTTCAGGTCACGCCGACCGCCATTCCTTATATTACAAAAAGAAAACCACCCCCTGGGGGATTTTATGGGAGAGGTGAAGCATGACTCATAGTACTGCTTCTCAGGCATGTTACAGGCAGATTAAGGCCGTAGCGATTGGCCAGGCAGCACAGGACAAACTGTTTGACTGATAAAATGTTCTTTTGAAGTTTATAGCAATCCTGCAACGCCTGGGATAAAAAGGCCAGGTGCAGCATTTCTGACGTAAAATCCTTTTCCTGCGGCGGCTTAATTTTATAATAGCAGCAGCCGGGTTTACCGGGTTGGGAAGACTTGTAACGCTCGACTTCAATCCCCAACTGCTTTAATTCCTGAAGATAACGGTAAACGTTTCGCTCACTTACACCACAGGCATCTGCCATTTGCCGGAGGGTAACGCCACCCTGTGGGGTATCTCTTTTAAGCATTTTCACAATAAGCCGTAAATTAGCAGTATGATTTTTCTTCCTGCGCTTTTCCGGGGTATTGAGTACTTTTGGTACACCCAAAGGACATCCCTCCCTGTGATAAGGATAAAACTAAAGAGGGGTAGTCAGCTGTAAAGCTGACTACCCCCCCTGATAGTCAAAAATCCGTTGACAACGAGCAATCGTTTCAACCCGAGAGCAATTATATAATTTTCTATATTGTAGCACAGGTGTTGTCACTACAACAATAATAATTTTAAAGAAAAAAGGGTGATTCCTGGACAATTCCATATATTTTCCATTGAAAAAAATGCCTGCATCGTTCATAATAAATCTGTTTGCACAATTGTCGGAGAAGGAGGTGCAAGCGCATGAAAAATTATGATGTTGTTGTGGTAGGGGCCGGACCGGCAGGGATATTTACCTGTTACGAACTGGCAACCAAAGCGCCCTATCTAAAAGTTTTACTTATGGATAAGGGAAGGAATATTTACAAGCGAGTGTGCCCCATTTTGCAAAAAAGCATTGTCAAATGCCCGCCCCCCACGCAAAAGAAGGAATATGCCGGCTGCATGCATGCCTGCTCCATTACCAACGGTTTTGGCGGGGCAGGGGCTTATTCGGACGGCAAGTTTAATATAACCACCGAATTCGGGGGTTGGCTGACCGATTACCTGCCCCACTCCGAGGTGCTGGAGTTAATCAACTATGTGGACGGGATTAACATTAAGCACGGGGCCGTTTCGGCAGCTACCGATCCCACCACACCGGCAGTTAAAGCCATTGAAAAGCGCGGTCTGGGCGCCGGCCTGAAACTGCTGCGGGCGCAGGTGCGGCACCTGGGAACCGAACAAAACCTGGAAATCCTGAAAAACATCTACGAATACCTGAAAAATCAGGTTGATATGCTTTTTGAAACAGAAGTGGAAAATCTGCTCACCACCACAGAAGGTGACAAACACCTTATCAACGGTGTTGTTGCCAGAACAGGGGAAGAATTTTTCGCCAAAAAAGTTGTCATTGCTCCCGGTCGGGACGGCTCCGAATGGCTCTCCGGCGTGTTAAAAAAGCACAGTCTGGAGGTGGATTCCAACCAGGTGGATGTGGGGGTTCGGGTGGAGACACTGAATGCCATTATGGAAGAGATCAATGAGCACTTGTATGAAGGCAAATTTGTCTTCCGGACATCCGTTGGCACCACCGTAAGGACCTTCTGCAGCAACCCGGCCGGGTACGTGGTTATCGAAAATCACAGCGGCGTCATGCTGGCCAACGGCCACGCCTATAAGGACAAAAATCTTGGCAGCAACAATACTAATTTTGCCCTGCTGGTGTCGCAAAAGTTCTCCTATCCCTTTAATAAGCCCATTGAATACGCCAAGTCGATCTCCAGACTGGCCAACGATTTGTCCAACGGCAGTGTACTGGTCCAGCGGTATGGCGATCTCATGAAGGGATACCGGTCAACCCACAAGCGCATCCGGGTGGGCTTTGTTGAACCTACCCTGAAAGAAGCGGAACCGGGGGATCTGAGCCTGGTGCTCCCCTACAACACCCTGAAAAGTATCATCGAGATGATCGAAGCCCTGGATAAAGTCACGCCGGGCATTGCCTCGGAACACACCTTGCTCTACGGGGTGGAGGCCAAATTTTACTCGGCCCGGCCCAAATTAACGGGTAAGTTCGAGACAGAAATAACCGGCTTATATGCCGGCGGCGACGGTGCAGGGATCACCCGGGGCCTGGCCCAAGCTGGCGCCTGCGGTGTAGCGATGGCGCGGGATATCATCGAGAAGTTACAAAACTAGTTTTGATGAAGGTTAATTGTTGAAGAACGGCAGGAATCAGCTCTCATCCAAAGGATGGGGGTTTTTTTGATTAAAGGGATTATACCCTGAAAACCCCGAAGGAGAACATTGTCCCGGTGTGTGAGAACAGAGTAGGCGGTAATGCCCGCCGCCAGGTATTCCAGGAAGCTGCTCGAGGTACCGGTGTCCTGGGAGGAACGTATCGCTGACGGTGTCGAGATTACGGTGGCTCTTAAACATGAGCCGGACACGCCCGGGTATTGGCCCTATGATTAACGATGGGTTTGGCAAAGAGTCTCACCCTGCCCGGTAAGACTGGTAAAAAGAATTTTGTCAATAGTTTGTTTAAAATTCGGCCCGATACAAGAATTGTGAAAAAAATTAAGGTGTTAAGGGTTTGGATTGGCGGACAAGTCAGGTGACAAAAAACATTGTCAAATTACTGATAATCCGTGTATTTTAGCACCTTTCACGAATAAAACCAAGAAAGACAATTATTTCATGGGGGCTTGTATATAAAAAATGTTGTAAGAAAAACAGGCCTTTGGTACATTACCTGTGTAATCGATAAAAAGCGACTGAGTTTGCGCACTCGGTCACAAGAACATTATGATAGGGGGTGGAAAATATGTTCCTGCGCAAGGTGACGACCAAAAAGAACGGCAGAGAATACGTCTATGTTAAGCTGATTGAAAGCTACCGCATGGAAGGCAAAGTGAAGCAGCGTGTGCTGGCCAACTTTGGCAGTCTGGACAACCTTACTCCCGGCAAAATCAAATCTTTAATTGCCAGCCTCAGTAAATTGCATAATGAAATAGAGACCGGTGATAACCAGTTAACCAATGTGGATAACCTGGTTCTTCAGATGGAAAGTCTTCAAGCCAGACTGGCCCGGTCCGACATCCGGCACGTCATGGAGAAAGCCATCAGGTGCCCCAAGCAGCTTGACCTGGCCCAGGCTTTGGTGATCAAGTCTGCAGCCGGGGAAAATGTTAACCTTCCCATTCAGGACGTTTGCAAAAGGACCGGACTTTGCGACGGCACCAATATCCAGTTCTATCATGTTACCAAAAAACTGGGGCAGGAAGAAGTAAGACAAGCATTGTTTCATCACTGGCTGTTGAGCAGCGGCTGTGACAAAAAATCAGCCAAAACAGTATTTATTCACATTGTTCCCGCGGTATTCAAAGGGGCCTTTTATGAGGGGTTTGTTCCGGAGGTGTTCTTACTGCCGGAGCATTATCGAAAGAAGCTCATTTTATTACTTGCCTGTGATGAAAAGGGCACACCGGTAGAATTTGAGTACGCAGAGGGACTGAAGCACCTGCCGCAGCAGGTCGAACTGCTTGTTCAGCGCATGAAAAACCAGGCCAGGATTCAGGCAGTGGTACTGGATGCCGAAAACTACCTGTCCGCCGGTTCAAAAAACTACCTGGTAGCCGGAATGATGCCGGACGATGAGAAGCACCGGCAGGATACGAGCTACTTTCAAGGGGTCCAAGTTCAATCCCACGGTCAAGACAAAACAAAGGAACTCCAGGCCAAATTGGCCAGGACCTCTGCCGGGTTGGAAATGATTAAGGCGGATATCCTTCTTGGTAAACTATCCAGGGAATCAGCCATCCGAAAAAGGGCAGCGATGGTTCTGAAAGACAATGACTGCCAGGACATGGTCGCCTATCGCTATGACCAGGACAGCAATTCCTTTGCCTATGAAATTAAAGAGGAAATGGTAAACCGGAAAAACCGCTCGGAAATCATAACCACCTGGGGAGTGAAAGGATTTAATACCAAAGAAGGTTCCCTGCCGGAGTGGGTGGGTATTCATGTGGGCAGATTTACCGAAATATCCGATCAACTTCGGATTCCCTTGATAAACGTCTGTGCCGAGTACCATTATTCTCCGGAAATCATCTCAGGTCATATTTTACTGGAAGTTATCAAAAGCCGGCTGCAAGAGGATAACAATATTGCTGATCAGGAGGTGAAGAGCGGGGAATGCTTGGGGCTGTGCATATAAAAGATATCAAATGACAAGCACCTTTATTTCAAGAGAAGAATAGGAATAGATCTTAATTATTTTGACCTGAAGCACCTTTTTAAACACTGTTAGAGAAGGGGGTCACCCGAATGAGGGGGATATATGAAGCCCTGATGAGCGCATCCAGGGCGCACGCTAAATGGGAACTGGAGATGTCCAACAACATCGTCCGCAATAGAAAACATTTATTTATTCTTGCCGTAATGATGCTTCCTTTAGTTATTCCGGCCATTGGACATGCTGCTGATTTACCAGGTTTTATCGGCGGCAAAAATGCCTTTGGTCCGTCCCACTTTACGCCGACCATGTTTTATGGCTCTATGTTCGTCGGTGTATGTGCAGGTTTGATTACCGGATGCATCGGTGCCGGCGGTGGTTTTATTATTACTCCTGCACTGATGAGCCTTGGTGTGAAAGGGATCCTGGCAGTGGGTACTGACCAGTTTCACATATTTGCCAAAGCCATTATGGGAACCGTCATTCACAAAAAGCTTGGCAACGTTAACGTACCCCTGGCTGTGGCCTTTTTGGTAGGCTCCGGCCTGGGTGTAACCGCCGGCGGCAGCCTGAACAGGGCGTTGTTTAATGCCAACCCGGTGTTGAGTGATTTTGTCATCAGTGCGGTTTATGTCTTTATGCTGGGCTTCCTGGGCTTTTACTCCATGTACGACTTTATTAAGACCAGGGGAAGTTCCAACAAAGGGGATGCCCACGGGGGCCCCGCCGGTTTAACTCCCCTGGCGCAGAAACTGCAAAAGGTTAACCTGGCACCCATGATTAAATTTGACGAGGACGTCACTCCCGGCGGTCGTAAAATTTCCGGCTGGTTTGTGGCCTTCTGCGGCGCCGTTGTAGGCTTTGCCGCCGCCATCATGGGGGTCGGCGGCGGCTTCCTGACCTTCCCGATGTTTGTTTACGGTCTGGGTGTTTCCTCCTTTACCACCGTGGGTACCGATATCTTACAGATTATCTTTACCGCCGGTTACAGTTCCATCGCCCAGTATGCCATTTACGGCTATATCTTCTACACCTTGGCCATGGGCATGCTGGTTGGCTCCCTGCTGGGCATTCAAATCGGCGCAGCCACCACCAAAGTGGTTCCCGGTATCTATATTCGCGGCTTTTACGCTGTGGCCATTATGGCCGGTTTTGTAAACAGGCTCTTCGCCCTGCCTGAAAAGATGGTACAGATGGGGTATATCTCCATGAGTACGTCCGTCACAACACTTTTAGCCACCATTGGCACCTGGGTCTTCTTCGGATTGGTGTTCATCTTTGCCGGCTGGATTATTTTAGCCTTCATCAGAGGCATTCCTACCCTGCGGGCTGAGACAGCCACAACTGTCACGAAAGGAGTGAGCCATTAATGATTAGAGATCGCAAAGCGTTTTTTCTGGGGATTATCATGATGATTTCTTTTCTGGGGATCTATGCCTATATGATGAGTCCTTCCTTTGGCAATGGCAGAAACGGCCTGGAATTTGCCGATGACATGTTTAATTCCATCTCCAAGGGTTCCGCCCTTTCCATCGTTCAAGGTGAAGCGAAAAAGGCAGACAAGTGGCAGGGGACCGTCATTGATGTCAGTATAAAAGCGAAAAGCGGGGAAGAGGCTGCCCGCTGGGCCTCCCAGTATGAAAAAATTGACGGCGTCCAGGTGACGGCGGAGAAGGAAACCCTTAAAATAAAAGGGGACCTGGGGAAAATCATGGCTACCATTGCCAAAGACAGCACGGACATGTACAACAATCAGGGTGACATCGTAAAACAGAGATACGGGCTGGACCCCAGGGAAACAGTTTATAACTGGTACAATTCAACCAAACAAATAAGCAAAGCCCTGGACAAGCAGGAAAATTTCAAGCAATCAGCTGCCATCCAGGGACTGCAGAAAAAGGTGATAGAACCTTCCTATAATTACTACGGTGTGGAAACCGAGCATGTAAAGGACAACAAAGGTGTCATGACCTTTATGCTGGTCTTCTATATGATCTACACCCTCTGGTATGGCTTCGCCATCTACTACCTGTGCCAAGGCCTGGGTATTACCATGAGCAAGCAGGCTAAGAAGGCCGAGGCATAGGCCGTATACCAAAACACGTTTAATAAAAACGGCAAATTTAAAAGGCTGGCGGGACAAACCCGCCAGCCTTTACTCGCCTTCCAACCCAAACAAATCAGAAACCGGTATGCCAAGGTATGTGCACAACTTGGCCACCAATTCCCTGGGGTAACAGTCCATCTCATCATAGTACAGTTCTTCCACGGCGTTGATGTCATAATCGATGTCTTTCGCCACCTGTTGAATGGATAATCCCCGGTCATCCACAATATGTTTTAACAATGAACGCAGCTGCATGACCATGACTGTATCACCTCTCCGTTTAATGTACCCGATGAGCAAGGATCTATGAAAAGAACGGTCACCCTTAACCTACCGTATTTCAACCTCGGTACCCAGGGACACCCTGTCGTACAGTTCTGCGATATCCTTGTTATTCAACCGGATACAGCCACCCGAGGCATGTTTGCCGATGGATGCCGGTTCATTGGTGCCATGGATGCCGTATTTCATCCCCCGGGGCGCCCGGCTGTCATTCTCTGCCCGTTTGTCCTTTTGGTAAGGCACACTCAGGCCCATCCAGCGGGGTCCCAGCAGTGTGTCGGGCTCTTTTCCCTGGGGGTAAGGAGTCTTGTTCACGATTTTAAAGGTGCCTTCAGGGGTGTAAAAATCTTTTTTTCCTGTTGCTATGGGATATTTTTTAACCAGGGTTCCCTGCTGGTAAAAGTATAGGACGTTTTGATCCTTCTGCACGATAATCTTATGTTTTCGGGTCTTGGGGTTCGGGTAAGTCATTATAATTCTTGGTTCGGGACGTAAGTTTATTACATAAACATACTTATCTCCCTGTAAAAAAATACTGTCTGCAAGGGAAATTCCCAGCAGGGGGATTTTATCCTTCGGTTTGTTTTTGATCCGGGAAGCGCCTGTGAAGCGGCTCTCCGACACCTGCAATACACCGCTGCTTTCCCCATCGCTGCCCTTCACCACCACCTGGTTGTCCTGCACATACAGCGAGTAATCGTTGTCCCGGTACAAAAGTTTTTGAACCGGCAAGGGCTTTCGCTGGGGAGATCCACTACTCAAAAAGAAAATAACCAGCCCCAAAGACAGCAGGATGGAAAGTACTGCCAAAGGATTTTTTTTCATAACACCTTAATCTCCTATCAAATTTGCTGCAGTTTGTATTTTTCTCACTGCCGAAGGAGATATGCGGTGAAATAATTTCCACATCGTAAGACACCGAAAACAGTATTAAACGCACAAAACCCCGGTGAGAAAATGACCGGGGTTTTGTGCTATTTAAAACTTGCCCAGCATCTGTGCGGTGAGTACACCGATACCTAAAATCCACACGTAAACAGAGAATATTTTGAGGGAGCCCCGCTGGAGAATTGCCAGCATCCATTTCACAGCCACATAACCGGAAACGGCGGCTGCCAGCGTTCCTACAAGCAGGGGAATTGCCCCGATGGACTCAGCCTGGCCGCCGGCAAGCTTGGCGCTTTGCAGCACCACCGCCCCCAGGATGGCTGGTAATGAAAGCAGGAAGGAAAAGCGGGCAGCGGCTTGTTTATCAATGCCCCGGAATAAGGCCCCGGCGATGGTTAAGCCGGACCTGGAAATGGCGGGAAGGATGGCCGCACCCTGCAAAGTGCCTACAATCAGTGCATCTTTAAAAGAAATCTGTTCAATATTTTTTGTTCCTTTTTTCTTCATATTGTCGGCTACCCAGAGGATGACGCCCGTGGCTAAGAACTCCCATCCGGCTGTGACACCGGTTTTAGAAATATCCTCAAAGAAGTCTTCAAAGGCAAGTCCGATGATGGCGGTGGGAATGGTTCCCACGATAATCAAAAGACTGAGCCTGCTAAAGGGTCTTTTCATCATATCCACGATGTCTTTCCAGAAAACCGCAACCACCGCCAGCAAAGTCCCCAGGTGGAGCATTGTATCGAGAAATAATCCGGCTTCGGACAAACCCAAAAGTTTTCTTCCCAACAGCAAATGTCCGGTACTGCTCACAGGTAAAAATTCAGTGAGACCCTGGACGGTGCCAAGAATCAATGCTTTTAATAGTTCTTCCATAAGTCACCCCTCTACAGTATTTCTAAAGCAACATGACTATTATAACAAAGAACCAGTGAGAAGGGTCCAAAAAAATGTACTGACCTTTAAATATTCTATGGCAATAGCCGGTGTTTCTTTCTCATGTATTTCCATTGAATAAAAAAATATGTCCTCATTTCCAGGCATATAATGCCCTGAATTAGGATTGTTAATCATAAGGAAAACAAGGCAACAAATCCCTTTTCTAAACCCTTTATAGCAAAACAAAACGGCCCTGTGGTCAGTGCCACAGGGCCGTACGATTACTGGGAAGCAACCTTTTTATGTTTGCTTTTTTGTCTGCCGGCGATTAAAACACCCGCCGTAACAACTATTATTAAACCATATCTTAGAGCAGGGTTGGTAACAAAGAAAGCGTTTAAAAACGGTTCATTGACAATCATCTTGGCAGCCGTTAGGGCGATAACACCCCCACCGATATAAATAATGACCGGGTAACGTTCAGTCCATTTTATAATGATGGTACTTCCCCAGACCATAATGGGTACACTGATCAGTAAACCCAGCACCACCAGTAAAAAGTTTCCATGGGCAGCACCGGCGACAGCCAAAACGTTATCCAGTCCCATTACGGCATCGGCAATGATAATGGTTCGGATGGCCTCCCAGCGGTTATCGTATGACTTCATGTCATCGTGGCATTTTTCTTCGGTGAGTAATTTGTAGGCAATCCAAATAAGGAGTAATCCCCCGACAAGCAGCAAACCCGGAATCTTCAGCAACCACACGACCGCCACGGTTGCCACGGCGCGAACGGCGACGGCACCTGCCGTACCCCAGATAATGACCTGTCTTTGTTGTTCCTTGGGTAAGTTCCTGGCGGCAAGCCCGATAACAATGGCATTGTCACCGGCCAAAACCAAATCGATAACAATAATTGCCAGTAAAGCTGAAAAAAATTCCGCGGAAAACAGTTCCATACTACAACCCTCCATTTTTTTCTGAAGCTAGTCTTTCCTAAAAAAGCAAAACAACCTTTACCAAATTCAGGTAAAGGATGCGGCAATAAAAAAGACCTTTACCCGAAAAAGTAAAGGTCTTGCTAACAACTTGAACGTTGCCAACAAAGCCGGGGCCAATGACCCGTAATGACGACCTTGTTGTAAAAGCTACTCCCCTTTAGCAAAACTAATTGTACTTATATGGTAATTCAGATCTTTACTCTTGTCAATAACTTTAGCAGAATTTTAAGGAGTATAACGTATTACTGTACACTTTAGGGTTCCTACGGTACAATACTGGTAAGTATGAAAAAGATAAGAAGACAGGAAGGATATGGGATGATCAGAAGGGCGACAGAAAAATTAGGATTTCTGGTGGTTATTCCCGCCATTGTCATTCTCGGCAGCTTTTTGCCATTGTTTATAAACTGCTTACATTGGTAAATCCGTGTTCCTTTCATGGCCTAAACTCTCAAAGTCATGCGGTGGATTTCTTATACTACAGCCTTACCACCATTACCACCACCGGCTACGGGGATATCTATCCCCTGACAAAAACGGCAAAGGTAATCACTTCAATTGAAATTGTTTTGGGCGCCTCAGCGCGGTATTTTATGAAGTGGTGGGGAAAAGGAAGCAGAGAAGGTATTAAAATGGAATTTCTGGCTTTATAGAGAGTTATGATATATAATTATATTAGAATTAAGGGGTGGTGATTTTGTTGAAGGAAAAAATATCCCAATTAAAAGCAGATCTGTTTAAAGCCATTGCACACCCTACCAGAATTCGTATCCTGGAGTTGTTAAAGGACGGGGAACTGTGTGTCTGCGATATTTTCGAGGAACTGAATGTTGAGCAGGCCAATACGTCCCAACACCTGGCGGTTTTAAAAAAGCAGGATGTTCTTCAGAGCAGGAAGGAAGGCCTGCGGGTCATCTACAGCATCAAATATCCGGAGATTATCGATTTATTGGGCATCGCAGACAAAATCCTCCTTCAGCAGGCCAACGAAACCATGAAAACCTTTGGCGAAATAGCAAGAAAATAGCGCTAAAAAGCACGCCGGGCACCCGGAGTGCTTTTTGCATTTTTAATAACTTAATAACTTAGGTACCAGGTACCTAAGTTATTTTTTGCTCTGTAAAACAAAAGGCTGCAAAGCCCCGTCTTCATTAAACAGTTTTTTATAAGAAAGTCCCACCAAAATCAGGCAGCCGATGGCCACAGCGGCGGCAATCATCAGCATGACCACAATTTGATACCGGACGGCTTCGCTGGGGTCCGCGCCGCCAAGAATCTGGCCCGTCATCATACCCGGTAAACTGACCAGGCCCACCACCATTAAAGAGTTAATGGTGGGGGTCATACCGGCCCGGACGGCTTCCTGGACGCTGGAACGGATGGCCTCCCAGGGGGTGGCCCCGAAGGTCAGCATGGCCTCAATTTCCGCCGAGCGGGACCTGGCCTCGCTGTAAAGACGGTCCAGGGAGAGGGCAATGCCGTTCATGGAGTTGCCCAGGATCATCCCGAAAATGGGTATGGCAATTCTGGCGGAATACCAGGGGTCGGGGGAGATAATCAATACTGTGACAAGGGAACCTACCAGGTAGGTGCTGGCCAAAAGGGATACAAAGGCCAGCAGGGACGGGTAGTTGGGGACGTTTGGCGTTCTCTTGACTGCGGTCTTGGAGGCAATAAAACACATCAAGGTAATGATGGCCATAATAAGCCAGAGGTTATTGATTTTAAAGATATAGGTCAGGGCATAGCCCACCAGCGTAAGCTGCACGAAGGTGCGGACAGTTCCCCACAGTAAAGACCTCAGCAGCCCCAGCTTCAGAAGGGAGGAGATGGCTCCGGTGATCAAAACCAGCACAACCGTAAAAGCCAGATGAAGGTTGGAAATGGGAATGGTGGCGTTTTCCATGGTTATTCACCTCTTTGTCCGGGACCGATGTCCAGAAAAGAAACCCGGTCCAATCCTTTATAATCATTGTTATGGGACACCAGCAGCGCGGCACGGCCCGGGCCGGTCAACCAGCGGGACAGTACCCCGTAAAAGGCTTCCCTGGCCTGGTCATCCAGGGCGGCGGTGGGTTCATCCAGCAGCATGACATGCGGCTGGATGAGGAGCCCTCTGACAAAGGCAATCCGGGCAGCTTCGCCGCCGGAGAGGGTCCGGGAATCCTGCTCCCACAGGTTTGCGCCCAGAAGAAGTTCCTGCATCAGGGCTTTGGCCCGGTCGGGATCAAATTTATTTTTACTACCCTGCCGTGTTTCGAAGGGCTTGGCCAGGTTCTCCGCCACTGTCCCGTCAAAAAGGGCCGGCTTCTGCGCCAGGTAATGCAAACGGGCTCGCCAGGCTGTGGCCGGCAGGTGCCGCCAGCTTTCCCCTTGCAAAAAAACTTCCCCGCCGCTGCAGGACTGCAGTCTGGCCAGAACCCTGAGCAATGTGGATTTACCGGCCCCGGAGGGCCCCCGTACCACCAGGACACTTCCCTCGGCCACTGCGCCGGATGCGGTAATTTGACGTCCCGGGCCGGTGCCTAGGGTATAGGTGATGTTCTGAAACGTAAAGAGCATTTTCTACCGTTCCTCCAAAACTTCCCGGGCCAGCTCCCGGATTTTTCCTTTGGCCTCCGCCAGCACCTCACCGCCGGCTTCCGTGATCCTGTAGTACTTTCGAAGCTTGCCTTCCACGTTGATTTTTTCCGATACCAAAAGCCCGTTTTCTTCAAGCTTGTTCAAAATAGGGTACATGGTGCCGGGCCCCACGGGGTAGCCGTGCCTGGCCAGTTCTTCCATCAGTTCCAGCCCGTAAACCGGGTTTAAAGAAGCATGATAAAGAATGTGTACCCGGATAAAACCAAGGAAAAGTTCTCTCAGCATATATCACACCTCGATATCGGTATACGATAATAATTATACAGGGGGGTTCACCCGCAGGCAAGACCTGACCTGTTGGAAGAAGAAAAACAGCATGAGGTTTGGTTTGAGGACCCGCAAAGCGCAGCACTGAAGGCAGAACTGGTGAAGAAATATAATTGGCAAGGTTGGCCTTCTGGCGGTTGGGGTGTGAAAATCAGGAGTTCTTTCATGTGTTGACAAAGGTAAAGGGGCCATGACGGAACAATCTGTTAATAAATAACGCCTCCCCCGGCCATACTAAAGGACGACAGGAGGTGTTTTTCAGTGGCGAAAAAAGTGGCCATCGAACCTGGTCTGGATGATTTAAGCCAACTTTTAAAGAACCAGGGCTATAAAGTTGTTAAACCCGGCAGTGGGGAAAATGTAATGGCGGTTGTTATCAACGGCTTGGATAACAACACCATGAACATGCAGGGCATCTCAACCAAAGCACCGGTTATTGATGCAGCCGGTTATACGCCGGATCAAATTTTATCCCGCATTAAAGAATTAGGTTAAAAGAAAGCAGGAAAC
Source organism: Bacillota bacterium (assembly GCA_040754595.1). Taxonomy (GTDB): domain Bacteria; phylum Bacillota; class Desulfotomaculia; order Desulfotomaculales; family Desulfotomaculaceae; genus Desulfotomaculum; species Desulfotomaculum profundi. The sequence continues at coordinate 15,320 of JBFMCH010000096.1, forward strand.
CCGGAAGAAGGAATCCGGGTTTCTTTTATACTCCGGGCAAAGTACCAGGACTTTTTGTTAACGAATGCCGACCACTTCCACCAGGTAATCGTGCAGCCGCTCAAAGAGGAGGCCCACCCCAAACCACAGGAGAGCCATATCCAGGCGAATCACCCCGGCAATCTGCAAGGGTGTCTGCCCGGTGTAGTCCCAGGGAATGGCGCCGGTGACAGCCTTAATCAACAGGCCGCTGCCGGCTTCTATGAACCAGATGGCCACCACCCAGACCATCCCCCGCAGCCACCAGGTCCAAGGACGGATGACGTTATGGACCGGTTCCAAGAGGATTGCCAGTCCGTAAATGGGGAACATCCAGAGATAGGTGGTGGAGGTCAAACGCCAGTCCCCGTCCAGGGCAGACAGAAACCCTGTCCACATAACCTCCATTAACCAGCCTAATAGTCCGTAGATAAGAAAGCGTCTGAACATGCACCTATTATTTGCATTCAACACAAAAATATGCCTGAATAACTTACCGGCATGACGATCCAATTGAGACAGGTAAGGAAGGAAATCGGCAGGCGCAGAGAACCTCCAAGAACGTCATAACGACCCCTGGCATAATATGGTTTTAGGAAAGCAAATGTCGGGAGGTCCGCTACTGCTGCTGTCCGAGCCTTTGCAGCTCTTTTTTTATTCCCCAATACAGCAGTACGGCAACAATCATACTTATGACAAGATAAATATAATTCTTGCCCAGGGTAATGACATTATAACTAAAGGCCGTTTCCAACAATAGGGCCGGAAACTTGCCAAGGGCTGTAGCGATAAAAAAATGAAACAGGGAAACGGATGTTACCGCCCCCAACAGGTTGATAATGCCCGAGGGAATAAAGGGGGCCATCCGGAGAACCGTGAGAAAATAGATCTGTCGCAGACCCGGCAGGGAATTAACGGTCCTGAAAAGTTTCCAGTGCCCGGTGGGGATTTTGGCAACGGATTGAACCCCCCACCTGTACAACAGAAAGGACACAACCGCCCCGACAATCTCCCCGGCCCAGGAGACAAAAAAACCGCCCCAGAGGCCGAAAACCAGGATGTTGGCCCCTGTTAAAAAAACCGAGGGGACAACCCCCAGCACACTGATCAGCACATTCAGGAGGATACTGATAACAATGGCGGCAGTACCGGCCTTTGCCAGCAGCCCGGCAGTGGCAGTGCTGTCCCCGAAAGGAATTGATTGCAAGATATCAAAGGTTCCTGTGCGCCACAGGACAATCAGGAGAATGATTACCACAACGAGTAAGATAAAGGTAACTTTTTTCTTCATTAAAATAACTCCGGGATGATTGATTCTTTAGATGCGGATACCCGCATCAAGAATAGAATTGTTTAATTATACCCTACTGGCCTGATTAACCGGAAGTAGGAAATTTCTTCTTTTGGGGTTAGCGAATCCTGGTACTGTAACTACTTATTGACAAAAAGATTGCCAACATTTAAGATATTGATAATGATAATCATTTTCATGATGAAATTTTAGTAATTAGATAAAGCAGAAATGGATGAGGTGATCCAATGTCTTCTTTATATATGGGAAAGAACCGGCACTTTGAACAGGCGGCCATGCAATTGCGCATTGAACAGCTGGAACAGCAGAACGAAGAACTCCTTGCCATCAACAGGATGCTTCGTAAGAAAGTGAAGGAAATTAGTTTCTTACACGGGGTGTTGACAGACCTGATCAAAACCTATGACTTTGAAGGCACCGTTGAAGCCATCTTGGACATGTCCATGAAAATTACGAACAGTGAAGCGGGCTTTATTGCATTGGCTCCCCGGGTGTGCGACAGATTGGAGGTCATTGCAGCCAGAGGGCAGTTCGAGCCGGCCGTTAAAGAGTATTTACAGAACAATACCTGCCTGGTGCGGGGGTGCTTTTCTTCCCGGGTGGTGGAATTCACCAGTAACCATGCTGCCTTTAAACCGCTGCGCCAAAGGGACGCCTTCCTGCGCTCCCTGATGGCGGTACCGTTACAGGTAAACAGCCTGGTCATCGGTGTTCTCATCTTGATGCACCGGCACCATGGTCAGGATACTCACCGGATTGAATACACCGACACCGACCGGAGCTCGGTCTTGTCCTTCGCCGGTCAAGCGGCGCTCATCCTGGACAACACCCGGATGAAAATAGAGTACGGCAGAAGGGATGTTTATCTAAAGAGCATCTCCGCCCTGACATCGGCCATCGATGCCAAAGATACATACACCCGCAATCACTCCCGCAATGTAGCCAGGTATGCAGTGGCCCTGGGAGAGGGGCTGGGCCTGTCCTCCGAGGAACTGACCCATATTCATTTCGGCGCCATTCTGCATGACATTGGCAAAATCGGTGTGCCGGAATTCATCCTCAACAAGCCGGGCCGCTTATCGCCGGATGAATTTCAAACCATAAAAGAACATCCCACCATTGGCGCCCATATCCTGGCTCCCATAGACTTTCTCAAGGAAGCGCTCAATGTGGTCCTTTACCATCATGAACGCTATGACGGCAGCGGTTATCCCAAGGGACTGAAGGGGGAGGCCATCCCTTACACTGCGCGGTTGGTCAGCATTGCGGACGCCTGGGATGCCATGACCTCGCAAAGAGCTTACCGCGGGGCACTGCCACTGGAAACCGCTGTCCGGGAATTGGAGCAAGGGGCCGGCGGTCAGTTTGATCCCGTGATGGTAAATGTTTTTACCGGTATTATCAAGAGCAAACCCGAAGTTATGATTTCCGGTTAGTTACCTGCTGAATGCATGTTCAACCATTGACGATCAAAGGGGTTTTGATCATGTTATCCCGGAATTACTTCAACATTCAAGAAATCAACCTGTTGGAAGTGGAACTTTTCATCGCCAGGCTGCGCAAGTGGCTGGTCTGTACCGGCCTGTTCATCGGGGCGCTTCTTGTGCAATTCAATTCTATATCACAGGGGCAGGGAATCATCGCTGCTGCAGCCGTTTTGTACAGCTTTAAGATTGAAGACTACTACCGGACGGCCGGTGTCAAAGGGTGCAAATATCTTTCAACCTTTTAAAAAAATTAATGATCGCTTTGGCCACCAGGTAGGGGATCAGGTCCTGGCCCGGGTGGCGGAGGTCATGAAGCAAACTGTACGTAAAGGAGACAGCGTAGCCCGTTACGGGGGAGAGGAGTTTGTGCTTACATTACCCGGTGCGGACAAACAGGCTGCCTTTGAAGTGGCTGAAAAGATACGCCAGGCGGTTGAAAATGTGACTTGGAACGGCAGCCTGAAAGTAACCGTCAGTGCGGGAGTGGCCTCTTTCCCTGGGGACGGCCAGGACCCGGCGGAGTTGTTAAGGCATGCGGACCAAGCTTTATACAGGGCGAAAGCCGGGGGAAGAAACCGTGTTCTGACGTTCCATGCCCTGTCTTGTTTAAACCAGGCCTAATCAATTTTTATTCCGTTTGACAGAACCTACCCAGGGCTTGTATAATAATGTTAATTGATAAAGATTATCATTATCATTGATTGGGAGGGATAAGTCAATGAGTTCAACCGGAACCAAAAACAACAAAATACATAAACAAGCCAGACAAAAACAGTGCATCAACCCGTGCGGCCAATGCGATTGCTGCATGAAGCGGATCTTAATGGTGGGCGGCATTACCAAATTCAAGGCCCTTTATAAAAATATCATTGAGCAGCATGGCTGTCATTTTGAATACCTGGACGGGTATATGAAGGGTGGAGAAAGGGCGTTAATCAATAAGATTAAAAGATGCGACATGGTATTTTGCCCCGTTGACTGCAACAGCCACAACGCCTGTCTCAGCGTAAAAAAGCTCTGTAAAAAGGAAGGAAAACCCTATAAAATCCTGCCTTCCTCCAGCATATCGGGAGTTACCCTGGCCATCGGGGAGATTGGCTAGGTACCAGGTACTTAAGTTATTAAGTTATTTGCTTTTTTAGGAAAGGAAAGTTATATACAGTTTTTCAAAAAAGCATAATTTCCTAAAACAAAGAACAAAAGGGTGCGGAAAAACCGCACCTTTAAACATTTATTTTGAAGGGAAAAGACCGGTAAAGAAGGGAAAGGAGCAATAATATCACAGGCTGGTGCAGGAGATAAATGGCTAAAGAGTGCCGCCCCAGGGTATTTAAAGGGTTTTGCCTGAAAGGGAAAGAGGCAAACAGGCTGTTCTTTTCCCTGTAAATCATTTTTCCCAGCACGACCCCGTAGAGGAATAAGCCCAGCCACGGGACCAGGGGGTAATAATCCGCCGAGTAAAAGTCCGGTCCCATCAGACCCAGAGGGGCCAGCAAATGATTGGGCATGGCGATCCTTTTTAAATAAAACCCTGTTAAAATGATCCCCGTGCCAAGAGTAAGAAGAAGGCCGGGTTTAAGGTGTTTAAAAAGGGGATAAAGAAGGATAGCGGTACCTAAAAAATGGAGGATGCCGAAAAAAATGTTGGAACCCGGAACCGTCAGAGAAGTAACGAGTGTGATTACCAGACCAAGCGCGAACAGTTTGGCACCTCGTTTGACGTTGTTTCTGCTCAAAGAACAGCTGATGCCGGCCACAATAATAAACAAGGATGCCGCTGTCTTGCCAATATAGTAGACAGGGCCTTGTTCATAAAGGATTGGTACCTGGTAAAATGTGTTTAAGTCATACAAGATATGAAAAACAACCATCATAAGGATGGCGATGCCACGCAAAAAATCCAGTTCCCAAATTCTTGTGCCAGACGGGTTGTCCATCATCCGCCATATCTCCTAATCTAAGGTAATATACATAAAAAGCAGTGGTTAATATAGATAGCTTGCCCGTTAGAACCTTTGCAGACAAAACAAGAAGGCCCGATCTACTAATGGGTGATTTACTATCATTTTAGTATATCAATCGTTCTTTGCAAATCTGTTTCAACAGGGTTACATTTTTACTTGTACAGGAAAAAGGTTCGGAAAGCTGCAAAAAGATCCTTCATTTTTATGGGTAGTTTTTAAGGAGACAAGTCAGTGTATAAAAGAAAACCAGCAAAAAATGGCGCAGGCAATTGTTGAGAGGCAGTACAGCCTGCAGCCCGAACTAAGAAAAAATATGACCAATACCAGCATGAGAAATTTGTACAGGATGTAAATTACCACCTTTCGTACCTTTCCGAGGCCGTTGCTGCATCCCAGGTTTCTTTGTTTTCCGAATACATCGCATGGTTAAAGGCGTTCCTGCCCAAGGCCGGTGTGCCGCTTAGCGAACTGGTGGTTAATTTGCATGTGCTGATGGAGGTTTTAAAGGGAACGCTGCCTCCCGTGATGGCGGAGGTTGCCTGTTCATACGTAGAGAATGGATTAAAGCAGCTGCCGCAATTTTCGGAAGAGCTCCCCTCGTTCATCAGGATGCTGAAGAAAAACGGTCTTCGCATGGTGGCCACCTGTGTAGCCGGGGAACTGCATGAAATCGGCATTCGTATGGCGGCGGACGCCTATGCAAAGGATGCCATGGAAGCCATTACCGTTGCCAACCAATTGGTTAATATGGGGGAGAAAGCATGAAGATCCAACAAACAGGCGGCATTGCCCTGGTGAGTGACCAAAGGGGTAGGATCACGCGGGTCCTGGAGCATGGATTGCACTGTGCGGGGATTACTGGCTGGGGCCGTCCTTGGAATGTGCGATTACTTCCGGCCTTACAGCCTCAGAATTGGTCATGGCGGATTAATAAAAATAATTTTGTCTTTTAAAAAAGGAAACCATAACATTAAGGCGAAACATGAATAAAAATTGTATTATCATCTCACTTTAAAGACACCGGGGAACGACATTGTTTAAGAATGGATGTTCCCTTTTTTATTCGGGCGGAGGGTTTCAAACGGGGGGAGGAATGCAAGATGGAGATTCACGTGATCGAAGAAACCCTGAAGGACCTGGAGGAATTAACAGGGCTTGCAAAATTTAAGGGGACTGTCAAAGAAATCGGCATGCTGGCTCAGACGCGACAATTCGCGGGGGCACCGGTAAACTTTGCTTTTATCGGCAACCCCGGTACCGGCAAGGTGGCGCTGGCACGCCTGGTTGGAGAAATGCTGCGCCGGTTGCAGGTGCTGCAAAAAGGCCAGCTGTTTGGCGTGCATAAATTTGATCTGGCAGGGGAGTCCCCGCGGGAAAACGTACAAAGGGTTGCCAGGGTGGTGGAAAAGGCCCGGGGCGGTATCCTTTACGTTGATAAGGTGCCGGATATCCTGGCCCTGGGCAAGGATGTCATCCACGCGCTGTTGGATGCCAGAGAAACCATGATCGTCCTGTCCGGTACCCGTGAGGAGTTGGCAGCGCTTTTAGCGGACCCGGACATATCTCCCAAAATTAACTTCCGGCTGGAATTTCCCGACTATACGCCCGGCGAACTGTTAGAAGTGGCACAGCGGCTGGTCGATGATTATCAATTGGTCCTGACAGCGGAGGCGGCAGAAAAGCTGCGGGGGATTTTTGTGGAAAAACAGAATGAGTTTGGCAAACTGGGCAACACACGGTATGTTAAGGACATTATCGACAGGGCCTATCGAAGGGCTGCTTCCAGAATCATGACGGGCGGCGACACCGATAAATTGTTCCCGGAGGATATCGAGGGGTAAAAACCTATGGTAATGCAAAAAGAGCGAGTAAATCGCTCTTTTTTTAGCCAATGATTAACTTTTTTAGTTTGTATATATCCTTGTCATGTTGGTGGGTCTGATCTTCTATATAATCTACATCCTTTCTGAAAGGAATCCAATTTAATCTCCAAATTATCTACTTTAGTTTCCAGGCGATCAAACCTTTCTTCCAAGTGATCTACTTTCGCTTCCAAGCGATCAAACCTTTCTTTCAAGTGATCTACTTTCGCTTCCAAGCGATCAAACCTTGTTTCTAAGTTGCCTAATCTATTGTTAAATTCATGATGATCTGAAATTAATTTACCAACCATGCCAACTAACTGAGTCACAGTATCCGTCAGTTGATTTATATTGTTTTCCATACGAAGCACTGTATTTTCTATCCGTTCCAGCCTGTCTGAAGCAGCACGATCCATTAAAACCACCCTCCTTTTTCCACATTATAACACTTACAGGGCATGGAACAATATCTTATTTTTTACCCTGTGCGGGGTGGGTGTAATGAATTTCCAGCTTGTTAATATTTCTCATTAACGTTGTATAATTGATGCTCAGGACCTCGGCGGCCTGGTGCGTGCTGTAGCCGGATAGGGCCTCCCGGATTGCTTCCCTTTCTGCCTGGTCCACGATTTCTCTTAGCGGATCCACGGTGAACAGTTCCTGGCGTATTTGAGATCCCGCTGCGGTAGGAAGGCCAGCATTTCCTGAATGTTTTTTACTGTAATGTCAAAAGATTTAGCTCCAGTGGGCGGCTGGTAAACATACAACCCCAGCATACACAGTGCCAACACGATGGCATATTTATATTCCTTAATACCATTCATTTTACATCACCTGCCCGATTATTAAGCTAAATAGCGTGGCCACCAGGAAAAAAAGCCCGTTGCGCAAGATTGCCGTTCTCTTATCCAGGTATTTGATCTCGGCTGGCAAGGTGACTACGCCCACCGCCATCACGGTGGAAACGAAGGCGGCAATTTGTGGATACCCCGCCCCCGCCTTGAGCAGAGCTGCAGCCAGAGGAAAAGCTACAAACGGCGGGATGAGAGTAACCGAGCCTATGGCCAACCCGGCCGGCATACCTGCCCAACCCGACTTGGCGCCCATAATTTCTGAAATAGTCTCCGGACTAAGGAGCGCTAGGGAGATACCGACAATTAACATGATGGTAAACATGGGGAAGCAGCATCCTAAACGAACTCCAGGCCTTTAAGAGATCCATTTTCGTCTTATTTTTATCCTTAACTAACGAAATCAGAAGCAGCACCCCGGCAATTCCGTAGAAAACAGCTCCATTCAACTCTATCCCTCCTCACCGCTTCATTTCTTCTATATCAGCTTGCTGTATACATTTAAGAAGTAATCCAGGTTAGCTTTTCTCTTCTCAATATCATCCCGGTACTCGGCCAGTTTTTGTCGCCCTACCCTGGTAATCTTATACCACTTTGTACTGCACAATATAAACAAAGTACTCAGCTCAATTTGACAGCTAAAAACATTTCACAATTTCCCATAATTATTTCATAATTATACAGATTTTATATTGTAAACTATTAACAAAGCCTTTTGTACACTTACAGTTTGAAGGGGAGAGGATTGGCAAGTGAAGAGATACAGTGTCATTTTAATGGCCGGGGTACTGCTTATAACGAACCTGTTAATGGCCGGCTGCGCCAGAGAAACCAAACAAAATCCGGAACAGGGAAAAGGCAACCGGGCCGGTGTGGGTGTGAAGGTTGTAAAGGTTAGTGAAGGAAGTATCAGTGAAAAGATGACATTAAGCGGCACGCTGGAGGCGCTTAATTCTGCCGACATCGTGGCCAAGACATCCGGCAAAGTGGCCGGCATTGGCGTGGATGTGGGAAGTCGCGTCAGCGCCGGGCAAGTTCTGATGTCTCTGGAGGCAGAGGAACTGGCGGCTGCTGTGTCATCCGCAGAGGCCAGTCTGGAGACTGCAAGGATTACATATGACCTGGCTCTGAAAAAATACGAGCGAGGAAAAGAGCTGTACCAATCAGGGGCGGTTGCCCAGGCGGACTTTGAAGAAAATTATGAGGGTGCTTTAAGAAAAGCGGCAGCCGGGGTCAAGTCTTTCCAAGCCGCCCTGGCCCAAAGCCAGGCCCGTTATAAAGAGACGGTTATCAAATCCCCTTTCAATGGCATTGTTACAGCCAGAAACATCAATGTAGGAGAACTGGCCGGCACCTCTACACCGTTATTCACCGTTAGTAACTTGGACATCCTTGTTGTAAGTGTCAATGTAAATGAACAACAGGTAAACAAGCTGGCAGAAGGACAGAAGGTTCGCGTGCGGGTAACTGCAGTGGACCAAAGCCCGTTAACCGGCGTTGTTACCAATATTGCACTGGCTGCAGATACCAAAACAAAGGCCTTTCCGGTAAAAATTCAGCTGGAAAACAAGGACCACAAACTAAAGCCCGGGATGTTTGCGGAAGTGCTGCTGGAAAAAGAATTGGAGAAGTCTTTACTGATTCCCCGGGAGGCTGTTTTAACAAGTGATGGTAAGAATAAGGTCTTTGTGTTAATAGATGGCATCGCCAGGGAGCGGCAGGTGGAGACGGGCCCCACTGACGGGAAAAATATTTCTGTCCTCACTGGTTTAACAAAAGATGATAAGGTAATTATCAATAACCTAAGTTCCTTAAGGGATGGTCAAAGGGTAAATGGTCAGTCCGAAGGTGCCAAGGGCATATCTGATAAGGGGCAGGGGAGGTAAAAGTCCATGCATATAACGGAGTTATCTGTCCGGCGGCCGGCCATGATGACCATGGTCATTCTCTTTTTTGTGGTGCTGGGGCTGTATACTTTCGGGAAGATTGGTGTTGAATTATATCCGGCCGTCAACACACCCTATGTTTCGGTTTCGGTGTCCTATCCCGGAGCCGGGGCTGAAGAAATTGAAACCCAGATTATAAAACCTTTGGAGGATTCCCTATCCTCTCTAGGCCAGTTAAAGAATATCATGTCTACGGCTACAACAGGCAGAGGCACCGTTATACTGGAGTTTGACCTGTCGGTGGATGCGGATGAGGTAGCCATCGACGTTCAAAAAAACGTGGATAATATCCGGCGCCGCCTGCCCGACGGGGCGGATGATCCTGTGGTCATCAAGCGGGATATCAATGATTCCCCGGTGATGACCCTCTCCCTGGGAAGACCCGGCGCCAGGAATGAAACCTATGATATGGCGAACGATATCGTTAAAGAACGCCTGCAAAGGGTTAAAGGGGTATCGGAAATCAGCATTATCGGGGGAATGCAGAGGGAAATCCAAATTGAAGTTGATAAGAGCAAGATGGAAGGCTACGGTTTAACCCTTAACCAGGTGGTTAGCCGGCTGGACGCTGAAAACCTAAATGAACCCACCGGGCGGCTTGACCGCCCGGAAGGTGAATATAACGTCAGGGTACTGGGGCAATTTCAGAGTATACAAGAAATCAAGCAAATCCAAATACCGTCGCCCTCGGGTTATGCAGTTCCATTGGAAGCCATCGCCAGCGTAAACGACAGTTTCAAAGAGGTGCGGCAGGTGAGCCGCATCAACGGCAAAGAGGCGGTGGGCATCCAGATTTATAAACAAAGCGATGCCAGCGTAACCGAGGTGGGGGATGCAGTAAAGGAGAAGCTGGAAGAGGTAAAAAAGGAACTGCCTACGGATTGTGAGCTTTTAATAACGAACGATTCCTCTGATTTTGTTCACAGGTCACTGAAGGGTACCTGGATGAACATTCTTGAAGGGATTATCACCACCGGTCTGGTTCTGTTTATCTTTTTACGGCAGTGGCGCTCCACAGCAATTGTCATGCTGGCCATACCAACTTCATTGCTGGCCACCGTCATGATGATGTATTTTGCTGGTTTTACTTTTAATATGATGTCTTTAATGGGCCTGGCCCTTTGTATCGGTATCTTGGTGGACGATTCCATTGTGGTGCTGGAAAACATTCACCGCCATATGAAGATGGGTAAAACCCCCTGGCAGGCTGCCATTGACGGTCGTAAAGAAATCGGTATGGCTGCTATCGCTATTACCCTGTCCGACGTGGTGGTATTTATGCCGGTGGCTTTTATGGGCGGCATGGTGGGGCAGTTTTTCAGGCAGTTCGGTCTGACCGTAGTGTTTGCCACATTGTTTTCGCTCTTTGTGTCCTTTACTCTGGCGCCCATGATGGCCTCAAGGTTATACCGGCAGTCGGAAAAAGAGGACACCAGGCAGTCTATCGCCAGGGCCATATGGCAGAAGACCATCCCCCTTGGCGAAAAGGCAAAGGATCTTTATCACCGGATGCTCATGTGGTCCTTGAGTAACCGTAAGAAGGTACTGGTTGGCTCGCTGGCGGCCTTTGTCCTAAGCTTGACATCAATTCCCCTGGGTCTTGTGGGTATGGAATTCATGCCGAGGTCCGACCAGGGGCAAATTAACGTTACCCTGGAGATGCCGGTGGGAACACCAATCGGGGAAACCAGCGCCGCTTTAAAGCAAATGGAAAAACATTTAAGTGAAATTCCCGAGGTGCAATATTACCAAACAACCATAGGGTCCGGGGGAGGGGGTTCCTCTAACGGGGCCAACAGCGGCATAATTCAGCTAAAACTGTTCCCTAAGGATCAAAGAGAAAAATCAGTTTGGCAAGTAGCCGATGGAATACGCCAGTGGAGTACAACCTTTAAACAAGGGAAAATCCGTGTCTCTGAGTCAGAGTCCATGGTGGGAGGGGGACCAGGTGGCTCCGCCGTTCGTATTGTTGTGTCAGGCAAAGATCATGACAAGCTGGTGGCACTGTCGGAACAGGTAAGAGATATAGTGGCACGCACCCCCGGTGCCAACAGCGCCAATACCGATTGGACCCTGGGACAACCGGAGGTTCAGATAAAGGTGGACCACATGCGGACAGCCCATTACGGCCTGTCAGTGAACGATGTGTCCCGTACCCTCCGGGCGGCTGTCAACGGTGAATCCGCCGGGGTGTACAGGGAAGGTGATAAGGAAATCGATATGCTTGTCAAGTTGGCTGGGGCCAACAAGCAAGACATTAACGACCTGCAGAACTTAATGGTATCCGGCAGCGGCGGTGCGGTATCCCTTGGCCAGGTGGCAAGTGTAGGACTTGGCAGCGGCCCCACTGATATTCGCCGGGAAAATAAACAAAGGTCTGTCACGGTAACGGCCAATGTTCGCTCCAGGCCCCTGGGGGACTTTATGGCCGATGTTAAAAAAGAAATCTCTAAACTGGATCTTCCGGCGGGTTTTACCGTTAACTATACCGGCCAGGCCCGCAGCATGAACGAAAGTTTTACTGAATTGAGATCAGCCTTACTCTTATCCGTCATCCTGGTTTATATGGTGCTGGTAATGCTTTACGAGTCCTTCACCACCCCCTTAATTCGAATGCTTTCTTTACCGCTTGGTATAGTGGGTGCCCTGGTGGCCCTGGTATGGTCCGGTAACAACTTAAATATTTTTACTTTTATCGGTATCATCATGCTGGACGGCCTGGTGGCCAAAAACGGTACTTTGCTGATTGACTATACCCACACCCTGATGGCCCAGGGCAGATCCCTGAAGGAAGCCCTGATTGAGGCCGGCAGCACCAGGTTAAAGCCAATTATCATGACCACTCTCACCATGGTAATTGGCATGCTGCCTACGGCCTTGTCCCTGACCGATGGCGCGGAAAACCGCACCGGCATGGCCTGGGTGTTGATTGGCGGGTTAATTAGTTCAACAGTGTTCACATTGTTTGTAATCCCGGTTGTCTATACGATCATTGATGATTGGAAGACAAAGTGGCGTCGTAGAAAAGATTTACAAGCCTTGCCGGTTCCCGAGTTAACCATGCAATAAATCTGGCTGGAAAGACCAAACCGGTCCAGCGGTAAAACCCGGACTCCTTTCGGATAAGAGTCCGGGTTTTGTATATCTAACGATTTCATGATTTCCCACAATTCCTTGATAATTATTCCGCATTTGCCGTTTATATTTTAAACGTAGTCACTTTCAAAATTCTTGAAGGAGGAATTAATTGTGAAAAACTGGAAAACCAAAGCCGTATCTGCTCTCTTAGCATTGTCCGTACTTGTACCTACCGCTGCTTTTGCCACGGACGCAGTCACTGGTGCCGGGGATGTGCCGGTGAAAAAAGGATTTGCTCACCACAGGTTCTTTAATGAAGAAAAGCGTCAGGAGTTAAATAACAAATTACTGGATCTCGTTACCAAGTATACCCCGGAAAGTCTGGAAGATTGGAAAAATGCCCTTGCTAAACACGAACAATTGATGAAAGAATTGAAGGAAAAGCGCCCGCATGATAAACAAAGACCCCAATTGTCTAATGAGGCTAAAGAAAAAATAAAAGCCATCTATGAGGATGTGAAAAGCGGAAAACTAACCCGTGAACAGGCCAGGGAACAATTAAAGAATTTCGGTATTGAAAAATTCCGGGACAAACCTGAATTGCCCGCTGAATTAAAAGAGAAACTTAAAGCGATTCATGAGAACGTAAAAAACGGTAAACTAACTCCTGAACAGGCCAGGGAAGAAATGAAAAAGCTTGGCTTTAACGGTAGAAAAGGTTTTGATCAAAATAATCTGAAGGGCCAGTTTAGACAAGCGGTAGAAGCAAACGATGAGACTAAAATAAAGGAACTGCTGCCACAGATGTTAGAACAACTGAAGGAGAAAAACCAGGCTCTGTCTAATAAACTAGCAGAAACGAATAAGTAATTAGAAACCAGACTCTCTTTTAGGAGGGAGTCTGGATTTTTGATATACTGACACAGAGGCGGATAAGGGGGGGTTGAGCTTGTTTCGTATTTTCCTGGTTGAAGATGAAATAAATCTGAGTCAAGTATTAACGTCCTATTTGGAAAAAGAAGGTTGGGAGGTACGGCCTTTTATTGACGGGGAATCTGCCCTTCTAGCCATTGCACTGCGACCGCATCTCTGGATTCTGGATATTATGCTTCCCGATATCGATGGCTACCAGATTCTTCGTCGCATTAAAGAAGAGTCACCGGACGTCCCAGTCATCTTTATATCCGCCCGGGATGCTGATATTGATCGTGTCATGGGCCTGGAAATGGGAAGTGATGACTACCTGGCAAAACCATTCCTCCCCAGGGAACTGGTTATTCGCACGCACCGGGTTCTTGAACGGGTATACAACAAGTCAAATGAGCCGGAAAACTTCATCTCTATCGTTAATCTAGCCCCCTACATTCTGGACGAAGGTAAACGTGAAATTCATAAAGACAGGGAGATGATTGAATTAACGTCAAAGGAATATGATCTGGCTCTATTGTTTGCCAAACACAAGGGGCAGGCCCTATCCAGGGTTCAAATTATCAACTATGTATGGGGAGAGGACTATGTTGGTACTGACCGGTCCGTGGATGACCTGGTACGGCGGTTAAGAAAAAAGCTGCCCGATCTACGCATTGAAACTATTTACGGCTATGGATACAGGATGACGGCCAGATGAAAAATCTCTCGCTGACTGTGAAAATCTGGCTGGGCCTTTCCCTGGTTAGCTTATTATTATACCTGGTTGTATTGCTCATGACGCCCCCCTTAATCCGCAATTTTTTTAGAGATAACTTAATGGAGCCACCCGAGGCGCAATCTAAAAATAAAATCGTAGAACCGCTTAATAGCCGTGGATTTCATATACGCAGCTTTATTATGCTGGAAGACGGAACAACCCTGCCATCAAATGCCCAGCAAGCATTTCCCGTGTCTTTCTTAAATGAAATAAAGAAAAATGCCGAATCCCAACAGTCACCTAAACAATTCTATGAAAGTACCAGCAGCCAGGTCCATATTCGCTACGTAATAGGAAAAGACATGGCGTACGGGCGCCCTCTGTATCAGGTTATGTTTTTAAGGAAACCGGAAGAGGATCTATTTGTTAGATCTCTGTTGTTTAACATGATGTTGTATGTAGGGCTTGCTTTGGTGGTTAGCTGGTTTGTTTCCTTATTAATTGTGCGCTACCTAACCCGACCCCTTACCATAATGGAACAGCATGTAAAGCGTATCGCCAACCGCAACTGGCATGAACCCCTCGATATAAAACGAAGTGACGAAATAGGCAATCTGGCGACATCTATTGATGCCATGCGCCAGCAGCTAATCCAGCAGGACGAAACGCAGCAATCCATTTTGCAAAATATCTCCCATGAACTGAAAACCCCGGTCATGGTTATCCGCAGCTATGCCCAGGCCATGCACGACGGGATCTACCCGAAAGGTGATTTGAACGGCAGCATACAGGTAATCGACGAGGAAGGGGAACGCCTGGAAAAGCTGATTAAACAACTGCTTTATTTAACCCGCCTGGATTACCTGGCAACCAAAGATCCGGTTCATGAGAATGTAAATCTAGACAAGTTAATTGAGAAAATTGTCCAGAGGTTAAACCTACAACGTCCTGAAATCACCTGGCAGTTAGACCTGCAGCCGGTAATGATTAAGGGTGATGAGGAAACCCTGCGGGCTATGATTGAAAACCTATTGGATAATCACCTGCGTTATGCTGTGTCAATCCTTACGATTACCCTTCAGGTAAACAGTGAGCAAGCGGAAGTGGTTCTCAATTTCTGGAATGACGGTTCCCGGATTGAACCCCATATTTTAAATCAGATATTCCTGCCTTTCCAGAAAGGGCGAGAAGGTAAGTTTGGCCTGGGACTGACCATTGTGCAGCGAATACTAAAAATATATCATGGACAAGTGACCTTAAAAAATGATGGAAACGGTGTGTCTACAACCGTTAGAATTCCCGCTAAATAGTAAAAAACTTTCTCGCTAGGCATAGAAGCAGGCTGCCAATAATGTGTTTTCTCTGGCTGTGCCCTTTAAACCGGCGGCTGCAGCGTTCGGGCAGAAACCGGTCAAACCATATTAGATGCGGTCCGGGAAGCAGGTTTAACGATAGGTACCGGAGGCCTATCGGCTCCCTGTGGTGGGCGGGGCATATCAGGGTTATTAAGCTCACTGGTTTTACTGCTGGAAGTGATTATTCTATCCTAAAGTTTTTTGTTACCCTCGTGTGTGGTACCCCTGATGCCGACCTTACAAAGCGCGTAGCTCAAATTTCATGTTTTAACGACCATTATCGCTTATGACACCTGGAAAGAAACCTGATTCGGGATCTACAGTCCCGGTTTACCCCTGGTACCCGGGACAAAGTTTTGTTCAGGGGGTAGCTGTTCTTTAATTAGAACAGCTGTTTTTCCTTACCGTAAGCCCGCCGATAGATCTCTTGCAGCTCTTCAATTAAAGGCATTCGTGGGTTGGAGGTGGTGCACTGGTCTTCAAAGGCTCGCTCAGCCATCTCCGGAATAGCGGACTCAAAGGATTCCCTTGGTATGCCGCAGTCGGCAATGGTCAAAGGGATATCCAATTGTTTCATTAAATCACGGATGGCAGAGACGAGGCTCCGGACCCCCTCTTCTACCGTCTTGCCGGGAAGCCCCAGGTACTGTGCAATTTGCCGGTACTTTTCAGGGGCCACGTAATATTCGTAATTAGGGAAGGATGCAAATTTACTGGGGTAGCTGGCATTGTATTCAATCACGTAAGGCATCAGTACCCCGTTTGCCCGGCCGTGAGACAACCCAAATTTGGCCCCCAGAATATGGGCCAAACTATGGTTAATCCCCAGGAAGGCATTGGTAAAGGCCATGCCGGCGATGGCGGAGGCGTTATGCATCTTCAGCCGGGCCTTTTTGTCCTGACCGTCCTTGTAGGCCCTGGGCAAGTATGCAAAGACCAGTTCAATTGCTTTTAAAGCCAGGCCATCGGTATAATCTGAAGCCATCACGGCCACGTACGCCTCAATGGCGTGAGTTAGCACATCGATACCGGTATCCGCAGTTACCTTGGGCGGCACGGACATAACAAAATCACTGTCAATAATGGCTACATCCGGCGTCAGTTCGTAATCGGCCAGGGGATATTTAATCTTTTTCTGTTTATCGGAGATCACCGTAAAGGCGGTGATTTCCGACCCACTCCCACTGGTGGTAGGCACTGCCACCATCTTAACCTGCCGGCCCAGTTTAGGATATTTGTAGGTCCGCTTGCGGATGTCCAGAAACTTTAACTTGAGAAACTCAAATTTCATCTCCGGATACTCGTATAACAACCACATGCCTTTGGCAGTATCGATGACAGACCCGCCTCCCAGGGCGATAAGCGTATCCGGATTAAACTTTTCCATCAGTTCAACGCCCAGGTTGACAATTTCAATGGGTGGGTCCGGTTCCACCCGGTCAAAGACCTCAATTTGGACGCTGTTTTGTCGTTTCCGCAGATGATAAACAACCCGCTCCACATATCCCAGATCGTTCATGGCCTTGTCCGTTACGATCAGAGCCTTCCGTATGTCAGGCATTTTGGTCAGGTATTGGATAGAACCGGGCATAAAGTAAATACGTTCAGGTACCCGGAACCACTGTAACTTTTCCTTGCGCAGGGCCACCCTTTTAATGTTAATCAGGTTTTGTACACTGACGTTGGCAGTGGTGGAGTTACGTCCCATAGAGCCGCAGCCAAGTGTCAAGGAAGGTACGTTTGTATTGTAGATATCCCCGATGGCCCCGTGGGTGCTGGGAGAATTAACGATAATGCGCCCGGCCCGAATCACTTGCGAAAATCGCTTAATGACTTGCTGGTCCTCCGAATGGATTACCGCCGAGTGCCCCAAGCCACCGAACTCCAACATTTCCTGGCAGCGTTGCAAGCCCTCGTCGGTACTGTTTACAATATAAAGGGCCAGGATGGGGGAAAGTTTTTCCATGGACAGGGGATAATTGGTCCCCACTCCCTCCAGGGGCGCCACCAGGATTTTGGTGCCACCGGGTACTGAAAGGCCTGACATCTCAGCAATACGGGTAGCCGGTTGTCCAACGATCTGGGGGTCTATAAAGCCGGCATCGTGGTCGATGGCCACCCGGTTTAACTGCTCTATTTCCGAAGGAGATAAAAAGTAACAGCCGTTCTCCTTCATATAGGCAATGGTTGGTTCGGCGATCTCCCGGTCAATGATAACTGCCTGTTCCGATGCGCAAATCATGCCGTTATCAAAGGTTTTACTTAAAATCAAGTCTGTCACCGCCCGGCGAATATTAGCCGTTTTTTCTATGTAACAGGGCACGTTACCCGGGCCTACACCCAGGGCCGGTTTGCCGGAGCTATAGGCGGCACAAACCAATTTGGAACCACCGGTGGCTAAAATTAGAGACACACCCGGATGGACCATTAGTTGTTGGGTGGCCTCCACAGAGGGCTGTTCAATCCAGCCGATGCAGTGCCTGGGGGCACCGGCGGCGATAGCTGCTTCCAGCATGACTTTGGCTGCGGCAATACTGCATTTTAGTGCACCGGGGTGAAAACTGAAAATAACCGGGTTGCGGGTCTTGGCACAGATCAGGGCTTTAAACATGGTTGTGGAAGTGGGGTTGGTTACCGGAATCACGGCCGCCACCACTCCAATGGGCTCTGCCACTTCCAGAAAATGCTCTTCGGTATTCTCATTTATAATCCCTACGGTTCGCTGGTATTTAATGCTGTGGTAAACTTCTTCGGAGGCAAAAATGTTCTTAGTAATTTTATCTTCGTAGACGCCCCGTGTGGTGTCCTCCACTGCCATCCTGGCCAGTTCCATATGCTTGTTCAGACCCGCCAGTGCCATTGCTTTCACGATGTTATCCACCTGTTCCTGGCCCAGGCGGAGATATTCTTCCTGGGCCTGCCTGGCGTTTTCCACCAACGCATCAATCTTCGCTGAGATATTTTGATCCACCTTATTTTCGGGCAATGTTTATTCCACCTCTTCATTTTTGTTTTCCTATGTAGTTTCTGTATAAAAAACATTTAATATGTATTAATTCTTGCGGCTTTCTGATCAAACTAAGGCAGTTATGGGACACTTGCTATGGGTATAAAGACTATGGTTTCTTCAAATAAACAATTGCTGGAGAGTGGCCAGGTTACAAATCCTGATGAACATGAAAAAACGGGAGGGTTTGCTCCAGCAGTTTTCAAATGAATTCTAATTAATGGAAAAAAGAAACTCAGGCCCTGGGAGCCTGAGTTCTTTTGGCCGGAGGGGAGTTCGGTCATGACATAACCCCGTTAAGGGGTTTTAACTTTTAGTGGGGCGTTGTTGCGGATGGCAAACACAAAGACGGCGTACATAAAGGGGAGAAGTAAACCGATAACGGTCATGAGTACCGCATTTTGACTGTATTTCTTAAAGAGATGATAGGTTACAATAACATAGAAAAGGAAACAGGCAACGCCCGCCAGGATATTGGCAAAGGGAATCTGGGCCAGGATTGCGTAAACAACGGGTGCAAGCAGCAGCACCCATTCCAGGTGCGGTATTACGAAATTGCAGATCCTTACTTCCTTAATCACTTTACCCATTGTATAGTACTGAACAAAAGGAATGAAGGCCAACCAGCTGTTTTGAACACCGGCCCTGTCAGCCAGCCGGTAAAGGCCATAGCTGAACAGGAGATAAAGTCCGCCCAGGGCAATAAAGGTTATCATTATAGTAAGACTACTGATGGCAAAGAGGAGTCCTAATGCTCCCACATCTGACATTATGCATCTTCCTTTCCTTTACTTTACTTTGCTTAAACCTCCCTCCTCCGGCTTTTTTAGAGTTAAAGAGTTCTCTTTACCAACATATGTCTGCAGGTTTAATTGTGTCCCTGTTTAGGCAATAAAATGGAAATTATTACCCTGTCAGCGTTTAAAACAACGTGGGGAGGGATAGATTTTAAATTTATAGATAGCAAAATCAAGCAGGAAGTATGGCGGCATTGTAGAATCCTAAAAATATCATTCTTATTTGAATGAATATCAACCGGGGATACAGGCCCCGGTTTTCTGCATAAAGTAGAACGGAAGGAGTGTTTTGACATGCCTGTTAACCGTGTACGGCAGTATGTGAAAAAGTATGATGTTCATTTGGAGCCCGTTGAATTTGCTGAAAGCACCAGCACGGTGGAGGAAGCGGCGCAGGTTTTAGGAGTAGAGCCGGCCCAGATTGCCAAATCCATTTTGTTTCGTGCCAAGGATCAATTCGGCCTGTTTGTTACGGCCGGTGATGTGCGGGTCAACTTAAAAAAGGTCAAAACCCTGCTGGGGGGCAAACCCAAGATGGCAACGCCCGAAGAGGTGGAGGAAGTCACCGGGTTTCGGGTTGGCGGTGTCTGCCCCTTTGACCTGAAGCAGGATTTGCCGATCTTCCTGGACGAGTCTATGAAACGTTTTGATATCGTTTATGCCGCTGCCGGGTCTCCCCGTTCGGCCCTGCCCATTACCTTTGAACAGCTTCAGGCGGTGACCGGCGGAACGGTGGTAAATGTTCAGGCAGCCGAATAAGATAAATAAAATCTGAAGCAGGTGAAACAGTTGAATCCATTTTATCTGGGTGTGGTGCTGGTCTTTTTATCCGCCGCCGGTTTTGGCATGATTCCTATCTTTGCTTTATATGCCTATCAAGGAGGGGCAACGGTCACAACGCTGTTGTTTTTCCGGTTTACCCTGGCGGCCCTGTGTTTCTTTGCTTATATCTTGATGAAAGAGAGAAAAATTTCCGTTGATGGGCCCAGTATAAAATACCTTGTGCTGATGGGCGGGGTGATCTATACACTCCAGTCCAACTTGTATTTTTCATCGGTGAAATTCATACCGGCTTCCCTGGCCGTGTTGATTTTTTACATTTACCCGGTTTTTGTGGCCATTGCATCTTCGCTGGTTGACAAAGAAATACTGTCCAAACAAATTGTTTTTTCCATTGCCCTTTCCCTGGCGGGTCTGACCCTGGTATTGGGGACCTCCTTCGGGGACATCAACCTAACCGGTGTCCTGCTGGCCCTGGGGGCCGGGTTGGTTTACTGCTGCTATATCGTACTAGGCAACAGGGTGTTGAAAAAATCCCCGGCCCTGGTAACCAGTGCTTTCATTTGCCTGTTTGCCGCGATATCTCTTCTTATCATTGGCCTTGCCACCGACACCCTGAGGTTTGACCTGACCACCCAGGCCTGGCTGGCGGTAGCGGGAGTGGCGCTGTGCTGCACCGTTCTGGCCATCTTTACCTTTTTCCGGGGCTTGGAACTCATCGGTTCCACCAGAGCATCCATTTTGAGCATGATTGAACCCCTGATCACCATCGGGTTTTCCGCCATGTTATTCCAGGAACGGCTCACCTGGCTGCAAATTCTGGGCGGCGCAGCGGTTTTGGCCGGGGCGATGCTGGTGGTCTCTGCCCGGGAAAAGAGCAAAGACGAAAAACCTTACCAAGCGGAAGCCAAAGGATCGGGTTATTAAAACCCGATCTATTTTGTCAGACAATTGTCACCAAAACGTAATGCCCCGGGCAGAGGATTATTGACCTCCCCTGTGAAATATAATGGAAAAAAGGGAGGGATAACCATGAAAGAGTATAAAGTGGTGGTTATTCAACCGGATCAGGACCAGTGCCTGTCAGATGCCCAAAACCTCGATAAAAAAGAGATCAAGGAGTAACAGGGAAAAGTTTGTAAACAATAAAACCCCGGAAAAACCGGGGTTTTATCGTGTATGCCACAGGACCCTTTCCTTAAAAAAAATTGGTAAAAGTATGAAATAATAATAAGGCAGCGGTTAAAATAAGAAAGGGAGGTGTGCGAAATATGGGTGATCAATTGGACAGGCTCTGCATCATTGATCGATTTGAAGGAGATTGGGCTGTGGTGGAATTTGAAGGCCGTACCACCTTTAATTTCCCGCGCAAGCTTTTACCGGAATATGCCCGGGAGGGAGATGTATTGAAGTTTCAAGTGATGATTGACAGGCATGAAACGGAAAAGCGCAGGGCGGAGATCGATGTCCTGGTGAAAAAGCTTTTTGTAGAGGAATAGACCTTTTATTTACCTCGTGAGTCATCTTGTGAATAGAAAAATCGGCCCGGATTTTGGTCTTTAATTTAAAAGATTATTATCGAAGAAGCCCTTATGGGTTTCAGTCCGGAAGAAGTAACATTATTAAAAAGGCTATTAAATAAACTGACGGCCAATCTGCAATAATTTTTTTGACAATATATTTGATATATCAATTATTGATAAAATAAACATAAGGGGGATTACAATGAGAATTTCCGCACCGATTAAAAATGGACTGGTGGGAGGGATTATGGGAGCCATCATGAGTGGATAAGAAAGCTGTCTATATTCAAGCGCGGGGTGGGGTATTCTCACAGGGACCGGCCAAAGAATTTGAATTCGGTGACCGGTACATGAGGGCCATTTTAACCTTCCTGGGAGTGGAAAGGCTAATTAATAAATTTTAACAATATAAATATACTAAAAATAATCTACATGTGTTAAAATCTTAGACAAATTCATAATAATAAACCGTACGTTAATTTTTTGCTAAGAAAAGTGGAGGTGTGAAATGTATTCCTATCGTACCATATCAGTGATTCCTGAACTGCCTGAATCCATTCACCGGTTAAAAGAACTGGCCAGGAATCTCTGGTTCAGCTGGCATCCGGAGGCGGAGCTGCTGTTTAGCAGAATGGATGCTGTTCTGTGGGAGGAAGTCAATCATAACCCCGTTAAATTTTTATTGTACATAGAGGGCGATAAACTGCAAAAAGCTGCCGTTGATCCGGAGTATCTGGAGACTTATAACCGGGTGATGTCGGATTTGGATACATACATGCAAGGGCAAACCTGGTACCAGAGGACCTATCCCGAACAAACTGACCAGTTAGTTGCTTACTTTTCAGCAGAATTTGGGGTGCATGAATCCAATCCGGTTTACAGCGGCGGGTTGGGGCTTTTAGCCGGGGATCACTGCAAGTCGGCCAGCGACCTGGGATTGCCCTTTGTAGGAGTGGGCATTCTTTATAAACAGGGCTATTTTTGCCAGCGCGTTAACCGGGAAGGCTGGCAGGAAGCCCATTATTCCTTTATGGACTTTAATGAAATGACCGTAACTCCTGCCACTCATCCGGACGGCGGCCATGTCATTATCACCGTCCGCCTGCCGGGCCGGGATGTCTTTGTAAAGGTATGGCAGCTGCAGGTGGGCCGGGTGGTCATTTATTTCCTGGATACCGACCTGGCGCAAAACAGCCGGGAAGACCGGCTGCTTACTTCCAAACTTTACGGGGGAGATCAGGACACCCGCATCTGCCAGGAAATTATTTTAGGCATCGGCGGAGTCAAAGCCCTCAGGCAGCTGGGCATCTCCCCTACGGCCTGGCACATTAATGAAGGCCATGCCGCCTTTATTATCCTGGAGCGAATCAGGGAATGGGTGCAGGGCGGGCTGTCCTTACCCACCGCCCTGGAAGCGGTTCGGGCCAGTACCATTTTTACCACCCACACGCCGGTACCTGCCGGCCACGATGTTTTCAGTGCAGATATGATCGACCGGTACCTGGGGTACTTGTATGAAGAAGTAAAAACAGACCGTGACGGTTTTATGGCCCTGGGCTGGGATCAGGGGCGCCAAGGATTTAACATGACCAGATTGGCTCTTAATCATGCTGCCTTTACCAACGGGGTCAGCCAACTGCATGGTGAAGTGACAAAGAAGATGTTTTCCCATTTGTACCCGTCCATTCCTCTAGAGGAAATCCCCATTCATTCCGTAACCAACGGGGTTCATACGGAATCCTGGGTGGCCCCGGAAATGAGAGGTCTGTTCGAAAAATATATTGATACAAACTGGGTCGACAATATCTCCGACCCCTGCCGTTGGAAAAGGGTGTATACCATTCCGGATCAAGAACTGTGGGAAACACATCAAATCCTCAAGGGACGCATGATTAAGTTTGTGCAAAACAATATTTACCGACGCATGGACAGGAATTTTCAGCCCCTGGAGCTCATTCGCGAATGTGCCGGTTATTTAAGCAAAAATGTTTTAACCATTGGCTTTGCCCGGCGCTTTGCCACCTATAAAAGGGCCTACCTGTTATTAAAAGACAGGGAACGTTTAGCCCGTCTGGTCAATCACCCGGAGCGCCCGGTGCAAATTATCTATGCCGGCAAGGCTCACCCGGCGGACTTGCCCGGGCAGGAACTGATTAAGATGGTCAACGATATCTCTTTAGAAGAGCGGTTCAGAGGGAAAATTGTTTTTGTGGAAGACTATGATATAAATGTGTCCCGTCACTTGCTGCAGGGAGTGGATGTTTGGCTGAACACTCCCCGCAGGCCCCATGAGGCCAGCGGCACCAGCGGCCAGAAGGCAGCGGTGAACGGGGTGATTAACTGCAGTATCCTGGACGGCTGGTGGCCGGAGGCCTACAACGGTGAAAACGGCTTTGCTGTTGGGGCCGAGAGGGACTACGAAAATGAAGAAGTTCAGGACAGGGAAGATGCCAACTCCCTCTTCGACCTGTTGGAACAGGTGATCGTTCCTTATTATTACCGGAGGGTTGAGGGGATGCCCCGGGAATGGGTGCGGCGGATGAAGGATTGTTTGGCCACCATTCCCTGGAAATTCAGCACCGAGCGAATGGTCAAGGAGTATACCCGGCGGTTTTATCTCCAGGCGGCCTTGCGAGGGAAAGCCTTCAGTGCGGACCAGTGCCGGCTGGCAGGTCAGATACAGGAGTTTAAGAAACTTTTGACAGAAAACTGGCACCATGTGTCCTTCCGTTCGGTCCAGGTCCACCAACCCCCGGTGCTAAAGGAAGACGCAGAGATTTTTGTGCAAGCGGAGGTATCCTTAGGTCCCATTCAACCCCAGGATATTGTGGTTGAAGTGGTCTACGGCAAAGTCAGTGATCACGGTCTGGATAAAATAACCTTGATGCCCATGAGACTTGTGCAGGCACTGGAAAACAACGTCTACCAATACGAAACCAACATCGTCCTCATTCGGGGGACTTCCGGTTACGCACTGCGTGTCCGGCCAAACGATACAAATTTTGTGCACCAGTTTGAACTGCCGCTGGTCAAATGGGCGGAGAATCTTTAAAGTCAAGGGGCCTGCAGAAATCTGCAGGCCCCTTGACTGTACTTTTTAGGAAAATTTCTTGAACACACTCATAAAATCATCCAGCGAGGCGGTGAGGTCTTTGCCCTGGCTCATATTTTCCTCAATAGAACTGGCCAGGTGGCAGGCCAGCACAGAAAATCCCACACGGTTGACAGCGGCTTTAATGGCTGCCAGCTGAATAACGATATCGCTGCAGGAACGATTTTCCGCAATCATCTTTTGCACCCCGCGAACCTGCCCCTCAATTTTCCTTAACCGGGTCAGCAGTTCCTGCTGCAATTCTGCCTGGTTTTCTAAATTCGGCGACATCTCATCATCTCCCATCCTAGGGTACTACCGTACCTCCCTATGGTATCAGTTTATAATTGCAATTGCAAAAAGTCAACAAAGACATAAAGATGACATTGACAAATTGGTTAAGAAGTGTTATTTTTATAGCATAATACATATACCCGTATGGGTATCGTGGGTCGAATTTGCTATTGAGAGTGGGAGGGATTACTATGTCAGGTATAACCAGGCGTGAATTCATAAAACGTACAGTTGCCGCCGGGGGTGCGGGCGGTGCCATCCTTTATGGGTTTAAGAAGCCCGCTGCTGCTTCCGTGGCCGGTGAACAAAGGACTGCAGCTGTGGGGACATTGATTGATTTATCGAAATGTGATGGCTGCGCCGGGGTAGAAGTGCCGTTATGTGTTCAGGCCTGCAGGCAGGAGAATGGCGCCAAATACCCCAACCCGGTACCGTCGAAAGAAATTCATTACTACTGGCCCAACAAAAAGAAAGAGGACTGGCAGGATAAAAAGGCGTTAACCAACCGTCTAACTCCTTATAACTGGACCTTTGTACAGAAGGTCAAGGTAGAGTACGGGGGAAAACAGGTGGAAGTGGCTGTTCCCCGGCGCTGCATGCATTGTGAAAACCCGCCCTGTGCCAATCTGTGTCCCTTTGGCGCCCAGGCAAAAACGCCGGCAGGCATCACCCTGATTAATAAAGACCTGTGCTTGGGCGGTGCCAAATGCCGTGATGTTTGTCCCTGGGGCATACCCGCCCGCCAGGCGGGGGTTGGCTTATATATGAAAATAGCTCCCAAATATCTGGGGGCCGGGGTCATGTATAAGTGCGACCTCTGCTACGACCGGATTAAAGCCGGCGGTAAGCCCGCCTGTGTGGAGGCCTGCCCCAAACAAGCCATCCTTTTCGGCAGCAAGGCGGCAATGAGGCAAGCGGCTTTAGAGCGTGCCCGGGAAATTGACGGGTTTATTTACGGCGATGTAGAAAACGGGGGTACGTCAACTTTTTATGTATCACCGGTGCCCTTCGAAAAAATTGATCAAGCCCTTAAAAAGCAGAGAGATCAACAACCCAATCCCAGTGCCCCCGGTTTTCCCTTAATGCCGGTAAAAGTGGGCAATTACCTGGATACTGCCAACGGAATGGCGCTGAGTATGCTGGTGGCGCCGGTGGCCGGTGCTGCGCTGGCGGGATTTACAGCCTATCAAAAAATGAAAGGTGGTGAATAGGGTGGATGAGAAAATCCTGAAGGAACAAAACAAGGTTAAACGTCATGGTTTTTCGGTGCTGTTTGTTCACTGGACGGTGGCCCTGTCCACTTTTTTACTGATTGTCAGCGGCTTTGGACAGATGCCTATGTATAAACGTTATAAGATCGCGGACCTTCCCGGTCTGGGTTGGACGGCGGATTACTCTATCACCATCCTGATCCATTATCTCGCTGCGGCGGTCTTGATTTTAGCCGTCACCTATCATGTCGTTTATCATGTCATGCGCAAAGAATATGACATCCTTCCCCGTAAAGGTGATCTTAAGGAGTCTTATCTGATTATCAAGGCCATGCTGCTGAACAGGGAAGAACCTGCCAGTGACAAGTATTTGGCGGAACAAAGATTGGCCTACGCTTTCATCGGCATGAATCTGCTGATCATTATTGTTACCGGTGTCATTAAGGTTTTCAAGAACTTACCCGGCATCGATTACACGGCTGTTTTTCTGGTCTGGGTTAACGACCTTCATACCCTGGCCAGTATGCTGCTGGTATTTGGTATACTGGGTCACCTGGCGGCCTTTTTATTCAAAGCAAACAGGGCTTTATTGCCGGGCATGTTTACCGGTAAGATTGACCTGGAGTATGCAAAACACCGGCACCGGATCTGGTATGAGAGGATGGACCGGAAAAGCATCCAGAGTACGTCAACGCACAGACAAAAACCAACAGTATCTCTTGATAGCGCAAGCGTCCGACAACATGCAGCAGGCAGTGAAAAAAACAATAGTTGTTGAGAAATAAACACTAAAGAGCCAAATTTTTTGGCTCTTTTTTACATATTGTTCAGAAAATTGTCTATTCACTAATTATGTGTCCAAAATCTGTACAGTGAAAAATGACCAATTAATTAAAAAACATTTTGACAGGTAATGGCGAAACATGTACAATAAAACACGTCAAACAATCTCCAGGGAGGATCGTCATGAGTCTATTTCGCAAAAAGTCACTGGATGAACTCCTAGCATCATCCAAAAAACAACAACTGAACAGAGTCCTGGGCCCCCTTGATTTAACCTTGTTGGGTATCGGTGCCATTATTGATACAGGCATCTTTGTTCTTACCGGGGTTGCTGCGGCGGAACACGCAGGTCCGGCACTGGTCTTATCTTTTATTGTTGCAGGTTTAGCCTGCGTCTTTGCGGCCTTATGTTATGCAGAATTTGCTTCCACCGTTCCCATTGCCGGTAGTGTATATTCCTACAGTTATTTTACCTTAGGTGAAGTGGTTGCCTGGTTGATTGGTTGGGATTTAATCCTGGAATACGGACTGGCGGTTTCGGCAGTAGGTGTTGGCTGGTCGGGTTATTTCCAGAACCTGATCGCCGGTTTTGGCTTAAAACTTCCCGTTGCTTTGTCGGGGGCTCCCGGAAGTGCGCCGGGTGCCGTCTTTAATTTACCTGCATTTTTGATGATTGTTCTTATCACCTGGCTGTTATCCAGAGGCATTCGTGAAAGCGCCAGGGTAAATAATATCATGGTATTTATTAAGGTAGCTGTGGTTCTTGTCTTTATTGCCGTAGGTGTTTGGTATGTGAAGCCTGCCAACTGGGCTCCCTTTATGCCCTTTGGTTTCGGCGGTGTAATGACCGGTGCGGCAACCATCTTCTTTGCCTACCTGGGCTTTGACGCAGTTTCTACCGCCGCCGAGGAAGTAAAGAACCCCAAAAAGGACTTGCCTATTGGCATTATCGGTTCGCTGGCCGTCTGTACAGTCTTGTACATTGTGGTTTCCGCAATCCTTACCGGTATCGTTCCCTACAGCCAGCTGAACGTAGCTGCTCCGGTGGCCTTTGCCATGAACTTTATCGGCCAGAACTGGTTTGCCGGTTTGATCTCCCTGGGCGCCATTTGCGGTATGACAACCGTTCTGCTGGTGATGCTGTACGGACAAATCCGTTTGTTCTTCGCCATGAGCCGCGACGGGTTAATCCCCGGCATGTTTGCCAAGGTACACCCGACTTACAAGACACCCTATACCAGCACCTGGGTTACCGGTCTGACCTGTGCCACCATCTCCGCTCTGGTCCCCCTCGGCACACTGGCACACCTGGTAAACATCGGTACATTAACCGCCTTTGTTCTGGTTTCCGTCGCTGTATTAATCCTGCGGAAGACCCACCCCAATGTGCCCAGGGCCTTCACCTGCCCGGCAGTTCCGCTGGTGCCCATGCTGGCCATCTTCTTCTGCGGCTATCTCATGATCAGCCTGCCAATGATCACCTGGAAGATGTTTGTTGCCTGGTTGGCCATCGGTATCGTGGTATACGCTGTCTATGGACGCAGCCACAGCTTGCTGGCAAGAGGCGCCAGGAACAAAGCAGAAATCAGTGCTTAAGACAAAAGGAGGCTGCGGCCTCCTTTCTGATTTTATACCGTACAAGAGTTTTGGTTATATTGCATGGTAGGGTCCTGCAGGAATTTTGTTGCCCGCTGCTAAAAATGAGGTAGTCAGAAAGCAAAGGATAGTTTAAAATAGAAAGCGTGCAGCTTACCTGTAGATTGTTTTTAGAAGGGGATATGGCGATGGAAAAGTTTTTTGAGAAAATGAAGGAATACCTGGGCATGGAGACAGAGATATCCTATGAGGAATTTGAAGCCTATTACCAGGATGTTATCCATTTCTTGAACAAAGATTATCTGACCCTCAATCAGGAAGAGGCCATCAAAGGTCGATTTATCCTGTCCATCTTAATGTCAAACAGTGAAGACCGGTCCAAGAGGAACAAAACCCTGGCCAAAAAATACAAAAAAATCTATGAAAAGTGCCACCTGTGGGCGGAAGCTATTACTTTGAGATTACTGAAAATGGGTCTGACCAAGGACCAGATTGTCCAGGCAGAAAAGGAACTAAGTGATTCGATATAAATAAAAGGACGGGGATGGGCCTACTGCCATCCCCGTCCGCATTTTAAGTTTGAAAAGTGCCGATTCGCTGCCCCATTTTAATTTCCATGTTAGCGGTCAGGCCTTTGTCTGGCAGAAAAGAATTCTTTTGGAAAAACAAAATGACCGTGGAACCAAACTCAAATCGACCGATTTCATCCCCCTTGGCTATTTCCTGGCCCACCTGGTAATTGGATACAATCTTGCCGACACCCAGGGCACCCACTTTAACTAAAGCGAATTTATACCCCTTCGCTGTCTCAAAAATGGTGCAGGTGCGCCTGTTTTTGGCAAACAAGTCCTTAATGGTGGAAATCCCGAGCTTATTAACAGGGAAAACTTTCCCCGGGACATAGCAGTGTTGAATGACCCTGGCTGAAAAAGGCATATGAATGCGGTGATAGTTCCTGGGGCTTAAATAAATATTTAAATAATACCCGTCCTTAAAATCGCTGCCTTCGTGGGACAGCAGTTCGGGGATGGAATAGGTGTTGTTTTTGGCCAGAATGATTTTATTCTCCCTGGCAAAGCCCAGGTCGACAATTTTTCCGTCCACAGGGCTGATGGCCACATCTTCGCCGGGCGCAATAGGACGCAAGGTGGGACAGATATCCCTCACAAAAAAGTCTGTCAGGCTTTTATAATGTCTGGGATGCCGGATCTCGTCCCGGTTTATTTTGTAGAGTCGGATGTAGGGTTTTATCAATACTCTGCTAAAACGGCTGCGGCAGGCCATGTTAAAGACTTTGACGAAGGATTTTCTGGATATCGAATGTACGGCTACTTTTTTTAGTAATTTCACTTCTCACAGTCCTTTATTTTTTATTCATACAAAGCAGCAAGCTACCTTTTATTATAGCATTTTTTACGCCGCCCATTCTACAGAAATAATGGGATAAAACACCTCTTGACGAATCGGGTCTAGATTATTATAATATCAAATCCGGGGGGTGATATACATGTTCTGCTTTGATGCTGAAATTTACTTGAGGGTGCTTGTTTCCATGGTGGCAGGCTTGCTCATTGGTATCGAAAGAACTTTATATAATAAACCAGCCGGGGTCCGTACCTTTGCACTGGTGAGTGTAGGTTCTACTCTCATTACGCTGGTGTCCATTTACGGAGCCCAAAAGCTGGGTTATACAGGTGTCTCGGACCCTTTGCGGATTACGGCACAAATCGTCAGCGGCATTGGTTTTCTGGGGGCCGGTGTCATTTGGAGCAGCAAAAACGGCGGCATGAAGCACGGGGTTACCACTGCGGCTGAATTATGGGTTACCTCTGCAGTGGGCATGGCCCTAGGTGTAGGCATGTATGACCTGGCCATCCTGGTGGTGGTCTGTATCTTTATCGCTATTTTTACCGGGCGCAGGCTGGATGACTTCGTTGACAGGACTGAGAGAAAACGCCGGAATCAGTAGATTATATTGTGTCAATTGAGATTTATTGTTTTACATTTTCAGTGAAAAAGGGTAAAATAATATCAGCTCTAGGTACTAAGGTCTAGGTTCATTTATCCTTCTCAATTGCTCTGATGGTAAGGGAGGACTAAGATAAGTGAATTTCCCCAAGACCATTCCGGGCACCATAACTTATTGAGGAGGATTTACAATGTATCAAGACAAAACCTTAACCTGTCGTGACTGTGGTAGTGACTTTGCTTTTACCGCTTCGGAGCAGGAGTTCTACGCTGAGAAAGGGTTTGCCAACGACCCCGGTCGTTGCCCTCAGTGCAGAGCAGCCCGCAAACAAAGAAACAACGGCGGCGGTTTTGCCCGCAACTCCCGTCCCCAGCGCGAAATGTTCCCCGCCACCTGTGCGGCATGCGGTGTTGAAACCGAAGTACCTTTCCGTCCCAGCGGAGATCGCCCGGTCTACTGCCGTGATTGCTTTAGCAGAAACAGCCGTTATTAATAGGTAATAGAAGACTCCTCTACATTTGCAGAGGAGTCTTTTATTCCTTTTACGTTACATGGTAGGAGAAGAGGGCTCGGAAATCTGCGTCAGGGCCTGTCCGGCCTCATTTTGGTAAATGTTTTGGGTGGCCAGGTCCCCCAGGGCCACAATGCCGGCCAGCCGGCCGTTTTCAACCACCGGCAGGCGGCGGATCTGACGCTGGGCCATTAAATTGGCTGCTTCATGCACATCCATTTGCGGCGTACCGGTTACAATGCCGGTGGTCATTACCGACTGTACTTTGGTTGTAGCCGGGTTCTGTCCCTGGGATACAGCCCGCAGGGCGATGTCCCTGTCTGTTATGATACCCACACATTGACCGTTTTCCACCACGGGAATCGATCCAACATTGTGTTGACTCATAAGTTGTGCGGCTTCCTGCACAGTTTGCTGAGGGTTTACTGTGGCAACCTTTTGTGTCATAATGTCTTGCAGCTTCTGGCTCATTTTTTTACCTCCCAATTTAAAATCATTGACAGTCTCTATATAGGTTTTCTATATTTGACAAGTTTCATTCCCCTGGCAAGGTGTAAAAACAAAAAAACTTGACAAGGCGTCAAGGGCAGGTTTTCCTATGCAAAAAAACAAAAGACAGGGGAAAGCCCTGTCCTTTTTAACGAATTAATTAACTTTCGTTCTTGTCACTCTTTAATAAGTATAAACGATTGTCTTCCAACTGGTACATCATAGGGGCAACCAGAACTTTGGGGTATCTGTGGCGTAATCTTTTGGCCTCGGCCAGCACAAAGTCCAGCTCATTGCCAATTTCAAACATAGGAGCAAAATGGTTGAAATGATCCTCGGCAGTTTTTCTGTCCCATCCTATATCAACTAACCCGTCAATAAATTGCTGCTCTTTGGCCTTCAGGTTGGCCATGCCGCATTTGTTATGACCAATTAAAGCGATGGCTCTGACACCGCCGACGGCAATGGCGTAGGAGACTTTGAATTCAGAGGTGCGTAAATTTCCTGCCCCGGTTCTAATCACGTAGGCAAATTTTTCGGGAATGTTAAGGCGCTTGCGGTTGTCCATACACATACCAATTAAGAGTTCTGCGTGCTCATACTTCTTGTCAGATTCAAAAAAGTGCTTGTTAAAGTTGTGATACTCAATGAGGTCGCCGATGGGAGTATTCAGGTATTGGGGAAAAATATCTTCCCTTGTGTTAATCGGAACAATCTGGGCCATTTTGTCACCCCTCCTTTGTTAGCCTTTCTTAATAATTTAGCAGAAAAATGTATCAATGTCCAACATTTTTGTCATTACATTTACGGGTTTTTTGCAAAGAATTTCTCTGCCGTTTTATCTTCGACACAAATCAAAAATTAGTCCTCAGGTCGGAAAATTCTTCTCAAATTCTTGAATTTTTTATACCCGTAAAGGAATTTTACCCGCTGCAACGAATTTAATAATGGATAAGGTGGGGGATAAAGTGAAAATATCTGCAATATCCGGGAATAAACGAAACCACGGCAATCTTAAATTAACACCCGGGGGTGTGGAGGGGGTCAAAATCAGCCAGCCCTTTTCAACCGTCCTGGATCATAAAGAAAAGGATCACGCTGAGAGGCAGCTCTGGGAAATGGTAGAAAAAATAAAGGCTGCGGGGAACAAACTAAAATCAGCGGCCACAGAGGAAAATATTAAACAATATAAAGATTCCATCAAGGATTACCTGACGTTTGTGTTAAAAAATTATCATAAACTTAGACACGACCGGAGTATTAACTACAGCACGGTTTATACCCGGGTGGAGATTATTAATAAGGAAGCGGAAGAATTAACCCGCAGGTTGTTAACCGAAGAAAAAGGAAATATTGATGTTGTGGCTGAGGTAGACAGAATTACCGGCCTGATCATTGATGTGTACAATTAAGTGACACCCCTTCCGGGGTATTTTTATTTTACTGGTAGAATGTTATAGTAAAATGAGAAATGCGGTGAATAAATGGTTATTATTATTGATAACTACGATTCTTTTATTTATAACCTATACCAGCACATCCGGGAACTGGGGGAAGAGGTGCTGGTTTTTCGCAACGATGCGGTCACCTGCCGTGAACTGGCAGCCATGCAGCCCTCCCACATTGTGATATCCCCCGGTCCCTGCTCACCCGGGGAAGCCGGCATCTCGGTAGATGTGGTAAAGCATTTTGCCGGAAAAGTGCCGGTGCTGGGGGTCTGCCTGGGGCACCAGTCCATCGGGCAGGCCTTTGGCGGCAAGGTGGTTCGGGCGCCCCGGGTCATGCACGGCCAGGACTCCCACGTCATGCATGACGGAAAAACCGTTTATGCAGGTTTGAGCAATCCCTTGCGGGCCGGCAGGTATCATTCCCTGTGCGTAGAGGAGCAGTGCCTGCCCGGGATTTTGGAAATTTCCGCCTGGACCCGCCAAGGCGAGATCATGGGGCTGCGGCACAAGTTCTATACCGTGGAAGGCGTGCAATTTCACCCGGAGTCTGTCCTGACCCCCGAAGGTAAACGCCTGCTGGCCAACTTTTTAAACATAAAGGGCGGGCAGTGGCATGGCTAGAGAACCCCTTATCCTGGAATTTCAAACCTGTAAAACCGTTAATGAACTGTTTGACTGCATAAACCCGCTGCCCTACAGCTTTTTACTGGATACCGGCCTGCCGGCAGGGAAAGAACGGTTTTCCATTTTAGGAGCCGATCCCTGCGGGATCATTCGTTCCAAAAACGGCATCACAACCGCCCGCAGGAAGGATAAACAGCTGGAAGAGGTTGTAACAGGGAATCCCCTGGATGTAATGAAAAGCTGGCTGGCCGGTTTCCCGGAGATAGCGAAAATCCCCGAAATTCCTTTTGCAGGTGGGGCCGTAGGTTTTTTGGGGTATGACCTGGGACGGCAGTTGGAGAAAGTACCGGGTATCGCCCTTGACGATTTGCAAACACCGGATCTTTTATTTGGTTTGTATGATGTGTCACTGGTGGTTGATCACCTTACTGGACGAAAATTCATTGTATCAACCGGTCACCCTGAAACTGAAGAGGGGAAGGCACAAAAAAGGGCCAGGGAAAGGGCTTGCTGGCTAAAGGAACTTTTAGAAAGCAACAGGCAGTGCAGTGCCCTTGGTATTCAAAAGAGGCCGGCCGCCGTCCGGGGGAACTTTACCAAACAATCCTACCAGGACCATGTGAAGCAGGCAGTTGAGCACATCTTAAACGGGGATATCTTTCAAGTGAACCTTGCCCAGCGTTTCGAAGTGCAATCTGCCATAGACAGCTGGCCCTTGTTTAAAGAACTGAAGCAGATCAGCCCCGCCCCCCAGTCTGCCTATTTAAAATTTGGGGAAATTGAGGTGGTCTGTTCTTCCCCGGAACGTTTTCTTAAACTGGATCATAACAACAGGGTGGAGACCTGTCCCATAAAAGGGACCAGGCCCAGGGGAACCGGCAAGGAAGAGGACTTGCTCAATTACCGGGCCTTACTGGAAAGCCAAAAGGATTGGGCGGAACTAACCATGATTGTGGACTTGGAACGAAGCGACCTGGGCAAAGTCTGCAAAATTGGCTCCGTGAAGGCTGAGATGCCTTACAGAATAGAAACCTTCCCCACGGTATTCCATTTGGTCACCACCGTTGTGGGTGAACTGCCGGAGGACAAGGGGATCTTCGAACTGTTGAAGGCGGCTTTCCCCGGGGGGTCCATTACCGGCGCCCCGAAAATCAAGGCCATGGAAATCATTGAACGGCTGGAGCCGGTCCGCCGGGGAATTTATACAGGTTCCCTGGGATACATCGGTTTTGACGGCAGGGCGGACCTTAATATTGTCATTCGCACCATTGTGAAAGTGAAGGGAAAGTATTACTTCCAGGTGGGGGGAGGCATAACAGCCAAATCAAACCCTGCGGCGGAGTATTATGAAACCCTGGATAAGGCAAAGGCCCTCCTGAGGGCACTTCAATTTGAAGGGAGCATCTATCATGGCCCTTATATCGATTGACGGAGTTCCGGTGGGCAAGAACGGCATTTCTCCCCTGACCTGGGGCTGTGCCTACGGCTACGGTCTTTTTGAAACCATCCTGGTCTTAGGAAAAAGGCCGGTGTTTCTGGAGAGGCACCTTGAAAGAATGCGCTTGTCGGCGAGCTTCCTGCAATTGGACATGCCGGAAGAGGATGATTGCACTGAGTGGGCATGGCGCATGCTGCGCGAAAACAGCGTGCCGGCGGGGAAACTGAAAATCACCCTGCTGGCCAGGGAAAGAATCCCCGGTGAAAAAAAGATTGCCACCCATACAGTCTTATCTTTTCAACCCGGACTGCCGTACCCGGAATCCCTTTATGAAACTGGGGTCGCCATTGGTTTATTAAACCAAACAAAAAACGAGAAATCCGTCCTGGTCAAACACAAAACAGTAAACTATCTGGAAAACCTGTTGGGCAGAGAGCGGGCCTGGCAGAACAACTGGTTTGAGGGAATCTTTCATAATACAAAGGGCCGGTTATGCGAGGGAACCGTCAGCAATCTTTTTATCGTTAAAGACCAGACAATCGTAACCCCCGGCATCAGGGAAGGTCTGCTGCCGGGGGTTACCAGAGAAATTGTTATTAAACTGGCCAGGAAAAACAAGCTGCCGGTGAGAGTGGGAAAGATCCCTGAAAAGGATTTAACCGTGGCCGGTGAAGTATTTTTAACCAATTCATTGTTTGGCATCCTGCCGGTGACCCGTGTCGGAGACCGAACCATCGGGGACGGAGAACCAGGGCCGCTGACCAGGTCCCTCATGGACCGCTACAAGGCGCTGTTAACCGCCAGGGGCTACCTGTAGAATGGAAAAGGTGTTTAGGATTCCTTGCTTTCAGGAAGGGGCTTTGCCTCTGT
Source organism: Bacillota bacterium (assembly GCA_040754595.1). Lineage (GTDB taxonomy): Bacteria > Bacillota > Desulfotomaculia > Desulfotomaculales > Desulfotomaculaceae > Desulfotomaculum > Desulfotomaculum profundi. Next base: position 51,251 of record JBFMCH010000096.1, read on the forward strand.
CCTGACCACGACGGTCCTGGCGGCAAAATCATGGATCCCTCTGCCGTACATCAGAATTAAGACAATGGTGGACAGCATCCAGAATAACCAGCCGGTTTTAATAATGGGCTGGGTTAAAAGGTAAAAGGGGTAAAGGGTAAAGGCGAATTCCCGCAGCAGGTAATGGCCGATGTGTAATTTTTTCTCCTGGTAGGACTGAATCCGGATTTTCATGACCTTTTTACCAACGGTCTGACCGTTCCACAGCACATTTAACAAAACAATGGCGACCAGCAAAATACCGTTGGCAATGTAGTCAACGGTTTTTAGATTGCTATTAAAACCAAACCACAAATAAATGGGCAGAGTGATGACGACTTTATCAATAATACGGGCAATCAGGCGTTCAAAGGGACTGGCGTATTGAAGTTCGCTCATGGCTTTCTCTCCTTAGTTAAATAGTTGAATAAAGTTGTTACAAAAGTAACAAATTGTTTTAATGATTGCAACTCCCTGAAAGAAAAATTCCCTCTCACCGGTCAAATTTTTTTCTGGATGATTATTTAAATTTTGTCATTGGTTAGAGAGAAAGATGCTAAAAAAAAATTTTTTACAAAATTTTAAGAACTTATTCCCTTTATCGTCAGGCTGTTGTAAGAAATCAGGGATACAATAGTGACAAAAGTAAGGGGGGAAGGAATATGAGTCAAGATTTTGGCGGATTTCTTTCATTTGCTTTAGGTAAATTAAATTTCGCAGGAAGATACAAAGTCTGTGAACGGTGCCCTTACTGGATGATGGAATGCAAAGAGGACAAATACTGTCAATCCCGTTTCCAGGCGGAAGGCGTGGTTTGGCATCTTGGCAATGATCTTAAATAACCAATCTGTCCAGACAAGCTCCTGACTGATGGTTGGGAGCTTTACTTTATAATCATTTGACGGATTATAGAGAGGGATACTATAGTATAAACTGTGTTCGGCAAATTCCCTTTGAGGTGAATAGCATGTCCTTAACATCGGAAGAACTGAGGGAAGCCATGTTTCGTACAAGGTTGGAGGTTTTTGAGTTAATGTACCAACTCAGAATCACCACAGATCCCCTGGAAAGGAAATCCATTAAAATTCGTATCAAAACCCTGCAGAGGCTTCATTACTGGCAGATCAGGCAGCTGCAGCACCTGGAAGAGCAGGAGTGCCCGTTAAATAAATAGCCAAATGGGTTATACCCCCATGGAAACCGGCCTGATGATGATGCCCATGGCCCTGGTCACCGGGTTTATGATGCCCATTAGCGGTAAACTGTTTGATAAGTTCGGGGCTTTCTGGCTGGGGATCATAGGAATGTCCATTGTGGTGGTTGTTACCTATTACCTGCACACCCTGAGCCTGGATACCAGCTACCGCCATCTGCAAATCATTTTATCCATCCGGGCCGTGGGACTGGGGTTGGCCACCATGCCCCTGACCACTGCGGGAATGAATACCGTTCCAAGATTTTTGGTGGGCCGGGCCTCGGCTCTCAACAATACCGTCCGGCAGATATCCGGTTCCATGGGCATTGCCTATTTAACCTACGTCATGCTGCAGAGACAAACCTATCATACCGCCATCCTGAACGAAGGGGTCAGCGCAACCTCTCCGGTGGTCCCCATGATGCAGACCCAGATGAAAGGCCTTCTGGCCGGCAGCGGCGTCACCGGCGATGCGGCCTTGCAGGGAAGTTATAGCGTCATTGCCGGTTTGATAGCCCGCCAGTCCTTTATGAATGCCCTGAGCGACACCTTTGTGGTCAGCGCGGCGATTATCGCCTTTGTGCTGCCCCTGATGTTTTTACTTAGCAAGAAGCGGGTAGAACAGGAAAGAAAAAGACAACAAGCCCGCTACGCTCATATGATGCAGTAAAAGGACGTGGTGCGAACCAGGCCTTGACAATTCCCTTGGAAAATTCCATAATAAAAGTGGGAATACTGGTAACTAAACAAAACGGCTCGTTCGCCTCGATCTGCCGAGATTTTCATCTTAAACCCTTAAACTGTTGGCGCAGTTTAAGGGTTTTTAACTACTGACTTCGGTAAATTTGGTTCACGAGGGATAACAGGGGCAAGATTACTATAATGATCTGGATGGTATCGCTTATAGTGATCATGCCACCTCACCCTCCTTTCCTGGATGGCATCCATCTCTGCAGAGTGAGGCCCGTTTTGTTTAATTATGTATTCCCTTCTTAATTTTACCACACAGTTCTACACTGGACACTAATTATTTGCAATGTGAACATCCTATAATTTTTACAGTTTTAGAGAGGTGCGAATATTGCGAAAATACTTCGTGTACTGTATTCATGCGCCGAACCTATTGTACCGCTGAAATTCATCTGCTATAATCAACTCAACTTCAGAGATACACCGTAGTATCAAGTCAAAAAGGGCGAGGGCGCCGGTTATTACAACCGGTGCTTTGTGTTTTTTTAAAATGCTAACGACCTCCCTATATATACATTGTTGTTTTGTGGCGTTGAGGCTGCTGGAAAAACCATTGACGGGATTCCAGCGGCCTTTTCTTTATTTAAAAATTAGTAAGAACAGGAGGAATGAACATGAGACAAATCGCGATTTACGGAAAAGGTGGTATCGGCAAGTCCACTACTACCCAGAACACGGTGGCTGCCCTGGCGGAGGCCGGCAAAAAGATTATGGTGGTGGGCTGTGACCCCAAGGCGGACTCCACACGTCTGCTGCTGCACGGCTTAAACCAGAAAACCGTTCTGGATACCCTGCGGGACGAGGGTGAGGACATCGAACTGGAGGATATCCTGCTGCAGGGCTTCGGGGGAAGCCGCTGCGTGGAATCCGGCGGTCCGGAGCCCGGGGTCGGCTGTGCCGGCCGGGGTATCATCACCTCCATTAACCTGCTGGAATCCCTGGGGGCCTATACCCCCGACCTGGATTACGTCTTTTACGATGTTCTGGGGGACGTTGTATGCGGTGGTTTCGCCATGCCCATCCGGGAAGGCAAAGCACAGGAAATTTACATTGTGGCCTCCGGTGAAATGATGGCCCTTTATGCCGCCAACAACATTTCCAAAGGTATTCAGAAATATGCCCAATCCGGCGGCGTCCGCTTGGGCGGCATTATCTGCAACAGCCGCCGGGTCGACAATGAATTGGAACTGCTGACCGCCTTTGCCAAAGAGCTTGGTTCCCAGTTGATCCACTTTGTGCCCAGGGACAATATGGTCCAGCGGGCGGAGATCAACAAGAAAACCGTTATCGATTACGATCCCACCCAGCCCCAGGCCAATGAGTACCGGACCCTGGCCAGCAATATCGATAACAACGATATGTTTGTAATTCCCAAGCCCATGACCCAGGACCGCCTGGAAGAACTGCTCATGACCCACGGCATTTTGGACTAAACCCTTGAGCCGAAAGTGCGAGCCGAAAAACATTGCAAGGAGTGAAGGTTATGTTCATGATCAGAGCCATTGTAAGACCTGAAAAAACCAATCTTATTTTAGCCGAACTTAATAGCGCCGGCTTCCCGGCAGTCACCAAGATGGATGTGGTGGGTCGCGGCAAACAAAGGGGCGTTAAGGTGGGGGAAGTGGTTTACGATGAGATCCCCAAAGAACTGTTGCTGCTGGTGGTACAGGACGAAAAAGATAAGGATGACGTCATCAGCATCGTTGCCAAATATGCCAAGACCGGCGAAAAGGGTGCCTTCGGTGACGGCAAAATCTTTGTCACCGCCGTGGAGGAAGTGTACACCATCAGCAGCGGCACCAAGGGTCTATAGGGGGTGGCTTTATGAAAGAAATTATTGCCGTTATCCGGATGAACAAAATGAATGCCACCAAAAAGGCCCTGGCGGACATCGGCATCTGCGGCATGCACGCCATGAAGGTAATGGGCCGGGGCAAGATGCAGGTGGACTTTTCCATCCTCAATGAATTGGGAGCTAAGGAAGAAATCGGCGGCCTGATGGCCGAGGGCCTGGCCGAGGGGGCCCGGCTGATCCCCAAGCGGCTGTTAACCATTCTGGTGCAGGACGGGGACGTTGAAAAGGTTGTAGACACCCTCATTAAAGTAAATAAGGAAGGCCATAAAGGAGACGGCAAGATCTTTGTAGCGCCGGTGCTGGATGCCCTGCGCATCAGGACCGGGGAGCAGGGAGAAGCCGCCGTCTAACAGGCGAGAATAAAAGGAGGTGTAGCGGATGGCCATTAACGAGAAAGTGCTGGAGGAACTGTTAAACCAGTACCCGGCTAAGGTAAAGAGAAATCGCAAAAAGCACATAATCATCAAGGACGCGGATCTGGCCCGCCAGGAGATTGAAGCCAACACTAGGACCATTCCCGGCATAATTACCAACCGCCACTGTGCCTTTGCCGGTTGCAAGGGGGTTGTTCTGGGACCGATAAAGGATATGGTTCATATTGTGCACGGGCCCATCGGCTGTGCCTATTATACCTGGGGGACCCGGCGCAATAAGGCCAAATCCGAGGACCCCACCCAAAATTTCATAAACTACTGTGTATCCACCGACATGCAGGAAAGTGATATCGTGTTCGGCGGGGAGAAGAAACTGGCCCGCATGATTGATGAAGTAGTGGAGATTTTCAAGCCCAATGCCATTAGCGTTTCGGCCACCTGCCCGGTGGGGCTGATCGGCGACGACCTGCAGGCGGTGACCAAGGCGGCGCAGCAAAAACACGGAATTAGCATTACCGCTTACAACTGTGAAGGCTATAAAGGGGTCAGCCAGTCTGCCGGCCACCACATTGCCAATAACGTCTGGATGGATCAGATCGTCGGGCAGGGGGACATGGAGGAGCCACCCAGCAAGTATACCATCAACATCCTGGGTGAATACAATATTGGCGGTGACAGCTGGGAGGTAGAGAGAATCCTCAAGGAAATTGGCTATACAGTTTTATCGGTCATGACCGGAGACGGTTCCTACGAAGCATTGAAGAACTCCCACGTGGCTGAATTAAATCTGGTTCAATGTCACCGGTCCATCAACTATATTGCGGAAATGTTTGAAACTAAATACGGCACACCCTGGCTCAAGGTAAACTTTATCGGTATCCAGTCCACCATAGACTCCTTGAGAAATATGGCCCTGTATTTCGGAGATCAAGACTTAATCAACAAAACCGAGGAAGTTATCGCCAGGGAACTGGCCCGGGTGGAGCCGGTTATTGATCAGTATAAAAAGATTTGCCAGGGTAAAACTGCCTTTTGTTTCGTGGGCGGCTCCAGGAGTCACCACTACCAGGGCCTGTTTAAGGAGCTGGGCGTCGAGACCGTCCTGGCGGGCTACGAGTTTGGCCACCGGGATGACTACGAAGGCCGGGAGATTATTCCCGAGATCAAACTGGACGCCGACACCAAAAATATTCCGGATCTGCATGTAACCCCGGATGAGAGACGGTTCCGGCTGAAGATTTCCCCGGAACGGATGGAAGAGTTAAAGAAAAAAATCCCCTTGAGTGACTACAAGGGCATGAATATCGAAATGAAGGACGGCAGCATTATCGTGGATGACCTAAACCACTTTGAGACCGAAGAGTTTATCAAGCTGCTTAAGCCTGACATCTTCGCCTCGGGTATTAAGGATAAGTATGCAGTGCAAAAAATGGGTATTCCGTCTAAACAGCTCCACTCCTACGACTACAGTGGTCCCTATGCCGGTTTTAACGGCGCCGTGAAATTTGCCGAAGATATCGCCATGGCTTTTGCTTCGCCTACCTGGAACTTTATTACACCGCCATGGAAGAATGAACCCCTGCTGGAGGGAACAATTGCGGAAGGAGGATGCTCGGCATGTTAGACTGCACACCAAAGGAAATCAAAGACCGTACCGGGGGCGTCATCAACCCGGCCAAGACCTGCCAGCCCATCGGCGCCATGTACGCCGCCCTGGGCATCCACAAGTGCCTGCCCCACAGCCATGGTTCCCAGGGCTGCTGCTCCTACCACCGGGCGCATTTAACCAGGCATTTTCGGGACCCCATTATGGCTTCCACCAGCTCCTTTACCGAGGGGGCCTCGGTCTTCGGCGGCGGCGCCAACTTGAAGACAGCCATTAAAAACGTGTTTACCATCTACAACCCGGATGTTATGGCGGTGCATACCACCTGTTTGTCCGAAACCATCGGCGACGACCTGCCCACCCTGATCCGTACCGCCGAGGTTCCCGAGGGGAAACTGGTGATTCACGCCAACACCCCCAGCTACCAGGGCTCCCATATCACCGGCTTTTCCAACATGGTAAAGGGCATGGTCAGCTACCTGTCGGAAGCAACCCTGGGAACCAAAAAGGAACAGGTAAATATTATCCCGGGTTTTGTGAACCCCGGGGATATGAGGGAAATAAAAAACATTTTAAAGACCATGGGGATCAAATTTATCATGTTCCCGGATACCTCCGGAGTGGTGGATTCCCCCATGACCGGGGAGTATGTCATGTATCCCAGGGGTGGCACCCGTCTGGCAGACCTGAAAGATACGGGAAATTCCAAAGTGACTGTCGCCCTGGGCAGTTACGCCTCCGCCGACGCTGCCAACCAGTTGGAAAGAAAATGCAATGTGCCTGCCCTTGTTTTGAAAACACCCATCGGCATCAAGGCCACCGACCAGCTGCTGATGGCCCTGCGGAGCCAGTTCACCGTGGAAATCCCCTACGAACTTGAAGAGGAACGGGGCCAACTGGTGGACATCATGACCGATACCCATTTCCACTTCCATGGCAAGAAAGTAGCCATCTTTGGCGATCCTGATATCGTGCTGGCCATGACGGAATTTGTCTTGAGCCTGGGGATGAAACCAGTTCATGTATTAACCGGCACACCCGCCACCGGCGGCGCCATCGGCACAATGGTGGGCAACTTTGAAGACGAGGTGCAGGGGCTGCTCAAAGAAGCGGGCATCGAAGGAAAAGTCAAGGCCGAGGGCGACCTCTTTGAACTGCACCAGTGGATCAAGAACGAAAAGGTTGACCTGTTGATCGGCAACTCCTACGGCAAGTATATTGCCAAGGCGGAAGACCTACCCTTTGTGCGCTTGGGCTTCCCCATCCTGGACAGAAGCGTTCATTCCTACCTGCCGGTAGTGGGTTACAAAGGGGCCATGCGGCTGATTGAAATGATCAGCAATGCTTTACTGGAGCGGGCAGACAGGGATGCCAAAGACGAGGACTTTGAACTGGTGATGTAACAGGATAGGAGGCCCCGGGCCTCCTATTCGGAACCATAACATGTTTGGGAAGGAGTTGATGGATGTGCGGGAGGCCGCATTATGGGACATGGTCCTGAAAGAAAGAAAAAACTCCATTATCACCAAGGGGAAGCAGAAAAACCAGCTCAAATGTGATACCGACAGCGTGGCGGGGTGCGTCAGCCAGCGGGCCTGTGTCTACTGCGGGGCCAGGGTTGTCTTAAACCCGGTGACGGATGCCATCCATCTGGTGCACGGCCCCATCGGTTGTGCCAGTTATACCTGGGACATCCGGGGCAGTCTCAGCAGCGGGTCGGAGTTGTACCGGAACAGTTTTTCTACCGACTTGAAGGAACAGGATGTCATTTTCGGCGGTGAAAAGAAATTGGCCCGGGCCATCGATGAATTGGTTGCCCAATACCCCGCCAAAGTGGTGTTTGTTTATTCCACCTGCATTGTGGGGGTGATCGGGGATGACCTGGAGGCGGTCTGCAAGGCCGCGGCGGAAAGGCATCAAATTGAAGTGATTCCCGTGCAGTCCAGCGGTTTTGCCGGCAATAAAGCCGCCGGTTACCGGGCCGCCTGCGACGCGCTGCTCCGGCTGATTCAGCCAACCCAAACCGGCATCTCTGCCAGGGCCAACACCATCAATTATTTAGGGGACTTTAACCTGGCCGGGGAAGTGTGGATCATTAAAAACTACCTCAGGCAGATCGGTGTTGAAGTGAATGTGGCCTTTACCGGCGACTCTGACTATGAAGCTTTGAAAAACGCCACCGCTGCCTCCCTCAATATCATCCAGTGCGCCGGTTCCATGATTTACCTGGCCCAGAGGATGAAAGAACTGTACGGGATTCCCTACCTCAACATTTCATTTCTGGGGCTGGAAGACACCGCCGAATCCCTGAGAAAGATCGCCTCTCACTTTGGCGACGAGGAAATGAAACGCCGGGTGGAAGAACTGGTTGCAAGGGAAACGGCCAGGGTGAAACCCACCCTGGAGTGGTACCGCCGGCGGCTGCAGGGCAAAAAAGCAGCTATTTACGTGGGGGGAGGGTTCAAGGCCATCTCTCTTATTAAGCAGTTCCGGGAAATCGGCATTGATGTGGTGATGATCGGCACCCAGACAGGACGCAAGGAAGAATACGAGATCATCAATGAACTGGTGGATGACGGGACGGTCATTTTGGATGACGCCAACCCGTCGGAACTGGAGAAATTCATGGTGGAAAAGGGCGCCCACCTGCTGGTGGGAGGCGTCAAGGAAAGGCCCCTGGCCTACAAGCTGGGCATCGCCTTTATCGACCATAATCACGAACGTAAGCATCCCTTGAGCGGTTTTGTAGGTGCGGTCAACCTGGCCAAAGAGGTGTATACCACCCTTTGCTCCCCGGTCTGGCAATACGTATAAGGAGGGTAGAGGCCTGTGGAAAAAAATCATGCAAATTACCGCGATGTCAATGAAAACCCGTGCAACATGTGCATGCCCATGGGAGGCATTCTGGCCTTCAAAGGATTGGAACAGTCCATGGTGATTCTCCATGGTTCCCAGGGCTGCGCCACCTACATGCGCCGGCATATGGCCGAGCATTTTAACGAACCCATTGATGTGGCCTCTTCCTCACTGAATGAGAAAGGCACCGTTTACGGGGGAGAAAAGAATTTAAAACAAGGCATGGACAATGTTATTAAAGCCTACCGGCCCGGGGTCATCGGCATCCTTACCACCTGCCTGGCGGAAACCATTGGCGAGGACATCGACAGGATCAGCCAGGAATACCTGAGGGAAAAGGGATACGGGGATTTGCCGGTGGTTACCGTCAACAGCCCCGGTTACGGGGGCACCCATACCGAGGGATACTGGTTAACCCTGAGAAGAATCGTGGCCCAGTTGGCCCGGCCCACCGAAGCCCATGCCAGAATTAACGTCATCATTCCCAACCTGAGCCCGGCGGATATCCGGGAGATGAAGAGGATTTTACAGCTAATGCAGGTGGACTACATCCTGCTGCCCGATTATTCCGATACCCTGGACCGCCCTTATCAAAAACCCTACCACAAGATGCCCGAGGGCGGCACCAAACTGGCAGACATTGCCGCCATGGGCGGCGCCGCAGCCACCATCCAGTTTGGTCTCACGGTGGATGAGAGCATGTCCCCGGGTCACTGTTTGGCCAGCGAGTTCGGCGTCCCTCTGTATAACCTGCCGGTGCCCATGGGGATTGAAAATACCGACATGTTTATAAATCTGCTGGTGAAACTGACGGGCAACCCGCTGCCGGCCTGCCTGGAGCAGGAGCGGGGCAGGCTGCTGGACTGCATGATTGATTCCCATAAATACAATGCCCGGGGGCGCAGCGTCATCTTCGGCGAGCCGGACAATATCTACGGGGTAGCCAAAATCTGCCTGGAGAACGGCATTTACCCGGTGGTGGTGGCCACCGGCAGTAAAAACCCCAAGCTGGTGAAACTTCTGGAAGAAAAGCTGGCCCACTCGCCCCTGCGTTGTACCGTATTAACCGAAACGGATTTTACCACTATTCGAAAGCAAAGCAGAGGAAAGGCCAACATCGCCATCGGCTCATCGGAGGGCAGGTTTCTGACCGAGAAGGAGGGCATCCCTCTGGTAAGGTACGGCTTTCCCATCCACGACCGCACCGGCGGTCAGCGTCTCCTTTCGGTGGGCTACGCGGGTACCACCATGTTTCTGGACAGGATCACCAATACCCTGTTGGAACACAAACACAATCATTACCGGAAATCCATGTATGAAATGTTTTATCTGAACAACCAACCGGTTGAGGAATTTTTTCTGGAAAGTAGTGGTGAGCAGCATGACGTGCTTATGCAATCAGAACCCCGGCATTAGTCAAACAGCCGGTGACACCCTGGAACAAACCCGCAGGCACCCCTGTTATTCTCAGGATGCCCATCATAAATATGCCCGCATGCACCTGCCGGTAGCGCCCCAATGCAATATCGGCTGCAATTACTGCAACCGCAAGTATGACTGCGTCAATGAAAGCAGGCCCGGTGTCACCAGCGAGGTATTAACACCGGTGTCGGCGGAACAAAAATTTATCGTGGTCAAAGAAAAAATTCCCAACCTCAGCGTGGTGGGCATTGCCGGGCCCGGAGACGCCCTGGCCAACTGGGACAATACCCGGGAGGCCATCGAGCGGATCAAACAGTCCAACCCGGAGATGATCTTTTGCCTGTCCACCAACGGGTTGCTGCTGCCCCACTATGCCCCGGAAATTGTAGAGCTGGGCATTAAACATGTAACGGTGACCATGAATACCCTGGACCCGGCCACCGGGGCTAAAATCTACCGCCACGTCTATTACCAGGGGAAAAAATATGAGGGCGTTGAGGGAGCTCGCATCTTACTGGAAAATCAACTGACCGGTATCCAGTATCTGGCCCAACAGGGTGTGCTGGTAAAAGTGAACATTGTGATGATCAAAGGCATCAACGACAGCGAGATTCCCTCTGTGGTTAAAAAAGCCAAGAAGTTAGGAGCCTTCATGACCAACATCATGCCGCTAATTCCGGCGGAGGGCAGCGCCTTTGCCCATCTTCCTCCCACCGGCATGCAGGAACTGAATCAAATGAGGGATCTCTGCCAAATTGATTTGCACCAGATGCGGCATTGCAAGCAGTGCCGGGCGGATGCCATCGGCCTGCTGGGTGAGGACCGCTCCCGGGAGTTTTATGCCGGTCAGGCTGTGCAGCCGCTGAAACAGAATCATTCTATGACTATGTAGCGAAATCAATTGATGAAAAGGGGTTGGGTCAAGTGATTAAGCCGAAACGTCACATTTTTGTCTGCACGAGTTCCAGAATGAACGGTCAGTCCAAGGGTTTTTGCCAGAGCAAAGCCGGTGTGGAGATCGTGGAAAATTTCCTGGAAGAAATCAGAGACCGGGACCTGGGAGGGGAAGTTTTTGTCTCCAACACCGGCTGCTTCAGCCTGTGCGAGAAGGGTCCCATCGTGGTTGTCTACCCGGATAATGTCTGGTACGGCGCTGTCACCCCCGGGGATGTGGAAGAGATTATGGATGAGCACATCGAAGGAGGAAACGTGGTCAAGAGACTGGAGATATAGACAATAACAAACTCCTGGAAAAGGGGGAGAGTCTGATGCCCAAGGAAATAGCTGTTTACGTGGGTGAGAACGGAAAGACCACCGACCTCTATCAACAAGGCAAAGTCATGATCTATCAAAGGATGCAGGGCCGGTGGAGTGTGTCCAGGGAAAAGGACTTTTCCCTGGGCGAAAACTTTAATATCAAGGCTTTACGGGACCAGATGAGTGAACTGGTTGATTTCCTCGGCTCCTGCAAAACCTTTGTGGGGCTTTCCGTCACCGGTATCCCTTATTTTGCCCTGGAGAAATCCCGCTGCAGCATCTGGGAATTTGAGGGGAACCCGGTGGAGTTCCTGGATTATATCCTGGCCAAAGAGGAAGAAGAGCAAAAGGAAACCGTGGTGCAAAACGCCGTCAGCCCGCCCGTTCCGGTGGAGACCTTCAGCGGCTGCTACCGCATTTCCATTAAAGAAATTCAGGAGAAGAACCTAGGTGTTACCTCCAAGCAGGCCCTGTTGCCCTTTGTCCGGCAGGGTAAATTCTACTCCCTGGAAGTCCTCTGCAACCACATCCCTCCCTGGCTGGAAAACGAAATCCTCGTCAACGGCATGGAGAGCCGCACCGAGGTCATTGGAAAAAATGAAATCAAGTTAATCATTACCAAACCATGCTGCAACTAAAAACCATTCTCAATTCAACCGGGGACGGTTCTTGACTTGAATTGAAGTTTTTCCCAGTTCCTATAAACGAATTATTTATCAATACGGGGCGTTTCTGAACTGTAATTTAGTTTTCCCCAATTCAATTTGAGAACTGTCTCTGCTTGAATTCTTTAGTTTCAATTCAAGTCAGGAACCGTCCCCACTTGAATTGAATGAATTGGCTTTGGTTTTGGAGGGTGATCTACGTGAATACGGTCTACTTTGTTGATACCACCCTGCGTGACGGGGAACAGGCGGCGGGGGTTGCTTTTACTGTGGATGAGAAGGTGAAGATTGCCTGGTTGCTGGACCAGGTGGGGGTCTACCAGATCGAGTCGGGCATACCGGCCATGGGAAAGCTGGAAATGGATGCCATCTATCGCATCCTGTCCCTTGATCTAAAAGCCAGGGTTTCCACCTGGAACCGGGCCACCCTGGGGGATGTCAAGGCTTCGCTGGCCTGCGGCGCCCGCAACCTGCACATTTCCGCCCCGGTTTCCGACATTCACATCCAATACAAGTTAAGATGCAGTCGCCTTTGGGTGCTGGAAAGCGTCAGAAGGGCGGTCAGTTATGCCCGAGAGCACGGCTGCACCGTAACCATCGGTGCCGAGGACGCCTCCCGGGCGGATATGAATTTTTTGCTGACATTTGCCCGGTTTGCCAGGGAGGAAGGGGCCAGCCGCCTCCGCTTCGCCGATACCCTAGGTGTGCTGGACCCCTTTACCACCAGGGATAAAGTGGCCCAAATCATTCAAGAGGTCGGGATCGATGTGGAGATGCACGCCCATAACGACTTCGGCATGGCCACCGCCAACGCCCTGGCCGCTTACCAGGCCGGGGCCAAATACCTCAGTACCACCGTTTCCGGCCTGGGGGAGCGGGCCGGCAACAGTTCCTTTGAGGAAGTGGTGAAAGTGCTGCAACGGGTTAAAGGTGTAAAAATAGATGTCCCGGAAGAAAAACTGGAAGAGCTGGCGCAAACCGTGGTCCTGGCCGCCAACAGGCCGGTCTCTTTCTTTTAGGTACTTGGGAAACCCCTAAAAGGTTGATGATGTCTCACGATGTTAAACCGTTTTGACGATTATATGTGAATAAAATTCATTGCATATTTCAATTTTTACCGCATACCCATTATCCTAAAACATTGGGGAGATGGGTGCATGTTTAGGGATTTAAAACTTATCATATATTTACAGATGTATAAGGATGATCCTAATAAGCTGGTGGAGTTATTTAACCACCACAGGGAAGAGCTGCTTAAGCTAAAAGAAAGATACCCGGCTTGGAAATCTTTCGTAAAACCCGAAGTCCTTGCGGCGTTAAAAAGCAAGGGACTACCAGTGGACTAAAATATTTACACTTTCACAAGTTCCAATGGCCATGCCTGAAATACAACCAACCACCAGGAAAACCAATTTATCACCTCGCTTACTATGATAAGCTGCTCAATCTAAGATACACGTTTAGTCCTACCTTAATTTCAATTTGATTTTACTAACGCAAGACCACTTTTACATCCCGATGCAGGATATAAAAGTGGTCTTGCGTACCCCGACTGCTATAAAACGCATATCTCTTAGGTACCAAATACAGAAAACGCCTACCGGCTCGGGGGGCGTTTTCTATAGCAATTGATCTCATTGGCGGAGGGATAACCGCAAATCCCGACCCTATCCCAACCGGAACGTTTCTACAATCCACGATACCCACTGGATTTTTTCTTTCACCAATGTCAGATTCATTTTATCAGCCACCTTTACCTGAATTTACCACTCAATCTTAGGTTTTCCTGTTAAGTTTGAAATGATACCAGGAAAAGCGGTATTAATGGTGAAATAATACAGGAGGGCCACAAAAAACGGTTAGGGGGGATGACCTGTGAAATGTATTTATGAAGATACTCCTTGCAAATGCAACACCTCCTGTCAGGATGAATGTGATGACTGTTACTGCCGGAAGTGCCCCCTTAAAGAAAGGCCGCCCCATTATTAATAGGTGAAGGTGGGTATTATGCAGGTAATTCTGGCCGCCGCCGGCTGTGGGCAGCTGAGTGAGATAAGGGAAATCGTGACCAAACACCACCAGGTAATTCTTGGATCCATGGACGGCAGCCGGTTAAACTCCCTGGTGGACGTAGTGGGCAAGTTGCAAATACCGGTTTGTTTTTACGAAACCGGCTGAGACCATATGCGCAGAATCGTTGCCGTGGGCAACTTGACAGGCGTTTTACCGCTGGAAGACTTTGCGACAGAAGAGGAAATAAAAACCCGGCTGGACAGGGAATTCGGAGCCAACTGGCGGGAAGTCCTGCTGGGGAAAACCAAACCCTTTGATTACCAGCATTTTTACAACGTTTTCCTGAGGGTAACGGACGTGGTATTTGAAGATCAGGGTACGGTGTTGTCCCTGATCAGCAAGCCCCTTGAAGTTTACAACATCATCACCGGTTAAAAGGGAGGTTGGAAAAGATGGAACGGGAGGCCCCCAAGGTAAAACTGGATACCGTGATCAAACTGTGCACAGAGGGGATCGAAATGCTTTCCCAGGGGAAGGTGCAGGAAACCATGAACGGGCTTATGCACACCCTGGAGATGGCCAGGCAAATGCTGGCGGTCCATAACGGCAGGGGTGAGGTGTGGGTGAAGGCTAAGGTAAAGCTGGGCAATGCAGAGCCGGGTACCCGTGGACGGTTAATCAGAAACGACGAGAGCGGCATGCTGGTCCACTGGGTGGTGCCGGGCAGTACACGCCCGCTGGTGGATTTGTTTTTACGGGACCAATTTGAAGAATACATCGAACTGGAAGGTCAATGCAATCAGCACCACTAGACAACAGCAGAAGCTTTGGCCAGCAGGTTAACGAATGGTTTAAATCGGCAAGTACCCCCAGGGTTTTTTAAAAACTGACCACGGCGGAAGCTGTGGTTTTTTTGTTTTATTATGTATAAAATTGGCAGAAACCTCACATACTCTTAGTAGTTAATTAGTGTATGTGGGGTGCAGATGTGTTATATACAAAAAAGAAGCGATATCTTCTTTGTTTAATCATCCTGTTGCTTGGCCTGGTCTTTTTGTCCTACCGGACCCATGTTCAGCATGAGTTTGCCAGCCAGCTGATTCGCTTTCATGTGATTGCCAACAGTGATCGTCTTGAGGACCAGACTTTAAAGCTTCACGTAAGAGACGTCATTGTAAATGAAATGAAAGAACGGTTCCGTCATGCGTCAAGCAGGCAAGAAGCAGAAAAAATTGTATTAGACAGTATGGATGAAATTAAAACACTGGCCCGGGAACAAATTAAACGTGAGGGAAAGGACTACCGGGTGGCTGTGATGATGGGTGACTTTGATTTTCCCACCAAAACCTACGGTACCTTAACCCTGCCCGCGGGCAATTATCATGCGGTAAGGGTGGTCATTGGCGAAGGAAAAGGGAAAAACTGGTGGTGCGTCCTGTTTCCTCCCCTTTGCTTTGTGGACAGTGTAGAAACACTGGATAAGAATGAAAGGGCAAAAGGAATTAAGGTATTTGAAAAGGAGAACGTGGAATTCAGGTTAAAATGCGCAGACTTTTTAAAGATTTTTAGTTAAATCGCATTGTGTTCAATCAAGGGCAGTCACCAAGCGGTGACTGCCCGCTGCTGATCGCCCGCCCCTAAAAGATTGATTATTTATAAAATTTAAATGGACTTGTTTGTACAGGGTTGGTAACTGTTAAATAAAATATAGAAGAATGTTTATTTTTGTAATATAATATTCATATGAAGTTAAGCGAAGGGCAAAACGTCAAGGTAATTAATTCAATACCGGAAGTTCTCCGGGAATTGACGCCTGCGGAGATCCCTCTGGCGGGACGGGCAACCGTCTAGTCATGGGTCGTTGAAACAGGAATCTCTGGGTAGGAATATTTTTCTATGAAGAGAGGAACGGTACACTAAAGAATAGGTTTGTAGTAAAATAAAACCATGTAATACGAACCATTCGTTTAACAATGTTTTTGCCCTTATCTTATATCGGAAAGGACAGACCGCGTTGCAAAACAAAAAAACCAACCAGAAAGCCAACTATTTTGTCTTTGTTGTGCTCATTTTGTATGTAATGGTAGCCTCTTCGGCCCTTAAAAATTTTAATGCCTACGTACAAACCCTGCAGCTAAGTCCGGGAATTCACCTGGCTGTTTCTTTGGGTGCTTTAGGACTGCTGGGGGCAGGGCTTGTACTGTTAAACAGGTGGGTCCAGAACTGGTTGCCAAAGAAAATGGATAAATAACATATTTGGAGGTATCGTATCATGCAGCACCCAACCAACACCAGAATTATCTATGCGGACAACCCGGAAGAAGCAAGACAAAAATACCTGGCCCTGGCCATTAAAACCAAGGACCCCAATCCAGGGGTGGAAGTTCTAAAGCCCCTGGAAGACGAAGAGTTTGATATTGAGTCCGATATCAACTTGATCGGTGAGGTTTCCGTAGGACCTTCCATCATGGCAGAAATCCGGAAGGACCCCCCAAGGGCCTATGTGGTTTACTACCTGGAGGATCCCAAAAACTTTGCAGAGTCTGAATCATAGACAGTTTTAAGTCCCGCATCCAAATAGGGTGCGGGGCTTTTCTATAAAACCAATCATAGATAATTCAGAAAATTTTACAAATAATAAATAGTTTTGCTTAATTCAGCAGGTCTAATTAAATATCTGTCGAAGTTTTTTAATAAAATAAAGTTTACGGAACGGGAAGGAGAATACTTCAGATGCAATCACTTAAACAGCAAATCACCATCCTTGTCGTTGTCGTAACGCTGGTCCTTGCCGTTTGCTTTATGACTGCAGTGGGCTTACAAATCAAGAAATCTTCGGAACTGGCAGCCATAACAAAGGCAAGGAGTGACATGGCTACAGGCAAGACCATCATTGACCTGAAATATCCCGGGCCCTGGCGGGAGGTGGACGGCTATCTCTACAAGGGTGACGTGAAAATGAACAACAACTTTGAGATCGTCGACTATATCAGCAGCCTGACAGGGGATACCTGCACCCTGTTTCTTGGCAGCACGCGGGTGTCAACCACCATAAAAAAACCGGACGGACAAAGGGCGGTGGGCACCCATTCTTCGGACGTGGTGGCAAAAAGTGTGCTTTCCAACGGTAAGGAGTATCTTGGCGAGGCCGAGGTGCTGGGGGAAAAATATCAAACAGCCTACAGCCCCCTTTATGATGAAAGGGGCAATATTATTGGTATGTTTTATGTGGGCATTTCAAAAAAATTTTATGATGAACTGCTCTACGAGTCGCTTTTAAGAATGGCTTTTATCGGGGTTGCCTTAACGCTGCTTGTGTTTGCCGGATCCCTTTATTTTACCCAGAGATTTATCATAAAACCGTTGAAATTGATAACCGCTGAAACACAAAAAGTTACCTCCGGCAATGTGTCTGCTTCGGTTGAAATCGGAAGCAAAAATGAAATCGGCGAACTGGCGCAATCCTTTAACCAATTGGTGGAGTGGATCCAAGCCTTAACCTATCAAATCAGTAAAACAACAGGTACAGCATTACCCCAGGTGAATAACTTTCCTAATGTAGAATCAAAAAACGAAACAGCATTTCCCAATAGCAATCAAGCCATCGGTACCTCTGAATATATGGAAGACTGGGGCGAATTGCCCAAGGGGTTAAACGAGGTTACACTTCAACAAATCCTAGCTTTTTTGAAAAATAATAAAGGAAATCTATCGGTGTCGGAGATCGCTGAGGAAGTAAAACTCACGAAAGTGACAGTCCGTCGATATCTTGATTTTATGGAGAAGTGCGGCAGGGTGAAGGTGGAAATGCAGTATGGTCCCATTGGCAGGCCTTTAAAACTATATACTTATTTAAAATAACAATCAACCGCACATTTTAAGGCACAGGCTCTTAAACCATTTTTATTTTGGCACAAAACGCCTATACATAGACAGACCTCATTTACTTAATTTACTTTATTAATTAACTTTATTTTTTTAATGGGACAAGCAATCAGGGGAAGACCTGATTTTAGTGGCTTGGAGAATACCTTAAATAGTGATTAGAATATTTAGAATAGTTTTAATATATTTTTATTTGAATATTTCGGTGCGCGAGTGCACGTTAACCGTTTGACGTTGTGCACACCTTCCGCTGATTTTGGGCATAGGTTTCGTTACAACTGATCACGGTAGCTAGAGGATAGTATCTTAATTTGGAATCC
>JBFMCH010000097.1:0-15231 GCA_040754595.1 Bacillota bacterium
ATTATGATTATACATATCAGCGACCAATTTCAACTCATATAATCCAAAAAACCCCATGCCCAGCAAAAGCGCTATTATAAAGGCAAAGCCACCCATGATCTTTACCCTTACAGGAACTTTTATTTTGTGAAAAGAACAATAAAAGTTACACTTTCGACATGACCCGATTTTTTGTGCCATCGTCCCCTGGAGTTCACCCCGGCACAGGGTTCTGGGAACCTTCCAGCAGTCACTCCCTCTTTTTTCCGTAAAAGCAGGACACTTGGTTTTTCTTTCTTCCGGACATTTCAGAAACTCCCAGCAAACGCCACTGTCAACCTTCGCCATACAAAACCTCCTACCTCATTCTTTATTTTTCTATTATTTTAGGCCGCTTTTCCCAATTTTTCTATCTCGTATAATAATATAAAGAAATGTCACATTGTGTCAATTAAATGACTAAGATCATTTCTTAAAATTTATTATTTTGTCATTTCAGACAAACCTTTTCAATAGCATAATAAACCTTTTATCTTGAGGCAAAGAGCCATTGCATCTTATCCATTTACCCTCCCAATTTTCTTTTGCTATCCGTAATAGAATGTGTAATCAGAAACCCATTATTGGATGGCGCCCCAATAAATGGCTTGTGCTTTGGAATTCCCGATTTTTGAAAGGAGAATACCATGAAAAAGCTAACCAAACTAATGGTCACCTTACTTTCCGTGTGTCTGCTTACCACGTTGTTAGCAAGTGCAGCCTGGGCAACCCCACCCTGGATGAAAGAAAAGCAGTTGCCGCCGGGTCTGCAGATGCTGCAGCAATCGAGGCACCACCAGAATACCTATGTTTACAGTTTTATTGATGTTCAAAACCACTGGGCGAAAAAAGAAATTGAAAAAATGCAGTCCAAGGGAATTATGAAAGGCTATGAGCACCAGCTGTTTAAACCCCAAAAACCGGTCACCAAAAACGAAGCCATCGCCATCATCATGCGGGTGGTGGATCACAAAGACACCTCAACGGATAAGGCCGAACTGATCAAGAAGATCTTTCCCAGCTGGATGGGTTCAGCCCCGCTTCAGGCCTATGATGCCGGTATTATCGCAGACTGGGAACTCATGGCCTGGAACGGTAATAAACCCGCCACCCGCATTGAAGTGGCCATGTGGTTGTGCCGTGCTTCCGGGGACAAAAACGTATCCCTAAAAGAAATGCTGTCCTTTGCTAAAGATGCTGATCAACTAAGCAAGGATGAGTTATATTATGCTGCGGCCATGTATAACAGGGGGATTATGAGAGGTACTCCCGAGGGTTATTTTAACCCCTTCAAACCCATCTCCAGAGGCGAATTTGCCGTCATGATTTCCCGGTTCATCAGTACCGATGACCTGGATAACGACACTGATGATGTCAAAGACAGCAAAGAATTTATCAAAGAACTGAGCCCTGCTAAAAACTCCAAGGTCGCTGTGGATACCAATAAGTTTGCAGTTAGATTTACCGATGATATGGCCTTTGTTGATGGCAAAGATATGGAAGATTTGCCTGCCGCCGTAAAGATTTTTAAATACCAGAACAATAAGTGGGTCGATGCCGGTCTGGAATATGCCATCGTCTTTACTGAAAAGGATGATGAGCTGACCGTCAAACTGGATAACAGCGAAACCCTGGACCATAATGCTAAATACTGCATCAGCATCGCCGGTGGTATTCTGCAAAAAGACGATGAGGACAACGTCTTTGAAGGAATTAATAAAGGCCAGTGGGCCTTTACCACCGAAAACGCGGAACTGGCGGTGGATCAGGTGAAAGCCACCGATGCCACCACTGTGGTTGTCATGTTCAACCAGAACATCAGCAAAGGGAAAGACTTTGACGCCAGTGGCAACGGCATTCATGTAATGGACGGAGATACCGAACTGGACGTCGACGCTGCCAGCATTTCCGGCAATAAGTTAACCATCACCCTTGATACCGATGACAGTCTAAAAGACGGGGAAGAATACAAGGTTTGGTTCAGTGGCGATATCATCAAGGATTTCACCCTGGACGAAGATGCTGCGATAGAATTTGAATACCAGGATTAATCTACAAAAGGCACCCGCCTCAGGGTGCCTTTTAACTTCAGGGGACAATTCAAGTTGGGGACGGTTCTTGACTTGAATTCCAAAATTTTGAATTCAAGTCAAGAACCGTCCCCAACTTGAATTGGGTAGATTAAAGGACCCTGGTTGAAAGAACCAGGGTCCTTGGATAACATCATGGAATTCTGCTGGCTCCTCGGTACCTGGGGTTCCAGTAACCGTCGTACAGGGAATCGATTTTAATCCCTCTGGAACTGGAGGCGTGGATGAATTGATTGTTCCCGATATAGATACCGGAATGGTTGATGCCGCGTCCACCGGTATTAAAGAAAACCAGATCACCGGGGCGCAATTCTTCTCGCTTAATGGTGGTACCGGAGCTGTACTGTCCTGCTGCGGTATGAACCAGGTCAACGCCGAAGTTTTTATAAACATAACGTACATAACCGGAGCAGTCAAAGCCCGCAGGGCTTTCCCCACCGGAACGATACCTTGCGCCAATATACTTTTTGGCATAATCCAAAACTGCCATTGCCCTGTCCGTAATCCCTCTGGAAACATTTTGGGAGGCAGACAAAGGCCTTGCTGCCTGGTTGGTTGGTTGGTCCGGAACGGTTAAAACTTGACCGATTTGCAAGCTATCGCCGGTTAAGTTATTCAGTTTTTTAATGGTTTCCACGGTGGTGCCATTTTGATTGGCAATGGCCCACAGGGTATCTCCCTGGCCTACCGTAACCTGGGCGGCCTCGACAGAACCGGTCCACACAACGATTGCCAGGCAAACGGAGGTGGCCAGGACCGCCAGTCTTCTTCGTATAGACAACTTCACCTTCCCCACTTTCTACGCCGACGGAGTTAGCTGACGGGTTCGGACCGAAAGTTAGCCCGCTACCACAGGTAGTTCACCCCAAAAGAATGGTTCCCCCGCTTTCCATGAAATTAGGCGTTTTTATATAGTGTATTACCAAATTCGGCGAAAGTTTCCACTTTCCTGCTAAAAAAGCAATTTTCTTTCTTATGGTGGAGCATTTTAGGACCAAAGTCCTAACGGTTAAAATTTTCCTCATAATTTACCATTTTTTTGGCAATAATCTTTGATGTCTGACTTAAAGTTTCTTACCGTTTCTGTATAAAAGGAGAACTTTCAATGACCCTGACCCAGGCGACATGGAACTGTGCCAAGGTAATGCTGGCCCTGACCTTACCCTTTCAGGTGATAATTAAACCCCAACGATTGAGAAATACCCATCACTTTTGCAACCGGCAGGCCATCCATATCCTTAAACGGGACGGACTGCAAAGTGAAGCGCTGATATTTCAATCTCATTTGGAAGCTTTAAACCGTGGATCATCCTGGAGTGACAGGGGATTTAAGTATATCAGTCATTATTACGACCACCGTAAGGACGCCGGACTGTGGCATGGCCCGGATGCTCCTACCGAATGCCAGTTTTATTTTGACCGGGCCGTTAAATATTGGCGCCGGGGACGCCAGGAAAAAGCTCTCTTTTACCTGGGCGCCGCCGGTCACATCATGCAGGATTTATGTGTACCTCACCACGCCGGAGGCGTGGCCTTTAAGGGACATAGATACTTTGAAGACTGGGCCAGGGCTCATTATGAAGACTTTGCCACCACCTGTGGGGGAATCTACGATTTGTGCGGTAGTGCCGCAAATTGGGTAAAGCAAAATGCCATGGTTTCAGCCCACTACCTGCCGGAAGTGATAGAGGAAAATGCCCCGGCTGTGGAAAGGGTGGCCGGGTTTTTGCTACAGAGGGCCCAAAAAACAACCGCCGGTTTTTTACATTTTTTTATGCAGAATGTTAAAGCAAACTAAACCCCGCCGGCTTCAGTTAACGGCGGGGTTTGCTGTGCATTTTAAAACCACCGGCCGTTAGCAACCGTCGGAAACTTTCTGAAAACAATTTTTTTGCGCCGATGGCGAAACACTTTAGTTAAGCAAACGTCTTATTTATAAACCAACCAACAACCGAAGGAGCAAAAATGTCATGAAAAAATTAGCTTGCGCCCTTTTGGTTCCTGTTTTGACACTCTCCCTGCTGACCGGCTGCAGCCCTTCTCCCAAAGCAATGGAAGCATCCGACACCTCCGGCACCAAACAGGCACAAACCTTTGTGGAAACAGAAAATACCCACATCCTGCAGTCACTGGAACGGGACCTTATGGCTGACCCGGTAAAGGAAAAGGTCGTATTATACGCAGAGCAGGCAAAGGATGGTATGCCTTTGTCCTGGTCCCTGGTGGTAAATGAGATCGAAAAGGTAAAACTGTCTCACGAAGATGGTCTTTATGGCTTTGCTGAAGTCAAATTTATGGATGTGGACGGGGATCAAAAAGAGGAGGTTCTCCTGTACCGGTACTCCAGCGGCAGTGCCGGAGCCAGGGGACTGAACATTTATGAAACCACGGCAGAGAACTGGCAGGATTTGTTCTCGGTCAATAACACCATAGAAGCCGAAGATAAGAGATTCGAAGTAAAATACTTGGGTAATTATTATGCCAGTTTTGAAGATAAAGAGACCGGCCTGAAATCCACCATCCAACTGGATAAGGCCCAGTACAAAGGCATTGAGCACATGCTCAAGGACATCTCCACCTGGATTGACCCCATTGTCGACTACAGTCTGGTGGATCACAATGGAGACGGGGTCAAAGAAATCGTCACCATCCAAAGGGTGATTGGCGTGGCCCATGTGGATACCATTGCCTTATTAAAAACCACCTACAAAATAGAAAAGGGTCGGTATAAAGCCGTAACCCTGACCCTGTGCGACAACAATGACAAACCCCTGGCCGAGGTAAAGCTGTAAATCAAAGGGTCAGCTCCGCCCCGTGATCCTTCAGCCACTGCCTGTGGTTCTTGTACTCCGGGCAAATGCTCTCCACCAGTGCCCAGAATTTTTTGGAATGGTTCATTT
The DNA here is from genome assembly GCA_040754595.1 of Bacillota bacterium. GTDB lineage: Bacteria > Bacillota > Desulfotomaculia > Desulfotomaculales > Desulfotomaculaceae > Desulfotomaculum > Desulfotomaculum profundi. Next base: position 5,009 of record JBFMCH010000097.1, read on the forward strand.
CCACCAGGTGAGCAAGCTCATGGGCCACCAGGTAATCGATCACCGGCAGCGGAGCCATCACCAGCCGGTAATTAAAATTCAGATTGCCCTGGCTGGAACAGCTGCCCCAGCGGGTTTTCTGATCTTTAATAAAGACCTGGTTATAGTTAATCTTTAACTTCCTTCTAATAATTTCCAGCCGCTCAAGGATAATTTCCCTGGCCTGGTGCCTAAGCCAACTTTCCAGCACCTGGCTTATCTGATCTTTACGTTCCTGGAGCAGCATGACCAGGATTTTATCCCCCACCAGTTCCACCACAGGGGGGCCTTCTTGAAATACGCTAACCAAGCGATAGGATTTGCCAAGAAAGCTGACTGCCTGTTTCTCCGCCAGGCTGTTTTCTTTTCTTTGCCGTGCCCGCCGGCTCAGCAGATCCAACTTTTGGAGAATCCAGGTTTCCCGACTTTTTAACAGCGGTTCGAGGCCAACCAACGGGTATCTCGAGGGTACCACAACCTCCAGCCCCTTGTCCGGACTGATCTTAAGACGGATGTTTCTGGCCCGGTGGCTCTCTTTTACCCGGTAAGAAATCAGCTGCTCGCCCAGTTTGACAGAATCCTGTTTCGGCAAGACCGGGCCCGGTGATGCAGGCTTTTTCCTGTTGGTTTCTTTTTTTATTTTTGCCCACCTCCCCTGCCAATGAATTCTTTGCTTAGGATTCTTCAAGGAAGGGGAATTCCCCTTCCTATTCCCAACGGAAAAACAAACGCAGGCCAGGCGCTTGCGTCTGTTTGATAATCTGCTATTCCTGCCCCAGGTATCGTTCAAGATTTGCCTTGATTTCCCGGACCCCTTCAACCATGGATGGGTTTACCTCAAACAGCGTCCTGCCGGTAAGGTCGGCGTTGACCGCCTCCGGGTCGTAGGGAAGCATGCCCAGGAGGGGTACAAAATGAAGCGCCTCTTTGATGCTTTCCTCCTGACCGGGTCTGACCTTGTTGGCCACGGCGAAGACCTTTGCAACGCCCAGGGCCATCCCCAGATTAGCATCCGGATCGGCATCCACAGCTAGCACTTTCTTGCCTTCCCCGGCATAAAGGTGACACAACAGGGCGGCTAAAGTGGTCTTGCCCACGCCTCCTTTGCCGGAGATTGCAATCTTCACACCGGATTTTCCAGGCGTCTGTCTTCCCCCTGTGATGTTAGGTAAGGCCAAGGGCCGCTCTTTTCTTTTTAATTCTGTCGATGATGAGCTCCGCCGCCTTGACCGGGTCCTCTTCGTAAATCAGTTTACCCCCGAACAGCCCGTCGGTTGTTACCGGGAAGCTTTCTTTATCGGAAGTTAGCACATTGACCACCAACTGCGAGCCTGTGGCCTGGGGATTGACGCCCACATGAACGTCCACACCGTTGGCGATAAAATAGGTGCCGATGGAGATTGCTTTCGGGTGGTGGGTTTCCGGGCAGGAGCCGGCCACCGGCAGGTCTTTGATTCCCACGCCCAGGTAATTGGCCAGGGCGGTCAGAAGATCGGCAATCCTGGAGTTGTCTACGAAAGCTGCCCATATGCAAAGCTGGCGGCAGTGCCGGCAGGCCATTGGCCTGTCCGACGGCGGTGAGGATGCTGCGCAGGCTTTCCCCGCAGTATCGTAAGCCGTCCGGCGATAATAGGCTGAACTTGCCCAGGGAATGGGCGGAACAACCGGTGGCCACCACCAGAACATTGTTCTTGATCAGTTCCATGGCCAGGGTTAGGTTGTGGTGGTCTTGTTTCTTCCTCATTCCACAACCTTTTCGGACAGCAGCGGAATATGCCCGTGTACCGAGATATTGACCATGTCTTCCTTGATCACACCCAGGCGGTATTGGGGTTTCACTGCTTTCGGCGTTCCTAACAGGATATCCTGCAGATCGGTGGACATATGCAGCCCCGCAAAGCAGGATTTTAACTTGATTTGCTGACATTTTGTTGTTTCCCGTGGCCGTTTGCCCACATCTCTGACGGGGGGGTTAAAATAAGCGCCTCGTCATGCCAGGTACAGGAAACTTCATCTGTCAGGGCCATGGCGATATTCTTCAGGTGCTCGCTGATTCTCAGATAGGCGTTAGTGACATCCATATGAATAAAGCTGGTATTCACTGTCTCCTGGGCGCCCCTCTGCATGCGGGCAATGTGACTCATCCGCAAGCGAAACTCCAGATCGACGATATCCTCTTGCAGTGATTTGGCCTTCTCAGCCATCATGCAGCTGTTGGTGGCAAAGGCGGTATTGGCAATATGGAGTAACTCGACAATTTTGTTATGCATAGTAATGATGTCTTTATGACCTTCGGCGGAAAAATCCAAGTTATTTACGTATTTGCTTTCCGCCTTATACATCAGGTTTTTCTCAATAATATCACCGATATGCTCGTAATCTCTGACGATGTGTACCAGGCCCATGGTCTTGTTAAATTCATCCTTGGTCAACGGCTGTCTTAAGAGGTGGGTCAGGTATTTATTGGTTGCCGTAGCAAGGATATCGATATGATTTTCCTTTTGGTGCAATTTTTCCGCCAGGTCGGGATCATAGGATTTCAGCAGAGGGTAGATCTGCTTTGTCATGTCGGTAACATGGTCTGAAATGTGCATAATTTCTTTGGTGGCCATTCCAATGGCCACTTCCGGACTGGAAAACAGGGTTTCGTCCAGGTATTTGGGACATATGTCACAATCCGGTTGCTTCTTCTCCGGCACAATGAATTCCAGCAGCCGAGCAAACTGGGAGATAAAGGGCGCAAACAAAACCGCAATGGCGATATTAAAGAAGGTATGGACGTTGGCCACCTGGAAGCCGGCATTGGCAGTTATGGTTGTCATTAACGTGGCCAGGGGGCTGACAAAGGGCAGGAACAACAGCACACCAACCACTTTAAATAGTAAATGGGCCGTTGCCACTCGCTGGGATTCCCGGGACGAACCAAGACTGGATAACACCGCTGTAAAGGCGGTCCCCACATTGGCGCCAAAAAGCATGTAAATGGCCGGTTCCAGCGTAATCATGTGCTGCATGGCCAGCAGCATGACAATACCGATGGTAGCAGCGCTGCTGTGCACCAAAAAGGTAAAAATGGCGGCAACAGCCATGGCCAGAAGGGGTTTGTCGCTCATCTGCAGCAGCATCTTTTCAAACATAGGATCGTCCCGCAGGGGGTGCATGGTGTCTGCCATAATTTTCAGACCTAGGAACAACAAGCCGAAGCCCATTAACACCTGGCCAATCCGCTTGTATTTATGACTCTTGGAAAAGAAAATAATGGTTGCCCCGATACCGACGATGGGCAGGGATATTTCCGTGGCCTTTAATGCGATCAACTGGGCGGTCACTGTGGTGCCGATGTCGGCCCCCAGAATAACCGCCAGGGTTTGTCTTAAACTGATGATCGAAGCACTAGTTAAACTGACCAAAATAACGGTCGTGGCTGTACTGCTTTGAAACAGTATAGTTACCAGGACCCCCAACCCCATGGCGGTAATACGATTGTTGGTCAGTTTAGATAGAGCTTCCCGAAGTCTTTTCCCGGCAATTTTTTGCAGACCCTCACTCAGCACATACATGCCGTATAATAACAGGCCCATGCCACCAATCATACTTAAAACAGCTGATTGCCAGGTCATACTCTCCTCCACCTTTCTCCGCAGGAACTTAAGATAAATTTCACAAATATTTGCAAAAAAATCCGTAGCAAAAAGCTACTGTCATTATTTGCTCTTTCTTAACATAAATTTAATACTTTAATTTTAATTCATTCGTTAATTAGTGTCAAACAGTAGACATTTTATTGTCGAAAAAAGATAACTTACTGCGTACAGTGTATTCACCGGTTAGGCATCATGAAATGATTAAAGCCTTTCGTTATTTTTCCGAAAGGCTTTAATCATTTTTCCCCTTAAACATGAATGTTCTTCTCATACAACCATTCTTTATGTCTGCTATTTGTCTAAGTTGTTTTACAACCGCCTTTCTTCATCCCTCTTTTGCTGACGACCTGCCATTCATCACTGTTTCCCCCGGCACCGATGCCGGTGGCGCCGCCCGAGATAATCAACCTTAATGCCTGATCTACGGGAATATCCATAATCCTCACAGATTCCCTGGGCACCCAATACATATCCCCGGCCACCTGCAATGTTTGGGGAAAATATACGCCCACCAGTTCCCTGCCGCTTTTGTCCCGGAAGGGAGATTCCTTAACGGTTAAAAACCCCAAGCGGTAAACCGTATCGTTCAGGCTTACCAGTACGACGGTATCAAATTTCTTCTTATCCCCCGCCAGGGATTTCAGGGCATCCTTGATGGTATTATAAATATTCTTAACCCCGGGCATCGTGCAAATAAAATTTTCAATAAGATCGAGTATTTTTCTGGATATCCACCAGTTAGCCACCAAGCCGATTAAGCATACGACGGCAACCACAAAAACAAAGTCAACCCCCGGCAGTTCCTTTCCCACCAGGGGGTAAAGAATGGCATTCCCCAGCCCGGCAATCTTTGAATAGACAAAAGCCAATATGTAGAAGGTCCCCAGCAGCGGCAGCAGGACAAGCAGTCCTTTGACAAAATAAATAGAGATTTTTCTCATCGTCTCATCCTCGTTATTTTTTAGATTTGTTATCCTACCATGCTTTTTACATTGCGCCGTCACCTGGCCCCGTCATCCCACCTTTACCAATACAGCAATCCGGAGCACCAATACTACCGATGGAAGCATTAAAATCACTGCAAACCTTTTCTTTTGGGCTGACAGAAAACAGGCCGCTATAAAATGAAAAATCAACACTAAAAGGACACCCTCAAATCGCGGGGTGGCATGCAGGTACAATACAAAGGGTAGAAAGCCGATAGCGCTGACCAGCATCCATGTCCAGGAAGATTTTACAATTGCATGGGCAGCTGTAAGTGCTGCAAACAAGACAAACCACCAGAGCACAGATCCACCACCCTGTTGGGAACATTGGCTTGCATTTATTTTAACTGATTTATAACAGCATAGCATTGAATTTTAGCCATTTCAATTACCTTGGGCATCTTTTAATACGGTTCCTCCCAAGGGGTGTACTATTTAATCCAATAGTTCTCTCTCTCATTGGAAAACACTTTAATAAATTGAAAGGTCAGCTTTAACATCTCTTCCGGAAATACAAATCATATCTTTCTACCATTCTGTTTAATTACTATGGCATAAAAGTTAATCCAGTATTCTCTTGGGCTTTGGTACCATTCCTATCCAAAATATTTCATCCTTACATATTTCACATCAACAAAATGAATATTACTAAAAAGGAGGTAAACGTCTTCAAATAAACAAAGCTTTGTCTTAAGTAACCAAATATAACCATTTACTGGTAAATCAGAAATGATGCGATATAGGTTTAAGAAAATTAGAGGAGTTTTTTTCAGCACTCTCCTAGGAGTATACTATGGAAAAATATTGGTTTAAAAATCAGGAAAAACATGGAAAACTAACGGTCTCTCTCGCAAAACAGGTTCTTAGCCTTTGTATTTCACGGACAATCTCTTATAACCATTATACCACAGTAATTTCCAGGGGTTAAGGTATACCCGTTTTTTCCCTAAAAACACAAAACCTACAAACCATTTAATTTTAAGGTTCGCAGGTTTACGTTAAGATTTATATGGTGCGCCCGGCAGGAATCGAACCTGCGCACCCGGCTCCGGAGGCCGGCGCTCTATCCCCTGAGCTACGGGCGCATATTTATTTACGCTATTCTATTATAGCAATATTTATGATTTTTGCAAGTGCTGTAAAACAGTACCGGGGAGTCAACTTTTATATAGTAACATTATTTATGACGAAAAATCAATATTCTTCTTTTGGTTAACCAATTAATATTTGCCAAAAAGGATTCGCCCATCGTATTTTAGATAGCACGATGGGCTGTTTTGTTTCTTAAAAGCCAGCCTGCTGTATCGCCTGTTTTAAAACCTGTGCGGAATTTCTCAGGGCATCTTCCTCTTCCACCGACATGGGAATGGCCAGCACTTTGTTCCGGCCGGAGCCGTTTACGATGCAGGGGAGGCTCAGGCAGCAGTCTTTGATGCCGTAAATGTCATTGACCAGGCCGGATACGGTGAGAATAGAATTCTCGTCTCGCAGGATGGCCTCGCAGATTCGTTTGATGGAGAGGGCAATGGCATAGTAGGTGGCCCCTTTGCGCCGGATGATTTCGTAGGCGGCGGTGCGCACGCGTTTGGCGATTTCCTGCCTGTCTACGGGTTCAATGCCCTTTAGTTCTGAAAATTTCTCCAGTCCCATGCCGGCTACATTGGCGGTGCTCCACAGGGCCACTTCGGAATCCCCGTGTTCACCCACGATGTAGGCGTGGACGTTGCGTGGGTCAACCCCGCAGTACTCCGACAATTCAGCCTTAAACCTGGAGGTATCCAGTACAGTCCCGGAACCGAAAACCTGGTTTGTGGGCAGCCCGGAAATCTTCAGAGAGACGTAGGTTAAGACATCAATCGGGTTGGACACCATCAAATAAATAGAGTCGGGACTGTATTTCAGCAATTGGGGTAGGCTTTCTTTTAAAATTGCCACATTTTTCTGAACCAAATCCAACCGGGTCTCCCCCGGCTTTTGGTTGGCACCGGCAGTGAAGATGATGATATTGGAATCCTTGCAATCCTCAAAGGTTCCGGCATAAACATTAATAGGTTTGATGAAGGCTGCGGCATCCCCTAAATCCATGGCCTCGCCCTCGGCCTTCTCTTTATTGATATCCACCAGCACCAGATCGCTGGCCAACCCGCTGGCCATGATGGCAAAGGCGGTGGAGGCTCCCACCATCCCTGTGCCGACAACCGTTATTTTTACCCCTTTCTTTTGTTTCAACTTGTTCACTCCCTGGTTATTTTTCTTTTTACAGCACAAAACTAGTATTTCCTCTATTTCTTATACTATGTCTCACAAATTTTCCAGAATTTGAGGATGGACGAATGAATGGAAACAATGTACAATGTTGCATAAGTTTATATAAAAAGGCCGAATCTCCGGTGGAACCGGAGTACGGGGGATTAAATCCAATATGGGGTGAATCCGCAAACCTTTTTCGGAGGTGTCAAAAGGTGCGGTAGGGTGCCCTTCCAACCCGAACCCGTCAACTAACCTCGAAGGCCAAAGGAGGGCAAAAAGTAAATATGAAAATGTTTGTCCGTTTTCGACGGGCCATTGTATTGATGTGTCTTTTAGGGATGCTGCTACCAACAACGGCTGTTTTCGCCTACAATTACACAGTGGTTTCCGGTGATTCCCTCTATTCCATCAGTGAGAAGACCGGGGTGGGAATCGAAAAAATCAAGGCTGCCAACAGTCTTTCCGGAGATCTGCTTCACCCGGGCCAGGTCCTGAATATTCCTGACGGAAAATCTACGACTGCGGCATCTAAACCGGCAGCACCACAAGCAAAAGATGCCAGTGCCACCTATACCGTAAAACCAGGTGACAGCCTTTATGTCATCGCCCAGAAATATAACCTCAGGTTGGAGGTCTTAATGCTGGCCAACAGCCTGAGCGGAACACTGATTTACCCCGGACAGCAATTAATTGTTCCCATTGCGGCCACCCGCAGTGCCACACCCATGGCCGTGGAAGTGAGCCGCAGCGCCAAGCGCCCGGTCATTCCCTGTACAGATGAAGACCTGGATTTGCTGGCCCGCCTGGTGACCGCTGAAGCGGGAGGGGAACCCATGGAAGCCCAGGTGGGAGTTGCGGCCGTGGTAATTAACAGAGTGCAGAGCAATCTCTTCCCGGATACCATTCGAGATGTAATCTATGCTCCCAATCAATTTTCACCGGTTCGTAATGGTTGGATCAACCGTCCTGCCACTGAAACAGCCATTCAGGCGGCCAAGGCAGCCCTGTACGGCAGTGATCCCACCAACGGAGCGCTGTATTTCTTTGATAACTCTACGAAAAACTCTTTCCTGCGTTCCTTACCAGTTTCTGCCAACTATGGTCACATGATTTATGCCAAACGCTAACTAAACAATTGCTTAATAAAACGCACTGACAGCAGCCAGTGCGTTATTGTTTTTCTATAAATTTTTAATATCGTTATAGTATTCTTCATCCTCCTGATCCAACATTAATTCCACCAGCACCGGCAGGTGATCTGAAGCGTCGGATTCTATAGGGAAGGCCGTCAGAACCCGCCATTCAGGAGAAATAAAAACAAAGTCAATTTGCTCCTCAGGCTGGTTGGAGGGGTAGGTTTTAAACCCTCCCACAGCACTGGTGGCATCCAGTAAAACAGAGGTTATCAGCCGGTATTCCCGTGAAGTACGTTCGTCATTGAAGTCCCCCACCAAAATGACAGGGCAGGAGGTCTGAGAGATAATGCTTACGATTGCCTGCGCCTGTTCCAATCTCTCTTCCCGGTTGAGTCCCATATGCGTACAAAAAAAGTTTATTCTTCGATGGTCCAGTTGAATCTCAGCTTCCAAAAGACCCCTTTGTTCACCTTTACTGGGTAGCAAATACTGCCTGTATTGAAGAATTGGCCAGTGGCTTAGCACAGCATTGCCGTATTGGGCTGCTCCCCAGTGAAGATTGGGACCGAAAGCCCAACATTGATTTAAATGATAACCCAGGCTTTTTGCCTGGTGTTGAAAATAACTGCGCGGCAGGTGTTTATCAACTTCCTGGAGGCCGATTAACCGGGCGCCGGAGCGGGCCAGTACACCGGCCACCCGGTTCAGGTCAACCTGAGCGTCCAGTCCCCGGGCATGACGAATATTGTAGCTGACAATCCTGATTGCCTGCAAAATCCATCCCTCCGCTCAACTCAAGAAAAGGCCTCTGCCGGTTCTTCTGGCCACATTCAAAATATCACTAAGGTAGGTCATTAGGCCTCGAATGTCCAAATCCTGGGGCATGTTGGCCGCTTTGTTCGCCAGACTGATGACTCCCTTAGCAAACCCCTTAATTAAAAAACCCTCCTGAGCGGCCACAGGACTGATCAGATTGTTATCTTCCCCGATCAATCCCCGGTCCGGCAGCAACAACAAGTTGCTAAAATGCATGAGATGACTCAGTTGATCCCAGGTTTTTGAATGAAAGCCTATAACGGTAATGTTTCCGTTGTCCCACAGAATATCCAGCGTGATTAAACATATTTCCAACGATTTGACGATTACCAAATTCCAATGGACTTGGTAACCGACTTCTTCCCCCAAGGCACGGCGCTCGGCATAAACAGCCATTTCCTCTTTTATGGCAGGAACCACAAGAAAGCCGCTATCTGCCAGTGCACCGATAATTTCCGGATAAATAATTGCTCCACCCATAGTGCTCCCCCATAACCCCGGGATCCAATCTAATAGTATGGTTAAGATATGCTATGCATGGATTTGCCTGCCTGCTACATTTTCTGCTTTATGTGGAATCCCGCCTGCCACGGCGGTTAAAATCCTGGGCCCAGTCATTATATTCCTCAAGAAGTTTCAATACCTTTGAACAAACCTTTTTGTCCGCCGCCAGCAGGCGTGTGGCAAAGCCTAGGCCGGATACAAACCCGGCGGCCAGACCCCTTTGAAATTCCGGCCCGTGCCGGTGTTCTTCCTCTACATGCTCTCCAAAATGTGCAGTGTTTTTTAATTCGTTAAGTTTCCGCTGCAGCGCTTCTATCAGGTAGTTTTCTCTTTCCTGGTCCGTCATTTTCATTAACTCGTTACGCGTAACCATACCAGAACACTCTCCATTTTTTTGATCATTATTTGCCATTATAACAGTTGTCTCAACATTTTACACCCCTTTCACAGGTTGCGGGGTGGTCCTATAATACCATCAAGGGAGGTGTTTATGTGGACCATTGTTGGGATAAGGTAGAGGAAATTATTGAACTAACCGGCGACAACGCTTCCTATTATTTTTCCCAGGCCATGAATGGGACCATCCGAATAAAGGGCAGGTTTATACGGGATGAAAACGGAAAGCTGCGTCCCGTTCTGGTGAAAACCAGCTACCGCCCGGCGATACCCTATGATGTTCCGGCCTCGGAAACCAGGTCCTGGGGAGTGGTGCCGACTCAACTTTCAATTTCAATATCTCCGGTCACTAGCGTTGCATAAAACTTTCGCATAAATTAAAAGGTAATAATTGGAAGATATAATTGTATAATTTTGTAATTATTTGGGTGTATACACCAATTAACCCATTTTACTTTATGCTAAAGGAACAA
>JBFMCH010000098.1:0-27774 GCA_040754595.1 Bacillota bacterium
AGGATTCCAAATTAAGATACTATCCTCTAGCTACCGTGATCAGTTGTAACGAAACCTATGCCCAAAATCAGCGGAAGGTGTGCACAACGTCAAACGGTTAACGTGCACTCGCGCACCGAAATATTCACTAATATAAAAACATATAAGTTTGATACTACAGTAAAGAATGGAATACTATTGACTCCCAGGACAAGTCTTTCTCAATCTAGTTTAACCTTAGGACAGAGCATTAATCTGGAATATGTTCTCCTGAATGATAATACAGTTGTTAACATTTATGTGGTGGATGGAAATGGAAGTCTTGTTCGTAATCTTATAACCAGTAATACGGAGAACAAAGGTATCCATTCCATTAGTTGGGATGGCAAGAAAAACAACGGTAGCTATGTAAGCGCAGGAAACTATAAGATTCGAATTGAAACCAGCGTAACCAGCACCAATACCAAAAACCCCTTGGGTGGAGGTTCCAGCTTTGAAAGAACTGCCACGTCCAGTCATGAACTTGCCATTCAAGTGACAAGCAATAACACTGGCAGTATTGGTGGAGGCGGAGGCGGCGGTGGTGGAGGGATTTCCACTGATTCCTCTAAAGAATCCATTATTGGGGACTTCGAATTCAATGAGGCCGTTTCCGAATCGAAAGAAACCGGTAGAGTAGAAATTTCAACTTCCGGCAAAGAAGTCCGGCTTAATGAAAAACAATTGAAAAGAGTTGTGGAAACTAACAAACCCATGGCTCTTTCGGTAAATAATGTAGGTATTGTTCTTTCCAACCAATTAGTTCAACGACTTTTAGAAATTGGAAACGCTAGTTTTACAGTGGAGCCTGTCACCGTCAACCAGGCGCAAAGCATTATGGCTCAAGCAGACAACAGAAACCAATTTAAACTGGTTGATAACATTTACGAAATAACTATTTCTGCCGGTAAAAAGGAGTTTACATTTAAAGATGATGAGACAGTTACTGCTGAACTGCCGGTTCCTGCCAGTGCCCGTAAATTAGCAGGGCAAGGGAAATTAACCGTAGGTTACTATAATCCCACCGAGAAGAAATGGGAAGATATGAATGCCACCTATAATGAAAAGAAAAATACAATGGCATTTACGACGTCTCATTTCAGTAAATATGCTGTTTTAGAAAAAACAGCACAGGCAGACGTCATGAGAAAGCCTGCGGTCATTAAACTAACCCTGGGTCAGGTGGAAGCTCAACTTAATGGTTATAAATATTCCCTGGATGCTAAGCCATTTCTGGATACCGAGGTTAACAGGACATTGGTACCTGTAAGGTTTGTTAGTGAGGCTCTTGGTTGTAAGGTTGACTGGATAGCTAAAGATAAGAAGGTTGAAATTAAAAAAGGGAATAACGTAGTGGTCCTGACTCTTGGGTCTAAGGAAGTCTTAGTAAACGGGCGAAAGTCAATAATGGATTGTGCACCGAATATTATGCCTCCAGGTAGAACTTTTGTGCCCTTGCGTTTTATCTCTGAGACCCTTGGTGCCAAAGTCCAATACGATCAAGCAACTCAGTCCATAACAATAACTGAATAACCATCAGAATTTTCTACAATAACATGTAAAAACAACCCTGCAGCTTCAGACTGCAGGGTTGGCTACTTTACTTCTTTTCACTCTTCCTATCCTTATACTTTTCTTTCAATTCCTGAACCAATAATTTATCCGCTGCCCCGGGGCCTATCCCCGTTTGGTATGTATGATGCAGTAAGCTAAGGGTATTGCTCAGTGAAACCAGCCATTCTTCAATGACCTCGTTGGAATAGCCCTGTGCTTTAATGTTCTGGATTAATGAAATCAGCTTATGATTATTTCGATCTGACACAAAGGACATCATTCCAGGGGGGACAGTGGAGGAATCACCGGGGATGATCCCCGGGTGTTCATTGGTAAGGCCCAACAAATAGTCAACACTGCAATGAAAAAAAACAGCCAGTTTTTTCAGGGTATCCGGGTCTGGCTGCCGCTTTTCTGTTTCGTAGAGCGCAATGGCTGATTTGCCGATGTTTAATGCATCGCCCAGAGCCTGCTGGGTAAGGCCTCTGCTTTCTCTCAGCTCTTTCATCCTCTGTCTGAAAATACCCACACAATACACCTCGAATCAATTATATCTGCGGTGTTTGCCAATTCAATTATGTGTTTCATAGTGAAATAAAAATACTTGACATTATTTCAAATTGAAAATATTGTGTAGGCAGCTAATAATCTCTTGGGAGGTGTCAGGGGTGACTGTGAACCAAAATGATGAGTTTAGTTTTCTTTTAGTTAAGGAAGACTCGGCAGGGTACAATGGTTTCGCAAACAATAATGAACGGTTGGTAAGAATCAGGCTAACCGGAGAAATGGCTGCAGCAATTGCTCATGAAATACGAAATCCCATGACAACCGTTCGTGGACTGCTGCAGATGCTTCAGATTGAAAAGGCTTGCCCCGGTTTTGAGGAACGTCTGCACGTTATGTTAAAGGAACTGGACCGGGCCAATTCCATTATTTCAGAAGTGCTTTTACTGGCCCCTACCAAGGTAACGGATCTAAAACGCAAGATCCTGAATGATATCCTGGAAGGACTGCTGCCGGCTATCAATTCGGAAGCCGTTAAAAACGGCCAAAGAGTTGTATTTGAACCGGGCATCGTGCCATATATTTCATTGAATGAACAGGAAATTGCCAAATTAATCCTGAACCTGGTGCGAAACGGTATGGAGGCCATGACACCCGGAGGCATTCTGACAATCAAGACCTTTATGGACGGCCAGGAAATTGTTTTGTCCGTACAGGACCAGGGAAAGGGGATTAAAATGGGGCTTCTTGATATGTTGGGAACCCCTTTCTTTACCACCAAGGAACAGGGGACCGGGCTGGGGCTGGCGGTTTCCTACAGCATTGCCGCCAGGCACAACGCCGCCATTAAAGTAGAAACCGGTCCCCGGGGCAGCACCTTCTTCGTCCGCTTCAAGACCTAGGGTCGGATCCCACAAAAATTTCCGCTCACCCCCTGTGCAGGTGTAAACATACTCTAAAGCACAGGGGGTGTTGTTATGTGGGAGACTATCGGGTATTTAACTATTTTAATCCTGGCCTGTTACGGTGTTTACTATCTGGTGCAGGACCTGTTTCGTCTGGTGAGGCACCTGCCCGGCCCGCCGGTGAGCATGCTGATGGTGCTGCGCAACAGGGCTGCGGACGTGGAGTATTTGATGCGGCGGTTGGAATCCTGGCGAAGATACCAGTGGGTGAACCTGGAAGTGGTGGTGGTGGATGACGGCTCGGAGGATGATACCGCCGATATCCTCAAGGGTCTGCAGCAGAATTTATCCTTTCGCTTTGTGTCTTTGGAGCCGGAAAGTCTGCCGGAGCACCCTTTCCGAAAGGACCGGGCCTTCATGACCGGGCTGTTGCACTGCCAAAATGCCCTGGTGTGGGTGGTGGATTTAAGAAAACTTCCCCAGGGACTGCTGGCTGAGAAGGTTTTTCGTGTATTTTTCTGCCAGGGCTGGAGGTAAATTACCATTTATTGTCGAATAATGGAGACGGAGGGGGTGGTTTTTATCTCAAGACAGGGAAGTCTTGGCTTGCTCTATACATGGACGATCATACTGCTGGGCTTTGGCTGGTTGTGGAAGGTTTTTCCCCAACTTAACCTGGACCAGGGGGGGACGCTGACGGTCCTCATCATTCTGGGTGTGCTGGCGGAGTGGATGGCGGTTCCCTTTCCCCAGGGATACTTATCCGGGGGCTACGTCATCGTTGTGGCCACCCAGTTGATCTGTGGCGGTGTGGCCACCGCCTGGGTGACCGGGTTGGTCTCCCTGATCGGGCTGGGCATTGCCAACCGGGGAAATCCCTTGCGAACCACCCTGTTTAACAGTTCACAGCACATTCTGGCGGCCGCCGGTGCGTCCTTTGTCTTCCAACAGGTGGAGGGAGAGATCTTACCCATCGTCCTGTTTACCCTGGTTTATTTTGCCGTTAACCACATGCTGGTTTATTTTTACCTGCTGCCCGGACGCCGGGACCACCCGGATTTATTTGGCTGGGATGCCCTGCGCTGGGACGGCTACACCTATCTCTTTACCGCTCCTTACGGGGCTTTGATGGCTGCCTTTTATCTTAAAATGGGCGTCAGCTGGGCACTGGTCTTATTCCTGCCGGTGCTGGCAGCCCAGGTGATTCTCGGTAAATATGTACATATGGAACTGTCCAACCGGGAGCTGACGGCCCTTTTCCAGGTGGCCAAGCGGCTGCGGGTCAGTTATGAACCGGACACCTTCTTTAACCAGATTTTGCAGGAATGCCGGCGGATTGCTCCTTTCCATACCGCTGTCATCTTCTTTTGGTCCCAGGAACGCCAGCTGTTTTTACCCGGCGCCGCCCAGGGGCCTTTACGGGAAGAGATGTGCAACATGGTGGCACCCGGCGAGGGCCTGGTGGGACAAGCTGCAGAGAGCAAGGAGCCCGTTATCATTGAGGATGTCCGGGACATGGACTCCCCAAGGGATGCCGGTTCCTTCCGGCGGTTCCGCTCGGTGCTGGTGATTCCCCTGCTGGCCCAGGGGGAGGTCACCGGTGTTTTGGTGCTGGGGGACATGCGCCCCTATGCCTATGAAGAGAAGCATATGCAGATGGTAAGCATTATCGGCGGCCAGGCGGGTATTGTGTTGGCCAACGACATGCTGGTGGAAAAAATCCGGCACCTGTCCGTGACAGACCGGTTGACCGATTTCCTTAATCACAGGCAGTTTTACCGCCAGGTGGTCAAGGAAATGGTCCGGTGCCGCGCCGCCGGGGAGCCCGCCTCCCTGCTGCTGGTGAACATCGATAATATGGGTGTTTTCAACTCCCGTTACGGGCACGGGGCAGGGGATGCGGTGATTCAAATGGTGGCTTCGGTGCTGCGGGATGTCACCCGGCCCGCAGATCTCCTTGGCCGGTACGGGGGCGGTGAGCTGGCGGTGCTGGCGCTGGGTTCGGACACGGCCAACGCTTTAAAACTGGCCGAGCAGATCCGGGTAGAGGTGAGGGACCGCCGGCTGGTGCCCGAGGAATCCCAGCAGCAGATCATGGTAACGGTGTCCGTTGGTGTGGCCACCTTCCCCCACGACACCACCGACCCGGACCAAATCTTCTTTGGGGCGGAAAAGGCGGTGGCCCGGGCCAAAGAACTGGGCCGGGACCGGTCCGTTGCTTACAGCCGGCTGTTAAAGGAAATCAAATTAAAAATACAAAAGGATGGAACTCCCGCAGTTCGGAGAAGGTGAAGACCCATGCACCCCCTGTTGGAAGCCCTGGTAAACTTGATTTTCCCCGAGTGGCCCGGCTGCAAGCTGTGCGGCCGCCTCGGCAAAGAAGACCTGTGCCCCGCCTGCCGTCAAGAACTGCGGGATTGGGCGGCCAAACCAAAGTGCCCGGTTTGCGGCAGGCCGGTCCCCCCCAAGGGCCGGGTCACCCTTTGCGGAGATTGCCAAAGCCAACCCCCGCCCTTTGAGATGGCCAGAGCGGTGGGCCCCTATGAGGGCGGCTTGCGGCAGGCCATCCATCTTTTTAAATACAAGAGAAGAAAATCCCTGGCCCCGCTGCTGGGCGGACTCATGCTGGAAACATTGCAGAAACATCCCCGGCTGTTGCATTGTGATCTTGTACTGCCGGTGCCCATGTCCCGGGGAAGGTTAAGGGAGCGGGGGTTTAACCAGGCGGCGCTGCTGGCCCGCCAGGTGGCCAGGGGGCTAAACCTGCCGCTGTCAGACCGTGTGTTGATAAAGGGCGAAACACCGCCCCAGACAGGCCTTACCCGGCCCCAACGGGAGCAAAACCTGAGGGGATCCTTTAAAGTGAAGGCACCGGAAGAAATCAGGGGCAAAAACCTGTTAATTGTAGATGATGTTTTCACCACCGGGTCCACCGTTTCTGCCATGGCAGAGACCCTGAAAGAGCAAGGGGCGGCTGGAATCTTCGTCATCACACTGGCCAACGCGGCAAAATAAACTCCCAGAAGAAAATGGCAGAGGACTCAGAAGTTGGTGATTTCACAGGGAAAATCATCGGTTTCCCGGTACAATCTCCGCCAATCTTGCTAGATTACGACGTTATCACCAAAGCAGAATACCCGGCATACATCTTCCAAATACTGGAAAACAAAAATCTTCTACAAAAATCATGCCAACGCATCCCACATTCTGACAAATAATACTATACTATCCACCTGATGCCCACAGAAAAACCCCTGATTTGATGGGTTATTAACAGACTTATCCACATTGTCCACAGGAATAACCTTTTCAACAAGGATTTTTTCGACAAAGCATCGGAAATCCCCCAGGATCGGTAACACTTGACAGGGCACAGGTAAAAGTGATAAGATAACCCCACGTGAGTTCATTGGGCTCTCTGAAAGTATTTTGAAAGCGAGGAATGTAAATGCTCGGCAAGGTAAAATGGTTTAATGCGGAAAAAGGTTATGGTTTCATTGAAAGAGAAGAAGGTGGCGATGTATTCGTTCACTTTTCCGCAATTCAAGAAGAAGGTTTCAAATCATTAGCTGAAGGTCAGGAAGTTGAATTCGACATCGTTGAAGGTGCTCGTGGACCCCAAGCTGCTAACGTTACCAAACGTTAATTATAAAGGTTGAAAACTTTCTACCCTGGCCACCGGCCAGGGTTTTAAAATTCTGTTAAAAAAATGCAGGAATTTAACAGGTTTTCGGGAATACTAACAGCAGGTATTTATTTCCTATGACACTGCGAAAGGAGTGGTACTTTGTGAAAGTGCAAGTTCGCGGTAAGAACATTCAAGTAACCCCGGCCCTGAGGGATTATGTGGAAAAACGTTTGGGTAAGTTGGACCGGTTCCTGGATAATTTGGGAGAAGCGGTGGCAACCCTGGTTGTTGAAGGCGATTCACATAAGATTGAGGTTACCCTTCCGGTAAACGGCATGCTTCTAAGGGGCGAAGAGGCCACCGGTGAAATGTATTCCTCGGTGGATCTGGTGGTTGAAAAAATGGAGCGCCAGATCGAGCGCTACAAAGGCAAGATCAACCGCCGCAGCAACCGTGGCATCGCCGACCTGGCGGAAGTCGCAGACAAAATCGAAGACGAGACCCCCAAGGTTATTAAAACAAAGCGCTTTGCCATCAAACCCATGGCCCTGGATGAAGCCATTATGCAGATGAACCTGCTGGGCCATGACTTCTTCGTCTTTTCCAATGCGGAAACCGAGCAGACCAACGTGGTCTACAAGAGAAAAGACGGCAACTACGGCTTAATCGAGCCGGAATTCTAAAATGTTTACAAAAGGGCACGCCGCACAGGCGTGCCTTTATTATTGACCGGCAAAAGACCTAACATTATCAGTATAATTTAACGGGACAACGGGAGGAATCGCAGGGTTTAGGGCGAAATCTCTACCACATGGCCATTTCTTGCTTTGTTCCGGTTGTGGTGATAGAATAAATTTGCCATAACTTCGAGGATTTGTCAGGAACCTCAATGGTTCTTTTCCTTTGGCCTGATAAAAGGGAAAACCTGAAAGGTGGTTAACCGTGTTAAAGTTTATCAAAAACCTGTTTGATGATAACGCCCGTGAAATTAAACGACTGCAGCGGGTGGTCGAGGATATTAACGGGCTGGAACCCCAGATAGCCAAACTGACCGACGCAGAACTGCGGGGCAAAACCGCAGAGTTCAAACAGCTGCTGGAGAACGGCCAGACCCTGGACGATATTTTGCCCGAGGCCTTTGCCGTAGTCCGGGAGGCTTCCAAACGTGTGTTAAACATGCGCCATTTTGATGTACAGCTGATCGGCGGCATGGTGCTGCACCAGGGCCGCATTGCCGAGATGAAAACCGGTGAAGGGAAGACCCTGGTGGCCACCCTGCCGGTGTACCTCAATGCCCTCACCGGCCGCGGCGTCCATGTGGTGACCGTGAACGACTACCTGGCCACCCGTGACAGCGAGTGGATGGGGCAGCTCTACAGCTTCCTGGGCTTGTCCGTGGGGCTGATTGTGCACGGCCTGGATTGGGAACAGCGTCGCCGGGCCTACGGCTCCGACATCACCTACGGGACCAACAATGAATTTGGCTTCGATTACCTGCGGGACAACATGGCCATCCACCCGGAGCAGCTGGTGCAGCGGGAACTGAACTACGCCATCGTGGATGAGGTGGACAGCATTTTAATTGACGAGGCTCGCACCCCGCTGATCATCTCCGGGATGGCCGACAAGCCCACCGACCTTTACTACACCATGGCCAAAATCGTGCCCAAGCTGGTGAAAGATACCGACTTTACCGTTGACGAAAAGGCCCATACCGCCCTGCTCACCGAAGAGGGCGTGGCCAAGGCGGAAAAAATGCTGGGCGTCCAGAACCTCTACGACGACGCCAATATGGAGCTGAGCCACCACCTGAACCAGGCCCTGAAGGCCCACGCCCTGATGAAGCGGGACCGGGATTACGTGGTGAAGGACGGCGAAGTGGTGATTGTGGATGAATTCACCGGCCGTCTCATGTTTGGCCGCCGCTACAGCGACGGCCTGCACCAGGCCATTGAAGCCAAGGAAGGCGTCAAGATCGAGCGGGAGTCCCAGACCCTGGCCACCATCACTTTCCAGAACTACTTCCGCATGTACAAGAAGCTGGCCGGCATGACCGGTACCGCTCTTACCGAAGAAGAGGAATTCCGCAAGATCTACGGTTTGGATGTGGTGGTCATCCCCACCAACAAGCCGATGATCCGTGACGATATGGCCGACCTGGTGTACAAAACCAAAGAGGCCAAATACCGGGCGGCAGTGGAAGAGATTGCCCGGCGCCATGCCACCGGGCAGCCGGTGCTGGTGGGCACCATTTCCATCGAAACCTCCGAACTGGTCAGCGGTATGCTGAAAAGAAAGGGTGTGCCCCACCAGGTCTTAAACGCCAAGTACCATGAAAAAGAGGCGGAAATCATTGCCCAGGCCGGCCGCCTGAACACCGTCACCATCGCCACCAACATGGCGGGCCGCGGTACCGACATCCTGCTGGGCGGCAACCCGGAAATTCTGGCCATGGCGGAGCTGCGCAAGAAGGACCGGAGCGAAGAGACCGCCGATGCCGAGTACCACGCCCTGGTGGAGAAGTACAGAAAACAGTGCGAAGAGGAACGCCGGCGGGTGCTTGAACTGGGCGGCCTGCATATCATCGGCACCGAACGGCACGAGAGCCGCCGCATCGACAACCAGCTGCGGGGCCGGGCGGGCCGCCAGGGCGACCCGGGCTCCAGCCAGTTTTACATCTCCCTGGAAGACGACTTGATGCGTCTCTTTGGTTCCGACAACATCGCCGGTTTAATGAATAAACTGGGCATGGAAGAGGATATGCCCATCGAGCACGGCCTCATTACCAAGTCCATTGAGACCGCCCAGAAACGGGTGGAAAACCGCAACTTTGACATCCGCAAGCACGTGTTAAACTATGACGATGTCATGAACCAGCAGCGGGAGCTCATTTACAACCAGCGCCGCAAGGTGCTGACCGGCGAAAACATGGCCGAGAATATCCAGGAAACCATTGCCACCGTGGTGACCCGTTCGGTGGACGCCTATTGCCCCGAGGGCGTGCACCAGGAGGAGTGGGACCTGGCGGGCCTGCTGGAATACGCCTCCCAGCTCTACCTGCCCAGCCATGACCTGAAGGTGGAAGACCTGGAGGAACTGGGGCGCGATGCCCTGCGGGAGGAACTCCTGGACAAGGCCATGGCCCTCTACAAGGCCCGGGAAGAGGAACTGGGCGCCGAAACCCTGCGCGAAATCGAGCGGGTGGTGCTGCTGCGGCTGGTGGACGAAAAGTGGATGGACCACCTGGACGCCATGGACCAGCTGCGTGAAGGCATCGGCCTGCGGGCTTACGGTCAGAAGGACCCGGTCATTGAATATAAGTTTGAAGCCTATGAAATGTTCAACAACATGATTGCCAACATCCAGGACGATGTGGTGCGCTACATCTTCCGGGTCAACCTGGTGCCCGCCCAGCCCCGGGAACAGCGGGTGGTGGTGGAAAACCGATCCGGCGACGAGGGTCCCCGCCAGCCGGTGCGCAAAGAGCAGCAGGTGGGGCGCAACGATCCCTGCCCCTGCGGCAGCGGCAAGAAATACAAGAAATGCTGCGGCAAATAAACCTAATAACTTAATAACTTAAGTACCAGGCACCATTTTCGGAGAGAGGATGAAATACCTTGCTGGATGCTGAAGTAAGGCGCGACCTGGAACAGCTGGGGAAGCGTATCAATGATTTGAGGGTTTCTCTTTGACATTGCGAGGCAGCAGGAAGAAATAGCCAAACTGGAGCAGGAAATGATGCGGGAAGGTTTCTGGGACAACGTGGAGCACAGCCAAAAGGTCAACCAGAGGCTGGCCAACCTCAAGGGCAGGGTGGAAAGCTTTACTGCCCTGGAGTCCTCGCTGCAGGACCTGGAAGTAATGCTGGAACTGTGCCTGGAAGAACAGGACCCCCTGCTTGAAGAAGAATTAACCACCGAGCTGGCTTCCCTGGCCAGGCGGGTGGAAGATACCGAACTGGAAGTACTGCTGTCCGGTCCCTACGACCGGGGAGACGCCATCCTGGCTTTGCACCCGGGGGCCGGTGGCACCGAATCCCAGGACTGGGCCCAGATGCTGCTGCGCATGTATACCCGGTACTGTGAAAATCACAATTATAAAGTAGAGGTATTGGACCTGCTGCCGGGGGATGAGGCGGGCATTAAAAGCGCCACCATCCAGGTGTCCGGCCCCAACGCCTACGGCTACCTCCGCTGCGAAAAGGGCGTGCACCGGCTGGTGCGCATTTCCCCCTTTGACGCCGCCGGCCGCCGGCACACCTCCTTTGCCTCGGTGGATGTGCTGCCGGTGGTGGAGGACGAAGTGGAGGTCAACATCCGCCAGGAGGACTTGAAGGTTGACACCTACCGCTCCGGCGGCGCCGGGGGCCAGCACGTCAACAAAACCGACTCGGCGGTGCGCCTCACCCACCTGCCCACCGGCATCGTGGTGGCCTGCCAGAACGAGCGCTCCCAAACCACCAACCGCCTGGCCGCCATGAAATTATTAAAAGCCAAGCTCATCGACCTGGAGCTGCGCAAGAAAGAAGAAGAGTTGGCCGCCCTGCGGGGAGACCAAAAGGACATCGCCTGGGGCAGCCAGATCCGCTCCTACGTGTTCCACCCCTACAGCCTGGTCAAGGACCACCGCACCGGCGTGGAAGTGGGCAACGTCCAAGCAGTGATGGACGGCGCCATCGATGAATTTATCGCCGCCTATCTCAAAGAAAAGGCCGGCACCCCCAAATAAAACCTGGCCTCCCAATTCAAATCGGGGACGGTTCTTGACTTGAATTAGTTTTACGAATTCAAGTCAAGAACCGTCCCCGATTTGAATTTACGACAAGATTTTATGAGTCTTGGAAGGATTTAGCACCAATAGGGAGAACAATTATACTGGTAACCTAGCTTGTCAACATTAGGAATTAAAATAGTCTAAATCATTTTAGGGTATGATAAAACCGGGCAAATCTTATCATTGAGGGTTTGTGAGGTAGCTTATATGTCAATGCGCTGGTTAAAGGATTACCTGGGGGTTACCATTGGGGTGATCCTGACGGCCGTAGGATTGGATGCCTTTTTAGTCCCAAACAAAATTGCCGCCGGCGGGGTAAGCGGTATTGCCACCATTCTGCACTATGTCATCCATGTTCCGGTGGGGGCTGCCATGCTGGTGCTTAATGTGCCCTTATTCATTGGAGCCACCCTGCGCCTGGGGTGGCACTATGCGGTACGCTCCCTTTACGGTACCTTGACACTATCCTTCTTTATCGATTTTCTGGAACCCTACATACCTGCCCTGACAGACAATTTGCTGTTGGCTTCGCTGTACGGGGGAGTGCTCAGCGGCTTGGGACTGGGTCTCGTTTTCCGGCATAAGGGAACCACCGGGGGGACGGACCTGGCTGCGGCTATTGTGAGAAGTTTTGTGGGAATTAATATAGGTCAATTGCTGTTTTTAATTGACTCTACGGTTGTTGCGGCCGCCTGGATCACCTTTGATTCGGCGGAACTGGCTCTTTATGCTCTGATCACGATCTTCGTCACGGCCTGGGTCATTGATCTGGTTCAGGAGGGTTTCAGTTACGCCAAGGCCTTTATTATTATAACCGATAAGGCCGATCAAATTAGCCAGGAGATCATAAAGCAGCTGGACCGGGGTGCCACCGCATGGAAAGCCAGAGGCATGTATACCGGACAGGAGAAAGAAGTTCTCCTGTCGGTGGTGGGACGTACCGAGGTGACCAGGTTAAAGGAAATTGTTCGGGAAACTGACCCGCAGGCATTCATCATCTTAGGGGATGTTCATGAAGTGCTGGGCGAAGGTTTCAAGCAATTACAAGGTTCAAAATAATGGATTAAAACAATACATAGAATACTGGAGGAAAAGAAATGGAACAGGAAAAAATTTATGCTTTGCAGGAGCGGGCCAGGGCCATTCGCCGCCACATTATCACCATGCTGGGGGAAGCCGGCTCCGGCCACCCGGGCGGTTCACTGTCTGCGGCGGACATTGTCAGTGTACTCTTCTTTGATACCATGAAACTTAACCCGGAGAAACCGGATTGGCCGGGCAGGGACCGTTTTGTTCTGTCCAAGGGCCATGCGGCCCCGGTGCTCTATGCCGCCCTGGCGGAAAAGGGCTTCCTGCCCCGGGAAGAACTGCTGACCCTGCGTAAACTGGGCAGCCGCTTGCAGGGGCACCCGGATATGAAAAAGCTGCCAGGGGTAGAAATGTCCACCGGTTCCCTGGGACAGGGGATATCCGCCGCCGTCGGCATGGCCCTGGGTCTCCGTTTGGACGGCGGTGACCAGAGAGTCTATGCCCTGCTGGGTGACGGCGAAGTGCAGGAAGGCCAGGTCTGGGAGGCCGCCATGGCCGCCGGCCACTTCAAGTTGGACAACCTGACCGCCTTCCTGGATTACAACAACCTGCAAATTGACGGCCCGGTGGACGTGGTCATGGATGTGGCCCCCTTAAATGATAAATGGCGGGCCTTTAACTGGCATGTCATTGAAATCGACGGCCACGATATCGGGCAGATCCTGAAGGCCATCGAAGAGGCCAAAGCCACCAAAGGCAAACCCACCATGATCATTGCTAAAACCGTCAAAGGCAAAGGTGTATCCTTTATGGAAAACCAGGTGGGCTGGCACGGCAATGCCCCCAAACCCGAGCAGGTGGAACAGGCATTGAAGGAACTGGCGTGAGTAATTCAAGTCGGGGACGGTTCTTGACTTGAATTATAACAGGCCATCGGCCATCAGCCGTCAGCTAAAAGAATAACCCCAAAAGCTGAAGGCTGACGGCTGACGGCCTGACCCCAAAGAAATACCTATTAGAACTGGAGGTTTACCATGACAAAGAAAATTGCCACCCGGGATGCATACGGCCAGGAACTGGTCCGCCTGGGAGCTGATAATAAAGACGTGGTGGTTTTGGACGCCGACCTGTCCAAGTCCACCAAGACCCATGACTTTATGAAAACCTATCCCGACCGCTTCTTTAACATGGGCATTGCCGAGGGCAACATGATGGTCACCGCCGCCGGGCTGGCAGCCGTGGGTAAGATCCCCTTTGCCAGCATCTTTGCGGTGTTTGCCACCGGCCGGGCCTATGAGCAAATCCGCAACAGCATTTGCTACCCCAGGCTGAATGTGAAAATTGCCGCCACTCACGCTGGCGTCACCGTGGGGGAAGACGGGGGTTCCCACCAGTCCATTGAAGACATCGCCATTATGCGGGCACTGCCCGGCATGACCGTGTTTGTCCCCGCCGATGCAGTGGAGACCGCAGCCGCCATCCGGGCCGCAGCGGAAATCAAAGGACCCGTTTACATCCGTTTAGGACGCTCCGGCGTGCCGGTCCTGCACGGGGAAGATTTTAAGTTTACCCCCGGTGAAGCCGTTACCCTGCGGGAGGGCACCAATGTGGCCCTGATTGCCACCGGTATCATGGTTCCCGCCGCCCTGGAAGCCGCTGAAACCCTGGCCGCCGAAGGTATCAGCGCCATGGTCCTGGATGTCCACACCATCAAGCCCCTGGACGTTTTTGCCATTGTGGAAGCCGCCAGAAAATGCGGCGCCGTGGTCACCGCCGAAGAACACTCCATCATCGGCGGCCTGGGCAGCGCCGTAGCCGAAACCCTGTCCGAGCACCAGCCGGTCCCCCTGCAGCGCATCGGCGTCCGCGACACCTTCGGCGAATCCGGCAAACCCGCCGAACTCCTCCAACACTTCGGCCTCACCGCCGCCAACATCGCCGAGGCAGCCAGGAAAGTTATCGCCAAGAAGAAGTAAGATGTACCTGGTACATTGGTTAGAAGTTTATAAAAGGAGTGCTTGCAAGGGCACTCTTTTTGTATTTTTTGTCAAAAATTGGACAAAAAGGAATGAATTTTAGACTATTTTTAAAGGAATTTACACTTTGGGCGTCGAAATCCGATAGGTGGTTCCTAAGATCATAACTGGGAAAGGTGTTAAGATGATACAGTTCTACAATGTCTCCAAGGTGTACGACAACGGCGTAAAGGCTGTTTCTGACTTGACTCTGCATATAAAAAAGGGTGAATTTGTCTTTCTGGTAGGCCCCAGCGGAGCAGGGAAGTCTACTTTGATTAAACTGATCTTCCGTGAAGAGCTGCCCACCCGGGGGCAGGTGATGTTCAACGGCAAGAATACTGTCCGTATGAAAGCACGGGAAGTTCCCCACATGCGGCGGAAAATCGGCATGGTTTTTCAGGATTTTCGCCTGCTGTCCCAGAAGACCGCGGCGGAGAACGTAGCCTTTGCCCTGGAAATCACCGGCACCTCCGGTAAAGAGATTAAACGCATTGTGCCGGAGGTTCTGGAGCAGGTGGGACTCAAGGATAAAGGAAACCTGTTGCCCAGCCAGATGTCCGGCGGGGAGCAGCAAAGGGTCTGCATTGCCAGGGCCATTGTCAACAACCCCCTGCTGATCATCGCCGACGAGCCCACCGGCAACCTGGACCCCGATACCTCATGGGAAATCATGAAGCTTTTCCAGGACATTAACCGCCGGGGCACCACCATCCTGATGGCCACCCACGATTCGGAAATTGTGAACACCATGAAGAAGCGGGTGATTGCCCTGTCCAACGGCTGTGTTGTGCGGGATGAAGAGAGCGGGGTGTACCGCTGTGAACTTTAATACCATTAAATATTTCTTCCGGGAAGCATTTACCTCCCTGGTCAGAAACAGCTGGCTTTCCATTTCCTCCGTGGGCATCGTCACCGTATCCCTGATTATTCTGGGCGCTTCTTTGCTGCTGGTGGTGAATGCCGAAAAG
The DNA here is from genome assembly GCA_040754595.1 of Bacillota bacterium. GTDB lineage: Bacteria > Bacillota > Desulfotomaculia > Desulfotomaculales > Desulfotomaculaceae > Desulfotomaculum > Desulfotomaculum profundi. Next base: position 15,398 of record JBFMCH010000098.1, read on the forward strand.
CTGGCCAAATCGGTGGAAAGCAGCGTTGAAATCACCGCCTTTTTAGAAGAAAATGTGGGCAGAGTCGATCGGGACAAGATTGAAGAGCAGATCAAAAGCAATCCCGAGGTCGACACCGTGGAGTTCGTCTCCAGGGAGCAGGCCCTGCAGGAAATGAAAGAGGGCTTCGGCGACCGGGCGGATATTCTGGAGTCGCTGGAGGAAAGCAATCCCCTGCCCGACGCCTTCCGGGTAAAGACCAAGCAGGCTTCCGCCGTACCGGCCACCGCCAAAAAAATTGAAGGACTGGCGGGCGTGGAACAGGTCCGCTACGGACAGGGCGTGGTGGAAAAGCTGCTCAGTGTGACCCGCTGGGTCCGTTATGCCAGCCTGGCCACCCTGACCCTGCTGACGCTGTCCGCCGGCTTTTTAATTGCCACCACCATTCGCATGTCGGTCTTTGCCCGCCGGCGGGAAATCGGCATTATGAAAATACTGGGGGCCACCAACTGGTTTGTCCGCTTCCCCTTCATCCTGGAGGGCATTGTGCTGGGCCTCACCGGTGGGTTGCTGGCCATCCTGGTGGTGGACCTGGGATATCTTTCACTCATTAACAAACTGAAAATTTCCCTGCCTTTTATTCAACTGGTGAACGAGCCCAGGATCATTCTGTACATTCTTGGCAGCATGATGGGGCTGGGCGTTCTCATCGGCGCCCTGGGCAGTTGGTTTTCCCTGAGAAAATTTTTAAGAGTGTAACAACCGCTGAGTAACATTACTTACGTTTGTCGTTTGGCGGAGTCCGACGACCGCTGCCCGACGACAGACGACCGAGTATGGAGGGATATCCGTGCAGCGCAAATGGACCCAAAAGTTTCTTGCCCTGAGTCTGGGACTGGTTATGCTGGCAGGAACGCCGGTGTTGGCGTCTCCTCCCCTGAACCAGCAGTTGGATCAAGTAAGAAACCAGTTAAACCAGAAAAAGGCCCAGGAACAGCAGACCAAAAAAGTGGTCAAGGACTATACCCAACAACTGGCTACCATTAACCATTCCATCAACCAGAAGACGGAGCAGATTAAACAACTCCAGGGTTCTCTCAACGTTGCGGTGAACCGGCTGGAGGAAACGAAAAAGGACCTGGCCCAGGCAGAAGAACGTCTGGCAGAGAGCAACGACCAGTTGAAGAAAAGAGTCAAGGGCATGTACCAGAGTGGTCCTGTGGGCTACCTGGAGGTCCTGCTCAATGCCGGCAGTTTTTCGGATTTTACCAACCGCCTGGAGTTTTTGCAGCGGATGGTGCAAAGCGACAAGGCCATTGTGGACCGCATCACCAGCGAAAAGCAGCAAATCGAGGAATACAAAAGTGCCCTGGAGACCAGAACCCGGCAAATTGCTAGCATGAAAAACGAGCAGGAATACGTGAAAGAAACCCTGGCCCAGGCCCAGAGTGAAAAAGAAGAACTGTTAAAAGAGGCCAAACAGGACCTTAAGAAGACCGAGGCAGAAATCGACCGCCTGGAGGCCCAGGAGGAAGCCATCCTGAGGCAGATTGCCCTGGAGAACGCCAAAAAGGGCGGCAATTATACCGGGGGGGTATTCAGCTGGCCGGTGCCGGGCTATTCCCGTATTTCTTCCCCCTTCGGCTACCGCATTCACCCCATTTTGAAGAAACAGCGGTTTCACGCGGGCATTGACATTCCTGCGCCCACCGGGGCCGCTGTCATTGCCCCGGCCGCCGGCACGGTGATCTATTCCGGCACCATGACCGGTTACGGCAGGGTGGTTATGATCGACCACGGCGGCGGGGTGGTCAGCCTGTACGGGCACCTGTCCGCCCAGTTGGTGGGCGATGGGCAGGCCGTAACCAAGGGTGACACCATCGCCAGGGTCGGCAGCACCGGCATGTCCACCGGGCCCCACCTGCATTTTGAGGTGCGGAAAAACGGCACGGCGGTCAGCCCCCATAATTACCTGTAAAAAAGCCGGGTCAACCCCCGGCTTTTTGCCGCCAGAAACTGGAAAAGTCTTTGTAATTTATGATGTTCTGTTGTAGTATAATACATGTGTAAGAGATAAAGAAAACGGGCAGGTGTTAGTGTGAGAAGAGACTCGTTGGCCTTTTGGGGAAGGCTGGCCATTGTACTGGTCTCCATGGTTTTTGTCATTTTGCTGATCCTGGGCGGCACAGTGGCAGGCAATTACAAAGGGCTGGGCAACTTGGTCAAAGTGGTAACCCTGGTGAAGGGCCAGTATTTGTTTGAAGTGGCGCCGGAAAAGCTGGTGGAAGGAGCCATCAAAGGCGTGGTGGAGTCCCTGGACGATCCCTATTCGGTTTACCTGGACGCCAAGACCTACTCTTCCCTGCAGGAACAGATTCGCGGTTCCTTTGGCGGCATTGGTGTTCTGGTGGGGGTCAAGGAACATTATCTGACGGTGGTAAAACCCTTTCCCCATACACCGGCGGCCGAGAAAGGCATCAAAGCCGGGGACATTATTATGCAAATTGGCGACCGACCGACCAAGGACATGGACACGGAAACCGCCGTTAACCTCATGCGGGGTCCCGTCGGCTCCAAAATTGAACTAACCATTATCCGGGAGGGTGTCAAAGAACCCCTGAAAATTAAGCTGACACGGGAGGAAATCAGCGTTCCCACCGTGGAGGGCCGCATGCTTCCCAACGAAAACAATGTGGGCTATATTGCCATCAGCCAATTTACCGAGAACACCGGGGAAGAACTAGTAGAATCTCTGCAGGAACTCCGTAAAGAGGGGATGGAAGGGCTGGTATTGGACATCAGGGATAACCCGGGTGGCGAACTGAATTCAGCCATTAAGATCGCAGACCAGTTCTTAGCCAAAGGCCCCATTGTGCATATTGATTATCGCATCGGCCGGGACCACACCTTCAACGCCGAGCCCGATCAACTGGATTTGCCCCTGGTGGTCCTAGTAAACAAGGGCAGCGCCAGTGCTTCTGAGATCTTGGCCGGTGCTGTTAAGGATGCCGGAGTTGGCACCCTGGTGGGCACCAAGACCTTCGGCAAAGGCGTGGTGCAAACGGTATTTCCCCTGGACAATGGCGCCGGGCTTAAGCTGACCACCGCCAGGTATTTGACACCGGAAAAGCAGGATATTCATAAAAAAGGCATTACCCCGGACGTGGTGGTGAATCAAGAACGGGACGAAAAGACAGATAAACAATTAGAAACCGCTATTAAGCTGGTACGGGAAAAGATTCAAAAATAATGAATGAGGTGGGAAGCAGACCTTGTTCCCACTTCTAACTTCTCACATCTTACCTCTCAAATGGCAGGTGGTTCTGTTGATGTTTCCTTTTGCGGAGATAACACCGGAAATTCTAAAAACCATGGCGGCAGTTTTTACGGAGTCCCAGATCCTCCAACTGTTCCTCCTGGTGGTGGGCATCGTGGCTTTGCAGTACCACCGCATCGGTAAGGTACGGGAAAGATTCTTTGGCCTGAAGCCCCGGGGGGTGTGGCGGGATGTTCTGCTGGCCACCGGTTTCGGGCTGCTGGGGGGCGTTGTGGCCAGCTACTTGATGGTGTTTGTGGGGCTGACACTGTCCGGTTCAGGATTAATTTACCTCTGGCCCCTGGCCATTTTGTTAATGCTTATTGATGCCAGGTTTTTATGCTTTGCCTATGCCGGGGGGATTTTGGCCTTCAGTTCAATGGTCTTTGGCTGGCCCGACATCAGCGTGCCCCAGGTTTTAGGGCTGGTGGCCATTTTGCACTTTGCAGAGGCCGTTTTAATTCTCATCAGCGGTCATATGGGGGCGGTGCCCACCTTTATCAAAAATGCGGAAGGCAAGGTGGTGGGGGGCTTTGCCTTGCAGAAATTCTGGCCCATTCCCCTGGCGGTCATGGTGGTGGTAGGCCATTCCAGTGTACCCACCGGGGGAGTCAGCATGCCGGACTGGTGGCCCCTCATCCGGGGAGACCTGGGGGCCAACGTGGACAATATTATTTACGGCCTCATGCCGGTGGTGGCCGGTTTGGGGTATGGCGATCTGGCGGCAGCCCGCACGCCGCAGCAAAAGGGGAGAATTTCCGCCGTCATCCTGGGTATATACAGCGTTCTCCTGCTGGGTCTGGCCGTTTTGGCCGATCAACGACCCCTGATGGGAATCGTGGCGGCCCTGTTTTCTCCCCTGGGTCATGAACTGGTCATCTACTTGGGCAAGAAACTGGAAACGGGTAAATCCATTTACCAGCCCACCAGCCAGGGGGTTAAGGTGCTGGATGTGGTGCCGGGCTACCCTGCCTGGCAGGCCGGTATTCGCTCCGGCGACATTATTATGGAAGTCAACGGCATGGCGGTCAGCAGCCGCCAGGGCCTGGAATTTGCCCTGGGCGTCTACAATCAGCTTCAACTTACCTACTTTTCCATGAAAGAGAAACGAGTGTTCCGGGAAGGCGTCGATTACCAGGACAAAGAGATGCTGGGTCTCCTGCCCGTCCCGGAAGGGAATGAGCAGAACTATCTGGAATTATCCACCGAAGGACCCTTTCGCCGGTGGTTTAACAACCGGTTTACCCGGGGGGGTAACTAAACAGACGGTAGACAATGCGATAGCCGTAAGGAAAGAACAAAAGACCACGTTGTGATGACGTGGTCTTTTCATCGGAAAAACTAACGGGCACGGCTGGCCAGTTTGGTCATGAGCCGGGCAATGACTTCCTGCTCTTCCCTGTCGGCCACATCCCACAGTTCCTTGAGAACCTTTTGCTCCGGGTTGGCGGGCTGCACGTTGTCAGCCAGAATGGAACCGGCGTTCATGGCATATTGTTGGATCTTGTCCCGGGGGATTCCCAGTTCCTCGGCAAATTCCATGGCCTGGCCCAGATACTTCTTCCAATTTTCCCAACTTGTGTTGGATTTGCTTAAATCCAGCATTACGTTTCCTCCTCCTCTTTTGACTGCGCATTTGTAGCACAGCCACCTGTTTCACCTATAGTTTGGCAGCGGGAAGAGAAATTATACATACCTGGAAATAAAAGACTGAACCCGCTGCCAGGGGTTGCCAAGCCGGCAGATGTGGTCTATGATAATCATTGAAACAAAGCAGGAGGTTTTTGCCATGTCATTGGAGCAATTGGCTTTGGATATGCAGCACTGCACCCGCTGCGGGCTGGCGGAGGGCCGAAACAAGCTGGTTTTCGGAATGGGTAACCCCGGGGCCAGGTTAATGCTGATCGGCGAGGGGCCGGGCAAAGACGAGGACGAGCAGGGCCTTCCCTTTGTGGGCCGGGCCGGGCAGCTGCTGGACCGCGTCCTGGCGGCCATCAACCTCACCCGGCAAGAGGTGTATATCGCCAACATCGTAAAGTGCCGGCCGCCCAACAACCGGGTCCCCAGCCGGGCCGAGGCGGTGGCCTGCCTGCCCTATTTATACCGGCAGATCGAACTGATCAAGCCCGGGATTATCGTACTGCTGGGCAACACAGCCCTGCAGAACTTAATCGGTCCGGAGGCCCGCATCACCAGGATGCGTGGCCAGTGGCTGGAAAGCCGGAGCGGCATCAAGATTATGCCCACCTATCACCCGGCGGCGGTCCTGCGGGACCCCAACAAAAGGCGCCCGGTATGGGAGGACTTTCAAAAGATTCAGGAGGAGTACCTGCGGGTGACAGGAAAAGCTGCCAGGGACCAGTACTCCTTTTGATCACAAAAAACTGCTGCCTTACCTGGCAGCAGTTTTTTTAAGGTAATAAAGTTTTTCTTCATGCTCCATTAGTTTCTCGTGAATAAAATCAAATCTGTCTTCAACCCGAATAAAGCGGTGGATCATCTCCTCACGCAAGGAGGACATTTGACTTTCAAAAGAGGACAGTCGACTTTCAAAAGAGGACATTTGACTTTCAAAAGAGGAAAGCTGATCTTTAAAGGAATCCTGGTTGGCTTCTAATTTTTCCACCCTTAATTCCAGGTTGGCAACCCTTGCATCAAGTTTATCTACTGTCGCCTCAAGTCTTTCAACCCTCGCCTCAAGCCTGTCTACCTTTGCATCAAGTTCTTCAACCTTGGTATTCAGTTTTTCCACCTTGGTATTGAGTTCTTCCACCAACGAGTTGGTGTGGCCAACAATACGAATCAAGTCAGTGACCAGATGCTCGATACGTTCCAGACGTTCCTCGCTCATTTTTTATTCCCCCATGAGAAGGACTGGTGTTTATCCAAAACACTACCTAAATTATAGCACAAAATTTTCCACAAATAAATAATTTTAAAAACATACATAAGCTAAATCTACCAGTACTCCCAGGTTTCTGATATTGACCGAAATGGTATAATATAAGGTGGACAGAAAGCAGGTGGATGAATGTGGAATTTAAGCTGAAATCCGAGTTTCAACCCCGGGGAGACCAGCCCAAAGCCATTGCACAACTGGTGGACGGGCTGAACAGGGGATTAAAGCATCAGGTGCTGCTGGGGGCCACCGGCACCGGCAAAACCTTTACCATGGCCAATATCATTCAAAAGGTGCAGCGGCCCACCCTGATCCTGGCGCCCAACAAAACCCTGGCGGCCCAGCTGTGCAGTGAAATGAAAGAGTTTTTTCCGGAAAACTCCGTTGAATATTTCGTTAGTTACTTCGATTATTACCAGCCCGAGGCCTATATTCCTCATACCGATACTTATATTGAAAAGGACTCTTCCTTGAACGATGAAATTGACAAACTGCGCCACTCGGCAACCACCGCCCTGCTGGAGCGGCGGGATGTCATTATCGTGGCCAGTGTTTCCTGCATTTACGGCCTGGGTAACCCGGAGACCTACCGGGACCTGGTGTTGTCTTTGCGGGCCGGCGGCACCTATGACCGGGACGCTATTTTAAGGAAGCTGGTGGACATCCAGTACGAGCGCAACGACATCAACTTCACCCGGAACAAGTTCCGGGTCCGGGGAGACGTCATTGAAATCTTCCCCGCCAACGTCAGCGACAGGGCGCTGCGGGTGGAGATGTTCGGCGACGAAGTGGAGCGGCTGCTGGAGATCGACACCGTGACCGGCGAAATTCTGGGACAGCGGCAGCATATCGCCGTCTTTCCCGCCAGCCACTTCGTCACCGCCGAGGAGAACCTGAAACGGGCCATTGCCTCCATTGAAGTGGAGCTGGAACAGCGGCTGAAAGAGCTGCGGGATGCCGGCAAACTGCTGGAGGCCCAGCGGCTGGAGCAGCGCACCCGCTACGACCTGGAAATGATGGCCGAGGTGGGTTTCTGCTCGGGCATTGAGAACTACTCCCGTCATTTAACCGGACGGGCCCCGGGGGAATCCCCCTTTACCCTGCTGGACTTCTTCCCGGAGGACTGGCTGCTGATCATCGACGAGTCCCACGTGGCAGTACCCCAGATCGGCGGCATGTACGAAGGGGACCGTTCCCGCAAGACCACCCTGGTGGAGCACGGTTTTCGCCTGCCCTCGGCCCTGGACAACCGGCCCCTCAAGTTCCACGAGTTTGAGGACAAGGTAAACCAGGTGGTTTACGTGTCCGCCACACCGGGCAACTACGAATTTAAACACCAGCAGCAGGTGGTGGAGCAAATTATCCGTCCCACCGGCCTGGTGGACCCGGAAATTTCAGTCCGCCCCACCAGGGGCCAGATCGACGACCTGCTGGGTGAAATCCGCCTGCGGGTGGAGCGGGACGAGCGGGTGCTGGTGACCACCCTGACCAAAAAAATGGCCGAAGACCTTACGGATTACTTTAAAGAAAATGGCGTGCGGGTTCGCTACCTGCACTCGGATATTAACACAATTGAGCGGATGGAGATTCTGCGGGACCTGCGGTTGGGTACTTTTGACGTGCTGGTGGGCATCAACCTGCTGCGGGAGGGCCTGGACCTGCCCGAAGTCAGCCTGGTGGCCATCCTGGATGCTGATAAAGAAGGTTACCTGCGTTCCGAGCGCTCGCTCATTCAGACTATTGGCCGGGCCGCCCGCAACGCCGAGGGCTGCGTCATTATGTATGCCGATAAAATGACGGACTCCATGAAGAAGGCCATCGGCGAAACCGAGCGCCGCCGCAAGATACAGGTAGAATACAACCAAAAGCACGGCATTACCCCGGAAACCGTCCGCAAGGCGGTGCGGGATGTCATCGAAGCCACCCGGGCCGCCGAAGAAAAGGCGCCCTACGTGGCCCGGACCAAGGCCGGCAAGATGACCAAGACCGAGCTCAAAAAGATGATTGCCAAGCTGGAAAAAGAAATGAAAGAATCCGCCAGACACCTCGAATTCGAGCGGGCCGCCCAGTTAAGGGATGCCATTATTGAGCTGAGACTGCAGCTGCGGGGTGATAAGGAAATTAAGCCGGCGATACCGGAGGTAGAGTATTAAAGGAGTACAATCATGCAAGATAAGATCTTAATTAAGGGCGCTCGCTCCCACAACCTCAAAAACATCGACGTTGAAATTCCCCGGGACAAGCTGGTGGTGATCACCGGCTTGTCCGGTTCCGGCAAGTCCTCCCTGGCCTTTGACACCATCTACGCCGAGGGCCAGCGGCGGTATGTGGAGTCCCTGTCTGCCTACGCCCGGCAGTTCCTGGGGCAGATGAACAAGCCGGATGTGGACTATATCGAAGGTCTGTCCCCGGCCATTTCCATCGACCAGAAGACCACCAGCCACAACCCCCGCTCCACCGTGGGGACCGTGACGGAGATTTACGACTACCTGAGGCTGCTCTTTGCCCGGGCGGGCCGGGCCCACTGTCCCAAGTGCGGCCAGCCCATCACCCAGCAGACGGTGCAGCAGATGGTGGACCAGCTGATGGCCCTGCCCGAGGGGACCAAGCTGCAGCTGCTGGCCCCGGTGGTGCGGGGCAAAAAGGGCGAGCACGTAAAAATCTTTGAGGACATCCGCCGCAACGGCTTCGTGCGGGTACGGGTGAACGGGGAAATCTATGATGTCACCGAAGTGCCCCGGTTGGATAAGAAAAAGAAACATACCGTTGAAATTGTGGTGGACCGCATTATCATCCGGCCCGGCAGTGAAAAAAGGCTGGCCGATTCCATGGAGACCGCCCTTAAGCAAAGCGAAGGGGTGGCCGTTGCCGCGGTGGTGGACGGGGAAGAATACACCTTCTCGGAAAACTTTGCCTGCACCGACTGCGGTATCAACATCAGTGAAATCAGCCCCCGGCTGTTCTCCTTTAACAGCCCCCACGGGGCCTGCCCGGCCTGTACCGGCCTGGGCTTTAACCATGAATTTGACCCGGATTTAATCATGCCGGACAAGGGTAAAAGCATCCGGCAAGGGGCCATTGAAGGCTGGCACAAAGGAAACATTGCTGCCGCCTACCTGTCCGGCCTGGCGGAGAAGTATGAATTCAGCCTGGACACCCCGGTGGAGCAGCTTGCTGCCAAGCATCTCCAGGTGATTCTTTACGGCACCGGCAATGAGAAAGTAAAGTTCCACTATACCGACGGTTACGGCCACGTGCACCGCTACGAAGTGCCCTTTGAAGGGATTATCGGCAACCTGTCCCGCCGCTACCGGGAGACCCAGTCCGAGGCCATGCGGGAAGAATTTGAAAAATATATGAGCATCAAGCCCTGCCCCAGCTGCAAGGGCGCCAGGCTGAAGCCCGAGGCCCTGGCAGTGAAGGTGGGGGGCAAGAACATTGCCGAGGTCACCGCCCTGCCGGTGTCCGAAGCTCTAAAGTTCTTTAACAACCTGGATCTCACCGAGAGGGAGCGGCTCATTGCCCGGCAAATTCTCAAAGAAATTAACGAGCGGCTGGGCTTCCTGGTCAACGTGGGCCTGGATTATTTGACCCTCGGCCGTTCTGCCGGCACCCTGTCCGGCGGGGAGGCCCAGCGCATCCGACTGGCCACTCAAATCGGCTCCGGCCTGATGGGGGTGTTATACATCCTGGATGAGCCCAGCATCGGCCTGCACCAGCGTGACAACGAAAGGCTCATTGCCACCCTGAAGCGGCTGCGGGATTTGGGCAACACCCTGATCGTGGTGGAACACGATGAGGATACCATCCGGGTGGCGGACCATGTCATCGACATCGGCCCCGGGGCCGGCCGCCACGGCGGCCAGGTGGTGGCGGCCGGTACCATGGAAGAAATCATGCGGGTGCCGGAGTCCCTTACCGGCCAGTACCTGAGCGGCAAGAAATACATTCCGGTACCTCTCAGCCGCCGCCAGGGAAAGGGACAAAGCCTGGTCATACAAGGGGCGGCGGAAAACAACCTGAAGGGCATTGATGTGGAAATTCCCCTGGGGCTCTTTGTCTGCGTCACCGGGGTATCCGGCTCCGGCAAAAGTACCCTGATCAACGAAATCCTCTACAAGTCCCTGGCCCACAAACTGCACCGGGCCAAGGACAAACCCGGGGAGCACCTGGGAATCCGGGGCATCGAGCACCTGGAAAAGGTCATCGACGTGAACCAGTCCCCCATCGGCCGCACCCCCCGGTCCAACCCGGCCACCTACACCGGCGTGTTTAACGACATCCGGGAGCTGTTTACCCAGCTGCCGGAGGCCAGGGTGCGGGGGTACAAGCCCGGCCGTTTCAGCTTTAATGTGAAGGGCGGCCGCTGCGAAGCCTGCCAGGGGGACGGCATTATTAAAATCGAAATGCACTTCCTGCCGGACGTTTATGTACCCTGCGAAGTCTGTAAAGGCCTGCGCTACAACCGTGAGACCCTGGAGGTCAAATACAAAGGCAAGAGCATTGCCGATGTATTAAATATGGAAGTGGACGAGGCGGTGGAGTTCTTCGCCAACATCCCGAAGATTCACCGGCGGCTGAAGACCCTGCAGGACGTGGGGTTGGGCTATACCCGCCTGGGCCAGCCGGCGCCGGAGCTCTCCGGCGGTGAAGCCCAGCGGGTGAAGCTGGCCACCGAATTAAGCCGGCGCAGCAACGGCGGTACCATCTACATCCTGGACGAGCCCACCACCGGCCTGCACACCGCCGATATCGCCCGGCTGCTGGAAGTGCTGCACCGCCTGGTGGACAACGGCAGCACCGTGGTGGTCATCGAGCACAACCTGGATGTCATCAAGACTGCCGATTACATTATCGACCTGGGACCCGAAGGGGGCGACAAAGGAGGAACCCTGGTGGCCGCCGGCACCCCGGAAGAAATTTGCCGGGCGTCCCAATCCTACACCGGCCAGTTCCTCAAACCGGTGCTGGAACGGGACCGCCAGAAAACCCTCACCTAATTCAAGTTGGGGACGGTTCTTGACTTGAATTCGACAATTGTCAAATTCAAGTCAAGAACCGTCCCCAACTTGAATGAAAGCCTCCGGCTGGTTTGTCAGACCGGAGGCTTTTGGTGTTAGAGGGGGATGTTACTTTGTTGCTGCACAGGGGTAGCAAATTTTTGGTACTGGCGGTTGAAGCACCAGATGGAAGCCGGCAGCAGTACCGCAAAGATGCCCACCAGCACCAGCAGGTTCGGCAGTACCTGGGAGAAACCGATGCCCATCAGGGCGATGTCGCGCACATCGGATACCAGGTAGGTGAGGGGCAGTGAGGCGGAAATTGCCCTGGCAAACAGGGGCATGGATTGCACCGGCCAGGTAAACCCTGAGAAAAGGAAGGACGGAATGGCCACCAGCATGGCAAGCTGGGTGGCTTCCAGTTCGCTCCGGCAGACGATGGAAAGAAAGATGCCCAGGGTCAGGATGGCCAGAATAAAGACAGCTATCAGCAGCAGGAGCAACGGGTAGTGGCCCCGGAAGGGTATCTGGAAGACCGTAAAGCACAGGGCCAGCACCACGTTGGCGCTGACAATATTTAATAGGAAGTAAGGGATCATTTTTCCCAGTACCACATGGTGGGCCCGGTAACCGCCTGCCAGCAGGTCTTTGATGGCCCCCGTTTCCTTTTCCCTGGCCACTGCCACCGCCATGTAAAGGAGAATCACCTGCTGCAGGGCGGTGCAGGCCAAGCCCAGCAGCAGAAAGTTGGCGTAGTTGAAGGTGGGGTTATACCACACCCGCAGCCGGTACCTGAGGGGAAGGGCTGTGGCGGCAGCTTTCTCCGGCAGCAGGGCCTGGCTGGATTCCAGCGTCTTGATACTGACACCGGCTGACAGGGTGGAGATAATTTCATTGGCCGCCGACATGACGGCGTTGCTGAACAGCATGTTGGTGCCGTTGACGATCACCAGCACCTCGGAACCCTGACCCTTTTTAAGGTTGGTGTCCAGGTCCTCCGGCAATACCACTGCCGCCGTAACCTCACGGGTCTCCAACATTTGGCGCAGCTCTTCCTCCATGCGCAACCCCCCGGCTATTCAAACTTTACTTGAACCGACATGCCCGGCCGCAGTTGGGCGGAGTTCACCTTGATCTTGACGTTGTAGGTGACGATGTCCTTTTCACCCCGGTCGTTGGTGGC
>JBFMCH010000099.1:0-17842 GCA_040754595.1 Bacillota bacterium
TTGTTCCTTTAGCATAAAGTAAAATGGGTTAATTGGTGTATACACCCAAATAATTACAAAATTATACAATTATATCTTCCAATTATTACCTTTTAATTTATGCGAAAGTTTTATGCAACGCTAGTGGTCTTAAATAAAGAAAGGAAAAAGTACATCCATCATGAATATATAGAGTGTAACTGGTTAACCAAATTAGGAGGTGTTTGTCCTTGGTCAGAGCGATTTGCAGTTTGTTATCGGTTTTCTCTGTAAGTCCTGTGATTGAACTCGTTATTTTTACAGCCCTGGTTGGCATTGTGTTTTTAATTCAACTGGCTCTTTAAGGGAATCTCTTGTTCGTAGCCGGCCAATTCTTTGGCCGGTTTTTTGTTTTTCAAACCAAGGCAGCACAATAAGGGAGTTGGTATTATTTGGCTGACAATGGTATAATAAGTTATTGTAAAATACCCCGAAAGGATGACTGCAATTGAAGGAACGCTTGATGAACGACATGAAGGCAGCCATGAAAGCCAAAGACAAGTTAAAGGTGGATACCATCCGGATGGTCAACGCAGCCATTAAAAATGCTGAAATTAACGGTAAAAAGGAACTCTCAGAAGGAGAAGTCGTAGAAGTTATCACCAGGGAGATTAAAATGAGGCGGGATGCCCTGGAGGAGTACAAAAAAGCAAACCGGCCGGAGGAACTGGCTAAACTGGAAGAGGAAATCAACATCCTGATGGAATATATGCCCGAACAGCTGTCCGAGCCTGAATTAAGGCAGGTCATACAGGAAACCATTACCCAGACAGGCGCCCAGAGGGCCAAAGATATGGGGAAAGTCATGGGCGCCCTGATGCCAAAAGTAAAGGGCAAGGCGGACGGTAAACTGGTCAGCAGCTTGGTCAAGGAATTGCTGGGATAAGGAAAAGACCTCGTTACAGCATGGAGGGCTAAGACTTTGTGCAAGTCTTAGCCCTTTTGGTTACTGTTCTTGAATTAACTAACCGCCATCATGCTCTCCTGCAGCTTTTCTTTGACTTCTTCCCAAACCACAATCTCCGCTTTGGCAAAGCCATTGAACGTGGTGGCGGAGGCCGATGAGTAAGCGCCACAATTGGGAACCAGGATTAAATCGTCCACATTCAGGGGGACGGTTTTCCGGTCACGGGACACAATATCCAGCGAGTCGCAGCTGGGTCCGGCAAAGGTAGCCTCAATTTCAGGACCTTTTTTCGTTTTGGCGGTTTCCATTTCATATTCCCAGTGGTCAAAAAGAATCCCGGAAAAGGTACCATACAGGCCTTCATCAAGGAAGTACCATTGTTTGCCGTTTCTCACCTGGGTCCCAATGACCCGGGTCACTAAATTCATGGTTGTCCCGCTGATAAATCTGCCTGGCTCCGTCCAAATTTCGGTATCCGGGAAAAAGATGGCCAGTTGTTTCTGAATTCGTTCCGCCAGGGCTTTCACATCGACATTTAGATCACCGGTTGGAATGGGGAAGCCCCCGCCGATATCTAAAATGCGTAGCCGGATTCCCTCGTGGGCTGCCGCATCAAAGATGCGCCGTGATACGGACAGGGCGTAAAGATACGCTTCGGCACTGGTATTTTGGCTGCCTACGTGAAAGCAAAGGCCGGCGGCATCCAGGCCCCTTTCCCTGGCCCGGCGCAGCAGTCCAAGGGCTTCCCCGGCATCGGCCCCGAATTTTTTGTTTAAGTCAACCAGGGAGGCGTCATTATCGATTCTGATGCGCAGCAATACGGTGGCGCCGGGAATAACACCGGCAATTTTATCGATTTCACTTGCGCTGTCAAAGGTAAATTGCCGCACGCCCACCTGCCTGGCGGCTGCCAACCCCCTTGCGGTTTTTACCGGGTTGGCATAAACCATTCGTTCCGGGGCAATCCCCATTTCACTTAACGCATAAATCTCACCGTCGGATGCCACGTCGAAGGAGGAACCCAACGCTGCCAGTTTTTTGATAAGACTTGGTTCAGGGTTTGATTTCATGGCGTAAAAAACCTTTACTCCGGGAAGGTACTGTTGGAGAAACTTATAGTTATATTCCCCCTGGCTTAGTGACAAAACAAGAAATGGGGTAGTATAAAGTTCAGCAAGTTTTTCTACTGTGTTCCAAGATAATTTAAAGGGTTGTTTCACTGGACATTCCCCCGCAAACGTCTTATGTTTATACACACACACGAATTAAATTGTACCATAGATTCGCCAACATGCAACACAAATGGTTAAATATGCACCATAAATATAAAAAAATTTCACTTTTACAGTGAAGTTCCAATCAGGTTTTAAGGAAAGGAGTTTTGAATCGATGGCAGGGCAGGCGATGACTTTCAGCAGCAGACCAAGTATTCCCGTGATAAATTGGGGGGAGGGAGATTGGATTGGACGGCACTGAGGAAAGTGTCATTTACCTATCGGTGGTAGGTAAGGTTTAACCGTTAAAAGGGGTTGCAAAACCGGATATTGAATATTATTCTATCCACAAGGGAAGATTAAACAGTTTCATCCTGAACTGTTACTCGGGGGGATGTTTGATGAAAGGGAGAATTGAAGTCACCCAGGGTGACATCACCCGGCTCCATGTGGACGCCATTGTGAATGCGGCCAACAACACGCTGCTGGGTGGCGGAGGGGTTGACGGGGCCATTCACCGGGCAGCCGGGCCGGCGTTGTTGGAAGAATGCCGAACATTGAATGGCTGTGCTACTGGCGAAGCAAAGATTACACGAGGTTATAACCTACCCGCAAAGTGGGTCATCCACACAGTGGGGCCCGTTTGGCGAGGCGGCGGCAACCGTGAAGACGAACTGTTGGCCAATTGTTATCGAAACTCACTGTCTCTGGCAGAGAAGTATGACATTAAAACCATCGCTTTCCCCGCCATCAGCACGGGTGTCTATCGTTTTCCCGTGGAACGGGCGGCAGAAATTGCCGTAAGAGAAATCAAAAATTTCCTGGAGAGAAATACCGTTATTGAAAAAGTCACCCTGGTTTGTTTTGGGGAAGCATCCTATCAAAAGCATTTGGCTGTTTTGGAAAAGTTCATAAATCAATAAAGCCAGGAGCTTGCAAAAGCTTCTGGCTTTAAATTTTAGTCCAGCACGTGAACCTTGCCGTTTTCTCTTTTCAGCCTGCCTTCTTTAATCAAACTGTTGGCAACGTCCACAAGTACACCCAAAAAAATTATATTATCCTCTAAACTAAATCTTACATATTTCTAAAAAATTACAAACAAATAATAGACTTTTTCATACATATCTTTCCACAAAATTTCACATAATGTCTCTTTAGTAAGTTCAGTTTTTTTATAGAATAGGGACGAGTCAACGGAGGGGTCAGTTTGCATCTTTCAAGGCCATTCTTCTTAAACAGGAGATTTTTTAAGCGGAGTCTCATACTGGGAGTAATTCTACTCATATTGATCCAGCAGCTTTTCATTATGCAGTCTTCCCGGGAACAAGCGGCCAATCAAAAGATCCCTCAGAAAAAGATGCACCAACTCGATCATCTATATATCATTTTTTTAAACGGTTTAGGATGCAAGTATAAGGGTGATTTGTCCGAGGGACTTGGTTTTCCCAAAATTAGAAAGTCTCTGGCCAAAGCAGGCTATTCCTATTTTGACCATCGTTTTCTCCTTTACAGCTATACCGGTGGGATCGTTGAAAAAGGTAAGTGGTATCCCAATAAATATTCAGCTGCAGACACAGGACAAGCCATTCCTTTAAGTGTCAACCGTTTGGAATTTTTAATTCACGAATTTTCCAAGGCCCACCCGGAGGCCAAATACATTCTGGTGGGTCATAGTTTGGGTGGGAGGATCGCGCTGGATTTTGTCTGCTCGGCGGAGCCCCAAATCAGGCAAAAAATCAAGGGGGTTATAACTCTGAACTCCCCTTTACTTGGGGCGAGCGTCAAACTGCCGGAAAAAATTTTGGATGTTTTAGGTTCTGCAAATTGCCTTTATACCAGCCCGGCCATAAAACAATTGCTTTGGGAAGTCAACCACCAAAGAGAGATGGCTTCCCTGCGCCGGCGGGACATTTATAAGCTTCAAAGGGATGGCTTGAGGGTAGCGACCTTTTCTACCCATCAGGATTTAGTTGTTAGACCGTTTACCGGGTGTATAGTAGACGAAAAAGGCAGTCCTGTTACGGAAGGATTTATTGTAAATGTTAAAGCCAGTAACATTACCATAAGAGAACTCTTTGGACACATGAAAATATTGGAAAAGGAAGAGGTTATAAAATACGTTACAGCCCTTTGTTTAAAATAAAGCCAAAACACCTTTTTTGAGGCTCCAGACAAAAGCCTCAGAAATTTACTGTATACTTGTAACTAACTGGTTGGAAAAAGAATAAAATAATTTGAATAATCAGGTTAAGCAATTTTAAATGAAAGGGGAGTTTAGTATAAAACGGGAAGGAACCCCTATCGTAGGGTCACCGGTTGCCAGTAAAGGGCAGGCGCAGGCGCTACTAAAAGAGAAAGCACCCAACTGGCTCTATTTAGTTGATTTGTATTGGAGTATATCAGCCATTTATTCCATTCGACCGGATATCGCTCTGGCCCAAGCCTGTAAGGAAACCGGGTATTTTCGCTTTGCCGGCGCAGTAAAACCGGATATGAATAATTTCTGTGGCCTAAAAACCAGTAAGCCTTCCGGCGATAAAACGTCCGATCATGCGGCATTTCCGGACCCTCCAACAGGCGTTGAGGCGCATATACAGCATCTCTTTGCTTATGCTTCCACAGATCCTATCCCCGCCGGCAGGAAATTAGTCGATCCGCGCTTTGATATTGTCGCCAAAGTCGTAGGCCGGGGAGTCGTTAAATCAGTGGAGGAACTGGGGGGAAAATGGGCCTCTAATCCTAATTACGGCAAATCCATTGTAACGGATTATCTTAATAAAATGCTGGCCTATAAAATTGAGGAGAACATCAATTACAAGGCACTTTTTGAAGAAGAGAAAAGACGGAACCAGCAATTAAACCAGAGAATACAAAGTCTGGAGCAAATCTTGGCCGGTATTGCGGCACAAACCCAACCATTTTTAAAGAAAAACTAATAAGGCAATCACAAATTAAAAAAACTGCCCTGGGACTTTATCTTTATACCCGGGGCAGTGGATATTGATTATCAATGTGCGCGGAGCCAGATAAAGTTCGCCGAGTGTACGCAGACCAACGGCATACATGATCTGGTAATTAAAGTAAAATTGTTCGATCAATTCTTCGTCGGTATAATCCTTTTAAGTGCCTGATAAATTCCAGGGAAAGCAAGATGTTACAGGAAAGTTAGGACGACCATTACCTAAACAATAAAGAACCACAAACGGCTTCTCATCTATTTTGCAAAATACATGCTCATAGACATGTATTCTGCAGTTTCTGCAATGTTTTTGTATTCATAGTTGAGCAACTATTGAAAAGTTGCTCTTGTAAATGGTCTTTGTTTTCCCGGAACATCTGAGATCCCCCTAATATAGAATTATATCTTTCAATCGTCTAATTTCTTCTTATCTCTTTAATATAATTCGATATTCATGCCTTAAGTTCCTACTTTTGGGGGTTGGGTTTCCAAAAATTTCGGAGGTTTTTGCAGTAGAATCAATGATACTTTTATGACTATAAATTATATCATCTGCCTGTCCTCGTGAAAACATTGTTTTAATGACCATAAATAAAGGTTTATTGCTTTTAGGAGCAGGTATTTTCAAACATCCATAAAAATATAAAGAAAAACGGTATGACATTTTATTTAGACAAGAGGGTAAGGACATGGTAAAGGCATATATGCGACGGTTGTGAAAAATTAGTGTACGACTCCGAAGAGGTCAACTTGTTATTAAATTTAACCGTCTTGCTATCCGGTCTTTCGGAGGATAAAAGACCGAAGGTGATTGACTTTGAAAAATATAAGGTGTCCAAAAAGATTGAATAACATGTTTTCATTGATGCCTTTCTAAATTTTGGATAAAATAGGGTAGAGGGGTGATAAAAAATGATAGCAAAGGATATTATGAAAACGGAAGTAATTACAGTATCGGAAGATACAACCATCGAGGAAATCGCCCGGATTCTAACGGATCATAAAATTTCCGGCGTCCCCGTTGCAAACGGTGAGGGGAAATTGGTGGGGATCGTAACCGAGGGAGATCTTTTACGCAAAGAAGCAAATCCAAGGATACCTAAATATTTCGGCATTTTAGGGGCTATGATTTATTTCGAGGGCGTCGATCAGTATAAAGAAGATTTTATAAAGCTTGCCGCACTAAAAGCCTCTGAAATTATGACAAGCAATGTTATAACCGTATCCGAGGATACCGAAGTTAGAGCCATCGCTACGCTGATGGTTAAACATAACATCAAACGCATCCCTGTTGTGGAAAACGGTAAAGTCATTGGTATCGTCAGCAGGGCAGACATTGTCAAAACCCTTGTGGAGTAAGTAAATAAAGCACCGCCGGAGAACCGGTGGTGCTTTTGTGTTTATCAATAATTAAGTTTTGGGGTAAAAATTTTTCTTCCTAAATTCAGAGATAAATAAGACCATATAGAAATCTCTGCCAGAAAGCTTTATACTAGTTATGAATACAAGACCACTACAATAGTTAGGAAGTGGTTGTCATGACGATTATTGAAAGAATCTTCCACATAAAAGCACAAGACCCAATTCCCTATTGTCCCCGGGCGTTTTTACAGAAAATATATAACCTGGCTTACAGAAATCAAGGATTTATAATCGTTAAGCTCTCAGAATTGGAGCAGGACCTGGTTCATTATCATGCCGAGACGAGAAAAGGTAAAGTCATTTTAATTAAAAAAAGCGGCAGTCAGCGAATTTCAACCGAAATAATGGGAACGGTGGAGAGTCTTAAAACAGAATTAACGATGATTATGCCGTTATAACTGCCTGGTATTATGTTCTTCACTAGAAAACTTTCTTGTGGTAAGGACGTATTAAGACTAAAAAGACCAGTTTATGGAAAGCATAATTTTATGAGACATAAGAAAGGAGCATTACCATGACAAGCTTTTCTGAGTTAGGAGTAAGCAAACCCGTAATCCAATCCCTTACAAACATGGGCTTCGAAGAAGCCACACCAATTCAAGAAAAAACCATTCCTGTTGCTCTAGACGGACGGGATTTGATTGGACAGGCCCACACCGGAACAGGAAAAACAGCAGCCTTTGGCATACCTATGATTGAGAGATTCACTAATGAATCGGAGTACATTCAGGGTCTGGTGATTACACCGACCAGGGAATTGGCCGTTCAAGTAGCCGAGGAGCTAAACAGAATCGGTCAGGTGAAAGGGATCCGCACCCTGCCGGTCTATGGCGGCCAGGATATTAACCGGCAAATTAGAGCCCTTAAGAAAAGGCCCCAGATCATTGTCGGCACCCCGGGGCGGTTGATGGATCACATGGAAAGAAAGACAATCCGCCTGCTGGGAATTAAAACGGTGGTTCTGGATGAGGCCGATGAAATGCTTAACATGGGGTTCATCGAAGATATTGAGGCAATTTTACAGCGGATTCCCGAAGAGCGCCAGAGCCTGCTTTTCTCCGCCACCATGCCCAAGCCCATCCAAGTACTGGCACAGCGTTTCTTAAAAAACCCTGTGTTTATCAGTATTAAAGCCAAGGAAGTCACGGTGCCCAGCATCGAGCAAAGTTACATCGAAGTTCAGGAGAAACAGAAGTTTGATGTCCTCTGCCGGCTTCTGGACAATCAATCACCGGATCTGGCCATTGTTTTCGGTCGCACCAAACGCCGGGTTGATGAACTTTACGAAGCATTAAACAAACGGGGGTACTCCGCGGAAGGCATTCACGGCGATCTTACCCAATCCAAGCGGGACAGTGTAATGCGGCAGTTTAAGGAAGGAACCATCGAGGTCCTGGTGGCCACCGATGTGGCGGCCAGGGGACTGGATATCAGCGGCGTGACGCATGTTTATAACTTTGACATCCCCCAGGATCCCGAAAGCTATGTCCACCGGATCGGACGAACCGGACGTGCCGGTAAAAAAGGGGAGGCCATCACTTTCGTTACCCCCAGGGAGATGAACCATTTACGAGTTATTGAAAACCTGACCAAACATAAGATCACCCGTCGACCCGTTCCTACCATCAAGGAAACCATTGAAGGGCAGCAACGCCTGACTATGGAAAAACTGTTAAGGGTGGTTGAAGAAGGAGACTTCCAACAATACCGGGGATTGGCGGAGGACCTGCTGGTGGAAACCGATTCGGTTACCCTGCTGGCTGCAGCTTTAAAGATGCTGACAAAGGAACCAAATCGAACCCCGATTGAATTGACGGAAGAAAGACCCCTGCGGTCGAAAAAAGTAAATGTTTTAAAACCTTACCACAAAGAAAAACATCGTCCAAGGGATACAAACAAGGGGAATGCAACCCGAGGTAACATACGGAGTAAACGTAAAACTTTAGTATAATACCCTGTTTAATAATACACCGGTTCATTTATAAAAATAGAGAGGGCTAAGTCCTGAATATGCGGTCTTAGTCCAGAAGCCAACCTGGCCAGACAAATTCCTCTAAGACCTGCTCCCCTGGCGAAGCTTTCTCAAAAAACGGGTCTGCCGGAAGAGGAATTGAACGGCAGGATCAGTGAAATGGCAAAAAGGGGCTTAGTATTTGACATCGAACACAGTGGCCAACGTTATGTAGCGCTGGCGCCCGTTGTGATAAGTTTTTTTGAATTTACCTTTATGCGCGCCCGGGATGATCTGCCCATGAAGGAACTGGCGCAGCTTTTCAAACAATACATGATGGAAGACGACAGATTTGCCCGTTCTGTTTTTGGCCGGTTAAGACAATCCTGGCCACAGAACCCATTCGTTCGGTATTCTTAAATGCACTACTCAAAGGCGTGAAAATAATCATGGATGCTTAGGTTGATATCAACAATTCAGAGTGTTGACACAGTTCGCTCAACAAAATATAATTAAACCCATAACAAGTGAATAATTATTATACTCTTATCCAGAGCGGTGGAGGGAAAGGCCCTATGAAACCCGGCAACCAGTCAGTTTTTAAACTGACCAGGTGCTAATTCCTTCAGGACGATTGTTCCTGGCAGATGAGAGGGCGTGAGTAAACACATCCCCTTCATCTGTGAAGGGGTTTTTCATTTTTATATGTAATGAAGGGGGATCTGAAATGACTCAAAAAAAATTGGGATTTGAAACCTTGGCGCTTCACGCGGGACACCGGCCGGACAGTGAAACACTTTCGAGGGCTGTGCCGATTTACCAAACCACATCTTATGTATTCCGGGACTCCGAACACGCGGCCAACCTGTTCAGCCTCAAAGAAGAGGGGCATATCTACACCCGCATTGATAACCCCACAACGGATGTTCTCGAAAAACGCCTGTCCGCCCTTGAGGGGGGCGTTGGCGCCCTGGCCCTGGCCTCTGGCCACGCCGCCATCACCACAGCCATTTTAAACATTGCCTCTGCCGGCGACAAAATTGTTTCCTCCACCAATCTCTACGGGGGCACGGTAAACCTGTTTACCCATACCTTTGCCAGGCTGGGGATAAAAGTAAATTTTGTCAACCCTGACGACCCGGAAAACTTCAGAAGGGCCGTTACGGATAAAACCAAAGCCATCTTTGCAGAGACCATCGGCAACCCCAGGTGTGATGTGCTGGACATCGAAGCCGTAAGCAAAATCGCCCGGGAAGCGGGCATCCCCCTGATCATTGACAGCACCTTCACAACTCCTTACTTATGTCGTCCCTTTGAATTCGGAGCGGACATTGTGGTACACTCAACCACCAAGTTTATCGGCGGTCACGGCACAAGCATAGGGGGTGTCATTATTGACTCCGGTAAATTTGACTGGACCCAGAATGATAAATATCCCGGCCTTACAAAACCAGACCCCAGCTACCACGGCATTACCTATGCCAAAGATATTGGCCTGGCAGCTTACATTGTCAAGGCCAGAGTTCAACTGTTAAGAGACCTGGGAGCCTGTCTTAGCCCCTTTAATGCCTTCTTATTGCTCCAGGGCATCGAAACCCTGGCATTGAGGATGGAGAGGCATGTAAGTAACGCGCAAAAAGTGGCGGAATTTTTAGAGGGACACCCCAACGTGAACTGGGTATCCTATCCCGGGTTAAAAGGGCACCCGTCCTATGAACTGGGGAAGAAATACCTCCCCAAAGGGGCAGGGGCCATCCTTACCTTCGGCATCAAGGGCGGATTAGAGGCCGGCAAAAGATTCATCGACAGTTTGAAGATTTTCTCCCACCTTGCCAACGTGGGGGACGCCAAGTCTCTGGTCATCCACCCTGCATCAACCACCCACAGCCAGCTGTCCGAAGAAGCGCTGCGCAAAGCAGGTGTATCACCCGACCTGGTGCGCCTGTCCATTGGTCTCGAAAGCATTGATGATTTATTGGCAGACCTTGACCAGGCCTTGAGAGCATAAAGAAACCGACGGAAAAGAAGGGGATGTTGACATGCCGATTAAGATACCGGATCACCTGCCTGCAACGGAAATCCTGACCAATGAAAACATCTTTGTCATGACCGAAACCCGGGCCGTCCACCAGGACATCCGGGCCTTAAGGATTGCCATACTGAACCTCATGCCAACCAAGATCACCACCGAAACCCAACTGCTCCGCCTGCTCGGGAATACTCCGCTGCAGGTGGAAGTGGAGCTACTGTATACCCGGACCCACGTTTCCAAAAACACCCCCGAGGAACACCTGGCCGTCTTTTATAAGACCTTTGAGGAAGTTAAGGAGCAAAAGTTTGACGGCCTTATTATTACGGGGGCGCCGGTGGAGCATATGGAGTTCGACCAGGTGGACTATTGGGAAGAACTGCAGGAAATTATGGAATGGTCAAAGCACAATGTAACTTCAACTTTCCATATCTGCTGGGCAGCCCAGGCAGGGTTGTATTTTCATTTCGGCGTTCCCAAATATAAACTGCCTGAGAAGATGTTTGGCGTATTCAGTCACCGTGTCAATAAAAGAAACATAAAACTCCTGCGGGGTTTTGACGATGAATTTTATGTCCCTCATTCCCGCTACACCGAAATTAAAAGAGAAGATATTGAAGGGGTTCCCGAACTTGAAATTCTGTCGGAGTCGGAGGAGGCCGGCATCTATCTGGTAGCAACAAAAAACCGCCGGATGTTCTTTGTCACCGGTCATTCCGAGTATGACCCGTTAACCCTGAAGAGTGAATATGAGAGGGATCTTCATAAGGGTATTGAGATCGCCGTACCTAAAAATTATTTTGCGGCAGATAACCCGCAAAACCCGCCTGTGGTTAGATGGCGGGGTCATGCCAACCTGTTGTTCTCCAACTGGCTAAACTATTATGTCTATCAAGAAACTCCCTATAACATAAGCGAGATCAAATAAGCACATGAATATCGGGTCATATAACCTAACCAAACTTTCAGGGGGTGGGGCAAATGCTCTACCCCCTGAATTCTAAGGTCGATCATCCCTCCATCCATACAATACCCCCCGTACGCCTGGGCACTTGTCCTGTTATTCTTTTTTATGGGGTCCTTTGTCAGCAACCCCGTGCAAAATGCTATTTCTCGGAGTATGGTTATTTTTTACTAGAGTCGATTTGCCCCCGGTAGGTACTACCCCAAATAGGAGTGGTAGACACACCCGGTGGGAAGCCCTAACGTATTGCTTTTGGATGAGCCGTCCTATGACCTGGACATTCAAACGTTAACCATTCTTGAAGATTACCTTGATGACTTCCCAAGTGCCCTGATCGTGGTTTCCCACGACCGCAACTTCCTGGACCGAGCGGCAGAAGAAATAGAGAAAAACAACAGTCGCTGGGGGAACTTTTCCTCGTTTACGAAAGATTCCTTTTTGACTTAAGAGTTTCCGCAAGATACAATAAACAAGGCAAAGGTAATATAATGCTTTAAAAGGAGAAGCAAAATGAGTGTATTAACAGTAGAAAATGTGACGCATGGGTTTGGCGGCAGGGCTATTTTAGAAGACGCATCCTTTCGGCTGTTAAAGGGAGAGCATGTAGGGTTGGTGGGGGCCAACGGAGAAGGTAAATCCACCTTTTTAAATATTATTACCGGCGAATTGACGCCGGATCAGGGAAAAGTAGAGTGGTCCAACCGGGTTACCGTGGGTTATTTGGACCAACACACCGTTCTAACCAAAGGGAAAACCATTCGAGAAGTTTTACGGGAAGCATTTCAAGGCATGTTTGACCTGGAAGCGGAAATGTTTCAAATTTACGATAAAATGGCCGAGGCATCCGAGGATGAAGTAACCCGCATGATGGAAGACGTGGGGGAGATCCAAAATATCTTAGAACATAACGGCTTTTATGCTATTGACGCTAAAATTGAAGAAATCGCCAATGGCCTTGGCCTGGCTGACATTGGCTTGAACAAGGATGTGGCTGATTTAAGCGGCGGCCAAAGAACCAAGGTGCTGTTGACCAAACTGCTGCTGCAGAATCCAACCATTTTAATTCTGGATGAGCCAACCAACTATTTAGATTTTGAGCACATTGAATGGATGAAAAAGCATCTTCAAAATTACGAAAATGCTTTTATCCTGGTTTCACATGATATTCCATTTTTAAACGACGTGGTCAATGTGATTTACCACGTGGAAAATACCATTCTGACCAGGTACACCGGGAATTACGAGCAATTCCTGCAGTTATATGAATTAAAAAGACGGCAGAACTTAAAGGCCTATGAAAAGCAGCAGAAGGAAGTGGAAAGACTGGAAGACTTCATTGCCCGCAATAAGGCCAGGATTTCTACCACCGGTCGTGCCAAAAGCCGCCAAAAACAGCTGGATAAAATGGAAATGTTGGAAAAACCCAAGGAAAAAATTAAACCCGTTTTTAAATTCAACGAAGCCAGAACACCCGGCAGAATTATCTTTGAGGCCGTGGATCTAGTTCTGGGTTATGATGAGCCCTTAACAAAGCCTTTAAATGTAATGTTAGAAAGAAATCAAAAGGTAGCCATCCGGGGAGTCAACGGGCTGGGTAAATCTACCCTGTTAAAAACCCTTTTAGGCATTATTAAGCCTGTTTCCGGGGAAGTAAAGTTAGGGGAGAATATCCATGCCGGATATTTTGAACAGGAAAGCAGCCGCAATAACAGCAACACCGCCATGGAGGAGATCTGGAGCGAATATCCCGGTCTTAGCAATTACGAGGTGCGTCAGGCCCTGGCCAAATGCAGCTTAACCAATGAGCACATTACCAGTCAAATGATGGTATTGAGCGGTGGGGAGAATGCCAAAGTCAGGCTTTGTAAATTGATGCTGAAGGATGTCAATTGGTTAGTGCTGGACGAACCGACCAATCACCTGGATGTGGATGCCAAAGAGGAACTGAGAAGAGCATTGAAAGAATTTAAGGGCACAGTTGTCTTGGTGTCCCACGAACCGGAGTTTTATGAGGACTGGGTAACCGATATATGGAACGTAGAAGACTGGACCACCAAGATCGTTTAGGGATAGCCCAGTCAAGGCCGTAGCCCCCTGTATTATAAGGGGTTGCGGCTTTTTTGTTATAAAAGAGAAAGTCCCGGCAATTGTATACCGGGATTTTCTATGCAGAAGTATAAATTCTATTTATCTTTGCCGGCATCGGGGAAGAACAGTGGTTCACCGTACTTATCAACGCCGAACTTACCGATAATTTCTTGGGTTTCCTTAGACACCATGAAGTCTACAAAAGCTTTGCCACCCTCGGCGTTTACTTTGTTAAACTTCTCAGGATTCACGTTCATTACGTGGTAGATGTTAAGTAAGGACTTGTCGCCCTGTTTAAGGATAGCCAGTTTAACTTTATCCTTTTGAGACAGGTAGGTGGCCCGGTCTGTCAGGGTGTAGCCCTGTTTTTCGGAAGCAATGTTCAGGGTTGCTCCCATGCCGCTACCGGATTCCTGGTACCACTTCTGGCCTTTGGGTTCTAACTTAGCTTCTTGCCACAGGCCAAGCTCCTTTTTATGGGTGCCGGAGTCATCCCCGCGGGATACAAAGATGATCCCTTTATCATAAATCTTCTTCATGGCTTCGGCTGTAGTTTTTGCATCCTTAATGCCGGCAGGATCGCTTTCCGGACCTACCAAAATAAAGTCGTTATGCATTACCAGGGAGTAGTTAATGCCAACGCCGCTGTCTACCAGGGGTTTTTCGGATTTCGGTGCATGTACCAGTAGTACATCTGCTTCACCTTTTTCACCCATCTTCAGGGCAGCACCGGTACCAACGGCAATTACCTTAAGTTTATAGCCAGTTTTCTTTTCAAATTCAGGTTGCAGTACGTCTAATAAGCCGCTGTCCTGGGTGCTGGTGGTGGTAGCCAGAATTACTTCCTTGTTGGCTGCAGGTTTAGCCTCTTCTTTTTTAGCCTCTTCCTTTGGTGTCTGCTGCTGGGTACAGCCGGCGAATACCAGCATGACCATTGTTAACAGCAGGGCAATGAGTGTTGTAGTCCTTTTTTTCATCTTAACGACCTCCGTGTATTATAATTTTTTGCCTTCCTCAGAGTTGGGGAAGAACAAAGGTTCACCGTATTTATCAACACCGAATTCTTTGATAATGGTTTGTCCTTCTTTTGTTTTCCCGGCCGGTTTTGTAGCGGTTTCCTTGGCCGGTTGGCTGCTGCACCCAGCTGCCAAAAAAGTAAATACTAGAGCTAATAATAGCAACACAGTGTTTGTTTTCATTCTTTTTCCCTCCTTAATATGGTTGTTGAATACACAGTACACTTAATAAAATAAAAAGCCGTGTACTGTGCGAAAAAGGCAGTACACGGCAATATAAACCGCTGTCGATTCCCTCCTTTCCGCACCGGGAGGCTTGTCCGTTTCCAAACAAACCCTATCGGCTTAAGGACCATGATAAAGAATTATTGTAGGTCCAGAAGCTCGGAGTTTAATAGTATTTGGTTTTGTAAATCCACATTTAAGTATCAGTATTCTACTAAAGTATAAAAGTTCCTTTTTCTTTTTCTCGAATTTGTTAATTTTTTTGAATTTTAGTATCAAGGGTGCTTTACTTTGGTGGTCTTATGTTTTATCACCAGGATAAGGCAGGTTGTACCGTAATAATGTCCATAGGTAGGTTCAGATGAGACGTACTCTTTCCCACTATACCCAATGTAATACATTTTAAGCGATAACTCCTTCTTAAACTATCATGCTATGTAAATACCATACTTATAAAATTGTATATTTTACTTCCTAGCCATTATTTCCTTTTCTATATTCACACTTTTTTATATCATTTGATCTGGGAAACTCCATGTTGAGAAAATGTCGAGAGATGCGCTGATACAATAAAATTGGTCAATTATATATAACTTCATAAACATTTTATACTATGAACAACTTGTAATGATATAATAGAGGGAACCGAAGGATTATTTTGTCAGAGAATCCTGCAAAAAGCATTAAAAATTACGTTATAACATATTTTCACGAGAGGGCTAGAACATGTTTAAGCCAAAAACACCTTACTTGTTAGGTTTTTTCTTGTGTTTAATCCTTCTGCCCGGGTGTTTTCCCAGTAATCATCACACCAAGACACCCCAGGAGTATGCTGAAAAGGACGGCATAAAGATGGTGGCCCGTACCGCGGGGCGTTATCTGGAGGTCTATTCAGAAAGTACCTGGCATCGCTTACCGGTTAAAGGGGTCAATATTGGAACGGCCCTGCCCGGACGCTGGTTTACGGAATTTCCGGCCAACAAGAGGATTTATCTTGAATGGTTTGAACAGATCGCGAATATGAATGCCAATACGATCCGTGTTTACACTTTGCTGGACCCGACTTTTTATGAGGCCCTCTACGAATTTAACATGAGACCCGGCGGACCAAGATTATGGTTGCTACAGGAAATCTGGCCGGATGAAGATGTCCCGGATGGTAATTTGTATCAAAATACTTACTTAGAGAATTACAGGCAGGAAATTGCAAGGGTCATCGATGCAATTCACGGTTGTGCGGATATACCCGAGAGAGCGGGGAGGGCCTGGGGGACATACCG
The DNA here is from genome assembly GCA_040754595.1 of Bacillota bacterium. Lineage (GTDB taxonomy): Bacteria > Bacillota > Desulfotomaculia > Desulfotomaculales > Desulfotomaculaceae > Desulfotomaculum > Desulfotomaculum profundi. Next base: position 16,074 of record JBFMCH010000099.1, read on the forward strand.
TGCAAATGTTTCTCCTTACCTGCTGGGCCTTATGGTGGGACGGGAGTTGCTTCCTGAGGAAGTACACAGCACAAATGAGGCCAATCCAGAAAAAAAAGAATATAACGGCAACTTTATAAGAGCCGGTAATGCCAGTGCCTCTGAGGTATGGCTGGCAGCAATGTGTGATTTTGCAGTAAGTTATTCAGTTGATAAGTATCGCTGGCAGATGCCGGTGGCCTTTGTCAGCTGGCCTACCCTTGACCCGCTGAAACATACAACGGCATATATGCAAGGGAAGAATCCCGATGATGCCGAAGAAATAAACCCGGCCCACCTGTTCCCCGGTCCAAAGTCACTGGGCGGGTTGTTTGGGGCCTATCACATTTATCCCAATTACCCGGATTTTATCTATCGAGATGCCAGGTATGCCGGGTATACCGATGAACAGGGGGTATTCCGTTACGGTGGGTATTTAAAGCATTTTATGGAAGTACACCCGCCTTACCCGGCGCTAGTGGCAGAGTTTGGCATGTCAACCTCCCTGAATACGGCTCACATGCACCCGGAAGGGCTGCATCACGGCGGTGTCAGTGAAAAGCAACAGGGTGAAATGATTGCCCGGATGATGAAAACCATTATGAAAGAAGGATATGCCGGGGGGAGCATTTTCCAATGGGCTGACGAATGGGCCAAGAAAACCTGGATAACAGAGCCCTTTATGATACCCTATGAACGACATATCTACTGGCATAACGCTATGGACCCCGAACAAAATTACGGTATTCTGGCCTGTGAACCACCCTTTCATCCTTTGGGCAGTGAGTTTGATTTAGTCTGGCAGGCGGATCACAATGACCAAAATATTATTTCAGCTCTCTATGCAAAAGCGGATGCCGCCTATCTTTATCTGATGGTAGAACTAACCGGCCAAAGGGGGTTAGAGCTTTTCGCAAAAGAGAAAGAATTAGCGTTATCCATTGCCATTGATACCTTTGGCCGGCAGAATGGGAGTAACAGGTTACCGCTGCAAGGATTACCGGCATTGCCCAGCGGGGCGGAATTTTTACTGCAGATAAGTGGTTCCGGCGGAGCCCGCCTGCTGGCAAGACCGGATTATAACCGGTCTGTTCCTAAATTCATGTCAAACCCGGGGAAAGATCCATCATTTATACCTGTACGTCCCCTGGTTAACCGCCGGCAGGTGTCGCTGCAGGATGGCACAATCCATCCGGAAATCTATGCGGACGAAAGCAAACTTCATTACGGTAATTTTGATCCGGCCAGCACGGACTATGACTCACTGTCCCACTGGTTTGTTGATGATTCCGGACAAAGATTATATATACGACTTCCCTGGCTGCTTTTAAACGTGGGAGATCCCTCTTCTCACCTGGTTCTCTACGACCAACGGCCGGTTATCCCCCAAAAGGATAGGATTGAGAGAAATCAAATAGGTTTTAAAAAGACCGAGGGATTCCTGTTCTATGTTGCTGTAACAAACGACGGTAAATTACTGGATTACCAGCCCAGAGCAGGAGAGGATTTTAAGACAGGCATAAGTCCCTACTTGTGGCCCGGCTGGGATACACCGTCCTACCGGACCCGGTTAAAACAAGGTTATCAACAGGTGGCTGAAACTTTCGGTTCAATAAAATAAAATAAAAAAATAGAAATGAATAACCGGAGAGTGATGAACATGGTTAAATCATTTAACAAAACTTTGTTTGGTTATAAGCCCGGCGAGGTCCTCAATGAGATAGAAAAAATGGACAAAGAACACCAGCAAA
>JBFMCH010000100.1:0-4626 GCA_040754595.1 Bacillota bacterium
CCGACCGGTACTAATAGATCGAGGTCTTGACCTAATTTGAGATGTGAGAAGTGAGAGGTAGGAAGTGAGAGCTAAACACCATCATTTCTCCTTAAGATACGACCTTACTTAAGAGCTGTTCAGTTTTGAAGGAACACAAAGTTTGCTAAAGGGAAAAGCCTAAAAAGCTGAAGGCGATGGCTGAAGGCTGACGGCCTGACCCTAAAGAATTACCCAATAGCATAAGATTTTCTGGTGGCGATACCGGAGGGGGTACACCTGTTCCCATCCCGAACACAGCAGTTAAGCCCTCCAGGGCCGATGGTACTCGGGGCGCAAGCCCCCGGGAGAGTAGGTCGCCGCCAGAGTAATTTTTTTAACACCTTATCTAATGAATAAGGTGTTTTTTTATTCGTCATACCACCAATTAAGTACATTAGTTAACATTAGTTAATTTAAGTTCTACAACAAATCAGTTAGTCTTATAACAAATATGACGCCTAAATATATTGCTTCAGAACGGCATAAGGCTGCCCTGAGAAAAAAGGGTAGCCTTTGTCTGTAACAACCCTATGATTGTTTTTTCTCAATTTGCTCAATGGCCTTTTTTAAATTCGCAAGGTAACTTTCTAGATTTAATGCTTGATTCTTGAGACTGGTCAAATCATCTTTATTAGTATCGGTTGGAATAAAAGCGGTGTCTGTAACTTTTAAGCCACCCGCTTCCGCTACTGGTGGTACATTATTTGACCAACACAAATGACGGCGCCTTCTCATACCACTCTGGTAATTTGCCACACTGGCTACATTACCTTCACCTACATAACCAATACAATAGCCGCGTCCACGTCCTGTCATTGGCCCTTTTCCAGCCGGACCCGTTCCTCTAAACCCTGGCATTTAGAACCCCCCTTTTTTCATTATAATTGACATATGTTCATAACTATTGTATACCGAATCCTTTAGTTAGTCAATATCTTTGAGAGTATTTACTATCAACAACGTCCTTCCTCAAGGATGTCTTTGAAGATATTCTTGAGAGGGTATGCTTGTTCTTGATAAAAAGCTCTTCCTGCCTGAACAGGTGGCAGCCGATTCCGGGTATTTTCTATTAGAAGAGCAGTGGTTTCCCAGCAGTTTTAAAAGCTAGAATAATTTTCAGGTTTTGATAAGAATTCTGTAAGAATTTCCTGTTATAGTAAATTCTAATAGATCCATCATAATACCTGGAAATCAAAAAACAAAGATTTGATAAGTTTAATCAACCGGGGAATGCTAATACTGGATTTTTGGACCAAGAAAAATGTGAGGTGAGAAAAATGTTTGAGATCAAGGACAAAATTTACTGGGTGGGTTACAAAGACTGGGAATTAAAGAGATTCCACGGAGATGAATATTCAACCCACCGGGGCTCTTCATATAACTCTTATCTGATTAAGGATGAGAAGCTGGCACTGGTTGACACTGTCTGGACCCCCTATCATGAGGGTTTTGTAGAAGACCTGGACCGGTTATTCGGCCTGGATAAAATTGATTTAATTGTTATCAACCACTGTGAAGTGGACCATGCAGGAAGTCTTTCCTATTTACTGGAGAAGATCCCCGATACCCCCATTTACTGTACCAAAAAGGGATCCGAAATGATGAAAAAACATTTTCACAAGGACTGGAACTTTCAGGTGGTAAAAACCGGGGACAGTGTAAATTTGGGTCAATACAAACTGGTCTTTGTGGAGGCCCCCATGCTGCACTGGCCGGATACCATGATGACCTATGTGCAGGGCGCCAACCTGTTGCTCTCCAATGACCCCTTCGGCCAACACTATGTTTCGCCCCGCTATTTTAACGATCAGGTAGACCAGGGCGAATTATATTATGAAGCGTTAAAGTATTATGCCAATATCATTACACCCTTTAATAAACTGGTGCTGGCCAAGATTAAAGAAGTGAAGTCTCTAAACTTACCCATTGACATGATTGCCCCCAGCCACGGCATTATCTGGCGGGATAACCCCTTGCAGATCATCGAGAAGTATGAACAATGGGCCAGCAACTATCACGAAGGTTCGGTCACCATTTTATACGACACCATGTGGGGGGCCACCAAGAAAATGGCCCTGGCCATGGCCAGAGGGCTGGAGAATAAAGGGGTCCCGGCGAAGGTCATCAACACTGCCAAGTATGACAAGAATGATATTGTAACGGAAGTCTTCAGGTCAAAGGGAATTATCGCCGGCAGTTCCACCATTAACAACGGAGTTCTTTCCTCCATGGCCGCTGTTTTAGAAATAATTAAAGGACTTAAGTTTAAACAAAAGGTGGCAGCCTCCTTTGGCTCCTATGGCTGGAGCGGCGAGTCACCCAAAATCATTGAAGAATGGCTCAGGGAATCCGGTTTTGAAATTATTCAGGAAAGCAAGAAGATTAACTGGGATCCGACGGCTGATGAATTAAGGGAGTGTGTTGCCTATGGCGAAGCATTTGGAGAAAAAATTAAAGCCTTGGTCATACCCGAACAGGCGGTGAAAGCATGACCGGCAAATGCCTTAATCTTTCAACCGTCGTAGAATTAGCAGCAGCCAACAGCGAAAAGGGTGTCCGGTACTATAGAAAGATGAAGGAAATGGCCGAGGATACCGTGGCCGGGGAGATTTTTCATCGCCTCGCAGAAGAAGAAGATGAGGAAAGGCGTGCCCTTCATAAGGTGGCGAAAGCGGAGGCGGAAAAGGCACAAATCAACATGGATGAGCAGACCTACTGCTACTTGTGTGCCCTGGGGGACGAATTGAATTTTCCCCATGATGAAACCCGGTTGTTTAAGGCGGTAAGTCCCAGGGAAGCCTTTGAAATCGGCATTGAAGCAAAAAAGGACGGTATTTTGCTGTACCATGAGTTCATGAAACGGTGTGTCTCCGATGAAGCCAAAAATATTCTGAGTCATTTAATTGAGAGCGAGCAAAGGCACCTGCTGGAACTCCGGGACTACATGTATGAAATATGCCCTACGGGGTGTAAATACTATCATAAAAATGGAAATAATGGTGAGGGTAACAAATAAGTACCCAGCCAGACTTGTTTCCAAATATAAGGGAGGAGATTCTATGTCCAAGTATGAATGTGTATGCGGCTATATCTATGACCCCGCCAAGGGAGAAGGGGACATTCCCCCCGGAACCGCCTTTGAGGACCTGCCGGAGGATTGGGTTTGTCCGGAGTGTGGTTTAGGCAAAGATGCCTTTACCAAGATGGAATAGGTAAAAAAGAGGCTTTAGCCACAGGGGCTAAAGCCTCTTTTTATAACGAAGGTGAGGGTAACTACTTGTCATATTTGTTTTATTCGCCCAGCATTTTAGCCAGGTCGGCTTTGGCATCTCCGCTGATCAGCTGCAGGTTGAAGGTTTTTTGCAGTACCTCAACCACACCGGGGGTGAGGAATTCCGGAGCCTTGGGACCAACGTACATATTCTTGACGCCCAGGCTGAAGAGACCCAGCAGAATGGCAACCGCCTTTTGTTCAAACCAGGACAGTACGATGCTCAGGGGCAGCTCATTAACGCCGCAGTTAAAGGCTTCGGCCAGCGCCAGGGCGATTTTCACCGCAGAACCGGAGTTGTTGCACTGACCCAGGTCAATGAAACGGGGGATATCGGTGCCTTCAATGGTACCGAAGTCGATGTCATTAAATCTGAACTTACCGCAGGAAGTGGTAAGAATGATGCAGTCCTTTGGAACGGCCAGGGCCAGTTCGCGGTAGTAGTCTCTGCCTTTGGTGGGAGAGTCACAACCGGCAATCACAAAGAAGCGTCTGATTTTACCGGCCTTCACGGCTTCAATAATCTGGGGAGCCAGAGGCAGCACGTTCAGGTGGTGGAAACCGGTGGTAAAGGTGTTCACCTCTTCGGAAGAACCGTTCAGCTTGTTAACGATTTTCTTCCACAGACCGTCGGCAGGAGCGCCGGGTAGAGACAGGGCCTTCTCAATAAGTGGAGTGAAGTCCATACCCTCGATTTTCTTAACACCTTCCAGACCGGTTACACCGAAGGAGAACATCCGGTCAGCGTAGGTGGCATCCTTCCGGATGGGCATGACACAGTTGGTGGTGGCCAGGATGGCGCCGGGGAAGGCTTCAAAGACTTGCCTTTGGTCGAACCAGGCTTTGCCGACGTTGCCCTTCAGGTGCTTGTATTTGTTTAATTCAGGATAACCGTGGGCAGGCAGCATTTCGGAGTGGGTGTAGACATTGATGCCTTTGCCTTCGGTTTGCTTTAACAATTCTTTTAAAGCCAGCAGGTTGTGGCCGGTCACCAGGATGCACTTGCCTTCTACTTTATCGGAGGTTACGGAAACAGGGGTGGGAACACCCAGGTTGTCCAGGTGAGCTTTATCCAGCAGGTCCATGATTTTAACGGTGGCAGTCCCCACTTTGAGGGCCATATTGATGGTTTCTTCCAGGTTAAAGTTTACGTTGGTCAGGGTAGAGTAAAGGGCTTCCTGGGTAATGGCATCCACTTCAGGGTCGGAGTAACCCAGTTCTCTGGCGTGAGTGGCGTAAGCAGCCACACCCTTGAGACCGAAGATAATGGTATCCTGCAAGCTGGCAATGTTTTCGTCCTTACCGCAAACACCGATTTTGGTGCAGCCGCCTTT
>JBFMCH010000101.1:0-6112 GCA_040754595.1 Bacillota bacterium
AAAGCAGGGGATTTTTTATTCCGACATCCCCCCATAAATACGATCTGTTCCGTAATAAGAAACAGAAAACATTACTGATGATCAGGGGGGTTTAGTTCGGGGTCAGGGGGAGTGACCACGTTTTGACTTTAGAGCAATGTACGGCACAGTACCTGAACCAGGCCAGAGAGGGCGATGCCCAGGCCAGAGAACAATTGTTAATCCAGGCCAAACCGTTTATTCAAAGTGCCTGTGTCAAGGTCTGCGGGCGTTCTCTGGAATGGGGCAGAGACGATGAATTAAGCATTGGTTTAATGGCCTTTAATGAAGCCATTGACCGTTTTGAAGACGAAAGAAAAATTCCCTTCCTTGGTTTTGCCAGGCTGGTCATCAAAAGCCGGCTGTCAGACTTTTTTCGCCGGGAAGCCCGGCACAGGCACCAGCCCCTGGAATACCAAGTGGCGGATTATGGGCCGGTGCAAATGGATACAGCCCAGGCCTGGGAAAAGTATCTGCTTGAAGCAGAGGCCAGGGAACGGCAGGAGGAAGTCATCGAATTTCAAAAAGAACTGTCCCTGTATGGCATTAGCGTCAGTGAACTGGTGGAAGCTTCACCAAAGCACCGGGATTCCAGAGAAAACTTGCTTGCGGTGGCCAAACAGGTGGCAGAACAACCGGCTTTAATGGATCATTTACTCCGCACCCGGCGGCTGCCCGTCAAAGAATTGACTTTCAGTTCCGGGCTGCACCGGAAAACCATTGAAAATGGACGGCGATATATCATTGCCATGGCACTGTTGCTGCATCAAAGGGAACGTTTCATTTACTTGTATTCTTATTTAAAGCTAACCGGTTGGTCAGAAGGAGAGGAGGGAAGCGGCTGTGCTTAAAGGAATTTTGGTTCAAACCAAAGGGCCCACCGGTGTGGTTATGACCCCGGACGGGCGGTTTGTCCGGGTGCTGTTAACCAGGAATCACCGCACCCTTGGACAGGAGGTCACCGGCACTGAGCTAAAATTTCCTTCCTTCCTGCAAGGGGTCGCGGTGGCTGCCGTCCTTATCCTGGTTTGTATCCTGGGCCTGTGGACCAAAATGATGCCGGCTGCTGCGGCGGCCTACGTAGCTTTGGATATTAACCCCAGCCTGGAACTGGCCGTGGACAATGACGGTAAGGTCATGGAAGCCAGGGGGCTGGATGAAGAAGGCGAGGAGCTATTAAAAAAGGTGACCCCTGAAAAACTGGACGTTTACCAGGCGGTGGAGCTGCTGGTGGCAGGGGCGGCCCGGTACCATTATTTAAACGACACCAATAACGTGGTGCTGGCCACCGTTACACCGGCCAGGGAAAACGCCAAGGTAGTGGATGAAGAAAAACTGGAAGCCGCCGTCAATCATACCGTAGCGGCAATGGCCACCCCGGTAAAAGTGGTGACCGAAAGGGCCACCGTGCAAGAGCACAAACAGGCAAGTAAAAAAGGCGTTTCCGTGGGCCGTTATTTAATTCACCAGGGCAGCGCCAAGCAGGGCAACCAGATTTCCATTGATGAAGTAAAAAAGAAGGGATTGGGCCAGTTAGAAAAGGAAAAAGGTATTGAAATACAACACCTTTTGCCGCATCCTAAACTGAAGGTTAAAGAAGTTTTAAAAAACAGGGTAGAGGCAGGAGGAGATAAAGAGAATCCCAGGACGCCCGGCAAGCCGGTACAAATCCTGCCAAAGGAGCGGGATCCTGGAACAGGCCAGTCCAGTGGCCAGTCTAAGCATATGCCGTCGGGCCTGATCATCAAAGAACAAATACAACAACGGCCGCAAAACAACAATCCTCCGCAGAACAGAGGTGTTCCTGAGCAAAATAAACCGGATGATCGGGAAGGTAAGGAAGATAAAGAAGACGAAGAGGAAAAAGAGGAAGATGAGAATGAACAGCGGCGGGATGACCGTCGCCAAAACCCTTTAGGCCAGCCGGAGCACGCAAAGCAAATCAAGGACAGTATCTTGGATAAGGTACAGGAAAAACCTAAGAATAATAAAGATAATAAAGGAGGACATGGGTCTGACCCTGCCGGTGGCCATAGCCCGGGAAAACCCGGCAACGGACCGAAAGAAAAAGAGGATTAGAGATCCCCTTGAATAATGAAATGCCTCTGCCAGGCAACATGGCAGAGGCATTTTCTTTACATCCATTTCTTTTGGCGGAAAAGGATGATCATCCACAGGGATACCGTAATCAAACCCAGTGTAATGCTGACGGTAGACCAGACGGAGTCTTGGTCCGGTAAAGGAACATTCATACCAAAAAAACCGGTCACAAAGGTTAAGGGCATGAAGATGGTTGAAATCACCGTTAGCACTCGTATGGTTTCGTTGGTCCGGGCGCTGATAATGGAAGAATAGGTGGCCATGGCGCCGTCCACCAAATCCTTGTAGCCGTCAATGGTGTCGGAAATCCGTTCCAGGTGGTCCTTTAAATCCAGGTAGTAGGGTTGATTTTCTTCACTGATGGCAAAGGAACTGCTGCTGATGTTATAAAAGATCCTGCGCTGGGGACTCATGGCCCGGCGCATGGTTAAAATGGTTCTCTTCAGGGCCAGGAACTCATCGGTGGTCTCCCGGCTGGGCTTTTCATAAATTTCGTCTTCCAGATCTTCAATACGATCACCGATCCGGTCCAGTACCGGAAAGTACTCATCAACCAACCCGTCAATGATGGAGTAGAGGAAAAAGTCTTTGCCTTTATTGGAGACCTTGCAATCCGTCAAACAGATTTTCGCCATCCGGCCGAGGCTGGGCAGGGTGTTTTTGTGCACCGTAACCACATAATTTTCACCCAGAAAGATATTGAGCTGTACCAGCATAATCTCTTCGTCCCGCTCTTCGTTGTAGCGAATGGCGTGGATCACCAGGAAATGATAATCATCGTATTTGTCCAGTTTGGCCCGGGGGCTGTAATGCATGCAGTCCTCCACAGCCAGTTCGTGAAAGTCAAAGGCATTGGCCACATATTTCAATTCCTGCTCGGAGAAATTGTACAGATCAACCCATAACAGGTTTTCTTTATTGGCCAGCACCGGCTGCAAGTTGTTCAGACTGATGTCGTGACGCATTTTGTCGTCGGCATGGTCATAAAGATAGGTTTTAATCACCGGCAATCACCTCCAATGAGCAACTGTCATTTGGTAACGGCAGTCACAAGGGTAAGAATGAAAGAACTGTATTTTTTTAAAAGCCTGGGGTACGGATCATCCATTCTTACCACCTCCCATTGGAAAAAATAAAAAACCTTCAGCAAACAGAAGGTCAAAAAACCCCACAAAAGGGCAGATCAGGCCTTCCCCACTCGTACAAGCTTTAGCACATACATAGCTAGGGACATCGATCCCAGCCACATTAGGTAAAACCTTAATCCGGTAGAACCTGTTAACCCGTTAGAGTCTCTCGACATTTCCGGGTAGTGGCATCTGTCTATGTAGAAGCCTCACCTAACGAAGAAAACTATTCACTTACTATAAAATATAGGATATACAAGCCAAAGTGTCAACCCTCATTGGGTAAATTTTAAGCGATTTAGCTTATTAGCAATGATAGAATATAAATTTTGTTATTTATCTATCGTTTGCTGGCCATAACTCCTGCTTGATGTCTGTTAGCTTGATTTAAGCATTGAAGGGAAGTCATCCTTTAAACTAACGAACCGTTTTCATTGCCGCGTGCTGTTTAACTACATTTTGCAGCACGTTTTCATGAATATCGAGAAGGCGTCCCACGGATAGGATCAGCTCGTCCGCCTGCCTGGGGATAAATTCGGGGGATGTGGCTAGGGTGATCATCTCCGCTGTTTGCCGGAATACCAGGAGAGACGCTGCCTGCAATAAATGATAATACACAGTTTTTTCCCGTCCATTGGGCGATAAGCAAATTAATTCCACGTGCAGAATATTACCATGTTTGATTTAAAGAATGGCATAAGTATGCTCCGGTAAATAAAACAACCTGTTCCATTCGGGCACAATATTTTTCCTTGCTAAGTTTGTGGTTTCATTTCTAAACGGATAAAAAGAAAATTGAGAATCGGCATCAATCTTGCAAGTAATAAAGATATATTATAAAGTTATATTTTCTTCATTTGGATTGATCAACAGTTTAGAAAAATTCCTTATTAAACGAATATTCCAATGTCCTATAAGAGGAGTTATTAACACATTGTCGAATTCTGATAATATGACTCCTGGTTTGATACTTGGGGGGTGATGATCATTGCCTTAATATCTACGGATCATAACAATTGCCGCAAGTGCTATGCCTGTGTAAGAGCCTGTCCCGTCAAGACCATCGCTATAAAAAGGGGTCTGCCGGAAATTATAGAGGCAGGATGCTTGGGATGCGGGCAGTGTGTGCTGGCATGTTCGATCGGTGCAAAGATTGTTCATGATGATTCTCCCGTTATTCAAAAATGGTTGTCCGAGGGAATGAAGGTGGTTGCCCTGGTTGCGCCGTCTTACCCGGCTTCCTTTCATTTAAACAGCGGTCAATTCGTTGCCGCACTCCGCCACCTGGGGTTTTCCGGCGTGCATGAAGTGGCTTATGGCGCCGGGATTTGTGCCGGGGAGTATTCAAAGTATTTCAGCGGGCAGCATGCAAAAACAATACTTTCAACCGCTTGCCCGGCAGTTGTGCAACTGGTTGAAAAACATTTTTCGAACCTCATTCAATACCTGGCCCCCATCGATTCACCCATGATCATTCAGGCAAAGATTATTAAAGCGGTTCAACCGGACGCAAAGGTCGTTTTTATCGGCCCGTGTTTTTCTAAAAACTACGAGTCCAAAGACCTTAACACAGGCGGTTATGTTGACGCGGTAATTAATTTCAGGCAGCTTGGCCACTGGTTTGACAGTACCGAGATTGCCTGGCAGGAATTGGCGGAACAGTCTTGGGATAACCCGCAGCCGGACCTGGCCCGCACCTTCCCCATCAGCGGCGGACTTTTAAAAACTTCCGGCATCCTGGAGGATGTTACCAGCATGGAAATTGTGGTGGTGGAAGGGGCCCGGCGCTGTATCGAAGTGCTAAAAGCTATTGACAGCGGGGATTTTACTCCCAAGTTTGTGGATATGCTGGTTTGCGAAGGCTGTGTCATGGGACCAGGGATGGTCAGTGACAAGCCCTATATGGTAAGGGCCCACCAGGTGGCGAAAACCGTTCAGCAAAGCAATCATTCTGTTTGTCATCAAGAAATGCGACAGGTTTTGCAGGAGCTGGATTTTACAAGAACATTCCAGGCCAAGCCGGTCTTGAAGAAAACCTATACGGACGAACAGGTCTGGCAAACCTTGAGAGAAACCGGCAAACACAACATCAGGGATCTCATTAACTGCAGCGCCTGTGGTTATGATACCTGCTGGGAGAAGGCTGTGGCCTGCCTGCAGGGAATGGCCGAAAAGGAAATGTGCCTGCCCTTCCTTTTACGACAGGTTCCTGCTTTGACCAGCAGCCTGATGGATATGAGCAGCAAATTAATGCTTTCCATGGAATCCATTAATTTCTCTACCCTTACCCTCAAGGGAACCACCTCTAAAATCAACAGCAGGAACCAGCACCTGGAAGCCCTGATGAAGGAAACCAATACCATCGCCAAGGATACCCTGGAATTGGCCAACAAGGTCCTGTTGATGGTATCTCAATATCAATTTCCCATAACGGACAAACAGGTACCCCAACTGCCCCTGGCCCCTTCCGATATCGAAGAAATCCGAAACATTGCCGCCCAAAGCAAGCTGCAGTCCGAAAAGGCCACCAAAGCCTTTGAGGATATTGCCAGTGTCTTAACACGCCTGAGAGAAGACAGTGTAATGATCCTGGAACAGGAAAAGGCCATCAAAGTGGTAACCAGTTCGCTGGAGCAAATCGTAGCCACCTATGATCAACTGCTCAATATCGGCGCCGCCATGGCCAGCATCGGAAGAAATTATGTATAACTTCAAAGGCCCGGAATCACCATGGAATCTAATAGTATGAAATTTTATAGAAAAATATAGAAATCTACGAAATTTCTTTGAACTTATCCCAATAATCCTTGAAGTAAGGATTTCTCAGGATTAAGTCCTTAGCCCAACTATTGGGGCGTGAAGTTCGC
>JBFMCH010000102.1:0-45634 GCA_040754595.1 Bacillota bacterium
GAAAACGACGGCAATGGGAGTAATCCTTGAACTTACCGAAACCCAACAAACCTACCTCGATAACCTCATGGCCCGTTACTGTGCAGCAGTCAGGTGGAGCTTTAAAAGATTACTGGAAGGCAAAGGAGTCCAGGATGTCCGTCAAAGCATACAGGTCAAGTTTAACTTCAACTCCCGCCAGGCCAACGATGCGGTGTATGATGCCCAAAGCACCATCAAAAGCCAGCATGAATTGGTCAAGTTACACTACGAAAATGCCCGGGCCAAAGTAGAATTTACCCAAAAGCGAATAGCCAAAGCCAAATCACCCAAGAAAAAAGCCAACCTGCAAAAACGGCTGGAGAAAGAACAAAGAAAGCTGTCTTATTGGCAAAAACACCTGGAGGGCAAGACCTTTCCGGCAGTTGTTTTCGGCGGCAGAAAACTGTTTCTGGCAAGATGTAAAGGCAATATCAGTGGGGAAGAGTGGCAGGAAGCCAGAAGTAACCGTTACCTGTCCCGGGGAGACAAGACCAAGGGCGGCAACCTGAACACACGCCTGTACGAGATGAACGGACAAATCTACCTGGATATAGCCGCCGAGCCAACCGGCACAGGCCGATACAAGCGTATCACCGTTCCGGTTTACCTGGCCCATAAACCTTCCAAAAAGACAGGTAAAATCAATGGTCGAAACTACCGGCAGATGGTTTTGGATTACCTCAAAACAGGTGCCGCCTACCAGGTAGAAATAATCCGTAAGGACGGCAGGTACTATATCCATGTCACCATCGAAGAAGATGTTCCGGTTCCCTATCATGCCCATGGCGCTGTTGGGGTAGATACCAACCCTGACGGCTTAGGGGTGGCTCTGACAGACTGCCTGGGGCAGTACCGGGGCAGCCAGTGGTTAAGACAGGGAGAACGGGCTGCACCAGGCCGCCGGGTCAACCCGGGTTTGGGAAGTGCACGGCAATTTAAGAAGCTGTTATTGTCTGTCCTGCTGCACAGAGTACGAAATAACGCGGCTTTACCGGGATTTTTTCTGTGACCGTTGTGACGGGCTGCTGCGTCCCCGTGTGGTGCTGTTCGACGACCCCATGCCCCGTGACTATTATACCGCTCAAAAGGTGATGTCCGGCTGCCAGCTGCTTCTGATTATCGGCAGCAGTTTGCAGGTTCAGCCGGTGGCAAGCCTGCCTGACCTGTCCCGGCAGGTGGTCATTATCAACCGGGAACCCACTCCCCGGGATGAAACTGCAGAACTGGTTTTTCGTGAACCGGCCAGCCAGGTGCTGGGTGATCTTGCAAGGGCACTGAAGGACCTGCAGGGGCCTTATTTCCAGGGCAAATAATTATGAGAGAATTACTGAAATGGTGGAATTGGAAAGATTCGAATCTCAAGGAGGACTCACGTTGGCACTGACAAAAATAAAGGATTTAGTTTATGTCTTTAAAGCACCGACCAATATAGGCGTCATCACTTCGGACGCCGGGGATGCCGTAGTCATTGATACAGGCATTGACGAATCCGTAGCCAGAAAACTCATGCGAGAAGTGGAAAACGAAGGTTTTCACATAAAAGCGATTATTAATACCCATTCCCATGCGGATCATATCGGGGGAAACCCTTTTATAGCCGCTCGCACCGGCGCAGTGATCCATGCCTCACCGCTGGAAACTCCTTTTATCGAAAACCCGCTGTATGAACCCTGCATGTTGACGGGAGGCGCCTACCCCTGGAAGGAGATGCGCAACAAGTTTCTGCTGGCCAAGCCCAGTACAGTGGGCGAAATACTACAGGCCGGCCCTGCCGCTGTCTGCGGGCTGCCCCTGGAGATTATTGCCCTGCCCGGGCATAGCGTGGATCAAATCGGGGTGCTGTATAACGGGGTTTTGTTTGCGGGAGATGCTTACATAAGCGGTAATCTACTGGAAAAACACGGCATTCCTTACAATGTGGATATCCAGGAATACCTGGAAAGCCTGGAAAGGTTAGCATCTTTAACCTGTCAATGGTATGTCCCCTCGCACGGGGAACCGTCTCAGAATATTACTTCCGATATCGAATACAATCGCAGCAAAGTGGTAAAGCTGATCGAACGAATCGAGAGCTGGCTTTCCGAGCCTTGGGAAGCGGAGGAACTGGTGGCTCAATTATGCTCTCACCTGGGTGTTACGGCAGCCAACCCCGGGTTATTTTTTCTGTACCGTACTGCCGTTATGGCATTTCTAAGTTATTTATATGAACAGGGATGCGCTAAAACAACGATTCAGGATAACCGGTTATTGTGGCACAAATAAAAGACCGGAATACCAATAGGGTATAGTAATTGGTTGGGGTTTTGTTTCAGCCCAACCCTTTTCTTTTTCACCTGTACGTGTTAACATAGGCTAAAATTAGTACCAGAGGTGATCGATCGTGCAGCGGGAACGCCCAAGCATTTCGAAATCATTACGGACCACCGGAATAATATTTATTATTATAAGTTTCTTTGTGGATCAGAAAGTTGAGTTTGGTCTCCTGGGTATCGCCTTTTTTGTCCTGGGAACCATTCAATTTAAAAGACCGGGGAAATAAATTTTTATCATAAGGAGGACCTTGAATGGGTGGCGGACCAAATCTAAACTATCATCGATGTGATTGTCCCCCAAGCTGCTACCAGGAGTTTGGTTTCGGGACCCGTGGAACGGCCTGTTTACGATATGGCTGCACGCCGGCCTGTGTTGCCTGTGCCTATTCCCGGCCGAAGAACATTCCGGCGTGTTATGAAAGCCTGCCGGGTTACCCTGAAGACTGCATCTCGCCCTTTTTCAAACCGGAGTGCAAGAAGTTCTGCAGATACGCCCAGGGTAGTTAGTTAGCTGTCTACAAGGCATTGGGAATATGTCTGATGAATTTTTTCTTTCCATCTTCATCGAAATAAACTGCCACCACGTCAAAGCGGCAGGAACTATTGGCAAGCTTTGGGCGGGCCAGCAGGTATTGTTGGGCCAGCATCCTGAGCTTGTTTTGCTTTCTGTAATCCACACTCTCTTCCGGTAAACCGTGACTTACACCGCTGCGGGAGCGCACCTCCACAAATACCAGCGCACCGGTGGTATCCCTGGCCACGATATCCAGTTCACCAATTCGGCAGCGATAGTTTTTTTCAAGGACCTGCCAGCCCATCCCGCAAAGGAATTTGCCGGCCTCCTCTTCTCCCCTGTTTCCCAATTCTTTTCTGTTTAATTTCACCTTTGTTACCTCTTTCCCGGAAAGAATCTATTATCTCTTTCTGGACAATGCATGGTTTTCCCTTTAAATTCAAGATTAACGATAATAGTTTATTATTAGGCAATTTAACCCGGCTCCGAAAAACAGAAAAATCTCCCACCGACCACAGCATGCGGGAGATTTTCTTGTACCTAAATTGATTTGCCTAATGCAGGAAGAAGGACTGGGCCGCCATGTTGGCCATTTCCGCCAGGGGGCCGGGGTAGATGCCAAGTACGATGGTGGTCACCAGGGTGATAAAAAGAGTTAGGGTCGCAGCGCTGCCCATTTCGATGGGAGACGGGTCCTTGGGATCATCCCGGAACATGACCAGCACCACCCGCAGGTAGTAGTATACCGACACCATGCTCATGATCAAGCCCAGGTAAACCAGCCACATATACCCTTCCACCACGGTTTGAAACAGGTAGAATTTGCCCACAAAACCCGCCAGGGGCGGTATGCCGGCCATGGAAAGCAGGCAAACCAGCATGACGGTAGCCGCCAGCGGCGCCCTTTGAGCCAAACCGGCATAGTCGGCAATTTCGTCGCTCTGAATCTTATTATAGACCGCCGCCACCACCGTAAAGGCTCCCACGGTGGCAAAGACATAAAGGAAAGCATAAAACATGACGCCCTTGATGCCCGCTTCCGTGGCAGCCACCAAGCCAACCAGGATATAGCCGGCCTGGGCAATGCTGGAGTAAGCAAGCATTCTTTTGATATTGGTTTGGGGAATGGCCACCAGGTTGCCGATCAGCATGCTCAAGGCAGCCAGGACGGCCACCGGCAGAGCCCACCGGTCATGCACCCCTGCGAAACCTCCTAAAAATAACCGGAGTAAAATCGCAAAGGAAGCTGCCTTGGAACCCACCGCCAGGAAGGAGGTCACCGGTGTCGGCGCGCCTTCGTAAACGTCCGGGGACCACATATGAAAAGGTACAGCCGCTACTTTAAAGCCAAGACCCGCCACCAGCATCACCAGCCCCACGATCAGGAGCGGGTCTGCTCCCCCCCTGGCAACGGCCTGAGCAACCTGCCCGATGATGATGGTTCCGGTTGCCCCGTATACCAAGCTTAAACCGTAAAGGGTAACCGCCGAGGACATGGCGGCCAGCAGCAGGTATTTCATGCCGGCCTCCAGGGATTTCGCCTCAATGAAACGGAAGGCCACCAGGATAATGAAGGAGATGGTCATCAGTTCCATGCCCAGGTACAGGGTGATAAAGTCCCCTGCGGAGACCATGACGACCATGCCCAGGGTGGCAAAGATGACGGTGGAATAATATTCGAAGTGATTGCCGACGTTTTGGTCGATATACCGGAAAGAACCGAAAATCACCAGGATGGCTGCCGTTAAGAATATCATCTTGAAGAAATTGGCGTAACCGTCCACCAGGTACATGCCGTTCAGCAGTTCTCCCTGGTTGGACCAGTTGACGACGGTAATTACCAGCACCAGCAGGAGACCCAGCACAGCGAAGCTGCCCAACCCCCTGCGGGAGGCGGAGGGAGCCACCAGACCCAGCACAAAGGTGGTTAACCCGAGTACAAACATGGCCAGTTCGGTTGTTAAAAGGGAAAAGTCAAAGTTCATTTATCTCCCCCCTATCTGCAGGGCTTCCTGAATATGTGCCATAATGGGCGCCACCCCGCTGTTCACCATATCAAAGAGAAGCGAGGGAAGAATCCCGCCGAGCACCAGGACACCGCCAAGCACCACCAGCGGTACCAGTTCCGGGCCCCTGATATCCCTAACGTGGTTGTATTCCTCTCGGGCCGGACCAAACAAGGTATTGGCTCCTGCCCGCAGCACATACAGCGCCGTGATAATGATACCGGCAATGGCCAGCACCGCCAGCCAGCCAAAGACCCTGAAGGACTCCACGAAAATGGTAAACTCCGGGATAAAGCTGATTAAACCGGGCAATCCCAGGGAAGCCATGGCCGCCATCATGAATCCCACCGACAGCCGGGGCGCCTGGTGGGACAAGCCGCCCAGGTCCGGAATCCAGCGGGTGTGGGTTTTCTCGTAAATGAACCCGATCATGGAGAAGAACAGTGCCGCCATCACCCCGTGGGCAAACATATTGGCCACCGCCCCGTTGACCCCGATCACCCCCAGGGAAGCGACACCCAGTAAAACATAGCCCATGTGGGAGACTGACGAGTAACCCACAAGATATTTGAGGTCCTTCTGGGCCAGCGCGCCCATGGCGGCATAGGCCACCCCGATGACCCCCAGCACCGCAATCCAGGGAGCCCAGAACTTGGCGCCCAGGGGCAAGACGAAAATTGCCACCCGGATTAAGCCGTAGCCCCCGATCTTTTTCAGCACGCCGGCGTGGATCATGGATACGGCGGTGGGAGCGCCGGCATAGCCGTCCGGTGACCAGGAGTGGAAAGGCCACATGGAGAGCAGCGAACCAAAGCCCAGCAGCATCAAGCCAAACATATAGATCTGAAACTCTTCCGGAAAGGCCACCCGGGCCAGCCCCTCAAAACTCATATTGGGCGTACCTGTGATGGCTACCGACTCAACAAAGGTAGCGATGACACCCACCAGCAGGAAGGCCGACCCGATCAGCAGGTAGATGGTCAGCTTCATGCCGGCGTATTCCTTGGTGACCCGCTTGGAGCTCCCCCAGATAATCACCATAATGTAAATGGGGATCACCACAACCTCGTAGAATAACAGGAAGATAAATAAATCCTGGGCGATAAAGGTCCCCATGACGCCCGCAATGAGAACCAGCAGGTAAATCATGAGTTCCTTGGCCCGGTGGCTGACATTCCAGGAGGCAAAGACCGCGGCAAAACCAATCAAGTTGGTCAGCAGCAACATGGGTAAACTTAAGCCGTCCACCGCCATGTAGTAGGAAACACCCAAATCACGAATCCAGGGAACGGGCCTGCCGAAATCAACCCACTGCAAGCCGCCCACAGACTGGTCATAGCCAAAATACACATAAAGACTAAGGGCCAGGGCAACCCCTGTTCCCAGGGCCGCCACCCACTTGCAGAGCTTCTCTTCTTCTTTGGGAATAAAGACAATGATCAGAGCAGCGATAATAGGGGCCAGCAAGGTCAACGTTAATACCGGGATATTCATCTATTTACCACCTCCCAGGATACCGGCCGAAGTGGGATTGCCAAAGGCCAGCACCACCGTGATAACCAGTACGGCCAGGAAGAACACCAGGGCATAGGTCTGCAGTTTCCCTGTCTGCAAGTAACGGAGACCCTTGCCGGAAGTCCGGGTAATTCCGGCCAGGCCGTCCACAATGCCATCCACCACGTGGATGTCAAACCAGTACAGCACCCTGGCGCCGGCATCCACCACGGACCGGGTAAACCACTGGTACAATTCGTCCACATAGTACTTGTTATAGGAAATCCTGTAGAGGGTTTGATAACGCTCAGCCAGCTGTTTAACCCTTTGCTTTTCTTCGTCCTTATAGTAAAAAATGTAAGCCAGGCCAATGCCGGCCACGCCCAGAAATACCGACAGCAGCATTAAACCAATGGCGGGTTCCCCGTGGTGAGGCTGACCGAAATGGATCCACTCACCCCAGTAGTTGGCCCAGGGAGTGCCGATTAAACCGCCCACGGTGGATAAAACCGCTAAAACGATCAGGGGAAAAGCCATGTTCCAGGGAGATTCATGGGGATGGTTTTCCGGTTTCTCCTTACCAAAGAAGGCCAGGAAAATCATCCGCCACATATAGAAGGCCGTCAGAAAGGCCGTGAAGGCTGCCATAAAGAACAGAAGGTAGCCCAGGATGTGGCCATGTGTGGCATACTGCATCGTTACCGCTAATATTTCGTCCTTTGACCAAAACCCGGCAAAGGGCGGAATCCCTGCAATGGCCAGCCCCCCGACAACAAAGGTCCAGCCGGTGATGGGCATCTTTTTAATCAGGCCGCCCATATCCCAGACGTCTGCCTTGTGATGCAGGGCATGCAGTACCGAACCGGCCCCCAGGAACATCAGCGCTTTGAAGAAGGCGTGGGTCCAGAGGTGGAACATACTGGCGGACAGGCTGCCCACCCCCAGGGCCAGCATCATATAGCCCAGTTGGGATACCGTGGAGTAGGCCAAAATACGCTTAATTTCCCTCTGGGTAATGGCAATGGTGGCCGCAAACAACGCCGTGAAGGCGCCGGTAAAGGCCACGACTTCCATAGCGCCGGGGACTTCAGCAAACAGGAACAGGGTTCTGCCCACCAGGTAAACACCTGCCACCACCATGGTGGCGGCGTGGATCAAAGCAGATACCGGGGTAGGGCCTTCCATGGCGTCGGGCAGCCAGACGTGCAGCGGAAACTGACCAGACTTACCGATGGGACCGATAAACACCAGGATGGCAATGAGGGTCAGCAGCCCCAGGGAAATGCCGAACTGCTCGTAGGCCGGCACCCTTTGGGTCAGCTCCGTTAAATCCAGTGTACCAAAAACAATTTGCAAAAACAGCAGACCCAGCAGCATCCCAAAGTCACCGATGCGGGTGGTCATAAAAGCTTTTTTCGCCGCTTCCCGGGCGGATATTTTAAAGGTGTAAAAGCCGATTAAGAGAAATGAACACAGCCCCACCAGTTCCCACATCACAAACATCTGCAGCAGGTTGCTGGAGATCACCAGTCCCAGCATGGAGGCGGCAAACAGGGAGAGGTAAGAGAAAAATACCGAGTACTGCGGATCATCCTCCATGTAACCGGTGGAGTAAATTTGAATCAAGGTGGCCACCAGGGATACCATAAACAACATCATGGTGGAGGTGGGGTCCAGCATGACCCCCACATGCACTGTAAACCCTTCCATGCCAAACCAGCGCAGGAAATAAACCAGCGGTTTTTCGATAAATGCCGGATTGGTGAACACCCCGTAGGCAATGGCCGATGACAAAACAAAGGACGAGAAGATTGCCGCGATAGAGACCGCCGAACTCAGTTTTGGCCAGGGTCTGGTCAGAAAGACGATCATCGCAAAGGCCAGGGCCGGCAACAGGGGCACCAACCAGGCATGACGTAAAGCAAACTCAACCATTCCGTTAACACCTACCTTCCACCCCTACCACTTCATCCAATCAAAATCATCAAGGTCAACCGATTTGCGATTGCGGTAAATGGCAATGACAATGGCCAATCCCAAACCCACTTCCGCCGCTGCCACGGTAATGACGAAGATGGCAAAAATCTGGCCGATAAAAGCTTCCGGGGTCAGAAATTTGTTAAAAGCCACCAGGTTAATATTCACCGCTGTTAACATCAATTCAATGGAGATGAGCACTGCAATGGCATTTTTTCTGGAAATGGCGCCGTACAACCCGATGGCAAAGAGGGCCGCACTCAGGGCGATAAAATAAGAAGGATTAAGACCTGTCGCCATTTGCCTTCACCTCCTTCACCAGCACCAGGGAGCCTGTTAAGGCCACGGTCAGCAAAATGGCCGCCACTTCGAAGGGAATGACAAAATCCTGCATTAAAATGGGGGCCAGGTTCTGCACCGTTTTCTCCGGCACCTCCTGGCCGGCCACCACCCACTGGGCCCTGGCGGTCAGCAGCCCGATGACGATGAACAGTCCGCCTACCAAAGGTGCGGCAATTTTAAAACGCCAGTTGACCGGGTTGGAGTTGGCCATGTCAATTCTCTGCACCAGCATGACGCCAAAGGCGATCATAATGCATACCGCACCGGCATAAACCAGCACCTGAACCGCCGCCACAAAGTCCGCGTTCAGCAGGAGAAAGATCCCTGCCACCCCAATGAAGGTGACAATCAGCCAGAGCACGCTGTGAACCAGGTTCTTCAACGTGACCACCAGCAGGGCGGAACCCAGGACCATGCCGCTGAGCAGGATAAAGGCAATAAAACTATAGATATTTTCCACCTTAACTCCCCTCCTTGCCCGCTGCCGCCGGGTTTTGCTCCTCTTGTTCCTTTACTTTGGCCGCCTCGGCAGCCGCCTTTTCAGCGGCGGCTTTTTTGATTTCCGCTTTCTTTCTCTCCACCTGTTCCGGCTTCACAAACTCAATTTTAATGTCCGGGCGGTTATACTGGGTCAGTTCAAAGTCCTTGGTAAATTTGATGGCGTCTTTGGGGCAGGCTTCCTGACACAGGCCGCAGAACAGGCAGTACTGCTGGTCAAAATCGTATTTTATGACCACTTTTTTCTTATCCACCGTCTCGGTTTCCAGCTTAATCACCCGGTTGGGGCAGGCATGCACACACTGGTTGCAGGCAATGCACTTGTCGTAATAAAATTCCGGCCTGCCGTAAAAACGGTCCGGCAGGGGCAGGCGCTCCTCGGGGTACTGCACCGTAACCTTGGGTTTAAAAAAACGATTTAACGTAATCCCCAATCCTTTTATAAGTCCTTTTGCCATGCGCTAGATCACCACCTTATGGTCTGGTACAGGTATTTACCGATGCCGGTTACGAAAATATTGGCAATGGAAAGAGGCACCAGCACCTTCCAGCCAAATTCCATCAACTGGTCCACCCGGATACGGGGATAGGTCCAGCGGAACCACATGAAGAGGAAAATCATGCCATAGACCTTGAGCAGGAACCAGATCCAGGAGGGAATAAAAGTAAGACTAAAGGGCGCGTGCCAGCCGCCTAAAAACAGCGTGGTGGCCATGACGGATACCAGAACCACATTGGCATATTCCGCCAGGAAAAACATGGCAAACCCCATCCCGCTGTACTCGGTAAAGGGGCCGCAAATGATCTCCGACTCCCCTTCCACCAGGTCAAAGGGAGCCCGGTTGGTTTCTGCTACGCCGGCAATCAAATAAACCAAAAACCCCAGGGGTTGTAAAAAGATAAACCAAACGTTTTCCTGGGCTACGATAATCTCACTCATGTTCAGGGTGCCGGTGAGGATGATGACCCCCACGATGGACAGGATCAAAGGCATTTCATAGCTGACCATCTGGGCCACCACCCGCATACTGCCGATGAGGGAGTATTTATTGTTGGAGGCCCAGCCGGACATCCAGACGATAACGGTGGACAGGGAGGCCACCGCCAGGAAATAGTAGACACCGATATTCATATCGATGGCCACCATGTCTTTGCCGAAGGGGGCTACCGCAAAGACCGCCAGGGGCGGCATAAAAATTAAAATGGGTCCCAGTAAAAACAGTTTTTTATCCGCACAGCGGGGTATAATAATCTCCTTACTGATCAATTTGCCTATATCCGCGGTGGTCTGCAGCAATCCCAGCGGGCCCACCCGGTTGGGACCGATGCGGCACTGCATGTACGCGGATACCTTTCTTTCCATGTACACCAGCCAGAGGGCGCTGATTAAAATGTAAACCAGAATGGCGCCTAACTTCAGGAACATCAGGACAAAATCCGTTGCCGCATCGGGTAGGCCGGCGGATGCCAGCAGGGAGCGCATCCCGCTGGCCATATTTACAAAGAGGTTCTCCACTCTGCCTCACTCCCCACTTTCTACGCGTCTACTTCACCCAAAACGATGTCAATGCTGCCCAGAATGGCAATCACATCGGCAATTTTCCAGCCCCGCAGCATTTCATCCAGGTAGCCTAAATTCACAAAGGACGGGCGGCGGAAATGCACCCGGTAGGGTTTGGTGCTGCCGTCACTGACCACATAGGTTCCCATGATCCCCTTGGAACTTTCAATTTCGGCGTAGGCCTCACCCACCGGCGGTTTAATCACCTTGGGGACCTTTCCTTTAATGGGACCCTCGGGCAGTTGGTCCAGGGCTTGACGAATTATTTTGGCCGACTGCTCCATCTCCAAAAGGCGAACATAATAACGGTCGAAACAGTCTCCTTTGGTGCCCAGGGGCACTTCAAACTCAAAGCGCTCATATACGCCGTAGGGTCTGGCCTTGCGGAGGTCGTAATTCACCCCTGAAGCCCTGAGGACCGGGCCGGACAGACTCATGTCAATGGCCTTCTCTGCTGATAAAACAGCCACATTCTTAGTTCTGGCCTGAAAGATCTCGTTGCCGGTGATTAACCCGTTATATTCTTCAATGGCTTCGGGCAGGTAATCAATAAACTTGCGACACTTCTCGATAAAACCCTCCGGAATGTCGTCGGCCACACCGCCGATGCGCATGTAGCTGGGGGTCAACCGGGCACCGCTGATCATTTCAAGCAGGTCCATGATTTCTTCCCGGTCCCGGAAGGTGTAAATAAAGCCGGTCAGTCCTCCGATATCGGCGGCGTAGGCGCCGGTGGCCACCAGGTGGCTGGCAATCCTGGCCAGTTCCCCGACGATAACCCGGATATATTCAGCCCGCTCCGGCACTTCCACGTCCATTAACTTTTCCACTGCATAAACATAACCCCAGTTCATCAGCATGCCGGTCAGGTAATCCAGACGGTCGGTGTAAGGAATCACCTGGGTATAGGTCCGGGACTCGGCGAGCTTTTCAATGCCCCTGTGCAAATAGCCCGGCACCGGCACCGCCTTTACCACGGTTTCGCCGTCCAGGGTTAAAACAATCCTGAACACCCCGTGGGTACTGGGGTGCTGGGGACCCAGGTTTAACAGAAATTCTTCGGTCTTAATGGTCAACGCCCGTCACCTCTCTCCCACGGCTTACTCCCTGCCGCCTTCATACTGGTAATCCTTGCGCAGGGGGTGATCCTGCCAGTCATCATCCAGCAGAATTCTTCTCAGATCAGGGTGATCCTTAAAGGTAATGCCCATCAGGTCGTATACCTCCCGTTCCTGCCAGATGGCCCCGCCCCAGATGGGAACCATGGAAGGAACCACGGGGTTATGCCGGTCCACCCTTGTCTTAATATGGATCGTGTCCGGTTCGCCCACAACGCTGACGTCATAAACCGTCTCAAAATAGTCCAGGTAGTCCGCTGCGGTCACATTGCTGAGAAAGTTAAAACCATAGTTTTCTTTCAGGTCCCGCATCAACTGCACCAGAGTGTCCACCGGTACTGTCAGGTAACCCTGTTCTGAAACCTCTATCTCCGGATATTTTGATTTGAGTTCCTCAATCACATCTGAAAGTGGTTTCCGGGTCATTTGCGATTCACCACCTCAGGATTAATAATTTTCTCTTTCAGTTTTATAAAGGCATGAATGACCGCATCCGGTCTGGGCGGGCAGCCGGGCAGATAGACATCCACCGGGATCAGTTTATCCACACCGGGCACCACGTTGTAGGAATCCACAAAGGGGCCGCCGGAAATGGCGCAGCTGCCCATGGCAATGACATACTTGGGCTCGGCCATCTGCTCGTACAAACGGACCACAAAGGGGGCGGCCTTTTTGGTTACGGTACCGCACACCAGCATGACATCGGCCTGCCGCGGTGATGCCCGCATCACCTCATAGCCGAACCTGGCCAAATCGAACCTGGCCATGTTGGCGGCCATCAAACCTTCAATGGCGCAGCAGGCCAAACCGAAACCCATGGGCCAGAGGGAGTTGGCCCGGGCCAGGTTGAGCAGTTTTTCCAACGGTCCCACGGAAACGGCTTTGGTAACCTCCCCGATGACGGCCGGTTCCGCGCCTAATTTCTTCAACCGGCTGACCGTTTCTTCGTACATCTCATCCTTCACAGGAACCTCTGCTGCTTTGTCTTGATCCTTTATCTCCATTCAAGGGCACCTTCCTTCCAGGCGTACCAGAGGCCTAAAACCAGGATAAAAATAAAGATAAACATTTTAATAAGACCGGCAAATCCCAGGTTCTCAAAACTCACTGCCCAAGGATACAGGTAAATCACTTCCACGTCGAAGATGACAAACATTAAGGCATAGGTAAAATATTGAGTCTTAAACTGCACCCAGGAGGCTCCTTGCGTTGGCAAACCGCACTCGTAAGTTTCTAACTTAAACCTGTTTTTACTCCGGGGGTGAATCAAAAAGCTGGTTAGAATTCCTCCTGCGCCAAAAACAATACCCACCGCCATAAACAGGGCAACGCCTACCCACTCTGACAAAGTATCCTCTCCTTTCGTGTTTATTAAAATGATGAATAATAAAAATAATCAGAAAAATACTTCTATGATGAGTAATTGTATCGAAAAGAAATGACAAGATGATAACTTTTAACTTAAGATGCAATTACTTCGCCAACATCACTCTTACGAATTTTTTTGGATTTTACCTATAGGATAAGATACCCAAGATTTATTCCAAAAAATCTGGTCGTTCCAAGTTGTAACAGGTTACAAAAACAGGCGGTCTTTTATCTGTTCCATTATAGAACACCGGTCCGTTTACATAACTATTAACGATGGTAAAGCATTAACTTTCATATGTTCTGTCGCCCGCCTGACTTTAAAATTCTATTAATTCTGATTTTTTTGTATTTTTAGTATCTTAAGCATTAACTTAACTTAATTTTTTAACTATCTTAACTAACTTAATCCTAGACTTACATTACAAAAGTAAGATTTGACTGTAAGTGATGGTGGTTACAAAAAGGGTGTGATTTAAATCACACCTGCAAAAAGAAAACAGGTGGGATTCTTACCACACCTGTACATTTCGTATATTTATTTAAACAGAACCTGCTGCTCAACAGTGGCCTTTGCGATAATCTTTTTTAAAAAGGTTATCCGGTGAATGGAGGTGGGGCCCAGTTTTAACAGGGCGTCCAGGTGGGCCCTGGTGCAGTATCCTTTATGATCAGCAATGCCATACTCGGGGTACCGGCAGTGCCATTCCAAACATCTGCGGTCCCGGAAGACCTTGGCCAGGATCGAGGCGGCGGCAATGCCGTGAGAGATGGCATCCCCGTGGATAATGCCTTCCTGGGGAATATCCAGGTCGATGGTTTCCCTGCCGTCAATTAACAGGTAATCCGGGGTAACGGACACCCCCTCTTTGTTCTTCAGATTCAATACCGCTTTTTGCATGGCCAACCGGCTGGCCTGCAGGATATTCATTTTATCGATGTGCCGGTTGTCCACTTCTCCGATTCCTACCGCCAGCGCATGTTCATAAATGATGTCATGCAGGGTCTCTCTCTTTTTGGTTGTGAGCTTTTTTGAATCATCCACACCTTCTATGTACAGGCCCACGGGCAAAATCACCGCTGCAGCCACAACACTGCCCAGCAGCGGTCCCCTGCCCACTTCATCACAAAAGGCAACCAGGGGAATTCCCCTGTCCCACAACCTTTGCTCCAATTCCAATGAAACCATCAAACTCTACCTTTCATTCCATGATACAGCAACGCCAAAGGGGTATAAAAAATCCCCTTAGAATGATTCGATTCCAGGGGAATAATTACCTTCTTTTTGAATTTCTTTTATTTATTGGCTGAGGGCATATCCAGGGTATACCTGCCCAGGGTTCCCTCCCTGAATTCCTTTAAAATCAGGTGAGCGGCCTTTAGTTCGTCCACCACCCCGCCGGACACCAGCATGCCCCGGCGGGCTCCTATGTCGGCCAACAACCGGGGGATGTCCTGTGAAAGCTCAGGCAGCTTATATCTTTCCTTTACTCTGGCCGGGTTGGTTTCTGCCAGCCAGCAAAGAAGCTTCAGGGCCACTTCGTAAACATCAAAGACCTGCTCCTTGATGGCCCCGGTAACAGCCAGTTTGTAGCCCACCTCGGGATCTTCAAATTTGGGCCAGAGAATGCCCGGCGTAT
The DNA here is from genome assembly GCA_040754595.1 of Bacillota bacterium. Lineage (GTDB taxonomy): Bacteria > Bacillota > Desulfotomaculia > Desulfotomaculales > Desulfotomaculaceae > Desulfotomaculum > Desulfotomaculum profundi. The sequence continues at coordinate 14,852 of JBFMCH010000102.1, forward strand.
CCAGCAATTCCAGGGACCCCTCGGTCCTGATCCACTGCTGGCCCTTGGTGACACCCGGCAAGTCCCCGGTTTTGGTGGCCTTCCGTCCTACCAGGCGGTTGATAAAGGAAGACTTCCCCACATTGGGAATGCCCAGCACCATACAGCGGATGGCCCTGGGGCGCCTGCCCTTGGCTGCCAGTTTGGCCATCTGCTCCGCCACCAGCCCGGTTGCTGCTTTGGGAACTTCTTTCAGGCCTTCCCCTTTAAGGGTATCCACGGCAACGGCCTTTACCCGGGGGCGTTCCAAAACCTTTAACCATTGTTTGGTCAGGGCCGGGTCTGCCAAATCACTCTTATTTAAGATCATCAACCTTGGTTTTTTTCCCAGGATTTGATCGATCATGGGGTTGCCACTGCTGACCGGGATACGGGCATCCAACAGTTCAATGGCCACGTCAACCAGTTTTAAAGCCTCTTGCACCTGGCGCTTGGCCTTTGCCATATGCCCGGGAAACCATTGTATTTGAATATTCACTGCGGTACCTCCGTGAAAAAAGCTTCCGTAAGAGTTTACCCAGAAACGGCCTCTACGAAAGCTCCGGTAAAAGATTATTTTGCTAAACCGATCCGGTTCAGGGGCCAGTAAATGACTTCCGCCTTACCCACGATTAATTCCTCATCCAGGAAGCCCCAAACCCTGCTGTCGTCGCTGTTGTTCCTGTTGTCACCCATCATAAAGTAGTGACCAGGGGGAACGGTTTTCGGTCCGTAATCCTGAAAGGTCAACCCCGCCGGCAAGTAATCCTCGGCCACGGGCTTGTTGTTGATATAGAGAATGCTGTCTTTGATTTCTACGGTATCTCCGCCCTCGGCGATCAGCCTTTTGACAAAATTCCGGCTGGGATCCAGCGGAAACTTAAATACCACGATATCACCCGGCCGGGGGTCTCGCAGGTGATACGTAACTTTACTGACAATAATCCTATCACCAATCAGCAGTGTAGGCTCCATGGAGCCAGATGGAATATAAAAGGGTTCCAAAATCAAGAGCCGGATGACAGCCGCCAGCAAAACTGCTATGACAACCGATTCCAGCATTTCTCGAAGGGCCGATTTTTTAGGTTTGGTTTCCGCTTGCATTTCCTGCTGAGAATCCAACTGCTCCATAGATATTCCTCCCCAAAAGCCAAAAAGGGGACTGTTGGCCAGTCCCCTCCAGTTTAGCGAGTGGTAAGTTCTTTAATACGAGCTTTCTTACCACGCAGAGCACGCAGGTAGTAAAGTCTGGCTCTCCGCACTTTACCGCGACGAACCACTTGAATACTGTCAATCTTGGGAGCGTGTAGGGGGAAAGTTCTCTCTACACCGACACCATAGGACACACGGCGGACGGTGAAGGTTTCGCTTAAGCCACCGCCACGACGGCGGATGACAATTCCTTCAAACACCTGAATACGTTCACGGTTACCTTCAATAACCTTGTAGTTCACTTTGACGGTGTCGCCGGGTCTGAATGAAGGGATGTCCTTCTTGATCTGCTCTTGTTCCAAAGATTGGATGAGGTTCATTTGCTGTACCCCCTTCCTCGCCTAGGCGTTCGTACCTTTTCCCGAAGGCAGCGGACCACCCGTAATACACACATAAAAAATTATATCATATCCTTCCCTGCCAGGCAAGAATTTCTAATCAATCTAAGATAATTTCAATGACTGCAAAAGGTCCAATAACTCCAATAAAACTTTTTTGTCCTCTTTGCCCAGTTCCACATCCTGCAGCAGTTCGGGCCGGCGCTCCAGGGTGCGTAAGAGAGATTGGCGCCTGCGCCACTTGCGGATGTTTTCATGGTGGCCGGACAGCAGAATCTCCGGCACCTCGTAACCCCGGTATACCCTTGGCTTGGTATAGTGGGGGTGTTCCAGTACGCCGTGATAAAAGGAATCTTCCTCGGCGCTGGCTGCTTCACCCAGGACCCCGGGTATCATCCTGGCCACGGCATCCACCACCACCATGGCCGGCAGTTCACCGCCGGTCAGGACATAATCCCCAATGGAGATTTCATCGGTAACCAGGGCTTCCCGGACCCTTTCGTCAATCCCCTCGTAATGACCGCACACAATCACCAGATGCTCCTCCCGGGACAGTTCCTTGGCATAACCTTGACTGAAGGGCTCCCCCTGGGGGCACATCATGATCACCCGCCCCGGTTTGCCGCCGTGGATGCATTCCAGGTGATCGAAACACTCAAACAGGGGTTCCGGCCCCATGACCATGCCCGCCCCGCCGCCGTAGGGGGTGTCGTCCACCGTATGGTGTTTGTTGCGGGAGAAATCACGAATGTTGAGCGTATTGATCTGGAGGAGATTTTTTTCCCGGGCTCGCTTGAGAATACTGTGACTGAAGGGACTCTCAAACATTTCCGGAAAAAGGGTAAGGATATCAATTTTCATGGTTTCACCTTTATCGTCAGAGTAACCCCTCGGGCAGTTCCACTTCCATTTTGCCGCCGGGGACATCGATTTTCTTCACCACAGATTTGATGGCGGGAATTAAGATATCTTTGCCTTCCTCTCGTTTTACCACATAAACATCGTTGGCGCCGGTCTGGATCACTTGGACGATCTTGCCCAGTTCCTGACCCTTCTCATCCATCACCCTTAAGCCCACAATCTGGAAAATATAGTAATTGCCCTCGGGCAAAGGCATTAATTCCTCCGGTGTTACCTGCAGCAGGCCGCCTTTTAGTTTCTCTGCGGCGGTCATGTCCGGGGTCTCGGCGAATTTGATAATGATAAACTGCTTATGCGGCCAAACCTTTTCTATAGTATAATCACTGCGTTGACCTTTGAGGAAAAGTGTTATCTTTTTATCTTGCACAAAACGCTCGGGAAAATCCGTGGCGGGCAGCACCCTCACTTCACCCCGGACCCCCTGGGTGTTGACAATTTCCCCCACTGTAATATATTGTTCCGTCACGGTTACCCCTCCGGCTTACGCGCCTCTGATTTCTGCCACCTTGCCGTCTTCAATGACGATTTCTGCATTCATCAACCGGTTCCAATCATCGCCCACCTGCACTTGCACAAAGCTCTCCACCTTGCCCTGCAGCACCTCGGAACCGTTTTCCAGTTTACCCACTTCTTTTATTTTATCCAGCAGCTTCAGCCTGGTATCCAGGCGCTTTTGTCTCTCCTGTTCCAGCTGCGCCAGGGCGGCCTCTGCTCCACCGGGATTTTTCTTGGCGAATTCCTGTAGTTTGCGAGTTTGCAACTCGATTTGCTGCAGTTCAAGTTCCAGCCTGGCAGCGGTTTGCTGCAGCTCCATGGCCAGGCTTTTCTTGTAGCTGTCTGTCACACGGACTTTCACCAGAACGGGACGCGTAATGGTTAGCAAATCACTGACCCCCTACAGGATAGCCAAAGGAGGCTGTAAGCCCCCTTTGCCTGACCGGATTCTTATGCCGGTTTAAATAATTTCTACAACCACTTTCTTACGCTGCTTGGTTGCCGCAGCCTTAACCACCGAACGGATGGCCCGGGCGATGCGCCCTTGTTTGCCAATCACTTTTCCCATGTCCTCAGGGGCTACCCTGAGCTCAATAACCACGGATCTTTCCTTTTCCACCATGGTTACTTCCACTTTGTCCGGTTGGTCTACCAGGGCTTTGGCCAGAATTTCTACAAGTTCTTTCACAGCTCTGGACCTCCCCCGTGAACCTTAGGCCTCATTGGTTTTGGCCCGGCCTGGGATAATGCCGGCTTTTACAAACAGGGACTTGGCAGTATCGGAAAGCTGAGCGCCTTTCTTTAACCAGTCCTGGGCTTTTGCCTCGTCGATTTTTACCTCAGCGGGTTTCTTGATGGGATCATAATACCCAATTTCCTCAATGAAACGGCCGTCACGCGGGGAACGGGAATCGGCCACCACTATACGGTAAAAGGGGTTTTTCTTGGCCCCCATACGTCTCAGACGGATTTTAACAGCCATCTTTGCACTTCACCTCCTTAGACAGGTTTAACAAGCTATTATTGAAAGAAAGGCAATTTTATTTTGCTCTTCTTGCCACCTTTAGTCATATTGGAAAGCTGTTTCATCATTTTGCGGGTTTGTTCAAACTGCTTCAGCAGCTGGTTAACATCCTGCACGCGGGTACCGCTGCCCCGGGCAATCCGTTTTTTGCGGCTGCCGTCAATTTTCTCCGGGTGCTGGCGTTCCCAGGGTGTCATAGAATAAATGATGGCCTCCACCTGGCCCATTTCCTTGCCGTCCAACTGCTGGTCCTTCAGCTGTTTGGTTAATTTACCCATACCGGGAATCATGCCCAGAACCTGCTCCAGGGGACCCAGTTTCTTAACCTGCTGCATTTGATCCAAAAAATCTTCCAGGTTGAAATCCGCCTGGCGGATTTTCTTGTTTAGCTTGGCGGCCTGTTCCGCGTCAAAGTTGGCCTGGGCCTTCTCGATGAGGGTTAACACATCGCCCATACCCAGAATACGGTCTGCCATTCTGTCAGGGTGGAAAGGTTCCAGGGCATCCAGCTTTTCACCCATACCGGCAAATTTAATGGGTGTGCCGGTTACCTTGCGGACTGACAGGGCGGCCCCGCCCCTGGCGTCGCCGTCCAGCTTGGTCATGATGATGCCGTCAAGGCCAAGCTTTTGGTTAAAGGTATCCGCCACGTTGACCGCTTCCTGACCGGTCATGGCATCCACCACCAGCAGGATCTCGTGGGGTTTTACGGTTGCTTTGATGTCGGCCAGTTCACCCATTAATTCCTCATTAATGTGCAGACGGCCGGCAGTATCAATGATCACTAAGTCTTTGCCGGTGCTGTTGGCGTTTTCCACCGCAGCCTGGGCAATTTTTACCGGGTTTTCCTGTCCCATGCTGAAGACCGGAATTTTCAGTTGTTCGCCCAGCACCTGCAACTGCTTAATGGCCGCAGGGCGGTAAATATCCGCTGCCACCAGCAGTGGGCGGCGGCCCTGCTTGCTTAAAAGCTTGGCCAGTTTACCGGCGGTGGTAGTTTTACCGGCCCCCTGTAAACCCACCAGCATAATGACGGTGGGTGGTTTCGGGGATAAATTAATTTTCGCCTGGGTACCCCCCAAAAGCTCTGTTAATTCATCCTTAACAATCTTGATAACCTGCTGGGCCGGGCTGAGGCTTCCCAAAACATCCTGACCCACGGCCCGTTCCTTCACCTGGGCAACAAAATCCTTTACAACCTTGAAGTTGACATCCGCTTCAAGGAGGGCCATCCTTACTTCCCGCATGGCCTGGTTTACATCATCTTCTGTAAGGCGTCCTTTGCCCTTTAACGATTTGAAAATTTCATCCAGGCGCTCACCCAAGCCTTTAAACATACCAGACGCCTCCTTCCACCAATCTATTTAAAGGTTCCGGAAAAATTCAAACCCTATTAAAACTCCTGCCGGTTCTTTAAGATCGATTCCAATATTTCTTTGGTTTTCTCCAACCCATCGGGTTCCAGACCTGTTTGGTAACGCTGGATCAGATGTAGGGCCTCTTCAATGGACCTGTATTCTTTGCTGAATTTGTCAACCAAACCCAGCTTTTCTTCATACGTTCCCAGAGTCTGTTCCGCCCTTTTTAAGGTATCGTGCACAGCCTGCCGGGTCACGTCAAACTGTTCCGCAATTTCACCCAGGGATAAATCATCTCCGTAGTATAGCTCGATAAAATTCTGCTGCCTTTCGGTCAGCAGGCTGCCGTAAAAATCATAGAGAAGATTTATTTTATGAAACTCTTTCAAAGCGCAGTCCTCCTTTTTTCTCCAAAGTATAAAGGACTTTCACTTTACAGATAGTTCTATTTTACTGAACACCCCGTTCCCTGTCAAGGCAAAAGATTCATACAGGTGCTTCACGCCGTTTATAAAAACTGGCCAGTCCACATACTTTATTGGTAAGAGAATATTTTGGGAGGTGTATACGCTTGTCCCATCATGACTGTACCTGTGGCTGCAGTGACCTCATTCATCTGGAGCAAGCCCTGGAACTGCAGCAAAACCAGGTGAAGGACCTGCACAGCCGGTACCTGAACGCCAGTCTGGTCACGCTGTTCAGCCTGATCAACTTTGACACTCAATTTGTCGAGGCCTCCGGTGTGTCGGTTTACGATGCCCAGGGCAACGAGTACCTGGATTTTTTAGGCGCTTACGGTGCCCTCAATTTAGGACATAACCACCCGGAACTTTTAACGGCGTTACAAAGGGTTCAATCCCTGCCCAATTTGCTGCAGGCCTCGATGAACGGCCTCGCCGCAACCCTAGCCCATAACCTGGCTCACCTGGCCCCGGGTAACCTGCAGCGGAGTTTTTTCTGCAACAGCGGGGCGGAGGCGGTGGAAGGCGCCCTGAAACTGGCTAGAATCGCCACCGGCAGGCAAAAGTTTATTTATTGTCATAATTCTTTCCACGGCAAAACCTTCGGTGCCCTCTCGGTCACCGGACGTGACAAGTATCAAGCCCCCTTTAAGCCCCTGGTCAATGAATGCGTAGGGATTCCCTTCGGTGATTTAGCGGCTTTGCAGCAGCAGCTTTCCTCCAGGGAGGCCGCCGCCTTTATCCTGGAGCCCATTCAGGGGGAAGGGGGCATTCTCGAACCTCCGGCGGGCTACTTAACCAGGGCCAAGAAACTTTGTGCCCAGTATGGCACCCTGCTGATCGCCGACGAAGTACAAACCGGTTTTGGCCGCACCGGGACATTTTTTGCCTGTGAGGCGGAAGACCTGGTGCCGGACATTCTCTGTTTGGCCAAGTCCCTGGGCGGCGGTGTAATGCCCATAGGAGCTTACATGACCGGTGATGATATATGGCGTAAGGCCTATGGAACCATGGAGAAAGCCCTCCTCCACACCTCAACCTTCGGCGGAAATACGGCGGCCTGTGCCGCGGCTTTGAAAACCATCGAAGTCATTTTAAAGGATGATTTATGCCGGCAGGCAAAGGAAAAGGGCGACTACTTCATGGCTCAACTAAGAAAATTAAAGGAAAAATACCCCTTGCTGAAGGATGTGCGGGGCCGCGGACTCATGATTGGCCTGGAATTCCAGCAGCCTGAATCCGGCGGCAAAAAATATTCCTTCAAGTTTACCATGAACGTGGTCAACAAACTGGCCCAGGAATACATGGGCAGTTTGGTGGCCGGGGAACTGTTCAACAAACACCGGATTATCACGGCTTATACCCTGAACAATCCCAATGTTATCCGGCTGGAACCGCCCCTGATTGTCACCAGGGAACAGATAGACCGAGTATTAAATGCTTTGGAAGACGTGCTGACCAATCACACCGGTTTTTTAAGCATGGTTGGTTCCGGCGCCAAAAATGTCCTCCTAAAGATGAGAAAGTGATGTTAAAAAAAGCCGTCACCCCGGGATGACGGCTTTTCTATAAGAATTCTGTAAAATATGGTAGAATAATGACAAAAGCCTGCGCGGAGGAAACCATATGATTAACCCCTTCGGAAAACCCATCGAGCAGTTGGAAGAGGAAGACCTTCATAAGCTAATTGAGGAAGAAACCCCGGAAGGACTTTATGTGGAATACAAGGAAGATTTCCCAAGACACTTGGCCAAAATTGTAGCCAGCTTCACCAATACCTTTGGCGGTTGGATCATCATCGGAGCAGATGCACGCAATCCCAGGAATGTGCCCACATCCTTTCCGGGCATCGACATTTCCAATGACCCCAAGGACCGTTTTCGCAATATCTGCCAGGGAAACATTACCCCCGTGCCTTTATTTTCCTCCAAACTGATCATAAAAACAAAGGATACCAAACGGGGTGTGCTGGTGGTGAAGATTCCCGAAAGCACCTACCCGCCCCATATCACCAATGACGGCCGCATTTACCGCCGTAATATGGAAGGTTCCGACCCGGTTCCCGAAACAGACCGGCACATCCTGGACCGGCTGTTTGAAAAAAGCAAGCACAATAAAACCGAGGTAAAAGCCTTTATTAACCGGAAGTTGCAAAAAGGCGACCAGGACGAAATGATGTTCAAGGTCATGTGCTGCCCGGTGCCCTTAAATTTAAAATTAATCGACCCGTTCTTTGTGCCCGAACGCATCTCCCGTCTGAAAAAAATGGCCCGCAGCATCTGGAAAGACACCCTGCCCCATCATATTCGTTTCGAACCGGAGGGCTTTGCCTTTGATGCGGAAAACCACCGGTTGGAAATCCTTCGTTCCGGGGTTGTCTGTTACTTCTGCACCATACCCACCTATGTGAAAAAAATAGAGCGGCAAAGTGAACCCTTTACACTGGAATTTTTGGACTACCGGGCCCTGCAGGTGGCCCTGCTGCGCACCATTAAACTGGCCCGGGAAGTGTACCGCTTTACAGGCTACATGGGTCTGTTTGTACCCAAGGTGGCCCTGGAAAACATCCAGGGCAAAGGGCTGGATGACCCCAAATTCTTTGATTTCTACAAAAATAACCCCAGGCCCCAGAGCAGCTACTCCGACATTATCCTTCCCTACGGCTTTAGTCCCATAGAGGCGAAAACCATGGAAAACCCTCGCCAGGTAGCGGATATCCTGCTGCGCTATATCTACCGCTGCTTCGGCTTTGAGGCGCTGGACACCCACTCCATCGCCAGGGCCGAATTGGCGAGGTAGGTACGATTACTGAGTACAAGCAAGACGGCTGGATAGGGAGATCCCCTCCAGCCTTGTTCGTAGCGTATTCGAAAACTCAAAGGGCTTCATTTTTCAATATCGCCAGCAATGGCGATTTTTTTATTTCACCTCAAGAGTCTTCTTGCTTTATTACTAAGCGATATATATAGATATAGCTATATATCGTTAGTATAATAAACGTAGTTAACCATAAAGGTCATAAAAAGTACTTGACTTTTCAAAATCACCCCCAAAATCGCGATGAGTGGGTTTTACCTACTTATTACAAACAAAGGGGTGATATCTTTTTGCTGTCTCTTAAATACTCTCATACTCAATATCAGAACTTTGTACATTCTTTATTGTCAAAGTTCTATCTTGACACCCATCAACAGATTACCTTATTTACCAACTTCCCTTATATCGCTAAGCTCTGGCATGCTGACCTTACTGCCATCGTCCCCCTTATCCGGAATTACTACTCTTCTTCCACTCAAGGGGCACCTCCCAAAGATGCGGTTGCTATGCTACACTCTCTCCTTTTGATGGCTTTTAAGGGAGTGACCAGCATCCCTGCCTGGATTGATACATTGCGCTCTGACCCCTTCTTTGCCATTCTTTCTGGGTTCATCTATTTTGGCGTCTTAACCGGAGAGTGGGCAGTGGAAAATCCACCCTGGTACGTCACCTGGTCCGCTCACTGGATCCCATGCGCCGTCAAATTAGGTGATTAGCTACATGATAGCTGACGGCTGAAAGCTAAATTCTACCACACCTGCAGCACCACACACTTTAGATAATGACTCTCGGGATAGGCCAGCAGCATCGGGTGGTCTTTCGCCTGGCGGCGGAGTTCTACCAGCTTTAGTTGGCGGCCGGCGTCCCTTCCAGCATCAAGGATTACTTCCAGGAACTTGTCTTCGTGCATGTGGTAGGAACAGGAGCAGGTGATTAAGTAACCTCCTGGCGGCAGCAGTTTCATGCCCCGGAGGTTGATTTCTTTATAGCCGCGGACGGCTCCTTCTATGGCCTGGCGGGACTTGGTAAAGGCAGGCGGGTCTAGGATGACTACGTCAAATTTGTCTCCGGCCTTTTCCATGGCCCTTAGTTCATCAAAACTGTTGGTTTCCTTAAAGGAGCAAATGTCCCCGTAACCGTTTAACCGGGCATTGACCCGGGCCACTTCAAGGGCTGGGGCGGCAATGTCCAGGCCCACCACCTCTTTGGCCCCGTATTTAGCGGCGTACATGGAGAAGGTGCCGGTGTGGCAGAAGCAGTCCAACACCCGGCCTCCCTTCACCAGCCCTTGCAGAGCCATGCGGTTTTCCCGTTGGTCAAGGAAATAGCCGGTCTTCTGTCCCCCTTCTAAATCCACTACAAATCGGATGCCGTTTTCCTGAATCACCACTTTAGGGTCAAAGGGTTCCCCGACAAAGCCTGTGATGAGAGGCAGTCCCTCCAATTTGCGGACGGACACATCATTTCTTTCGTACATCCCCTTGGGTTGGATGATTTCTTTCAACAATTTAAAGATGGTTTCTTTATGGACATCGATGCCGAGGGCCAGGGTTTGCACGGACAGGTAATCACCGAATTTATCGACGATCAGGGCAGGCAGAAAGTCTGCCTCGCCAAAAATCACCCGGCAAGCATTGCTGTCCCGCACCACTTTCTGGCGGTATTCCCAGGCGGCCTGGATCTTGCGGCGGAAGAATTCTTCATTGATTTCTTCTTCGGGATTGCGGGTCATAATCCGAATGGTAATTTGGGAGGCCGGATTGATGTAGCCCCTACCCACAAACCTGTCGCGAAAGTCATACACATCGACAATGTCCCCCGGCGTAAAATCCCCGGTGATTTCTTTGATCTCGGTCCGGTAAACCCAGGGATGCCCGCCGGCGATGCGTTTTTGCTTCCCCTGGTGCAAGATTACTTTTGCCATATAAAAACCCCCGATTTATCTAAGTCACTTATAGTATCACCATAAGAGAAAGTACAGTAACATAAAACAAGAAGTGAGAGTAACCGACTTCTCACTTCCAACTTCTTACTTCTAAATTCTCACTTCCAACTTCTCACATCTCACTTGCCTGCCAGTCGTTCAGCCCGTTCCCGAACTTCGTACATAACCCTTTCTTCGTCAATGGTTAAGACCACCCGGTCCAACATCACCACTTTACCGTCAATGATGACGGTGCGGACATCCGAAGAATTGGCTGCGTAGGCAATGTTAGCCACCAGGTTGTGCTGGGGGCACATGCGGGGTTCGGTGGTATCAATTAAAATAATGTCCGCCCGCATGCCTTCTTTAATTAAACCAACCCTATCTCCCAGGCCCATGCACAAGGCTCCGTCAATGGTGGCCATCTGCAGTGCCCTGTAGGCCGGAATCACTTCCGGATTCATGGTGCTGACCTTCTGCAAATAGGAGCCGGTTCTCAATTCTTCCAGCATGTCCAGGTTGTTGTTGCTGGCTGTGCCGTCTGTGCCGATCCCTACCGTGGCCCCCAGTTCCAGTAACCGTGCCACCGGCGCGATCCCGCTGGCCAGCTTCATGTTGCTCTGGGGGTTGTAGGCAATGCCCATGGCCTTTTGAGCCAGAATTTCCATGTCCAGCTCATCCAGGTGGACACAATGGGCAGCCAAAACGGGGAATTTAAATAATCCTACACTGTCCAGGTGCTGTACCGGCGTTTTGCCGTATTGCTTTTTAATCTCCTCTACTTCTGCCAGGGTTTCCGCCACATGGATGTTAATGCCCAACTTCAGCTTGGCCGCCAAATTCATCACTTTTTCCAGATATTCCGGCGGGCAGGTATAGGGGGCATGGGGACCCAGCATCACGGTGATGCGCCCGTCGGCTTTGCCGTTCCAGTCCTTTGCCAGTTCTTCAGCGTCAGCCAGGGCCTTCTCGCCAGTAGGAAGCACACCGATCATGCCCCGGGATAGTATCGCCCGCATACCTGCTTTTTCAGCCGCCCGGGCCACATGGTGCATGTGATCATACATATCGCCAAAACAGGTGGTGCCGGACTTGATCATTTCCAAACAGGCCAGCATAGTACCCCAGTAAATGTCCTCACCGGTCATTTTCCCCTCAAAGGGCCAAATTTTTTCCGACAGCCATTCCATTAAAGGCAAATCATCTGCATAACCCCGGAGCAAGGTCATAGCCGCATGGGTGTGACAGTTGATAAAGCCCGGCATGGCCACCTGCCCGTCAGCCTCAATAACCTCGTCCATATCAAAGGATCCGGATGCCGAACCTGGAAGCCCCACGTGGGTAATCCACCCATCTTCTATTAAAATTTCACCGATGTCGATAATGGCGTCCGGGCCTTCCATGGTTAAAATTGTCGCCCCGCGGATCAGTAGCTTATTCAAAATTCATCTCTCCTACACTCCCCCGAAAGGGTACTCTCTATTTTGAAGACTGTCCGTACGTGCTGCGATAGGCCCTGCCTAGATGCAGCACATCCTGTTCCGGTATCACCACCGGTTGTCCTATTGTTTTGGACCAGGCATAAATTCTGGCGCACTTTTCAACCACCTGGCAAACCGTAAAAGCCTCATCAACGCTGCGTCCTACACCCACCAAGCCGTGATTGGCCATTAATACGGCAAACCGCTGTCCGAGGGCGGCAACGACGTTGTGGGCCAGTTCCTCCGTACCCGGCAGGGCATATTGAGCCACTTCCACCGGTCCCCCCACCAGCATGGCCGCATCTTCCACCACCGGTTGGATGGGCTGCCGGACCACCGCAAAGGCCGAGGCCACTTCACTGTGGGTATGAACCACGCCCGCAACGTCTTCCCTGGCACGATAAATGGCCAAATGCAGTGGCGCTTCGCTGGACGGTCTGCGATTTCCATCGATAATCCGACCGGATAAGTCCAGCACCACCATGTCCGATGACTTGAGATAGGTGTAATCCATGCCGCTGGGAGTAATCACCACCACCCCTGCTTCCCGGACTATGGCAGAGATGTTGCCCCAGGTCCCTGCCACCAGTCCGGAAGTCAGCATCTTTTTCCCTAGTTCAGCCACCTTTTCCTTTGCTATCTCAACCGCTGCGCTCATCTGCGGCTCCCACCTAGGTGGCATGGTTCCACTCATTGATATAGGCTTCCTGCTCAGGAGTCAGCCGGTCGATATGAATTCCCAGAGACTGCAGTTTCAGGTTGGCCACCCTGTCATCTATTTCTTTGGGAACTACATAAACCTTATTTTCTAGACCCTTCGCATTCTCCAGCACATAGCGGGCGCTTAAGGCCTGCAGGGCAAAGGACATATCCATGATTTCAGCGGGATGACCGTCCCCGGCAGCCAGGTTCACCAGGCGTCCTTCTGCCAGCAGATAGAGTTTACGACCGTCCATCAGCGTAAATTCTTCGATATCCTTGCGAACAATTCTCCGGGAAGCAGCCATGGCGGCCAAATCCGGCTTATTGACCTCTACATCAAAATGACCTGCGTTGCAGAGAATGGCCCCGTCCTTCATAACCTGGTAGTGCTGAGCTGCAAAGACATCCTTACAGCCGGTGACGGTGATAAAAACATCCCCCAGTTTAGCAGCTTCCAGGCTGTTCATGGGATGGAAACCGTCCATGTAGGCTTCGATGGCCTTCACAGGATCCACCTCGGTGACAATGACCTTGGCTCCCAGCCCCTTGGCCCGCATGGCGATTCCTTTGCCGCACCAGCCGTAGCCGGCCACCACAACGGTTTTACCGGCGGTAATCAGGTTGGTGGTGCGCATGATGCCGGACCACACCGACTCCCCGGTGCCATAACGGTTGTCAAACAGATACTTGCAGTAGGCATCGTTAACGGCGATCATAGGGAACTTCAAGGCTCCCTGCTTTTCCAGGGAACGCAGGCGCAAGACTCCGGTGGTGGTCTCTTCACAGCCTCCCAGAACCCTGGCCGCAATTTCAGTTCTTTCGGTATGCAGCAGTTGTACCACGTCACCGCCGTCGTCGATGACGATATCCGCCTGGTCATCAATTAAATGTAAAAGGTGGTCTTTGTATTCTTCGTCGGTCGCATTGTACCAGGAGTAAACATTAATGCCTGCCACAGCCAGGGCGGCGGCCACATCGTCCTGGGTGGACAAAGGGTTGGAACCGGCAATGGATACCTCCGCGCCGCCGGCCTTTAATACCTCCGCCAAATAGGCGGTTTTCGCTTCCAGGTGGATGCATACCGCCACCCGGTATCCCTTAAAGGGCTGTTCCTTTTCAAACTGCTCCCGAATAACGTTTAAAACCGGCATGTGCTGGCGCACCCAGTCAATTTTCAACCGGCCTGAGGGAGCCAGGTTAATGTCCCTAACGATATAATCAGGCATCTTTCTCCTCCTATTTCTTATTCCCGCAGATTTTCGCCAAGTTTTCGATGTAGGGAGGGTAAACAATTCCCATTTCTGTAATGATGGCTGTTACCAATTCGTTGGGGGTGACATCAAAGGCCGGGTTCCATACCTGCACCCCGTCCGGTGCCATGGGCTGCCCGGCATGATGGGTGACTTCCCGGGGGTCTCTCTCTTCAATGGGAATCTCTTCACCGGAGGAAAGGCACATATCAATGGTAGACAGGGGAGCCGCCACGTAGAAGGGCAGATTGTGATGTTTGGCCAGTACCGCCACTCCGTAAGTGCCGATTTTGTTGGCCACGTCCCCGTTGGCAGTGATCCTGTCGGCACCGACAATGACGCAGTCAATTTTTTTCTTGGCCATCAGATAACCCGCCATGTTATCGGTAATTAATGTTACCGTGATGCCTTCCTGCACCATTTCCCATGAGGTCAGCCGGGCGCCCTGCAGCAGGGGCCTGGTTTCACCGGCATAAACACTGATCTGCTTGCCCTTCTCATGGGCCGCACGGATAACGCCAAGGGCGGTGCCATACCCGGCGGTGGCCAGTGCCCCGGCATTGCAGTGGGTTAACACCCTTGCCCCGTCCGGCAGCAGTTCCTGGCCAAATTCACCCATTTTACGGTTGCTCTGCACGTCTTCGCTATAGATGGTGTGGGCTTCTTCCAGCATTATCTTACGCAGCTCATCAACATCTTGTTCCAAGGCGGTGGTAACTCGCATCATCATACGTTCCAGGGCCCAGCGCAGGTTGACCGCGGTGGGCCGGGTGGCCCCCAGTTCACCGGCAATGGCCTCCAGTTTCTCTAAAAAGGTTTTGCGGTCGGCAGCGTCGATTTGTTTGGCTCCCACCACCAGACCGTAGGCAGCGGCAGCCCCAATAGCCGGCGCGCCGCGGACAGAAAGCCTTTTGATGGCCTCCGCCACCGTGCGATAGTCATTGCATTCGATATACTCAATGCTGCGGGGCAGCTTGGTCTGATCCAACAGGCGGAGACTGTCATTTTCCCAGATGATTGCATCCATTAAAGGTTCACTCCTTGTTCAGCTTCTCCATGGCGTCCTGGCACAGGCAGCCCCTTTCCGGGTCAATCAGGCTGATGGCCTTCATGGCCAGTTTTCTCAGGTTTTCGGCATTGGCAGCCATCACATCCAGCACTTCTTGGTGGGTTAATTTGGTGGGGGAAATGCCCGCTGCATAGTTGGTCACCATGGAAATATTGGTGTAGCACATTTCCTTCTCCCGGGCCAGCACAACCTCCGGCACACTGGTCATGCCCACCAGATCGCCACCCAGCAGTTTGTACATTTTAATTTCCGCCGGTGTTTCAAAGCGAGGTCCTTCGGTGGTTACATAGGTGCCGTACCTGTGATAGGTTAAACCCAGTTCTGCCGCAGCGCCGGCTAACACCTGGCGCAGTTCGGGACAATAGGGGTCGGTCATGTCGATATGGACCACTCCCTGATCACCGCCCTCATAGAAAGTATGCTTGCGAACTTTGGTAAAATCCAGAAATTGATCCGCAAAGACAAAATGCCCGGGCGCCATGTTCATGTTCAATGAACCCACGGCGGCTGTGGCAAAGATGCTCTTAACTCCCAGTTCCTTCAGGGCAGCGATATTGGCCCGGTAATTCACCAGGTGGGGCGGCACCGAATGCCCGGCGCCGTGGCGGTTTAAAAAGGCTACGGATTTCCCTTGATAGTCACCGATTTTCAAGCCCACTTCTCCATAGGGGGTGTTTACTTTTTCGTCCCGAATATTGGTTAATATATTGGGGTCATAGACGCCGGTCCCCCCAATAATGGCGATGCGTACCGTCATAACGATTCTCCTTCTTCCCACAAAATTCTAAAGATAGCATGGGTTATACAAACCTGAAATATTCTCCTCGCTGGGTTTGATTTCCTCTAAAATAAATGAATTTTTACATCAGGATAATAACTTAGGTATCAGGTACCTAAGTTATTAATGTTGATACCTATAAAAAAAGAAGAACCCTCGGGTGGTGCCAGGGAGTTCTTCTTGGTTATTCATTTCATTCTTCTTCGTCTTTTCTTTTGCCATACAGGGCATCAATAAAGTCCTTGGGGTTGAACTGCCTCAGGTCGTCCGTTCTTTCCCCAATGCCGATTAACTTCACCGGGATGGCCATTTCGGTGACAATGGCCGTCACCACGCCGCCCTTGGCGGTACCGTCCAATTTGGTCAGCGCAATGCCGGTAACGTTGACAGCTTCACTGAAAATCTTTGCCTGGCTGAGGGCGTTTTGACCAGTGGTGGCATCCAGGACCAGCAGCACCTCGTGGGGAGCGCCGGGCATTTCCCGGGCGATAATTTTGTGCACCTTTCTCAGCTCGTCCATTAAGTTGCTTTTGTTGTGCAGCCGGCCCGCGGTATCGATCAGCAGCACATCGGCCCTGCGGGAGCGGGCGGCATGAACGGCATCAAAGGCCACGGCGCCCGGATCGGAGCCTTCCTGGTGTTTAATGAGCTCCACTCCCACCCGTTCAGCCCAAATTTCCAGCTGGTCAATGGCGGCGGCCCGGAAGGTATCCCCGGCTGCCAGCAGGACCTTTTTGCCCTGTTCCTTATAATTATGGGCCATCTTTCCGATGGTGGTGGTCTTCCCGACCCCGTTGACGCCCACCACCATAATCACCGTGGGTCCTTCGGGGTTCATGGTAATGGGCACCACTTTCTCACCCATCAGGTATTCCAATTCTTCCTGGAAGATGTCTTTCAGCCTGGCAGCCTCCTGCACATTTCTGGCCTTAACGCCTTTGCGCACCCTTTCCACCAGTTGCATGGCGGTGCTTACACCCACATCGGCCTGGATTAACACTTCTTCCAGTTCCTCGTATAAATCTTCATCAATCCCCTTCCGCCCGGTCACCACTTCGTCGATTTTCTCGATAAAGGTCTGGCGGGTTTTGGTCAAGCTCTCTTTCAGACGGCTGAAAAAGCCCACGTTATAATACCTCCAGTACAAATACTTGTATTTGGCAGAGCCTGTCCATACTATAATGCCAAATAAAAGGCCCTGTCAATCATGGCAATGGGATGGTATAGATTACGCTAACCGTTTGTTTCCCTTCAAATCCTCCAGAGACATGGACAGCAGCCGGGTAACCCCCGCTTCGTCCATGGTCACGCCGTAAAGGGCATCCGCCCGTTCCATGGTGCCCTTGCGGTGGCTGACGACAATAAACTGTACTTCAGCGGAAGTACGGGACAAATAGTCGGCAAACCGTTTTACATTGGCTTCATCCAACGAAGCTTCGATTTCATCCAGTACACAAAAGGGGCTGGGCTTATATTTTAAAATGGCAAACAACAGGGCAATGGCCGTTAACGCCCTTTCTCCCCCGGAGAGTAGAGACAGACTTTGATTCTTCTTGCCCGGGGGCCGGGCGGTGATCTCAATGCCACAGGTGAGGGCATCTCCGCCGGTGAGGGACATGGAGGCGCCGCCGCCGCCAAACAGCTGTTGAAACACCGTATTGAAGTTCCGGTTAATAACGGTAAAGGCATTTTCAAATTGACCGGACATCAAACGGTTTAATTCCTCAATCAGCTGTTCCAGTGACATCCTGCTTTCTTCCAGGTCCTGTTTTTGACCCAAAAGAAACCGGTACCGTTCCATCACTTCTTGATATTCCGCCTCGGCACCGGCATTTACCGGCCCCAGGGTTGCCATTTGGCCCTTCATCTCCTGCAAATCCGCTTTGGCCTGCCGCTTGCTGGCAGCGGGTTCTACATGAATTTGCATCGGGTCATCAATGCCGTATTCCGCCAACCTGTTGATTAACAGTTCCAGTTCTGTTTGGTTGCGGGCCTGCTGCAGTTCCAGGGAATGAATTTGCTCCCGGGTCCTCTGCCACTGCTCCTGGAGCCTTTGCCAGCGGTTCTCCAACTGCTTTAATGCCGCCGCCTCAGCCTCATGTTGGGTTTGCTTTGCTTTCAGGTTTGACTGGGCCAGTGTTTGCTCCTGCTCCAACCTTTGTAAATCCAGTTCTAATTGAGACCGCTGTTCTGCCAACTCCCGGGTCCTGTTGTTCAGGTGCAGCAGCAATGATTCGGCTGAAGCAACGGACATCTTTTTGTCCTCGTATTCCTTCTCCAGCCGGTCGGTAATCTTTTGCAGCCCTAACAGCTCCTGGCGCAGTTCCGCCTGCCGCACTTTTTCCTGGTGTACCGTGCCTTCCAATTGGGCCTTTTTGTCCCTGGCGGCTGCCAGCTCTTCCTGGGTAACCGCCAGCTTAACTTGTAATTGTTCCAATTCCTGTTCCAGGACCGCCAGCTTCTCCGCTGCCTCTGTTTCGATTTTCGCCCAGTGTTTTATTTCCTGCTCGATATTGGCAATCTCCCACTGACTCTCCTGGCTGCGCCGGCTGGCCCTGCTGAATTCATCGTTGGCCTTGCTTAACTCCATTTCAGCCGCTTGAAGTTCCAATCCCAGGGCAACCAGTTCCTGCTGGTAAGCCTGAAGCCGACCGGTCAGTTCCCGCTGCCGCAGCTGTCTCTCTGTTAATTTTGCTGTCAGTTCATGGACCTGCAAGTGAAGCTCCTGCACGTTCCGGGCCAACTCGTCCCGCTCCCGGCGGGTGTGCAGCATGCCGCCGGCATTGCGCACAGGGCCGCCGCCGGACAGCGAACCGCCGGGATGGAACAGCTCGCCGGTGAGGGTAACAATCCTCAACCGCTGCTGCATCTGCCTGGCCACTTGAATGGCATTGTCCAGGCTGTCCACCACCACCAGGCGGCCCAATAGCAGTTCCACAACCGGACGGTATTTGGCTTCTGTCTCGATCAGGTGGGCCGCCAGGCCGATGACGCCGGTGAAGCCGAGGGATTTTTTCTCCCATTCGCCGGCAGGGGTTGGCCGCAGTAAATCCAAGGGAAGAAAGGTGGCCCGGCCCATGTTTTGTTTCTTTAAAAATTCGATGGCTGCTTTGGCCTGGGAGGAGGTTTCAGTGACCAGATTTTGCAGGGCGCCGCCCAGAGCCGCTTCGATGGCTGTCTCAAATCCTTTGGGCACCCTGATCAGGTCTGCCACCGCACCGCAAATCCCTGAGGGACCTGCCCGGGAAGCCTTTAACAGTTCCCTCACCGGCTTCATAAAACCACTGTGGGAACTCAGATTCTCTTCCAGCACCTTTAAGCGGGAATGCCTGGCCACCATTTCCTCCTTCATGGAGAAAAGCTGGGATTGGATTTGCGACAGTTCCTGGTTCAGCTGTTTCAGGTCTTCTTCCGCCTGCCGGTTGGCAAGGGTCAGCGCCTGTTTCTGCCGGTCCAGTTCCTCCACCCTGTCCCCGGCGACATCAATGGAGGTGCCAAGGGTTCTCTCCTTCTCCAGGGCTTCCCCGGCGAGCCTGCGCATGTGATGCAAACGCTGACCCAGCTGTTCTTTGCGGTCCGCCGCCTGATTGCGGAGACCCCGCTGGCTGGCCACCTGGTTCAGTTGATCAATTAAATCCGTGTTGAGGTTTTGGAACAGCTCCTGTTTTTCCTCAACCTCCTGTTCCAGCCGCTGCAGAACCTTATCACTGGCGAAGGATATTTGTTTTGCCGTATCCTGCTTTAATTTAACTAATTTGCCTTTTTCCTGATTTAATTCAAAAGCAAGTTTTTGCAGCGCATCCCGGGCTTCCTGCAGCTCATTTTCTACCCTTTGACCCTCGCTCCTTTGGTGGGAAATTTGTTCGTCAACCAGCGTCATTTTGTTCCGGATTCTTTCAATGTTTGAATCAATCACAAAGGCCTGTTCCCTGGCCTCACGGACGCTTTCTTCTATGGTAAGAAGCCTTGCTCTGGCATGCTCCAATTTTTCTTCGATAACGGGTCTCTCGTCTTGAAACTCCCTTTTAACTTGCTCCAACTGCCGGGAAATTTCCCTGGCTTTGGCGGTCAGGTCCTGCCAGTCCCGCTTAAACAATGCCAGTTCCAATCGCCAGGCTTCATCTTCCAGTTTTTTGTATTGCCGGGCCCTTGCGGCCTGCTGGGCCAGCGGTTCGATGCGTCCGGCCAACTCGTCAACAATATCGGTAATCCTGTTTAAATCCTGCTGTGCGGCAGACAGTTTCCGCAGTGATTCTTCTTTCCTGTGGCGGAATTTAACAATCCCCGCCGCCTCTTCAATGACCGTCCGTCTTTCTTCCGGCCTGCTGCTTAAAATCTCATCCACTTTGCCTTGCCCGATAAGAGAGTAAGCCCCGCGGCCTAATCCGGTATCCATAAAGAGGGCCTGGATATCCTTCAGCCTGCAGGGCACCTTGTTGATCAAAAACTCGCTTTCTCCGGAACGGTAAAAACGCCTGGTGATAGAAATTTCCTCATAGGGCAGGGAGAACAACTTGGCGCCGTTGTCCAACGTTAAAGTCACTTCCGCCATACCAACCGGCTTTCGCTTGTCGCTGCCGACAAAGATCACATCCTCCATGCGAGAACCCCTGAGAAGGGAAGCCCGTTGTTCTCCCAGGCACCAGCTGATGGCGTCGGAGATGTTGCTTTTGCCGCTGCCATTGGGACCTACAATGACAGATAAACCAGGATGCAGCTCTAACTTGATGCGGTCGCCAAAGGACTTAAATCCCTGAATATCGATTCTTTTAAGACACAATGCTTCCTGCCCCCTGTTGTCCACAGTGGTTATTTGCCGGCCCCGGTTGGTTTGGGACCGGATGTTTTCAGCCAGTCCAGATGTTTAAAGGCATCCTTAGCTGCCTGCTGTTCGGCTTCTTTCTTGGAATGCCCGCTGCCCCGGCCGATAACGCAGCCCCGGTAGATGACCCCGGCGGTGAAGGTTTTGTCATGGTCGGGTCCGGATTCATCCATAATCCTGTAGATCAAGGGCTCCGGTGAAGTCTGCTGCAGGGTTTCCTGTAGCTCGGTTTTGTAATCCCTGTCCAGTCTGCCCGCCACAACATCTTCAATGATGGGGTTCAGACAGCTTAATACAAAATCCCTGGACACTTCCAAACCCTGGTCCAAATAAACAGCGCCCAACAATGCCTCAAAGGCATC
Source organism: Bacillota bacterium (assembly GCA_040754595.1). Taxonomy (GTDB): domain Bacteria; phylum Bacillota; class Desulfotomaculia; order Desulfotomaculales; family Desulfotomaculaceae; genus Desulfotomaculum; species Desulfotomaculum profundi. Next base: position 35,884 of record JBFMCH010000102.1, read on the forward strand.
TGCCAGGATGGATGGCCGCTCCCTGCCGCCGGAACGTTCCTCACCACGCCCCATGCGCAGGCAACGGCCCAGGTCCAATCCCCGGGCAACTTTGGCCAGGGAAGGCTCACAAACCGAAGCTGCCCGCATTTTTGTCAGTTCACCTTCAGTGCGGTCCGGAAAGATTTTATACAAATGTTCACTGATGATTAGCTCTAAAACAGCATCGCCAAGAAACTCCAACCTCTGATTGTGACACAACCCGTGTCCCCTGCTTTCATGTACGCAGGAACTGTGTGTCAAAGCCTGAAGCAGCAAGGACGAGTTCTGCCATTTAATGCCAAGCCTGTTTTTAAGGCGATTTATTTGCTCGTCTTGTTTAGACAAATCGTATCACCCGGATCTAAGGTTTGAACTTTTTAAATGCCAGTGTAACGTTATGCCCGCCAAATCCAAAGGAATTGGAAAGGGCCACATCTACCGTCATTTTACGTGCCTGGTTGGGTACAAAATCCAAGTCACAAGCCGGGTCGGGGTTTTCCAAATTGATGGTGGGAGGGACAACATCGTCTCGAATGGCCAGCACCGAGGCAATCCCTTCAACGGCTCCGGCGGCCCCCAGCATGTGCCCGGTCATGGATTTGGTTGAACTGACCACCAGTTTGTAAGCATGATCGCCAAACACTTTTTTAATGGCACCCACTTCGGCAACATCTCCCACAGGGGTGGAAGTGCCATGGGCATTAATGTACTGCACATCCTCAGGCTTCAGTCCTGCGTCTGCCAGGGCCATATTCATGGCGGAGGCAGCGCCGTGGCCTTCCGGGTGAGGAGCAGTAATGTGGTAGGCATCGCAGGTGCTTCCATAACCTACGATTTCAGCATAAATCCGGGCTCCTCGTTTCCGGGCATGTTCCAATGTTTCAAGAATCATCATGGCAGCGCCTTCACCCATAACAAAACCGTCCCGGTTGGCATCAAAGGGCCTGCTGGCACGCTCCGGTTCATCATTGTTTGTGGTCATGGCCTTTGCTGCACAAAAACCGGCAACCGCCAGCGGTGTAATGGGTGCCTCGGTACCTCCGGTGATCGCCACTTCGGCATTGCCCCGCTGGATTAATTTAAAGGCATCACCAATGGCATTGCCGCTGGAAGAGCAAGCAGTGACGGTGGTGATGTTGGGGCCGCGGAGTCCAAATTTGATGGCGATCTGGCCCGCAGCCATGTTCGCAATCATCATGGGAATCAAGAAGGGACTGATCCGGTTGGGTCCACGGTTTACCAGCACACGGCACTGTTCCTCAAAGGTTTCCATGCCGCCGATCCCCGAACCGACAATGACACCGGTGCGCTCCTTATCAAGGGACTCCATGTCCATGCCTGCATCCTCAAGGGCCATGGCCGCTGCAACCACCGCATACTGGGAAAACTTATCCATGCGGCGGCCTTCCTTTTTATCAATATAACCGGAAAAGTTGAAATCCTTAACCTCACCCGCAATTTGCGTGCTGTATTCGGACGGGTCGAACCTGGTTATTCTGACAATTCCGGAGACCCCCGTTGTGAGGGCAGTCCAAAAATTGTCCAGCCCGGTACCAACGGGAGAAATCACTCCCATACCGGTTATAACAACCCGTTTTGACAAAGTCGTTTCCTCCTTACATTCTAGAAAGGCCTGGCTTCAACCTTTCGTATACTACTTTATTTCTGATAAATTTATAATAGTGGAAAAGTCCCGGATTATAAATGCCGGGACTTTTACCATGATTACTGGCGGTCCTGGATAAATTTAACGGCATCGCCAACGGTGCGAATTTTTTCAGCCTCTTCATCGGGAATTTCCAGACCGAACTCTTCTTCTAAAGCCATTACCAGTTCAACAATATCAAGAGAATCAGCGCCCAGATCGTCCACAAAGGAAGCATCTGCGGTTACATCGGCTTCATCAACGCCCAGTTGATCTACAATAATTGCTTTAATCTTATCAAAGGTTGCCATATCATTCACCCCCTTTCGGGATATCATCAATTCTATGAATGCAATGGTTCATTTCGGAGTCAAAGCAAGTTTGGTACCCCGAACCTTACATGACAATTCCGCCGTCTACACCAATGACCTGCCCGGTGATGTAACCGCAGAAATCACTGGCCAGAAAGGCTACCAGGCTGGCCACGTCTTCCGGAGTTCCCAGGCGGTTCAAGGCAATGGAGGAAGTGAGTTTCTCCTTGGCCTCGGCACTCAGGTGTTCGGTCATATCGGTCATAATGAAACCCGGGGCCACTGCATTGACGGTAATATTTCTGGGCCCCAGTTCCTTGGCCATGGTCTTGGTAAGTCCGATGAGACCGGCTTTGGCAGCGGCATAGTTGGCCTGCCCCGGGTTGCCATAGAGGCCAACTACCGAAGAAACGTTGATGATCCGGCCGTAACGGGCCTTCACCATGGGGCGGGCCACCGCTTTAATGGTATTGAAGGCGGATTTAAGGTTTACAGCCATGACCGTATCCCAGTCTTCCTCTTTCATTCTCAGGATTAAATTGTCCCGGGTAATCCCGGCATTATTCACCAAAATATCCACTTTGCCGAATTCTGCAATGGCGGCATCCACCATCTGTTGAACCTGCAGGGTATCAGAAACGTCGGCTTTATAGACCAGCGCCCGGCGACCCAGCTGGCGAATGGCCCCGGCGGTTTCTTCCGCCGCACCGGCTCTGCCGGCATAGTTTACAACAATATCGGCCTGTGCCCCGGCCATGGCCAGAGCAATGGCTTTGCCGATGCCCCGGGAGGCGCCGGTGACAAGGGCGACTTTGCCGTTCAGAAACATTTTAGCCAACCTCCTTGAACTGTGCAAGGACTTTTTCCAAGCTTGCCAAATCTTCTACGTTAAAGGTGTTTATTTCCTTGTTTATTTTCTTCACCAGGCCGCATAAAACCTTTCCCGGCCCTAATTCCACCATGGTGGTGATGCCCTCTTCCGCCATTCTCTGGATGCTGTCTTCCCAAAGCACCGCCCCGGAGACCTGCTTTACCAGGGCATCTCGTATTTCGGGAGCTTTCCGTATGTAGGCGGCGCTGATGTTGGCCACCACCGGGATGTGCGGGTCTTGAATTTCGATCTGTGCCAGGACCTCCGCCAGCCTTTCGCCGGCCGGGCGCATCAGGCTGGAATGGAAGGGACCGCTGACCGCCAGTTCGATGGCTCTTTTTGCCCCTGCCTGGCGGCAGAGCTCCATGGCTTGCTGCAGCGCATCCAATTGGCCGGCAATCACCACCTGGCCCGGACAGTTAAAGTTTACCGGTTCAACCACACTGCGGCTGGCTGCCTCCTGGCAGCAGGCAATCACCTTCTGCCGGTCCAGGCCCAGGATGGCTGCCATACCGCCCGACCCGACAGGCGCAGCCTCCTGCATAAACTTACCCCTCTGGCGAACCGCCTTGACGGCATCCGGGAACTTGAGAGCGCCTGCCGCCACCAGGGCGGCATATTCCCCCAGGCTGTGCCCCGCCACCACTGCCGCCTTTAACCCGCACTCCTGCTGCAGCACCCTGTGGACTGCAATACTGACAGCCAGGATGGCCGGTTGGGTATTGACGGTACTGTTCAGTTCCTCCGCCGGACCCTCAAAACATAATTTGGTCAGCCCAAACCCTAAAAAGTCATCCGCCTCTTCCAGGGTATCGCGACAGACCTTAAAATTGCTGTACAGTTCCCGGCCCATTCCCACATACTGGGAACCCTGGCCCGGGAAAATGAAAGCGATTTTTGACAATGTCTAAAACTCCCCTTTGCTCAGCCGGCCGATGACCTGTTCAGCGCCGGTTACAATGTCTTTAATGATCTCCGCTGCCGGTTCGATCCGTTTAATCATGCCGCAGATTTGCCCGGCCATCACGGAGCCTTCCTGAACGTCGCCTTCCACCATGGCCATACGCAGGCGGCCAACGCCCATTTTTTCCAGTTCTTCCACCGAAGCTCCCTGACGTTCTTTTTCTTCAAACTGTTTGGCTAATTTATTACGAATAATGCGTACAGGATGCCCGGTGGTGCGGCCGGTTACCACGGTCTCACGGTCCTTGGCCTTAACCAGCAGCTGTTTAACATTATCATGAATGACACATTCTGTGGCGCACATAAAGCGGGTTCCCATCTGGATGCCCTGGGCCCCCAGGGCCAGAGCTGCCACCAGACCCCTGCCGTCAAAGAAACCGCCTGCGGCAATGACCGGGATATCCACCGCATCCACCACCTGGGGTACCAGGGGCATGGTGCTTAGTTCACCAATGTGTCCGCCGGACTCGCCGCCTTCGGCAATCACCGCATCCACACCGGCCTTGGCCATCCGTTGGGCCAGCGCCACAGAGGGGATGACGGGAATGACCTTGCTGCCGACTTCCTTCAGCCCGGGAATGAATTTCCCGGGATTGCCGGCGCCGGTGGTCACCACCGGTACTCTTTCACGAATGATTAACTGCATGTTTTGTTCTACAAAGGGAGACATCAGCATGACGTTTACCCCAAAGGGTTTGTTGGTAAGGCCTTTGGCTTTTTTAATTTGTTCCTCCAACCATTCCGTGGGAGCATGCCCCGAACCAATAATGCCCAAACCACCGGCCTCGGAGACTGCCGCGGCTAGCTCTGCGGTGGAAACCCAGGCCATACCGCCTTGTAAAATCGGGTATTCGATTCCCAGTAAATCGCACAATCTGGTTCTCAGTTTCATTACTCTCCCTCCCCTTTACTCCACTTTAGAACAACGCCACCGGAGGTCAATCCCGCTCCAAAAGCCACCATGACGATGTTATCTCCGGCCTTCACCCGCCCGGACTTAACTGCCTCATCCAGGGCCAATGGAATGGAAGCCGAGGAAGTGTTCCCGTAGCGGTCTAAATTGACCATTACTTTTTCCATGGGAAGCTTCAGCTTCTTGGCCGCGTGTTCGATGATGCGTATATTGGCCTGGTGCGGTATGAGCAGGTCGATATCCGACAGTTCAAGGTTGGCAGCTTTGATCAGGTTGATGGACTCTTCCTCCATGACCCTGGTGGCATAACGGAACACTTCTTTGCCGTTCATATGAACGTAATGAAGTTTTTGCTCGACGGTCACCGGGTCGGCGGGTATTTTTGAGCCGCCGGCAGGAATATAAAGGTGTTCCCAACCGGATCCCTCGGCGCTTAATTTGCTGGCCAGGATGCCTTCCCCGGGAGCCACCGGGCCAACAACCACAGCGCCGGCCCCGTCGCCAAACAAGACACAGGTGTTGCGGTCTTCCCAGTTAATGATTTTTGATAAAGCTTCCGACCCAATGACCAGAATTCGTTTCATGGCCCCGGTGGCAATAAACTGGGAGGCAACGGTGAGCCCGTAAACAAACCCGCTGCAGCCTGCTTCCAAATCAAAGGCCCCTGCGTTGGACGCCCCCAGTTCCATTTGCACCAGACAGGCGCCGGCGGGAATAATCATATCTTTGGAACAAGTGGTGAGAATGATTAGGTCCAGTTCTTCCGGCTTTACGCCGGCGTCTTCCAGCGCATTGCGGGACGCCCGGGCAGCCAGGTCCGCTGTGGACAGGGCCGGGTCGGCGATTCTCCGCTCCCGGATGCCGGTCCGCGTTCTAATCCACTCGTCGCTGGTATCTACCATTTTTTCTATCTCTTTATTGGTGAGTATCCGTTCAGGCACATAACTCCCCACACCCAGGATGCCCGCCTGAATCAGGTGGTTGGGCATTTAATTGTCTACCCCCTTGCCAATCTCTTTCTCTAAGCTTGCTTTAATGGCCGGCACCAGCCTTTGTTCAACCGTCTCCTTGGCTACCCGGACGGCATTTTTGATGGCCCTAGCCCGGGAACTGCCATGGCTGATGACGGATACCCCGTCTACCCCCAAAAGCGGCGCCCCGCCATATTCAGCATAGTCCATACGGCGTTTAAAACCACTCATAATGTGCATAATTCTTTCCCGGCCAAGGATATCTTCCAGTCTTCCCAATTCCTGCTGAAACATCCCCAGAATGGACATGGCGAGGCCTTCCGCCGACTTTAAAACCACGTTTCCCACAAATCCATCACAGATGGCAACATCGCTGGTGCCCAGGAAAAGATCTCTTCCTTCCACATTGCCGACAAAGTTAATCTCCGCTTCCTTCAGCAACTGATAGGCCGCCAGGGTCAATTCGTTGCCCTTGGTTTCCTCAGCGCCGATGTTCAGCAGCCCCACTCTGGGATTGGGAAGTCCCAGCACCTTTTCGGCGTACAGGGATCCCATTACCGCAAACTGTTTCAGGTGCTGGGGCCGGCAGTCCACATTGGCTCCTACGTCCAACAGGGCCACCACCCCCCTGGCTGTGGGCAGCAGGGTACTGATGGCCGGTCGGTCAACACCTGCAATGCGACCTAAAATGAACAAGGAAGAAGCCATCTGCGCTCCGGTACTTCCTGCAGAAACCACCGCGTCCGCAGTCCCTTCCTTGACCAATTGAGTGGCCACAACAATGGAAGAATTCTTCTTCTTACGGATGGCGTTGACCGGATGTTCATCCATTTCCACCACTTCCGGGGCGTGCACAATGGATATCAGGCCCCCGGCAGCATCCCCGTCCAATTCCCGTTGTATCTTTTCCTGATCACCGACTAAAATTATATGAACACCTAATTCATGGGCGGCATCCCTGGCGCCACGGACAATTTCCATTGGCGCGTGATCGCCCCCCATCGCATCTAAAGCAATTCTGGTCATTGGTTACCCTCCTCATGCAAGGCAAATACCGTGAAGATTCCTTCAAACACAATCGCTTCCTGTACCCTGGAAATCACCTTAACCATGGTTTTATTGCCCCTTTGGCTGCTTACCTCTGCCCTGGCCATCACCTGGTCGCCGGCCCTGACCGGGAGCTTAAACAGCACCCTTGCTGCACCCGTCAAGGCAACTTCAGCGTCAATGACGGCCACGGCCAAGGAATTTGCCTGGGCAAACAGGTGGTGGCCCCTGGCGACTAAATTTTTGCGAAAGCTCATTTCCGGACCAATCTTTAACATAGAAACGCCATAATGACCCACCTGGATATCCAGCAGTTCCCCCACCAGTTCATCACTGCCCAGGGAACGCACCGGGCGACTGGCCTGCAGGGCTGTTTTCATGCGCTCTCGAAGTTCCGGGATCTGCAGTTCGGAACGGTCCAAACGAATGGTCTGAATGCTGACCCCGAACATACCTGCCAGTTCCTCATCTGTCAGCAGGGGGTTATTGGCAAGGTATCGGGCGAGCTCACTTTGTCTCAGGTTTTTGGCTTTTCCACCTCTGGCCATTTATGTTACCACCATGAATAATTTAGTACCTGGTACTAATTATAACCCAAATACTGCTTGTAATGCAAACTTTTTTCTATTATTCTTCCAAAAAAAGTAAAAACCCTTTCTCGTCAATTGAGAAAGGGTTCATATTTATCACTACTTATCGGCTGCCGCAACAACTTTGCGGTTTTTGTAATAACCACACTCAGGGCACAGATGATGCGGTTGGATCAAGGCACGGCACTGCGGGCAGGCTACCAGGCTGGGGGCTTCCAACTTCATATTCATAGCCCGGCGCTGTCTTCCCCGGTGCTTCGCAAGTTTCCTCTTCGGTACACCCATTTTCTTACACCCCCTTCAAAAAGTGAAAACTTATGGTTGAAATTTTTTAAGTACTGCCAACCTTGGGTCACTGTCATCCATTTGGCAATTACACGGTTGAACATTCAAGTTAGCGCCGCACTGCTGGCACAGGCCCCGGCAGTCCGGTGAACAAACCAAACGCATGGGGATTTCAATCAAAAGTGATTTAATGACTTCTGATTCAATATCAAGGGTATCCCCGCCGAATCCGATCAAATCAGAATCAGGATGGTTGGTGAAATCATCCTCCACCCTGGTATAAACCTCTTCCAGGGAACCCTGCAGTTTCAACTCGAAGGGCTCCAGGCAGTTGGCGCAGATGGTGGAAACGGTTGCCCGGGTCATCCCCTTGACCTGAAAGAGATGATTCCGGTTCACCACCTCTCCGGCGGCTTCTACGGGCGTAACAAAGGTAAAAACCTGGCCGTTTACTTCGACGGCTTCCAGTTTCTTGCTAAGATTGAAAGAAAGCTTTTCACCGGGTGCGTTCCTGATGCGGAGAATATTAATTTTCACGGGTTCACAGTCACCTCAATATTTAACAAAATTCATTATATAAAGCGGGTTCTTATTTGTCAAGGAAAAATCCTGTATATGGGGTAAACTCCTCTGACCTGGTCTAAAGTAAAGGTTTTCCATTTATATATAGTGTTAGGGGCCTTGTCTAATCTTATGCACGGGGTGATTGCTTTGCTGCCGAAAAAAATCCGGCTTACCATGGGACTGCGCAAACAAGAGGCTTTTTCTCTTGTCTGGATCGCCCTGGCGGTGTGTTTTGTGCTGGGAATGGCGGTGCAGCCGAAGATTGTGTACGACGGTTCCGTCAATGGGCTGAAGGCCTGGTGGAATATTGTCTTTCCCTCCCTGCTGCCTTTTTTTATTGCTTCTGAAATATTGATGAAACTTGGTCTGGTGCGTTTTATGGGCCTACTGCTGGAACCCGTCATGCGACCGCTTTTTAATGTGCCGGGGGCCGGGGCCTTTGTCATGGTCATTGGTTTTACCAGCGGCTTTCCCATCGGCAGCATGGTGACCGCCAAACTCAGGCAGCAGGGTCTCTGTACCCGGCTGGAGGCCGAGCGTTTAATGAGTTTCACCAACAATTCCAGCCCGCTGTTCATGCTGACCGCTGTGGCCGTGGGCATGTTCGGACGGCCCGACCTGGGTGTGGTGATCGCCGGCTCCCATTACCTGGCCAATCTCCTGCTGGGTTTTTTACTGCGCTTTTACGGCCGCCATGAGCCCCAATCAAACAACCCCTCTCCTACGGCCTGGTCCCTGCGGCAGGCTTTCAGGGCATTGCTGCAGCAAAATCCTCAGGAAAGGCAGCCCCTGGGCCAGCTGCTGGGCGAGGCGGTGGCGTCCTCGGTGACCAAGCTGCTGAATATCGGTGGCTTTATCATTTTATTTGCGGTGATTATCAGGCTGCTCAAGCATGCCGGGGTCATTGATTTGCTGGCTTCCTTGCTGGGCCTGGTGTTACTCCCTTTGGGTTTGTCACCGGAAATTTTAACGGCCCTGGCCAGCGGGTTCTTTGAAATGACCATCGGCACCAAACTGGCATCCGAAGCCGCCGCTCCGGAAGCACAGCGACTGATGGCGGTGGCCATGATCCTGGGTTGGAGCGGGCTTTCTATCCACGCCCAGGTGGCCAGCATGATAGCCAGGACCGATATCCGCATGGGGTTATTTGTGGCCACCCGCATCGCCCATGCAGCCCTGGCCACCTTTTTTACCCTTGTATTTTACAGACCTGACGGGTCGGACCCAACGCTACTGCCGGTACTGGCACCGGTGCTTAATCTTTTTTCCTACTCTCCCGTCTCGGTCATAACCCTTTCCTTCATCACCATGGCCATCTCTTTACTTTTGTTCGTCCTGCTTGGCTTCACCCTGCATTTTGCCTGGCGGATTGGCAAAATATTTTACCGTTAGTTTATTAATTTTCCCTGACAAAAAAGGTATTAGGGGCTTTCCTGTGGAAGAAACTAGGAGGGTGTTGAAAAAACCCCTTTAAAACCCTAATTTTACTTCTTTCAAAAAATAAAATTTACATTAATTAACAGTAGTGACCCACTTTTTTTAGATTTTAAGACGAAAACTAATATTTTTT
>JBFMCH010000103.1:0-69734 GCA_040754595.1 Bacillota bacterium
TTTCTGGTGGCGATACCGGAGGGGGTACACCTGTTCCCATCCCGAACACAGCAGTTAAGCCCTCCAGGGCCGATGGTACTCGGGGCGCAAGCCCCCGGGAGAGTAGGTCGTCGCCAGAGTAATTTTTACCCACCATTCTTGGTGGGTAATTTATTTATAATAAACTTTGGAAAGAATAATATAAGTTACAACATATATTGGAAGCAGGCTTAGTGAAAAATTTAATTTTTTACCAGATTTCTTGAACATGATCACCGAAACATATAAAATGGTAGAAGTGATATAATTACGCTTCGAAAAGTTATATTGAATATTATTGTAATGAGCGGAAGAACGGGTACTAAAGTACCTTGCATAAACTCATGGGACCTCATCTTGTTCAGGGGGGATTGGCTGGTAAAATGGAAAACATAAATGTGGAGCCTTTAGCATTGGAAGAACACGAGAAAAATCTTATCAGAGAATATGGAACTGTGGTGCATTATCCCAAAGGGCAGATTATTTTCGCCGCTGGGGATACAGCGGATCGCATATACCTGATTGAAGAAGGTTTTGTAAAAATTTATCGTATCACCGCTGATGGGCGCAGAGTAACCGTTGGCAGTATGAGAAGCCCCGGTGAGCTGATGGGGCTTGCAGAAACTCTTTATCACGGAGAGCGCACCTGTTTTGCCGGAGCCATTAATGACGTTACCATGGTCGTTGTGAGGAAAAACAGGTTTGAGGAACTGCTGGAGCAGCACCCATCCATCGCCATTAAGGTTGCTAAAACATTAGGCGTGAGAATGAGAGAAGCAGAGGCCATTATCCACGAAATGGTTTGTTGGCAGGTGCCGGGAAGGCTGGCCATGTTACTGTTGAAGATGGCTGAACGGGCCGGGGTAGAAACTGAAAAAGGAACGAAGATCGATTTGCGTTTAACGCATGAGGAAATAGCCTGTATGATTGGAACATCCAGACAGACAGTCACTTCCCTGTTAAATACCTTCAAGCAGGAAAAAAGTATCGCCATTGAAGGGCGAGAAATGTATATTCTGGATGTAGAAAAGCTAAATAAATGGATTGTATAAAAATTGAGGCCGGCATTGTAGCCGACCTCATTTTTACTGGTGAAAAACTACCAATAAGCAGTTGTCAAACAAAAATGTCACAGGTGTGACAAAAACAATGTAAGGCAATAGACCGAAATAACGTAACAAATATGACAATAATACCGTCACCGGTGTGACATGAAAACGGCTCAAAGTTTGATATTTTATTAACAAGCGGCAGGAAATATAAAAAAAGGAAGGGGGTTGGGCGGAGAGTACCGTTAATAAGGATAAAGCATTATCAATAAGATTGCAAGTGAGGCTGGTTGCCATGAAAACATTTTCTGGTTTAATCAAATATTTTAAAGACCCCCACGGACGTAAGATACAAAAACTAAAAGAAAGATATCAAGAACTGGACGAATTGTCGGACGTGGCGGTTAAAATCGGCGACGCATCGGCCTACCGGTCCCTTCAGTCGGAGATGAGGGAAGTCTTTTTTGATTACTTAACAGCAGTTGTAGTCGATTCAATTTATCATTTAGTTCCCCACGTACTTATAATTTGGTTAATTAGTATGGTTGTACCGGTGATTTCAATACCCATTATCAACCGGCAGGTCAGTATTTTCGTAGCGTATTTGATGGCCTATTTGGCATATTATGTCGGGAAAGCAATTATAAAATCAATCAAATCTAAGTTAGGGCATAAGTTAGGTTTGCTTGGTTTTACAGTATCTGAAAACAAAATAACTAATTAATGGAGGGAATTACCTATGCAATTTCCAATGGCAGGCGTTGAAGCCAGTCCTATCGCCCTGATCCTCTGGGGTATCTTTGTAGGTTATGTGTTTACCACCGTAGGCGCAGCTGGTGGTATTCTGGCCGGTGTTGGTCACATGACCATTTTCGGTATAAAGAAAGCCAACATGGTAAAACCCATGAACCAGGTTCTTACTCTGGTAAGCCCCATCGTTGGCACTCCCCTGTATCTCCGTGAAAAGCGTATCGTTGTTCCTGCTGCTGTCGCTTTGGGTCTCGGTGGTATCATCGGCGCATTGATTGGGTCCTATTTCTCTTCGGAATTACTTAAAGACATGAAGACTTTCCAACCTTACTTTGGTTTCTTTACACTTGTGATTTCATTCCGCCTGTTCTACGAGTGCAGCCAGAAGTTTATTGACGGCCAGAAAAAGGTAAAAGAAGCTAACAAGGCCTTTGCTGAGAAAGTTAAAGAACTTAAGGCTGCCGGAAAGATGAATGAAATTAAGGAAATCGGTGTTAACTTCCAGCAAGTCGGGATTCAAAACACCTTTACCTTTGCCGGACAGGAATTTAAGTACAATGCTTTAACTCCTTTCATTGCGGGTATTGTTGTAGCCATTATTTCCGCTTCCCTTGGTGTTGGCGGCGGCTTCCTGTTAGTTCCCTTCATGACCAGTGTGATGGGCTTCCCCATGTACATCGTTGCAGGTACTTCCGTACTTTCCATTCTGGTATCTTCCTTAACCAGTATTGCCAACTACATCAACCTGGGCAGCAAGATTGACTGGACTTTCCTCAGCTTCGAGCTGATTGGTGTAGCCATCGGTACCGTTATCGCAGCACACCTCTCCAAGTTCATCAATGCCCGCAAACTGAAGTACTTCCTGGCCTTTGTTCTTCTGTATGTTGGCGTCAAGTATTTGTTTGGTCCTATGATTAAAGCTGCTAGCGGTATTGCTCTTTAAGTAAACCGGGCCGCAAAAAGTTATTTAGGGGGTTCCCGGAATGAAGTGTGCTTCCTGTAAACTACAACCGAAAAACAAGTGTGACAAAGAGGGTTTCGATTGTACCGGGGGTAAATTTACGTTAGACGAGTGTCGTGAAGAAGTCAACAAGCCCTTTCACCGCCTGAGTGGTGAATTTCAAGCACAATATGGCAACAACCTCAGCCGCTTGGACGAAGTGATTATGTTTGCCAAAAGACAGGGCTATCAGCGGATTGGCTTAGCCTTCTGTGTGGGGTTAGCCGAGGAGGCTGCCATCCTGGAACAGATATTGTCTAAGCACTTCGAGGTATATTCAGCCTGCTGTAAAATTGGCGGCCCTAAGAAGGAAGAGTTTAACGTACCGAAGGTAAAAGAGGATAAGGTTGAAGTCATTTGCAACCCTGTTCTCCAGGCAAAAGTGCTGAATCATAAAGAAACCGACCTGAACCTGGAAGTTGGTTTGTGCGTAGGGCATGATATGCTGTTTAAAAAATATTCAGCGGCGCCTGTCACAACCTTCTGTGTCAAGGACCGGGTGTTAGGGCATAATCCCCTTGCGGTATGCTACTCCAGCTATCTACGGAAAAAATATATGAATAAAAAATACGAGTAAGAAGGCTTTTGCAGCCCTGGCCATTGGTGCCAGGGTTGTTTTTTTACCTTCGTTTATAGATATTTTTCCCCTGTCCAGTGCATAAAGTATTACGAGTAATTATCTGGGGACGGTGAGGTAAATGACCCGGTCAAGGGTTTTATGGCAAACCAATTTGGAGGGGCCTTTGCTTGTGGAGACTGGAAATATCCTGACCCGTGAAAGACAAGATTTGGTGGTTGCCAGTGGTTCAAGAGTATATATTTTTACGCCGCAAAATGCAGCGTACCAATTGGCAAGCGCCATCGATGTCAATCAGCCTATCCTGAGTCTGGCGGTTGGTTTACCGGCTTTTACTTCGGAGAATATCTTTGTGGGGACCGCAAACAGGATCGTTGTCTATGGAAACCTGCAAGGGGTTATTACCCAGCTTTCGCAAACAGAGCCGGAGCCCGGAGCAAACTTTAATGATATGGTGCTGGCTGATGTTGACGGGGATGGAAGACAGGAACTGGCAGCAATTGCCGGGGGCAATAATACCTTATATGTTTATCTTGTAACGGGTCAGACCCTGCAGGCATTAAGACTTGAACTGCTGGCAATCAGACAATTGCCGGGGACACCCCGGAGTATTACAGCTTTTCGTCCAGACCCCGTAAGACCACCATTCCTGGCCATCGCTTACAACATCAATCAAAGGACAGGGATCATTACGTTATTTATTACCGAAACAGGCTTTGAGGAAGGGCCTGCTATCAATAATCTGCCTTATCAAATCCCGGATTTATCTGCCGCAGACCTGCTGCCGGACCCCGGCGAGGAACTGACGGCGGCCGGCAGCGATGGTTCTGTAAGAATATTCACAGCCAATGCCCGGCTGGTCACCGGCCTTGTTACGAAAAATTTAGGCAGCACCGTTACGGCAGTAGCGGCTAAGACTACCGGGCCGCAGGCCGCCCTGTTAGTTGCAGGAACTCCCGGAAGTTATGTTTTTGGCTTTTACAGTCCGGGTATTACCGATGAACCAAACTGGGCCTTTAGGGCAGGCGGGCCGGTGAGGGATCTTGCCATTATTGATGGGGAAAAAGTCGTGGTGGGAACCACAAACGGAATTTTGCAGGTATGGCAAGTTCAGAACACTTGATAATGATAAGCAGCCGCCGGATTGTGTACTCCCACAGTTTACATAACTGTGGGAGTACGATGTTAAGTCTGTGCATTCATGAACAAAGATTCCTGCGGCTAAAAATAAATAGTACCCCCTTAAGCGGGGGGTACCAAGTGACATTTTTAAAGATGTTTTTCCACCAGTTTACTAAATTGTTCCAGGGAATGAAACCCAACGACATGCTCCAGAATTATACCGGAAGGATCCACAAGGATGGTCTGGGGAACGCCAAAAATATGCGGGGCAAAACTGCCGTCATCCTTGAGGTGAGGGAAGGTGGTGCCGGTCTCTTTAACTGCCTGTTGAGCCCATTCTTCCCGCTGGGGGTCCAACAATATTCCAAGCACTGCAACATTCTTATTGGCATACTTTTTATTCAGTCCTTCCAGGACTGGCATCTCTTTGATGCAGTACCCTCAGGTGGTGGCCCAAAAATTGATAATAGTTAGTTTGCTTTGGGTAATAATGGAGGATGCGCCGGTCTTTTTCCCTTGCAGGTCAGGCAGAACGAATTCCGGCAGGCTGGCCCCCACTTGAATCGATATGTCACCCTTGGACAAGACCGGTGTTTTTGGAGCATTGGGTTCCTTGGGAGCAGTGGATGTACTGCCTCCCTCCACTGCCGGCTTGCCGGGTTCAACAGGTGCATTGGCACTTTTGCTGTCCGGTTTTGCTGCCTCCGGGGTACCCTTTGATTCCGTATCGGGGGAAACCGGACCGGCAGGTTCCTTTGGTTTACCAGGTTCTCCTGTTTCAGGTTGACCGGGCTTGGCAGGTTCCAGGGTGCCGGCGGACTGTTTGCCGGGGTCCCCGCCGGGTGAAGCAGCATTGCAGCCGACCAGACTGACGGAGACCGCCAGGGCCAGACCTATTGTCAGCAACTTACGCTTCAACATGAATAACCTGGTTTCTGAAAGCTAAACATATCTGATTTATACAGGATAATCCAGATTCATTTAGTTTTCTCTCCCGCCGACTAACGAGAGGCAGTGTCACAGGATTCAACTGCTAGGCCATAAGCTCTCGCTTATGTTCCGGGTGGATCACCCCGCAGGGTTCCCCGCCGCTGCCTAAAGCAAACGTACTGCCCGGAGAAGGTGTTACCTCCACCTGGATTGATAGTATTCCATGCCCGACTTTCACAGCGTGTCTTTGCGACATGGAAATATTTACATCATTATTCTAGCAGTCTTTGTGATTAATTACAACTGTGAAACTGCAAGAAACAGGTTTTTTCACCTCCTGTTTTATTGCTTTTTTAGCAGATTTAAATAGCTATTTAGTAACTGCTTCAAACCTCCTTGGTTGTATGGACTGTATAATTAAGTTGTATTAACCATAAAATTTGGCACAGGTTCCTTTTTTATATCACAATCTCCAAGATGTGGTATTTTATAGTTTCGACGCAGCGGTCATACTTCCTGCCATTGCCCCGGTTGGTAAAAAAGAGAAATTATTTCAGAAGATTAATTCCCCTACCAAAAAATTGTTATGGCCTGGTCTTCAACATGATTTTATTGCTACTGGGAGGAAAGTTTGGATAGAGCGAGAATTTATTAAATTGGAGCTTTTTATATTACCCTGAGGTTATAAAATTTAAAGGTTGGATAATAAAAACAAAGCTTTATCTTAGGAGGCCCCCCCGTGAGTTTATATTCATTTGACGGACAAGGATTGAAAAAAATGATTCTGGGTAGTACAAATTTACTGGCCCGGTATAAATCTGAAATAGATGCCCTGAATGTTTTTCCGGTTCCCGACGGGGATACAGGCAATAACATGTATTTAACACTCCTGGCGGCGGCAAAAGAGATACAGAATTTGGAGACCACCCATATCGGTGAGGTGGCTGAGGCGGCTGCCCAGGCTTGTCTGATGGGTGCCCGGGGCAATTCCGGCGTGATCCTCTCCCAACTGGTGCGTGGTTTTGCCAGGGCACTGGCGGGTAAGGACCGGGCCAATGCTTTAGAAGTTGTAGAAGCATTGGAAGAGGGAGCCAAATTTACTTATCAGGCCGTCATGAATCCGGTGGAAGGGACTATGCTCACCGTGATGCGGCGCAGTGCCGAAGCTGCCAGAACAGCTGTTCTCCGCAATTATGACTTGCTCAGGGTCATGATTATTACCCTCAGGGAAGCGCGGTTAGCCCTGAGCGAGACGCCTGAACTTTTACCGGTTTTAAAACAGGCGGGCGTTGTGGATGCCGGGGGCCGGGGTTATGTGGTGATTTTGGAGGGTATTCTTAACGTCTTAAAGAGGGCGGAAGATTTCAGCCTGTTAAAGGATTTCACCACCCGGCAGGAAAGCAAGACTTCCAAAGGACTCACCCGGGAACTTGATACCGAAATTCACTTCACCTATTGCACAGAATTTCTGGTGAAGGGTTCCAATATTCCTTTAGATACCTTGCGGCACGAGTTGGCCCCCTACGGGGACTGCCTAATGGTGGTTGGCTCCGATCGGGTGGCCAAGGTGCATATTCATTCCAACCACCCGGGGCTGGTGCTGGAAAACTGTTTAAATTACGGTTCCCTTCATGACCTGGCCATTCATAACATGAAGGAACAACATCAACAATTGAAAAAAGGACCCTCTCCTGAAAAGGAAGTCGGTATCGTTACCGTGGGCACAGGAGAAGGCATTATTGACATTATGAACAGCCTGGGTGCGGACACCGTGGTGATGGGCGGGCAAACCATGAACCCCAGCACGGAAGAGATTGTCCGGGCCATCCGGGGAGTGCCTGCCCGGGGTGTGCTGTTGCTGCCCAATAACAAAAACATTATTTTAGCTGCCGAACAGGCGGCCAGTCTGGTGAAGGACAAAGAGATAAAGGTTGTTCCCACTCGTACCATTCCCCAGGGGTTAAGCGCCCTGCTGGCGCAAAACCCCACCGGCAGCCTGGAAGACAATTTTCAACAGATGTCCGGCGCTGCCCGGTCCATTGTAACCGGGGAAGTGACCAGAGCGGTTCGGGAGACCGTCCATAACGGGTTAAACATTCAGCAGGGTGATTTGATCGGCATTGCCGAAGGGAATATTGTGGCTGTGGGTCAGGACCTTACCCGGGTGGTCAAAGAACTGCTTGACGGCATGCTGGCAGAAGATCATTCCCTGGTGACCCTGTATTACGGGGCGGATGTGGGTCAGCGGGCAGAAGAAATTCTGGAGCAATTAAAAGTTCATTATCCTGAAATAGAATTTGAGCTGCACTACGGTGGACAGCCGCTATATCAGTTTATTCTTTCCGCAGAGTAAAGGTTTAGGCAGGTGATGTTATGCCACCGGTACGCATTGTTACAGACAGCACCGCAGATTTACCCGAAGCGTTATACCAACAGTTCGGCATCAGCAGGGTGCCCTTAAAGGTACTCTTTGGACCGGAGATTTACCGTGACGGTTTCGATATTACCCCGGAGCAATTTTATAAGCGGCTGCGGCAGGGGAATCTGGCCAGCACTTCCCAACCTTCGCCCGGCGAGTTTGCCCAGGTCTTTGAGACTTTAACCGCAGACGGTTCCCGGGTGATCTGCCTGACTTTATCCAACCAGTTCAGCGGCACCTACCAGTCTGCCAGGTTGGCTACCAACATGGTGAAAGGCGAGGTGGAAGTCATTGATACCCAATCCGCCAGTTGGGGTGTCGGGTTAATGGCGATGGCTGCGTCCCGGGCAGCATCAGAAGGAAAATCCTGTGTAGAGATAAAGGCCTTAATTGAAGGTTTAATTCCTAAAATGAAAATATTGTTTCTGGTTGATTCACTACAATACCTGGAACGGGGCGGTCGTATCGGGAAGGCCCAGGCTTTTCTCGGCTCTTTGCTAAACATTAAACCCCTCCTTGGTGTCAGGGACGGGATTGTTTACCCCTACGAGAAAGTCCGGGGTAAAAATAAAGGTTTGGAAAGAATGATCCAGATTGCCGCCCAGGACGCCGGGAACGCTGAAATCGTATGCGCCGTCCTGGGCGGCAGCGACCCGGAGACCAGGGAAACATTGCACCAAAAGGCAATGGAAAGGCTGAACTGCCGTGAGATCTGGCTGGGGGATGTCGGGCCAGTGATCGGAAGTCATGTGGGCCCCGGGGTTAGCGGAATTATTTATTATACGTTATAATAAGCTGACAGCCTGAACCAGGCTGTTATGCTTTTTAGCATTGAGGTCATTTGGCAAAAGTGTTAAACGAATCCCGTTCGTAAAGACAAAAGCGGAGGCGTAAAGATGGGCTGCAGCAAAAATAATTTCATAAACAGGATCACCGGTTCTTCTGCCCTGGCAGCCCTGAGACACCGGAATTTCCGCTTGTTTTATTTCGGCCAAATGATCTCCGTCATTGGATTCTGGGTGCAAAATGTGGCCCAGGCCTGGGTGGTCTTAGAATTGACCAATTCACCCTTCCTGCTGGGGCTGGTAACCTTTGTTCAATTTTTACCCAACCTGTTCTTTTCGCTGGTGGCCGGGGTGTTTGCAGATCGTTTTTCCAGAAGAACGTTAATCGTCGGCACGCAGACGGGTTTTATGGTTTTGGCCTTTCTTTTAACTGTCCTGAGCGGCAGCCATGTCCTCCGGTACTGGCATATTGTTTCTATCAGCTCCCTCATGGGAATCCTGCATGCCGTGGACATTCCGGCCAGGCAGGCCTTTCTGGTGGAAATGGTGGGACGTGAAAATTTAAGCAATGCCATTGCTTTAAACTCTTCCATGTTTAATGCCGCCAGGGTGCTGGGTCCTGCCCTGGGAGGAATCGTTTTGGCCAGATACGGCGCCACCACCTGTTTTTTACTGAATGCTGTCAGTTACTTGTTCGTTATTTTGGGGCTGGTGGCCATGACCATTGAAAAAAGGCTTATCGTGACCCAAAAGAAGGATATGCTGGGTCAGATTAAAGACGGGATGAACTATATAAAAATGACTCCCTCCGTTTTAATCCCGATGGCGCTTCTTGCTGCCGTCAGCGTTTCGGCTATGAACTTTGGCGTGTTGGTCCCCGTCTTTGCCCGCAATGTTCTGGGCCAGGGGCCCGAGGGCTTTGGGGTCCTGGTATCCTCCCTGGGGATCGGCTCTCTGACCGGGGCCATTGTTCTGGTGCTTTTCAGCAACCATGGCAACCAGACAAAATTTCTCTGGGCCGGTGCTGTAGGGTTATCCCTGTTTCAAATTTTACTGGGCCAAATGCAGTGGTATTGGCCATCGGCGGTGTTGCTGATGGGAGCCGGGTGGAGTATGGTGAGCCTGAGCGCCTCCGTTAACAGCATTATCCAGATGCAGGTGCCGGATGAGCTGCGGGGCCGTGTCATGAGCGTTTACTCTTTGTCCTTTATCGGTTTGGCATCCGTCGGAGGCATGCTGGCAGGGGCGGTGGCCAGGTGGTTCGGCGCCACCGCTGCTTTTACCGCCGGGGGTTCTCTGGCGCTGCTGGCTACCCTGTGGCTGGCCAGGCGCTGGCGTTTGGCAAAATGCTCCTATGGTAATTAAAAAATATTTTATTATCGAACATGAAGCAGGTTTTTTCCCCTGGGCAGAGAATATCTCCTGTGAATACTTAACGGAGGTGTCTTATGAAAAGAGTTGCCATCTTTACCTGTAAAAAGATTCGAGATGTCAGCTGTGTGGCCTGCCTCAAATGCTTTAAGGCCGCGGAGTTAAAGGACGGGGAATTTGGCCGTCATGAGGGCGAGGTTAAAATTGTGGCCATGACCAACTGTGGGGACTGCCCCGGTCTGGTAATGCCCAGGGCCCAGCTTTTATCGGAAATGGCAGACTACCTGGAGCGGGACATTGATGCCGTGCATATCGGCACCTGCATGGTAAAAGCTGTGCAAACCGCCGGCTGTCCCATTGACCTGGAAGGGATTAAAAAGAAACTGGAAACCAAGTTCAGTGAAGTGGTTATCGGTACCCACAATTACTAGGGTAAAGCATAGGTGCAGGTCTAAGGCCTGCACCTATTGACAACCTTGTTAACATAAGATAAACTTTAGTTAAAGGGGAGTAGCCCAGTGAAACGAAGTCAACAGTACGGTGTTCGCAGCACCTGGCTTCGTTGTTGGATCTTCCAACGGCAAGACCTTTAACACAGAGTTCTTTATTTGATGAGCTTTGTGTTAAAGGTCTTTTTCTATTATCTTCAGCCATATTTGGGAGGTGAGGGGCCATACTAATAGATAAGGTTTCATTGGCAGGATTTTAACCGGGGTGATTCGAATACTGTATTATTCCAAAGGAGGGAATTAGGATGAACAACCTGAAAGTAATTGCTCTAATGGGAATTTTAAGCGTGATCCTTGTTGCCATCGGCCAGGCTGTCGGCGGTCCCAGGGGCGCCACCACTTTTCTGTTGATTTCGTTGGGAATGAACCTGTTCAGCTATTTTTACAGTGATAAAATTGCCATTAAGATGACCGGTTCAAAGCCGGTAACCGAACAGGAAGCACCGGAACTTTATGCCATTATCCGTAAATTGGCCCAACGGGCCAGGCTGCCGATGCCCAAAGTCTATATTACACCTTCCCATCAACCCAATGCCTTTGCCACCGGTCGCAGCCCCCAGCATGCTGCGGTGGCGGTTACAGAAGGTTTGCTCCACCTGTGCGACCGTGATGAGCTGGAAGGTGTCCTGGCCCATGAATTGGCCCACATCGCCAACCGGGATATCCTGGTGGGTACCATTGCTGCAGCATTTGCCGGCGCCATTACCTGGATCGCCAACATCATTCAGTGGGGAGCCATTTTTGGCGGTCTGCGGGGTGATGACGAAGAGGGCGGCGGCATCGGGGCCCTGGTGCTGGCCATGATCGCCCCCATCGCGGCCACCATCGTTCAACTGGCCATTTCCCGGTCCCGGGAATACGGCGCCGATGAACTGGGTGCCCGGATTGCGGGAAAACCGGACGGTCTGGCCAATGCCCTGCTGAAGCTGGAGCGGGCGGCACACCATATTCCCATGCAGGTGAACCCGGCTGCCTCTCACATGTTCATTACCAACCCGCTGTCAGGCCGTTCAGTGGTAAAACTGTTCAGTACCCACCCGCCCATTCAAGACCGCGTTCAACGTCTCCGCCAGATGAGATTTTAGTGTATTTACCAATGGGCACCCCCCGGGGGCTGCCCATCTTTCATATTGAAGCAAAGAGGTGGTAAAAGTTGATTGTAGGCCTGATGACGGTAGAACTGCACATTGGGGGGGCCACCACCCTGAAAGATAAAAGAAGGGTATTAAAAAGCATCGTTGACCGGGTCCGCAGCAAATATAACGTTTCCATTGCCGAGGTGGACAATCAGGATCTCTGGCAGCGGGCCACGCTGGGTGTGGCAGTGGTGAGTAATGAAACGGGCCATGTCAACCAGATGTTGGAAACCGTCATTCGTTCCATCGAGGCCAACGGAGGGGCGGACCTGATTCATTATTCTGTGGAAATACTGTAACAATTGCGTAAAATCACAGAATAGTATATCCTATAAAAAGGAAAAGATTGGTAGGGGGGATTCTGCTTGACCCGAGTGGAAGAATTAGCGAAGCAGATTGAGGACTTGACCTTTGAGGAACAAAAAATACTGTTTGACCTTCTAGCCGATACTTTGGATACATTTGGCTGGTTTAAGCTAAATGACATCAAGTTTTTTTAACCTTATAAACATATACGCCGAAAGCATCGGCTTAGGCATGAGAAAATATGAACTGATTAAGATTTAGGGCTGGCAGAAGGAGAACTCAGGTTTTCGGTTCAGTGTTAAATCTAGAAAGAGTAAAATACCGGAAAGTTATATCAACCCGGGTTATTATAAAATAATGTGATACCTTGTATAAAAGGAATATCATATTTGGGGGCTAATATTGTTTTAGAAAAGGCTTAAAATAAATGTTTCGGAGGAAATGATGATGAGACCCCAAAGTATGAAAATTTTTGATGAACTGCGCAATTTGAATGTTCTCACGGTGCAAAATGCCAAGCGGGAAGGCAAGAAGGTTGTGGGCTGCTACTGCACCTTTACCCCCCAGGAACTCATTCTGGCTGCCGGCGCGCACCCCGTCACCCTGTGCGGTACCCGCCAGGAACCGGTGGCTGCTGCGGAAAGGGATCTGCCCAGAAACCTGTGCCCTTTAATTAAATCCAGCTATGGTTTTGCCATTACCGGCAAGTGCCCGTATTTTGAGGCTGCGGACCTGTTGGTGGCCGAAACCACCTGTGATGGTAAGAAAAAAATGTACGAATTAATGGGCAAGATAAGGCCCGTGCATGTGATGAACCTGCCTCACAGTCCAAAGTCTGAAGAGGCGCTGGCTGCCTGGACCAATGAAATGCAGGTGCTAAAGGACTGGTTGGCTGAAAAGTTCGAAGTGGAGATCACCGAGGATGATATTCGCAAGGCCATCAAATTAATGAACAGGGAAAGGGAAGCCATGCGTCGGCTGCATGCCACTACCAAAGTAAAGCCTTCGCCTGTCACCGGTGTGGATTTGCTGGTATCCGTCTGGACCAAAGGTTTTAATATTAACAAAGAAGATGGGATTAAGTTAGTGGAGGATTTAACGGCTGAAATTGAGGAAACGGCAGCCCGGGGATTGAGCCCCTTCACCGGTGAAACCCCGCGGATTCTTTTAACCGGCTGCCCTGTGGGTTTTGGTTCTGAGAAGGTAGTCCGGCTGCTGGAGGAATGCGGCGCCTCGGTGGTGGCCTTTGAGAACTGTTCCGGTTACAAGGCCCTGGACCGGTTGGTGGATGAGGATCCAAACAAAGATGTTATGCTGGCATTGGCTGAGAAATACCTGAGCATCCCCTGTTCCTGCATGTCTCCTAACGAAGGAAGACTGGAATTAATTGATAAGCTGGCCAAGGAGTACCAGGTGGACGCAGTGGTGGATTTAACCTGGCAGGCCTGCCATACCTATAACGTGGAAGCCTTTGTGATCCGGGATTATGTGCAAAACCAGCTGAATTTGCCTTATATGCACCTGGAAACCGACTACTCCGAGTCCGATGTGGAACAGCTGAGAGTGCGGGTTCAGGCTTTTGTGGAACTCATCCAGGGGGAATAAAGGATGATTACCTCGGGCATCGATGTGGGTTCGGTTTCCACAAAGGTTGTTCTGCTGCTGGATGATGAGGTTAAGTACTTGGTCCGTCCCACCGGGTGGAGTCCCAGAGATGCCGGCTTGCAAACTTACGAGGAATTGCTGGAAGCAGTAGGAATTCGGGAAAGGGATGTCCAATGTAAAGTCGGCACCGGATATGGACGGGTTTCCCTGGGCTTCATTGACAAGGCAGTGACTGAAATCCACTGCCATGCCCGGGGTGCCGGTTACCTGGCAGGCGCAGGGGGACTGGTCATTGACATTGGAGGGCAGGACAGCAAGGCTATCTTAACCAATGATCAGGGCAAGGTACTTGACTTTGTCATGAATGATAAGTGTGCTGCCGGTACCGGTCGTTTTTTACAAGTGATCGCAGCGGCTCTGGGCGTAGACGTGAGCGAATTGGGAGAACTGGCCCGGGGTCGGCAGCCTCTGGAGATTAACAGCATGTGTACCGTCTTTGCAGAATCGGAAGTCATCAGCCTACTGGCCAAGGGTGAGGATAAAAGAGACATTATCGCCGGCATCCACCGCTCGGTGGCCAGGCGAGTCTGGGGCATGGCCAGCCGGTTTGCTCCCGCCGGTAAGGTCATCTTTACCGGCGGCGTGGCCAAAAATCCGGACGTTCGAGAGCGGCTGGCGCGGGCAGCCGGCTGTGAGGTCATTGCCCCGGCCATGGGCCAACTGGCAGGGGCCCTGGGGGCCGCCCTTTATGCCAAGGAACTGACGCTTAAAAAGTAACGGTAAAAGAGTTTTCCTTATGAGGAGACTCTTTTCCTTTTTATGGAGTTGCCCAAGCCGGCCGGCATTTCCTTGTCAACTCTTGCCTGTACCAACAATTCATCTAATAAAAGCCTAATTTTGTATAGATTTAACGCCCCAGAGAATGATAATATTGAACTTGAGGTGAATGAGTCGATGCAGGGCACATTAATCAAACATCTTGGAAAACATGTGGGCGAAGAAGTAACCATTCAGGGGTGGTTATACAACAAGCGCTCATCGGGGAAAATTCAGTTTCTTATTCTAAGGGACGGTACCGGACTGGTTCAGGGGGTTCTGGTAAAGAAGGAGGCCCCGGAACTTTTTGATATGGCCAAGGACATCACCCAGGAATCCTCCCTCCGGGTGAAGGGGATCGTCCGCGAGGAACCCCGTTCGGTGGGGGGTTACGAACTCACGGTGACAGGTCTGGAGATCATCAATCTGGCGGAGGAATATCCCATTTCCCACAAGGAGCACGGGGTAGACTTCCTAATGGACCGCCGTCACCTGTGGATCAGGACACCCAGGCAAAATGCCATTTTGAGAATCAGGGCGGAGATTGAACAGGCCGCCAGGGACTTTTTCCATCAAAATGATTTCACCCTGGTGGACAGCCCCATCATTACGCCGGCAGCCTGTGAGGGAACCACCACGTTATTTGAACTGGACTACCACGGGGAAAAGGCCTACCTGTCCCAGAGCGGCCAGCTGTACAACGAGGCTTCTGCCATGGCGGTGGGTCGGATGTACTGCTTTGGCCCCACCTTCCGGGCGGAAAAATCAAAAACACGCCGGCATCTGATGGAATTCTGGATGATTGAAGCGGAAGCAGCCTTCTTTGATCATGAAGACAACATGAAACTGCAGGAAGAACTGGTTTACTTCATTGTCCAGCGGGTGCTGGAACGCAGGCGGCAAGACCTGGAGTTCCTGGGCCGGGACATCAGCAAACTGGAAGCCGTTCAATTGCCCTTCCCCCGCCTCAGCTACACTGAGGCCGTGGAATTGCTCAAGAGCAAGGGAGAGGAATTTACCTGGGGTGACGACTTTGGGGCTCCACACGAAACCATTATTTCCGAAAGTTTTGATGCGCCGGTCTTCATCCACCGTTTCCCCGCTGAAATTAAAGCTTTCTATATGAAACCGGACCCGGAAGATCCCAGGGTGGTGCTGGGGGCGGATTTGATTGCACCGGAGGGCTACGGCGAGATGATTGGCGGCGGCCAGCGCCTTGATGACCTGAAACTGCTGGAGCAGAGAATCGAAGAACATAAATTGCCCAAGGAAGCCTTTGAGTGGTACCTTGATTTGCGGCGCTACGGCAGTGTACCCCACTCAGGATTTGGCCTGGGGCTGGAGCGGACGGTGGCCTGGATTTGCAAGCTGGATCACGTGAGGGAAACCATCCCTTATCCGCGTATGCTGTACCGGGTTTATCCTTAAAAAAGATACAAAAAACCCCCGGGGAGTTCACTCCGGGGTTAATCTATAAAATTACTATGCAAGCAGTAAAAAGACGGGAGTGAAAATAATGAACCTTCTTTTTGGTCCATTTACATTAAACGGTAAACAACTGAAAAACAGGCTGGTCTTTGCACCAACCACCACCAGCTTTGCTACCGAAAACGCCGAAGTGACCCCGGGACTGGTTGACTACTACCGGCAGCGGGCAGCAGGCGGCGTAGGCACCATTATTATGGAACCGGGGGTGGTTAGTCCCAGAGGGAAACTAACCTCCAAGTCCATGGGTATATACAATGATGAAGCCATCGATTCCTTGAGTGAAATCACCAAGATTTTTAAAGATAACGGGGTAATTGCCTTTATTCAACTGGCCCACTCCGGACCCCGGGGCAGGTCGTCCTTTTTAGGTGAAATGCCCGTATCTCCCTCTGCGGTTCCCTTCTTTAAAGATGAGCCTACCTATGAGCTTACGAAAGAGGATATTGATCATGTCGTAAAGGACTTTGTGGCCGGCGCCCTGCGGGCACAACAGGCCGGCTTTGACGGGATTGAACTCCATGCAGCCCATGGTTACTTGCTGAGTTCTTTCCTTTCACCCATCATGAACCGGCGCACAGATGAATACGGTGGGTCCAATGCAAACCGGGCCAAGATTGTGGTTGACATTATTAAAGGCATCCGGGAGCAATTGGGAGACAAACTTCTGATTGGTGTTCGTTTTAACGGTAAAGAATATGGCGATCAAGGATTGGATCCTGCCGATGCTGTAGAGTTGGCGGGCATTTTTGAAGCTGCCGGGGCGGACCTGCTGCATGTCTCCGCCCATGAGGTAGAAGTGCCGTCCCTGGTGGGGATGGCGGCCATACCGGCCACATCTGCTCCGGGGAAAAATGAGCCCTATGGGCATTATTTAAGTTACGCGCACCAGGTCAAGGAGACCGTAACAATCCCGGTCATTGCCGTAGGCAAATTAAATAACCCGGAGGTGGCCGAAAGAGCGCTGGCTGAGAGGGACTGTGACCTGGTGGCTTTGGGCCGCAGCCTGATTGCGGACCCCAACTGGCCCAATAAAGTCCAATCCGGCGATACTCCGGACCAATGTCTGTACTGCAATACCTGTTTTAAGGGAATTACCCAGGGTGGTTTGATCTGTACGGTAAACAAGGAATTAAAAGCGAAGTAATGGATTAAGCCCTGAAATTTCAGGGCTTCTTTTTATTCGTTGTGGTTAATTTAAAATTACGGCAGGTTAAAAAACTGTAAACTCGGTTGCACCAATACAGGCAGTGGGTTATAATGGGCACATGTCGGGCATATCAAAAGGAGGTTTTGCATGGCGAAAATACTGCACGCTAAATATATGGCCAAATGTATCGGCTGTTACTCCTGTATGCTTGCCTGTGCAAGGGTGATAAAGCATAGTTTTTCTCTTTCTAAATCCGCCATTCAAATCCATACAGCCGGGGGCTTGCAAAGCCGTTTTCTGGCGGATATTTGCCGGGGCTGCAGTGACCCGGCCTGTGCCAGGGCCTGCAACTGCGGCGCACTGCTGCCCCGGTCCGGCGGCGGGGTGCGATTCCTCCCCGATAAATGCATGGGCTGCCAGGACTGTGTGGAGGCCTGTGTGGTAAAAACTATCCGGTTTGACCATGAAAGCAACAAACCGATCATCTGCATCCAGTGCGGCACCTGTACCCGTTTTTGCCCCCACCAGGTGATTACGATGGAGGTGAAAAACGATGGGTGGTAAGCGAATTATGAAAGTGCTGGATATCGATTTAACCAATCAAAAGGTTGAGACCATCCGGCGGGAAGACCTGGCCCCTTATATCGGGGGAATCGGGGTGGCGGCCAAGCTGTTTTCCGAGTTGGTCCAACCGGATAAAGACCCCCTGGACCCGGAACAGCCCATCATCTTGGCCAACGGCCCCATGTCCACTATTTTTCCGGTGGTCACCAAAACGGTGGCGGTATTCCACTCCCCCCTTACCGGAGAGTGGGGCGAAAGTTATGCCGGCATGCGACTGGCCCTGGCCATGCGTATGAGCGGCTTCCAGGCCATCGTCATACGAGGCAAAGCGGCACGTCCCATTTATCTATCCATCGGTCACCAGGGGGTACGTTTTAAAGACGCTTCGGCCCTCTGGGGGCTTTCCGTATCCGAGACAGGGAGCATATTAAGGAACCTGGAACCCGGCCGGGGGCACCGCAGCTGCATCCGCATCGGACCTGCCGGGGAGCAAGGCGTCCGTTTCGCCAATGTTAATGTGGATACCTACCGCCATTTCGGTCGGCTCGGTTTAGGGGCCTTATTTGGCTCGAAAAAATTAAAGGCCCTGGTTATCTACGGAGAAATAGAAGAAAAAATTGAAGACTTTGCCAAATACAACAACGTTTATAAGGAGATCTATAACCGGTCTGTTACCACCGATATCATGGATAAATACCATGGCCTGGGCACCTCCATTAACGTAAGCGGTTTGAATCATTTAAACGGGCTGCCCACAAGAAATTTGCAGCAGAGTTCCTTTGAACATGCCGAAGCCATCAGCGGGGAAGCCTTTGCGGAGCAAAGTCTGGTCCGGAAGATGGCCTGTTCCGGCTGCCCGGTAGGGTGCATTCATATCGGGCTGCACCGCAGGGAATTCGGCCCGGGTTACGACTATGAGTCCAAAAACCTTTCCTATGACCATGAGTTAATTTTCGCCCTGGGTTCCTTCCTGGGCATGTCAAGCCAGGATAAAATCTATGAAATGATTGATGCCGTGGAGGAACTGGGACTGGATGCCATCAGCGCCGGTGTTTTGCTGGGCTGGGCGACCGAGGCCTGCCAAAGGGGCATCATCAGCCAGGAACAGCTGGGCGTCAAACCGGAATTTGATCAAGCCGGCCCATACCTGGAAATTTTAAATAGAATTGTCCAGCAGCCCGATGAACTGTACCGGACACTGGCCCTGGGCGCCTTTGCCGCTGCCCAAAGGTACGGCGGGCAGGAATACGCCATGACCCTGGGGAAAACTGAGATTGCCGGCTATCACACGGGCTATGCCAATATTCTGGGCCAGGCGGTGGGGGCCAGGCACAGTCACCTGGACAATGCAGGTTATTCCGTGGACCAGAAGTTAAAGGACAAATCTCCGGAGGAGAAGGTGGCAGCCTTAATCAAGGAAGAAAAATGGCGCAATGTTTTAAACTGCCTCACCATCTGTCTCTTTGCCCGGGAAATCTACCAGGCAGACACGGTCATCGCCGCCCTGGATTCCATTGGCATTCCCACCACAGTCGAGGAACTGGAGAAACTGGGCCATGACATTTTTGAGATCAAGAATGCCACCAGAACGAAATTGGGCTTTGGGTTAAACGATCTGGAGGTTCCCCAGCGCTTTTTTGAGACCACCAGCCTGACCGGGAAATTGGAAAGAGAACAATTGGAGGAAATGGTAACGATTTATCAAAACAAACTATAAAAGCTGCTTTTGAACAAAGTAAGGCCAGAGATAACCTCTCTGGCTTTTTTCTTTCAATCCGGTTATTTAGCTCGAAATAAAATACTGATTAAACTAGGATTTCATTTACAGGGCTAACGCTAGCCAGGAAGGTTTGACTTACCTGTTTGGGAAGAGTTTTTTCCCCTGGCTAAAGAAGCAAATATTCCTACGAAGCAAATGACGGTAAATACCATAAAGACTGTTTTGGTGCCTTTTAACAGCAGGTCCACCGGGGCCTGGCTTAGTTTAACATTGCCCACATAGACGGCCAGCAGCAAGGTAACAATGGCCATACTCACTGCTGACTGGGAATTATACCCCAGGACAACCTGAAAATAAAGTGAAAGTAAAAAACCCACGGCAAAGGTTGCGCTGTAGTTTCCCCTGGCGCCGGCCCACTCCCCTTTTAATTTTGTTAACGTTAACGTTAAGAATAAGACAGCCAACGTTTGCGCCCATTGAACCGGACCACAATGTCGTCGGCCTGGTGGCGGCCTCATTTTGTACAGCGGCTGGCAGATCAAAATTGGATCATCCACGACCTGAAGAGGGGTTTGGGTGCTGTCTATAACCAGAGAGAGTGGTTTATTACAAATCTGGATTTACCCGGTCACCTTCTCTATGAAGAGAATGAGACCCTTTACCAGCAGCTGTGGAAACAGTATTTTGCCAGTACTGCCATTCAGGACCGGGTAAATCCCAGGCTGCAGCGTCAGTTTATGCCTGCCCGTTATTCAATAAATGCAAAAGAGTCCACACCACCGGGGTGCGGACTCTTTTTGATTATTCAGTTTGGTCGTCACGGTCTATATGAAAATGGTTGTGATGAATCTTTATTCTATGTTTAATCCCACATTCCGGGCAGGACAGAACTTCACCGTCTTTAAATCGAACTTCACCGATGTGCTTGTTGCAACAGATAACTTCAATGCCGATAAGGGATCCGTCATTTCTCTGGTTGACCCTGTAACCGCAGCTAGGCTTTTGAGTTTCCATCGTTAATCATCCCCCTTGTCGTGACTTTATTATAACTTCTTCATAATTGCTAAAATTCCTGCCTTTCCACAATGTTGAATTGAGTTTTGGTAATAAATTTAAAAAATATACATAGTTTTACCATTTTCTTAGAACTTTTATAATTACTTAACATAATAGAAGTTTATTCCGCTTATTTATATCTATTAGGATAGTGGGGTGAATATTCTATTAATTTTATTTGTGACAATTTCGACAAAACCCCTTTTAATAATTTTTGTTTTTTGTTATTGATATATCAACTAAATTAAAAAGGGAGTGATGAAGAGATGAAAAAAGCCTTAATCAATCCTTATGTTGTCAAGCAAATTAATACTACAGCCGTACAAAAACCAGTGCCCGGGACGGAAGTTAGTTTTTACATGAACAATGATTTGGCCACTGCTTTTGTCAGTGATAATTTCTTAACCATCAGCAGGCGAGAATTAGACATGATGGTACTGGGAAAAGTCAAATACATTTTATTTAAAAATTATCAACCGGATATGACCAAGCAAATCAGAATTCTCACGGATTCTTTGACAGAGATCGATTACTGGCCCCAGGTGACGCAGGGAGAATTGGAGCTTTGGAAAGCTTATAAAAAACTTTCACTCTATCATAGTTCGGAATCGACCAAAGACCATTTGCTGAAAATGTTGTTTGAGCAGCAGAAAACGGAGCCAGGTCTTGCCATCAGTGTTGCCAACCTGGCAGCAAAGATGAATACCAGCCGCGCTGTTCTCGTACCCGAAATACTTTCTTTAGAAGAAGCAGGAATGATCGAAAGAGCAGGCGATAAGAACTTTGTGCATGCTTCCGATTGGATTAAACTTACCCAAATGGGCGATCGTTATGTAGATGAAAACTTTATTATCGGCGGTATTAAGGTGAAACTTCAAAAGTAACCTGGTGTGTTAGCAAACCTACTGCATGTAGGTTTGTTTTTTTGCTGTCATAATGATAAAATATTATGGATGATAGAAAAGCTAAGGTTTCCGCTAAAGGCGTGGCGTACCCACAGGGCACAAGTAAATCAAGCTTTTCTGATGTTATAATAGAGCTAGGATGGAAGGATGACTGGATAATTTTAAATCACCTTCCAGTAACAAACCACTTGATTTACGGTGAAAATCCAGTATAATTAGTTATTGTCGCAAGTTTTTTAGACTGTCAAAGTACAGCGGGTAGTCGCTGTTCCGTGTCAACGGAGCAGAGGAAAGTCGAGACACGCACACTTTGCTGATGAAGCTAAAGGCCGCAAGGGGCCAAGAGGCCACGGCAGGTGTAAAATGGTGCCCGGCGCAAGCCGGGGCAGGGTGACCTGACGACGGTGAAAGCAACTCTCTGAGTGGCAAGTAACCATAAAGTGCCACAGAAACAATGTCACCGGGCGACCGGTGAGTGCAAGGGTAAACTCCACCAGCGTGCAACCCAAATAGGCAGGGGCGTTTTGTCACCTGCGGGTAGGGGCACCTCGCACCGGCGAGGAAGGAGAGATCCTCTCCTTAGATAGATGACTACTAAAACAGAATCTCGCTTACGGCTGTATCTTTGGCAATTTTATAAAACTTGGTATGTTAAAAATTATTAAAATTGGACTTGCACACTTCAACAAACTGTGCTACAATAACTTTCGTCGGGATGAGGTCCCGGTTGCAACAGAAAATGGGGGCATAGCTCAGCTGGGAGAGCGCTTGAATGGCATTCAAGAGGTCAGCGGTTCGATCCCGCTTGTCTCCACCAAGTAAATCAAGCCTTTGCAGGTAGTGCTGCAAGGGCTTTTTGATTAAAATGTAGCAACCGTATAGCAATTGAAAGAAAATGAAAAGGGGAAGCCCGTTATTGGGCCTCCCCTTTTTTGTACTTTTTTGGGAACTTTTTTAGAAATATTTTTGTCCGGTGAAGTTGTTGTGGTCGGGGCGGCAGCTTCAAGCCAGGCGGATATTTTTCCTGGCCTCCGGCCATTTTATGGCTGTACACATCTAGCAACATTTTTGTCAGCCTTTACGCCAACAGCGCCGTGAGTGAAGCGGCTCACGGCACAGAAGTGTACCATTATCCGGGGAGCGTGCCAGGCCAAAGGCTGGCTGCTTGTATTCAGGACAGGTTAGTGGCGGAACTAAAGACCGCCGACCGGGGCGTGAAGGAGGTCACGACATGGAAGAAATGGCCCGTCTGGTGGCAACCTACGGTTTTCCCATGGTCGTGGCCTTATTCCTGCGCAAGAAAACCGGATTAATACGCTAGCACTTAAAAGAGGGCGCATGTATCGTTTCGTAGCGATACACCTGCTAGCGCGTTTTGGAAGGCATAGTAAAGAATTAGAAGTTGACAAGCAATGATGAATTATATATATTTAAATAGTCAGATATTTGATAATATGATTATTTAAATTATAGAGATAATAAGAGTAAATCGGAATTTCTAAAAGAACTAGTGAACATTATTTGGAAGTCAAAAAAGCGGTCGAAGCAGGTTACTGGGGGATATACCGCTACAATCCGGCGCTGAAAGATATGGGGAAAAACCCGTTCAGCTTGGATTCCAAAGAACCCACAGCCGACTTTAAGGAATTCCTCATGGGCGAAGTGCGTTATTCCTCGCTCAAGCAACAATTCCCTGACCAGGCCGAAGCGCTGTTTGACAAAACGGCCCAAGATGCGGCTGAAAGGTTAACGGTTCGCAAAATTATATGGGGAAGCACTGTCCGAAGCGGCTGCCGCTAAAGAATAATAAAAAAAACTACCGATATCAGTTGAAGTGGCAACCATGCTTGTAAAAGCGTGGGTGCCGTTCTTGTTACAGGTAGATTCTATAATACAATTATTTTGGGGGTTTGGGTATGATCGGATCAAGTCTGGATATGGTACTATTTATTACAACTTTATCCTTCTTTCTATTTGGTACTTTCGCTGCTGTCGTTGTAAGCCAAAATCCGCGAACAGCCAATCTGATTTCTCACGTATCTTCCTTCCTGGGAGGAATGACAGGAGCTGTTACCGCATTACGCGTATTACTTGAGCAGCAAACTATTTCTTTATCGGCCTGGCATATTGTCTCCGATATTTCGTTATCTTTTCGAATCGACACCTTATCCGCGTTTTTTCTGCTAATTATCTGTGTGTTAGCGTCGGCCGTATCCATTTATTCCATTGGTTACGTCACCGAATACTATCATAAAAAAAATGTTGGTTTACTTGGAGGCGGCCTCAATTTGTTTTTGCTTTCCATGGTAGGAGTTGTAACGGTAGATAACGGGTTTGCCTTCTTGGTCGCTTGGGAGCTTATGTCCCTTGTCTCCTTTTTTCTCGTGATGTACGAGCATGAACGATCGGAAGTTCGCCGGGCGGGATATGTTTATGTCGTAATGACTCATATCGGAACAGTTTTTATTATTCTTTCGTTTTTAGCTCTGTTTTTATTTACGGGAAGTTTCAGTTTTGTTACCTTTCAGAATATGGCTTCCCAGATTCCTAACTGGCTTAGGAATCTTATATTTCTCATGGCCTTTTTAGGATTTGGCACAAAGGCAGGCATTGTGCCGCTGCATATTTGGCTTCCCAGAGCTCATCCAGCAGCGCCAAGCCATATTTCGGCTCTCATGTCAGCTGTTATGATTAAAACGGCTGCGTATGGATTATTGCGGGTAAGTTTTGACTTTTTAGGCGGCGGGCCTGTTTGGTGGGGGGCAATTGTACTAGCAGCCGGAGTACTATCTGCTTTTATTGGGATTTTGTATGGCTTGGCCGAAAATGATATAAAACGGTTCCTTGCTTACAGTAGCGCCGAAAATATGGGTATTATCTTTATGGGAATCGGGGCGTCTATCATTTTTAGTGCATACCAGCAGCCGTTTCTTGCAGCATTAGCTTTGACAGCGGCTCTGTACCACACTTTGAATCACGCCATGTTTAAAGGGACCTTATTTATGGGGGCTGGCGCTGTTCTCTTTGCAACCCACACCAGGAATATCAATGAATTGGGCGGATTAATCAAACGCATGCCGGTGACGGCCGTGCTATTTCTGGTTGGGGGGCTAGCACTATCTGCTTTACCGCCGTTTAACGGTTTTATCAGTGAATGGGCTACTTTTCAATCGCTGTTGCATCTTTCCTTTGACATCCAAAGTCCTTGGTGGAAAATTGCTGGCGGCCTTTCGGCGGCGGCTCTCGGATTGACTGGAGCTTTTGCAGCAGGTGGGGTTGTTAAACACTTTGGAACCGCATTTCTGGCGATGCCCCGCAGCGAACATGCAGAGCATGCGGAGGAAGTTCCCGTAGCCATGCGCATCGGGATGGCGATATTGGCGTTATTCTCTTTAGTCTTGGGTATTTGGCCGGGATTTGTTCTTACGATTACTAAAAATATAAATGAAAAGGTTTTTCATACACACCTGGCAGGTAATGCAATTTGGTATGTGCCGTTTGCCGGGCATTCAACGGAAACTTTATTTCCAGGTGTAATGCTGCTTGCCTTGCTGGGTGTATTGACTCTTAGTATTGTTTTGTTGCGTTTTTGGGTCGGAACGAGTAAAGTTCAGATCGATGAGACATGGAATTGTGGTACACCGCTACAATCTTCTATGGAATACACCGGCACATCTTTTTCCCATCCTGTCTTGATGATTTTGCAGCGATTAACCGGTACTCATAGAAAAGTGGAAGTGTATGAACAGTATACATATTATCCTCGGAAAATTAGTCATCGTTTGCAGAATTATCATTCCATAGAGGATGCGGTATATAAGCCTGTCATTGCATTTACAGTCAAATTGTCACAGGGAATTAGGATGATACAGAATGGAAATCTGCAAAGTTACCTGGCATATATGGTCATTACACTCATCGTGGCACTACTTTGGATTAGGCAGGTGTAAGTTTACATGATAGAACAAATGATTCAGACAGTAGGGTGGACATTGTTGCAGGCGGCTATTTTGATGCTGCTTGCTCCTTTTATCCAGGGATTAATCAAAAAATTGAAGGCCGGGTTACAAAGCCGTATTGGGCCGCGTATCTTTCAGTCTTACTATGATATTATAAAAAGCTTAAAAAAGGATGCCGTTATTTCTGAGCAAGTATCCTGGTTGACGAAAGTGACTCCGTATATTACGTTTACTTCGGTTATAACAGCCGGCCTGCTTGTTCCAACCTTTATCGCCAATGCGCCATTGAGCTTTGCCGGAGATGTAATCATGGTTGTTTATCTGTTGGGATTAGCTCGGTTCTTTACGGCGCTTACGGCGCTTGATGCCGGCAGTTCGTTCGGCGGCATGGGGTCCAGCAGGGAGATGGCGCTTGGAGCCATCATAGAGCCTGCTCTGCTGTTGGCTTTATTTACGGTATGTCTCTCCAGCGGTACAACGAAACTAGGACAAATCGTACAGATCATTGCCGAAAAACAATGGAATTTGATTGATCCGTCTTACGGGTTGGCCTTGTTGGCTATGTTAACTGTAGTAATAGCAGAAATAGGTCGAATTCCGGTTGATAATCCTGATACCCACTTAGAATTGACGATGATTCATGAGGGGATGCTGCTTGAGTATTCCGGAAGATATCTGGGGTTGATGATGTGGGCGGCACAAATAAAACAGTTAGTAATGTTAAATCTCTTCATCAGTACGTTTTTTCCTTGGGGAATCGCATTTAATTGGAGTGGGAAGGGGTTGACTGCAGCAATTTTTATTTATTTACTAAAATTGGTTGCTTTGGGGATTGTGTTGGCCTTTATCGAGACGGCGTATGCCAAAATCCGGCTTTTTAAGGTGCCGAAGTTATTGGCTTCTTCTATGGCGCTGTCAGTATTGGCCGTTATTATGCGGGTTGTCATGTAAAAGGAGTAGCATAAATGGATCTATTAATTGGTTTGGGATTACTCATTAGCACCATCATGTTGTTTCAAATCCGAAAAATCAGTGATTCGATCGGTATCTTGGCGCTTCAATCCGTGTTGCTTTCACTTACAGCAGGTGTAATGTGGTTTAAAACAGGTATTTCGCATTTATTGGTTGCCGCTATTTTTACGCTGCTGGTGAAAGCGCTGCTGATACCCTATATTCTTTATTACACCATCAGAAAAATTGACATTAAACGAGAAGTGGAACGGTTTACTACTCAATATACTTCCTTGCTAATTGCGCTGGTGTTGTCGGCTATGGGGTATTATATAGCCTCCGATCTAAATTTGCCGAGTAAAGAGTATGGGGAAACGTATCTACCAGTTTCCGTAATTTTAATTTTTCTAGGTACTTTCATTATGATTGACCATAAAAAAGCTATGATGCAGGGTGTTGGATTAATCACCATTGAAAATGGAATTTTTCTCATCGCAGAATCCATTGCTTATGGAATGCCGCTTGTGGTTGAGTTTGGAATATTTTTTGATTTGCTGGTGAGTGTGATTGTGATTGGCATACTACTATTTCGCATCCATTCCACTTTTGATAGCTTAAACACGGAAAATATGCAAAAATTGAAGGGATGACATAAATGGATTGGCTTTGGATACTCTTGTTAACTCCTATCATTACGGGGCTCATCGCGTGGCGGATAAAAACACAAGTATGTGCATGGTTTCAGGTAGTGGGCGCAGTCTTAACGCTAACGGCTGGTCTGGCCGTTGCCTACCAAGTAATGACCGGAAGTTCGATAACTGCCTGGGATGAATTTATTTATATCGATGCCCTAGGCGCGTTTAATATAGGGTTGATTGTTTTTGTCGGATTTACGGCATCACTGTATTCGGTCGGCTATATGAAGTATGAACTGTCGGAAGGGATGATTACCGAACGGCAATTTCACCATTATTTTTTATTATTTCACCTGTTTCTATTTACGATGGTAGCGGTGAGTGTTGTAAACAGCATTGGCTTAATGTGGGTAGGAATTGAGATAACTACCATCGTTTCCGCGTTATTGGTTGGTATGTATCAAAAAGAAACGGCCCTAGAGGCCGCTTGGAAGTATTTGATTATGGGCAGCGTTGGAATTTCCTTCGCTCTGATAGGGATTATTTTCATCTATCTTTCAGGAGTTCATGTATCTGGAGAAAGCCCGTCTGCCCTCAATTGGACAGTATTAAGGCAGGTGTCTCAAGATTTAAATCCCAAATGGATGCTAACTGCATTTGTTTTTGTGCTAATTGGCTTTGGCACAAAAGCGGGCTTAGCACCGATGCATTTCTGGCTACCGGATGCGCACAGCCAGGCCCCTTCTCCAGTGAGTGCGGTTTTATCCGGTGTACTGCTAAATACCGCTCTTTACGGCATATTGCGAATATATGCAATTGCGAATAGTACGCTTAATGGACAAGTAGCTCAATACATGATTTTTTTTGGCATTTTTTCGATTGCCATTACGGTTCCGTTTATTTTAGTGCAGCATGATCTAAAGCGGATGCTGGCTTATTCCAGTGTGGAACATATCGGAATTATCACCCTTAGTGTTGGGATTGGCGGGACATTGGGTCTTTACGGAGCGCTACTCCATATGTTCAATCACTCGATGGCGAAATCTCTCCTATTCTTGGCAGCAGGGAACATTAACCAAAAATACCGTTCGAAGCAAATGGAACGTATTTCAGGCGTGCTTAAATCGATGCCGATAACAGGAATTGTTTTCTTGGTTGCTACGTTTGCCATTACGGGGACGCCACCTTTTAATATTTTTATTAGTGAGTTTACCATTATGATGGCCGGTTTTAAAGCGGGCTATATAGGGGTTACC
This sequence comes from Bacillota bacterium, assembly GCA_040754595.1. Classification (GTDB taxonomy): domain Bacteria; phylum Bacillota; class Desulfotomaculia; order Desulfotomaculales; family Desulfotomaculaceae; genus Desulfotomaculum; species Desulfotomaculum profundi. The sequence continues at coordinate 28,075 of JBFMCH010000103.1, forward strand.
GTTTCATTTCTGGTATTGGTTGTCTTGATTTTCGCAGGGATGGTACAGTATGTTACCAAAATGACTTTTGGAGAAGCGCCGACAAAACTGGTATCAAAGGAAATCAGTTTTTGTTCGACGGCTGCTTTGTTCATTCCATTGGTGATGGTTGTGACCTGCGGCTTATATGTTTCGCCTTTCCTGAGTGAGGTAATTCATAAAGTGTCTGCCATTTTGCAGGGGGTACAGTAATTATGGAAAAAAATAAGAAATTATTCATTACCCGCATCAAGCAGCAGTTAGGTGAAAAAGTACTATCGATTACTGCACGCGGACCCCATGAGACTGAAATTATTATAGAGAAAGGCTATTTGGCGGAGGTTTGTCATTTTCTCTGCAAAGAAAAAAAGGGGCGTTTATTTACCATGGTTGGCAGTGACGAACGCAATTCAGCCGGTTCGTTTGCGCTGTACTATGTGTTTTTATTTGATAAAACGAAGCAATTTATTATTGTAAAAACGCTAGTTGATGATGCGGAGCCAACCTTTCCATCCTTAGCAGTTGAAATGCCGGCCTTAAATTGGTATGAAAGAGAAGTGAAAGACTTGCTAGGGCTTAGGCCGCAGGGGCATCCCGATCTCCGGCCGCTTACGCTGCATGGCGACTGGCCGGAAGAAATACATCCTTTGCGCAAAGATTTTGCAGTCAGAGAGACTGTGCCAAGGGTAGAAAGCCGCGAGACGTTCATGCGGTATGAAGGACAAGATGTTACAGAAATACCGGTAGGGCCGATTCACGCGGGAATTATTGAACCAGGTCATTTTCGCTTCGGAGCTGTTGGTGATACCATTTTGCATTTAGATGCGAGACTGTTTTATACACATCGTGGTTTAGAGAAGGCTAGTGAAGGAAAGCCTCTAAGGAAGGCGTTGTTCATAGCAGAAAGGATTTGTGGTGTATGTGCCTTATCTCACGCGGTATCGTTTGCGCAGGCAATTGAAAGTACCGGACAGGTAGAGATTCCGTTGCGGGCGAAATATCTTCGCACATTATTTCTTGAGTTGGAGCGGTTGTATAACCATATTGGCGATGTTGGGAATGTGTGCGCGGGGTTTGGGTTTGCAGTGGGAGTCAGTCAAGGGGCGCGTTTACGCGAAGAACTATTGCAACTTAATGAACGAATTGCTGGGCATCGCTATTTACGTGGAATTGTAGATCTTGGCGGAGTGCGGTTTGATGTCACAACTGCCGAGTATTCAGATATTCTTTCAACCTTAGATAAAGTGGAAACTGAATTTAAAGAACTGGTTAACATACTGCTTTCCCATGACATTGCTCTGGATCGTATGAAGAATACTGGTATACTTACACTGCAGCAGGCAAAAGATTTAGAGGTTGTAGGTGTTGCGGCAAGGGCTTCCGGCAGAGATATTGATATCCGTCGTGACCAGCCATATGCTGCCTATGATCGCGTGACGTTTTCTGTACCTATCTATCAGGAAGGTGACGTTCTTGCTAGAATTCGTGTGCGGATTGACGAGGTATTTCAGTCTATATCAATTATCCGCCAAGTATTTGATCAGATTCCGGCAGGGGATATCATTACTGCACTCCCGAAGATTCCGGCCTATCAATGGGGGATGGGATGGACCGAATCTTCTAAAGGAGAAACCGTACATTGGGTAATGGTTGGGCCGGAAGAAACGGTTGATCGGTATCGGGTGCGTTCAGCGACGTATAGTAATTGGCCTGCGGTTCCTTTGACTGTTCCCGGCAATATAATACCTGATTTTCCATTGATTAATAAAAGCTTTGAATTGTGCTATGCCTGCTGTGACCGTTAAAGCATGATTTATTAGGCTGTAGAAGGAGAAGAAAAAGCGGATGTTTGAAGTAATTCGTAAAATTTGGAAGACGGGGATTGTAACACGCAAGTTGCCATCGGAGGAGGCGCCTCGCCGCTATCGCGGGAAATTGGATATACAGCCTCATAAATGCAAGAATTGCGGAGCCTGTGTTGCAGCATGTCCAACAGGAGCCATCGAAGTTCTTTCGAATGACGAATGCTGCGAACTGGTTGTGTCTTATGGCAAATGTATCTTTTGCGGGATTTGCGCAGAAGTCTGTGAAACCCAGATAATGCGAATGACGAATGGTTATCATCTGGCGACTAAAAACAAAAAGGATTTAATACAAGTTGTCCGAATACCCCAATAATATTATAATAACTTGCCGTTTATCTAGAGGAGGTTGATGGTGTGAGCGCTAACAAGGACTCAGAAATGGAGTCGGGAATAAAATTACAGCAGAGAATTAAGGAAGTGCTTGGAAAATCTTTACACATACGGCATGTTGATTCAGGATCGTGCAATGCTTGCGATTTTGAAATAAATACACTGACTAACCCTATTTATGATATACAACGGTTTGGAATTGATTTTGTCGCTTCTCCGCGGCATGCGGACATGCTAATGGTAACGGGTGGCGTAACCCGGCACCTGGAAGAGGCGGTACGAAAAACATTCAATGCAACTGCAAATCCTAAGATGGTCGTGGCGGTAGGAACTTGCGCCTGCGGGGGTGGGATTGTTGGCCAAACCTATGCCGGCAATGGAGGGGTGGACAAAATTGTGCCGGTATTTGTGTATATACCTGGTTGTCCACCTAGGCCACAAGCTCTAATTGAAGGAATTCTTATAGCATTGGATCAATACGAAGACCTAGTATCTGGCAATGGGGGGTGAACTTTAATTGAGTCTTGAATTGCAACAATTTAAAGCTGATTTTTTTAAAGCCCTTAGTCATCCTCTACGTATTCGTATCCTCGAACTATTGTCCGAAGGGGACAAAAATGTCAATGAACTGCAGACACTGATTGGTAGCGAAGGGTCAGCAGTTTCGCAACAATTGGCTGTTTTACGCAGTAAAAATATTGTGGATGGAAAAAAAGATGGGACTAAGGTTATGTATTCATTAAGAGATCCTGCGATTATTGAACTTTTAGATGTTGCCCGACGAATTTTTAACAACCACTTAATTAATACGATCACCATGTTAAATAAGTTCAGTGAAGAAGAACAGTGAAGTAATGATGTGACAGTTAGGAATTCATTAGTATGTGTAGTGAAGTTTTCCGTTACTTTCTAGGGTTTTGTGATATCGTATTTAGGTACTAATAGGTACAGGCTGTTATTTTTTTAGCAGCCTGTTTTTGTTTGTTGCCCCGCTCCGCGTCCCTGCGGGCGACGCTGCAGCCGCTGCCGCGTCTTCCGCCTGCCGTCCTCGGGCCGCTCCGCTGTGTGGCTTGTCAGGGATAGCAGGCCAGGGCGCTTCTTTCACTCGCACCCAGACCTGCCGAAGAGCGGTCGTCATGCGGAATGTCGAATTACTGTGCAATCATAACAGCGACGTGGGGGGAATGAACGATGTTACTTACCGAGCGTTACAAAGACAAGATTGACGGAGTACTGGCATGCTACGATCGGATCGTGATCCATGGCAATATTCCGGTGCTTTGTTTCGACGGCGGTATGACATCGTACTTATATCAAATCAACATCAAAATCTTCGACTACCCGGATTGGGCCAACGCGCTGCACGAAGAACTTCGCGAGCATGCCGAACGGATAGCCAAGGAAAACGGACTCCGGAAAATGCCTGCACTACTACTTTTACTTCATTGATCCGGACTTCGGACTCTGTTATCTTCGTGTCCCCATGTGGTGTCCGTTTCGCCTTCAGTTTTACATGAACGGGCACAATTGGCTTGCATCCCGGCTATCCAAAAGGCATCAACTACCAAATGCGGGATAATGCTTTCCTTAGCATCAGTGACTGGGAAAAAGCGCAGCAGCTATCCGACCATATTCGGGTGGAAGACCTTCATCAAGTCTTGGACATTCTGGCTAACCGGTACTGCCCGATGATCAAGAAGCTGCACGTTACCTACCGTTGGAGCATTATGCAAGTGGAATATGCGACGGACATCGTCTTCCGGGACCCGGAGGACCTGAAGTTTCTTATGATGCCATCGTGCATACCGCCATCCATTCTGTGAAACCGGAGAACATCGCCACGTTCCTGGGACAAAAACTGCACGGGAACTACGAGGGCGAAATGGGCAACCGATTCAACAAGCGTATTCTCGGTACGAGAATTAAGCACCAGATGGGTGCAGTCAGCATCAAGATGTATGACAAATTTGGCTACGTGCTCCGGATTGAAACGACCGTGAATGATGTCTCACAGTTCAAGCATTCTCGGGAAGTCCAGCAGCGGGATGGAACCGTCACACAGAAAATCGCGCCGATGAAGAAGAATATTTACAGCCTGTATCCGCTCAGCCGACTGCTGAAAGCTGCCAATCGCCGCTATCTGGAGTTTGTATCTTCTTTGGATGACCCCAGTGACGGCGTGAAGAAATTAGAGGAACTTTCGGAAAGCAAGAAGGCCAACGACAGAAGTTTTAAAGGCTTTAACTTCTTCAGCCGGGAAGATCAGAAATTGTTCGAAGTACTGGCGCACGGTGAATTCAACATCAACGGTTTGCAGAACAAATCGGTCCGACGATTGCTGCCGGAACTGAGTCCGGCTTCCGTCTTCCGCATACTCAAACTTCTACGTGTTCATGGGATCATCAAGAAGGTATCCGGTACCCGGAAATATTACCTGACCAAGCTGGGTAAAGCTGTTATCGCACTGGGGCTCAAAACGAAAGAACTCTTCATCGTCCCCCAGTTAGCTCAGGCAGAAGCAGCCACAAACTGATTAGCCCTCAGATACCTCTTTAAAGAATGGCTGTCATTGGCAGCCTCTGGTTTCATGCTGTCTTTTCATGGGTTTGCTTAGTTTTTTTCCATTTTGCAAAGATACCTGTGGACTTAAGAGACTAATTATGGTAGGACACAAGTGGTTAAACCATATCATTTGGCCGTTGTAAAGAGAAATTTAATTGCTAATGGAATAGCTGATCTGGGTAGTTTTGATAGGGTAATTTTAGATGCTTCGCTAGGTGTTAAAAAACATCGTACATTTAGAGGGCAAAGAGGAAGATTAGGGAAAGAGAGGCATAGTAAACAGATAAGGGCATAACGATAAAAGCACCAATCATCTAATACTTGGTGCTTTTCATATTAGGAAAAACAATGGGGACTAGCTCATATTATTTGTAAAATTTTGTTTACTGGGGAACCTATTACACATTTGAGTGGGTAGCAGACCGGAGAACAAACTATGTTTTGAAAGATTATTTCTAATAGTTGGAATCAGTCAAACCCATAGTAATTAGAATCAACTTGACACTATATTCCCGTTCTTAACTACTGCTGCTTTTATGCCAGGTCCGGTAGGCGTCAATATTATCTTCTGATTGGTCATCATGGTCTACGCTCTTCAAATAACGGGCAGAATAGATATGTTCACCGGAATTATCATTATTATCAGTGTTAATTCGGAGATAGACTTCCCATGTTCGTTTTTTGCAAACAGATTGTCCCGCTGGAAAAGAAAACCCTACTTCTCTCTTTTGAGACAGTGGGGTTTTTATTATGTCTCTAAAAAGCAGGATTGGCTGGTTAATAAATCGCTCCAATTGGTGGTTGTATTTTCGTTAAAACCTGTTAGTATGAAAATTGGATCGAACTATTGGATACCAATGTTGGAGCCATTTACAGTTCAAAGGAGCATTGACATCTATGCTTATCCATGTGGATCGTGAAAGCAGGACACCTCTTTATCTGCAGATTAAAAACCAGATACGGGACATGATTTTTTCCGGTGTATTGTCTCCGGGCTTCCGGCTGCCCCCGGAACGAAAGCTTGCGGAGACCTTAAATGTGAATCGCAGTACGGTGCTCAATGCCTATCATGAACTGAAGGCTGACCGCCTGATTGAATCGCGGGTCGGATGCGGAACAGTGGTTTTAGAACCTCATTCTGCAGCCCGTGGTCAAAACGCTCCTTTTGCCTGTCCCGAGCCGATTCACTGGCGCCAGTTTTTTAGTGTAACTTCATCCAGGCAGCAAAATCCCCTGTTACAAGATCTTATGCAACTGCTTCACCGTCGCGAGGATGTCATTTCATTTTCTTTAGGCATCCCTGCAGTGGAACTATATCCCATTTCCGTTTTTCAAGACATACAGTCAGAGATCCTGAAGAAACACGGTCAAGCCACTCTGTCATTTCTCCCCACAGAGGGTTATTATCCCCTGAGAGAAAGTATCAGCCGGTTCATGAGGAAAAGCGGGGCTGCAGTTTCACCCGAGGAGATTCTTGTCCTATCCGGCTCCCAGCAGGGAATCGACCTTGCGGCACGGACATTGATTGATCCCGGCGACGTGATTCTGGCTGAAGAACCCTCATTTTTCTGTGCTGTGCAAGTGTTCCGTTCAGCAGGAGCCAGGGTAATCGGGGTGCCAATTGATGAGAACGGCATGAGAACTGATTTATTGGAGTCTTTTCTGGCCCGGTATAAACCAAAGTTTATCTATACCATACCGAACTTCCAGAATCCATCCGGGACGGTCATGAGTCCGGAGCGCCGGCGGCAAATGTTGAATCTGGCATACAGCTATCGTACTCCCATTTTGGAAGATGACGCGTACGGTGAGCTGCGCTATGAGGGTCAGCCGGTAACGTCATTAAAAGCTCTTGACCAGCACGGTTATGTCATATACCTGAGCACCTTTTCCAAAACCTTATCGCCTGGAGTAAGGATAGGCTGGCTGGCCGCTGCCCGTCCGGTCATTCGTCAAATTGTCATGGCAAAGCAACTCAACGACATTCATACCAATAGTCTGGCCCAATTTGTTTTGGATGGTTTTCTGCGCAGGGGTTTGTTTGAACAGCACCTGCAGATGATTCGCCAGGAATACGTAAAACGCCGCAATATGATGATGGATGCCCTGCAGAAAAGCATGCTGCCCGGTGTCTGTTGGAACGTTCCTGAAGGGGGGCTGTACCTGTGGTGCCGCCTGCCGGAAAGGATTGATAAGTCAACTGTTCTTCTAATGAGAGCCATTGATCAAGGGGTGACTTTTGTGCCGGGAGAAGCTTTTTATCTGGAAGAGCAGGGGTGTAATCATATAAGGTTAAACTTTGCATTACAGCCAAAGGGTGTTATCGAAGAAGGCGTGAAACGGTTGGTAAAAGCTTTGAGGGAGACGCTGGTCAGCACTGAGAGCCTGGAAAAAGAAATAAAAGCGCAGACAAATCCGTTGTTCTGATTGTTTTTCGGGGGAGCGCAAGTATTGGTAGGGTGGCCTGTATAATTCGATGAGGGGGTATCATGATGGCGGTCACATTAGCCAGGCGTATGGACGATTTGAAAGCATCCGAAATACGTGAGATATTAAAGATTACGGAAAATCCTGAGGTGATTTCTTTTGCCGGAGGGCTGCCGGCTCCGGAGTTATTTCCCGTCCAAGAAATGAAAATTGTTTCTGCGCAGGTTTTGGAAGAAAACGGCAGCCAGGTGCTGCAGTATTCTACCACCGAAGGATTTGTGCCCCTTCGCAAACAAATTGCCGAAAGAATGAACAGGAAGTTCAAGACCCGTGTTACCTACGAGAACATCCAAATCATCAGCGGGTCACAACAGGGACTGGACTTTTCGGGTAAGCTGTTTATTGATGAAGGCGATGTTGTGCTGTGTGAAAGCCCGACCTACCTGGCTGCCATAAGTGCTTTTAAAGCATATAGGCCGGTTTTTCTGGAAGTTCCCACCGATGATAACGGGATGATTATTGAAGAACTGGAAAAAATCCTGGAGACCACAACAAGGATTAAGTTTATCTATGTTATTCCTGATTTTCAGAACCCTTCAGGCAGAACCTGGTCCCTTGAGAGACGACAAAGGTTCATGGAACTTGTAAACCGATACGAAATACCAGTTATTGAAGATAACCCTTACGGTGAACTAAGATTTGAAGGGGAAATGCTGCCTGCTCTAAAATCCTTTGACACAAAGGGACTGGTCATTTTTATCAGTACCTTTTCCAAGGTCTTTTGCCCGGGATTGAGAATAGGCTGGATCGCCGCTGACGCTAACTTCCTGAAAAAATACATCCTGATCAAACAAGGGGCAGATTTGCATACTTCGTCTATCAGCCAGGGTGAAATTGCCAAATTCATAGAACTCTATAATCTGGATGCAAATATTGAAAAAATTAAAAAAGTATACCGGCGTCGCAGGGACATTATGCTCAAAACCATGGAAGAAGAATTTCCTGAAAACGTGAATTTCACTTACCCCCAGGGGGGCTTATTCACCTGGGTGGTCTTACCACCCCATATTAAAGCTGCAGATTTACTGGTGCGATGCCTGAAACATAATGTGGCCTTTGTGCCGGGAGATTCGTTTTTTCCCAACGGAGGCGTAACCAATACAATGAGATTGAATTACTCCAATATGCCTGAGGAAAGAATCGTTGAAGGAATCAAGCGTCTGGCCAAGGCGATCAAAGAATATTAACAACGCAGCCTCTTAGTGGATACGGCAGAACGGTTATATTTTTACCCACGAAGATTGACAGGCTATTTCTGCCAGTGTTACTATAAAATTATGATAAAGAACTAAAGGAGAATTACCATGTGCAAGCCCGTGAGAAAATACCTAACAAGATATTATTGTATAGGTTAAGAATTGCGGCTTGCCATATTTTATTCATTTACAGAATGACTAACTGCCGTGCTCTTAGCACAAGGCAGTTTTTTATTTTATAAGCAGTTATCAAGGTAACCTTCCAAAAACAAACCGGGACCACACCGCAAACACGGATTTACCCGGATGCGAGCATGGACAACACCCTGGCTGTTATAGCGGCGCTGCTCGGAACATTGGCTCTTGTCCTTCTAACACTGCCGGATATGGTTACGCTGGATTGGGGGGCAGTAAGCCTGACCGCCTGGGGGTCTGTCCTATACATCCCATCCCGGTTACCGCTCTTTCTCTGGTAATTTGGTATCGCGGCATCGAAACCCTGGGCGCCAATCAGGTGATGATTTACATGTATATGGTTATCCCTGTGGCGATGGTAATTGCCGCTCTCTTTATCGGCGAGGTGCCAAATCCTATGCAAATCTTTGGCGCGGCTCTCACCTTGTTTGGCGTTGCGTTGGCGAGTTGTTAATTGTTTCTGCCCCCCGGGTCTTGCCTAAAGAAATGTTTTCTGGTATCATAACTCCTACAAAGATGACCCGGATAATGAAGGAAAAACAATCTGGTGTGGGTCGTCCCGACCCGCCTGGCATCCTGCTTTGTGCGTTGCTTGATGATTTTTAAACCCACAGTGTTTTTGAGGGAGCTAGACTTAGATTGCGTATACCAGGCCGCTCGGCTAAGGCGGAAGGTAGAAACCATCTAGCTGGCACCCACCTGCGAGAGGCGGGTATTTAAAAACACCAAGTGGACGGCTAAGTGGGTAATATTTAAAAAATCCTCAGAGTTGCTCTGAGGATTTTATTTGTTTATGTCTCAGTTTAAAAAGCAAACGCCAGGGTGGCAAGGAAAATACCGTAAAGTACCCCGTTGTAAGCCAGGGTCCTTGGTTTAATCTGACCGGTTGTCTTCAGGCAGTACAATACAAACCCGGCCGCGGCAACGGCCAGCAGGGCGCTGGTCAAAGCCAGGGGTGTTAATTTCCAGGGAGTCAAAGCAATGCCGATGGCAGGAATGACGGTGCTCTGAAAGACCATCGCCCCTGTAATGTTGCCCAGGGCCAGGGTGGACAGTACAAAGGGCGCCCCCGAGTGACCTTGCAGGTGAAAGAGAAATTTAAAGAATTTGTTCATGTGCATGTGAGCGTTATCAGTGATAACAAGAAGAGAGATTGGGTTTGCCAGGCACCGGTAACCGGCTCATAAACAAACGGCCAGCGGCTTTTGCCTGGCTGTTTTTTATTTGGAAGGCAAAGAGAAGAGCATAGGAACCTCCGGTAAGGTTTAAGCTAATGATAGTAACCATACGGAGGGATTCTATGCGGAAAAGAAGAGTGGAACGGCCGGTGGTGGCCGTTACCAGAGATCCATTGGAAGGACAGGCGGTCTGCCGGGCCATTGAAATGCTGCCGGCGGATGAAATCTTTAAGCCCGGGGATACCGTTGTCATTACGCCCAACTGGGTAAACACTAATTTCCTTTACCCAAATAAAACACCACGAGGAAGCTACAGTTTCGCTGGGCATTAAAAACATCGCCCTGTCCTGGCCACCGGCGGAAATCCACGGTTGGCCCAAAACACAAAGGGGCATTCATGAGCGGCTGCACGGGTTTATTGCCGCCATGGCGGAAAAAATCCCCATTGACCTGACCATCCTCAGCGGGGACAAGGCCATGGTGGGCACTGGTCCCTCCAAGGGCAAACCCGTCAATTCGGACCTTGTGGTTGCCGGAACGGACCCGGTATCCACAGACGTGGTGGGAGCCAGGCTGCTGGGATTTATGCCCCAGGCAGTGCAGTATCTCTATGAGCTGGCCCTGGGAGGTGTGGGAGAAGGAGATCTGAAAAAGGTGGAATTAAAGGGCATCCCCCTTAATGAAGCGGAAGAAGCTTTTGGCCTGGCGGCCTACGGGTACCCGGTGGTGGTGGACCAGGGCAGGTTAAAGCCACTGCAGTTAAAATAAGTGTTAAATATGTGCAGCCCCCTGTGGTAAGATGAGAAGGAAAGAAGGAGGGGGTACCATGATTCTGGTCAGTGCCTGCCTGGCGGGGATTCCTTGCAAGTACCATGGAGGAGATAACCTGATTCAGCCTGTGGCTGAACTGATAGCAAAGGGTTTGGCTATTCCTGTTTGCCCGGAGGTATTGGGGGGTCTGGCGACACCCAGAGAACCGGTGGATATCGAACAAGGGGATGGCTTCGATGCCCTGGCAGGCCGGGCAAGACTGCTTAATGAAAGCGGCCAAGAGGTGACCGCCGAATTTCTGGCAGGGGCGGCCAGGGTGCTGCAAATTGCCCGGCGGCATGATGTTAAGGCTGCCATTCTCAAAGAGCGCAGCCCGTCCTGCGGCAGTTCCTGGATTTATAACAGGCTGCCGGGGACAACTGCTGTCCGGCGAAAGTTGGTGGACGGCATGGGTGTCACTGCAGCCCTTTTAACCAAAAACAACATTCAAGTGTTTTCTGAAGAACAGGTAACGGAAGAACTTCTGAACAAACTAAATCGAAAAATATAAAAAGGAACCGTTTTTTGACTGATAGCTCTCTCCATTGGGGGAATAATAGCAATAAACCCTGAAGGAGATGAGAGAATGCATTCGAATCACGATAAGGAATTGCAGGCGCAAGTCCAGGCTCTTATAGACAAAACCAACGGACTGAAGGACTATGGAATTAAAGCTAAGGTGCAAAACGGGGAAGTGCACCTGATGGGTTTGGTGGATACTCTCCGCGAAAGAAGACAGCTGCATGAACTGGTTTCCAGGGTACCCGGCATCAGGAGCATTGAAAACGGCGTCACCATCAGTACCGACGGCCAGATTAATGACGGTGAAGTTACCGCAGAAGTATACGAAGAATTAGAAAACAGCGGCATCAATTTAAAAAATATCGGCGCCGAAAGCATCGGCGGCACGGTTTACCTGCGGGGCCGCTCGGACAGCCAGGAGGAGATTCAAAACGCCATTGAGGCGGCCACCAGGGCCAGGGGAGTCAGGGATGTCATCAGCCAGGTATCTTTCAGCACCGGTTTTCGAGATGTGGACGACATCACCCTGAAAGAACTGTTCCACAGCCAGGTCAATAACGACCGCGAGGACCCTGATTTTAAGGACGGGTTGTTCGAATAGCGATAAGATGCAGGGAAGGAGCCTTTTCAAGGGCTCCCTTTCAACTTTGGGGGGTGATGAAAATCCAAATAATGCTATAATTTTAGTAGTAATCATTCCTAACAGGAGGTCCCTGAAATTGAAAGTGGATTATTATATAAACAAACTTCAGGCTAAAGGGTTAAAAATCACCTCCCAGCGGCAGGAGATTCTCAGAGTTTTTTTAGAAAGCAGCAATCACCATTTAAGTGCTGAAGAAGTTCACGGCAAGATAACGGAAAAGTATCCCGGTATGAGCCTGGACACGGTTTACCGAAACCTCAGCCTTTTATTGAATCTTGGTATTTTAACCGAACTGAACTTTGGTGATAGGAAAAGTTTGTTCGAGTTGAACAACACCGAGCACCATCACCATCTTATCTGCACCAAATGCGGCAGTTCCCAGGAAATAAATTTTTGTCCATTGAAATTTATGGACAGCCAGCAGGTAGAAAATTTTAAAATAGAAAAACATAGTTTTGAAATTTTTGGTATCTGTGCAAACTGTATGAAGTAAGGGGGTCTGTCCTTGAAAAAACACCGTTTGCTCCATATCTTCGTACTGTTTCTGCTGATGGTGAATCCATTGACTTTATAAGTTATCTTTTTGGCAGTATTGTGGCCATCAATGAGACTGATTTGAAAATTATCGCTTCCACCGGGCTGGCCATTTTTGCTCTGGTGATGTTGTTAAGGAAAGAACTGTTCTTCATTTCCTTTGATGAGGAAGGGGCCCGTTTGAAAGGGAGGACAGTAGCGTGTAAAAGAGAACAGGATGGCAAATACCCCGTCCTGTTTGTGTTTTCTCAGGCGGCTTTCTCATATGGATACCTTTCACTCATGAAAACCCCCACCGGAGGGTGGGGGCGGAATTTAGTCGCGGTTGATGTTGTGCTTCATATCTCTGACGCCGGTTTTATAGGCCATACCCATTTTAACGCTTTTCTGGGTGCCGTGCCGGTGGACACTGTTTAACTGGGCCTTTTGCGATTTGATTTCCCGGGGTTGGGTGTGGCCGACCGGGCGGTGCAGGTAATGCTCGATTTCCGGCAGTTCATGCTGCATTCCTTTGCGATATTCATCTATGATTGACATTTTTTCACCTCCCTCAAGTATAAATATATTTTGCCCAAATCTGTTCTGCCAATGAAATTATTTTCTGTTGGCTATATCAAGGGGAAATGCTAAGATGGTTACAAAACTAATTAGTTAGACAAGGTGAATTATGATCAACAAATTTAAAAACCAGCTGATGATTTTAATCGGTGTTCTGCTGCTGCTCCCTGTTTTAATCATTGGGGCTATGTTATACATGGTTAATCACACCAAACCGGTGGTATTGGAGGAACAGAGGGAAGCCCTGACCCTGGCTGTGGAAGAACTGTCAAAGACAGTGCCGCCGGACGTGTCCGGTCTGATAAATAAACAAACCATTGCCAATAAACCCCGTCCTGAACAAATTAAAGCGTTGAACAGGGAATTGGCCGGGGTCGTGATGAAAGTATTCCAAAAACACCACGGCATCGAGTTGGGTTACTATTCACCGGATATGAAAGCAGTGCTGGTCCAAATGGGCCAGGACAGTCACCTTCCTTATATGGATTTTAAGGACCTTTTTCTGGATGTATCCGAAGATACCCAGTGGTCTGAACAGGCCCAGTGGAAAGATGCCTTTGACAGGGTGATCTGGTCCAAAAAGCCCATGGAGATTGTCCTGGGGCCGCCGGGTAACCAGAAACTAATCATTTTTTGGCCCATGATGTCCGGCCAGCAGGTTGAAGCGGTGGTATGGGCCGGGGAAAGACTGGGCGGCATTAATAAAGAAATCCTGCAAGCCGAAAGTTTTGCCTACACGGTTATTTTCTTTGGCTTTATGCTGGGACTATGCAGCACCTTCTTCCTGTTAAAAAATTACCTGGACACAGTGGCCAATATTAAAGCAGGCCTGCAGAAAATGCAGGTTGACCTGACCTACGTCATTCCCCCCTCCATGGGAGAACTGGGCGATATCTCAAAGGCTATTAACGACCTGGCCTCAAGGTTGGCCAGCGCCCAGAATTATAATGAAATTATCATGGCGAACATCGATGCCGGCATTGTAGGGGTCGATATGAAAGGCAGGATCGTCAGTGTCAGCTCCACCGCCCGTAAATTTTTCGATTTACCTGAAGATGTCCTGGGTTATCATTTGGCCAAAGCTTTTCCGCCGGGTTCCGAAATTATAAAAATACTGTCGGATTGCTTACAGGGGCAGGAAACCAAGGACGTTTTAATGAAACTACCGGGTATTCAAGAACGACAGCTGCTGGCCAATACGTCCATCCTGTATGATGCCGGCAAACAGGTGGTAGGCGCAGTTTTAAGCTGCCGGGATGTCACCCACAGGAGGCGCCTGGAAGAACAGATAAGAAGACAGGAAAGACTGGCTTCCCTGGGCAAGCTGGTGGCCGGTGTTGCCCACGAAATTAAAAATCCTTTAACTTCCATCAGCGGTTATATCCAATTCTGGCTGAAAAGCAAAACGCCCACGGTGAAATCCCTTAATACCATTTACCGGGAGGTCAAGCGGCTGGATTCCATCGTAAACAAACTGCTGCTTTTTGCCAAACCAACCAGCACCGTTATGACGCAGGTCAATGTCAACGGTTTTGTCAGCAGGCTCCTGAACTTTTTTACAGAAACCCACGCCGAGACGGTTCAATTTACCTTTATCCCCGGGGAAGGGCTGCCGGAAGTCAATATGGACCCGGACCAGGTGGAGCAGGTTCTCATGAACATTATCTATAACGCCGTTCAGGCCATGCCTGGCGGCGGTGAGGTAAGGATAAGCACCGGGCACGACGTAGAGGAAAAAATGGTTACCATTGATATCAAAGATACCGGGTGCGGGGTGCCCGAAGAACTACTGGATAAATTGTTTGACCCATTCTTTTCCACCCGGGCCAAAGGAACCGGACTGGGGCTGACCATTGCGGATGAGATCATCCGGGCCCACGGCGGCAGCATTGAAATAAAGAGTCAAGAGGGGTTGGGCACAACCGTGCGGATTCTGTTACCGGCGGGGTAATTCGAAATTTTGGCAGCAGACGTATCCGGAGGTGTTAGAGATGGCCAAAAAACTGGTACTGGTTGTAGATGATGAAGAGAGTGTAAGACAGTTCCTCTATGATGTATTAACCGATGAAAATTACCGGGTGGAAACCGCGGTGGACGGGCGGGAATGCCTGGAGAAACTCATGAAATTAAAACCGGATGTTCTTGTTACCGATATTCGCATGCCTGAAAAGGACGGCTTTTCTTTGCTGGAACAAATCAAGTCTGCGGGACTCAATACGCCGGTTATTTTAATGACCGCCTTCGGCACCACCGAGGTGGCCATCCGGGCTACGAAATTAGGGGCCTTTGACTATATTGTGAAGCCCTTTGACCTGGATGAGTTTTTAAGCCTGGTGCAAAGGGCAGCGGCCCAAACCGAGACGGTGGCAACCTTTCAACCGCAGGATCAAATTGACGAACCAGGCGGCATCAATATGATCGGCAGTTCTCCTGCCATGCAGGCCGTTTACAAGGACATCGGACGGGTGGCAGACAGCAATGCCACGGTTTTAATTCAGGGAGAAAGCGGCACCGGCAAAGAACTGGTGGCCAGAGCCATTCACTATAACAGTTCCCGTCGCAATAAGCCCTTTATTAAAATCAACTGTGCCAACCTGCCGGACAGTCTTTTAGAGAGTGAATTGTTTGGCTACGAAAAGGGGGCCTTTACCGGAGCCAGCAGTTCCAAGGTAGGTAAGTTTGAAGTGGCCCATGAGGGAACCATTTTTTTCGATGAGATCGGGGAAATCAGTCTGGCGACCCAGGCCAAACTTTTGCGGGCCATTCAAGAAAAGGAATTTGATCGTGTGGGAGGGACCACCACCATCAAGGTGGATGTGAGAATCCTGGCAGCCACCAACAGAAAGCTTAAACAAAGTGTGATGGAAGGCGGTTTTCGGGAAGATTTGTTTTTTAGGCTCAATGTAATCAATATCGTCATCCCGCCTTTGAGGGAAAGAAGAGAAGATATCCCCCTGCTGGTTGCTCATTTCCTGGCCAAGTACAATAAGGAATTCAACCGGCAGGTAAGGGGATTTTCCGAAGGGGCCACCAAATTATTAATGAGTTACGACTGGCCGGGGAATGTGCGGGAGCTGGAAAATGTGGTGGAAAGGGCCATTATTATGGCCAGGGGATCCATCATTGTGCCGGAGGATATCGAAATCGCCACAGCGGAGAAAAAACAACTTTTTGATCCTGGCAGCCCGGGTGAGCAGAATTTGCCCCTTAAGCAAATTGTCGCCGATGTTGAACGGCAGGTGATTTTACGGGCCCTGGAAGAAAACAATTGGTGCCGGACCACCGCGGCCAAGGCCCTGGGTATCAACAGAAGGTCCCTATATGCCAAGATAAAGGAGCTGGGCATTGAGTAATGGGCAAAAATTGCCCGGTGGTGGGTAGTTTTACCCCGTTTTTGTCATTACAAAATTGCTTACGAAGCGAATATATTAAACGGCTGCTAAGGCCGTTTTTTTATTTATCCTTTAGGAATAGTGCAAAATCAGGGGTCCCGTGTTTTTACAGAGAAATCCGGCCGGCCCTTTTCTCATCTGGCACCCATTTTGCAATATAGGACGACAATGAAGTGTTAAGGATTGGGGGACTGCCAAATGGAAAATATCCTCTTCTCAGGCGCCATGACCTTTATGTTCATTGGTATCTTTGTGGGCATGTTGTTCCCGATTTTGGGGAACGCAGGATCCTTTATGGTCGTGCCCCTGTTAATCATTCTTACAGGACTGCCGCCCGAGATTGCAATCCCCATTGGTTTGGCTCACCTGGCCGCCCTGATTGTGCCGACGGCTGTCAGCCAGTGGCAGGTGGGAAATGTGGACGGCAAACTGCTGCTGCTGTTACTGCTGGGCGTACTGCCCGGCATGTTCCTGGCCGGCAAAGTAAGCTGGATGATGGAAAGCTGGGGAGATTATTACAAAGCCCTTTTGATCCCCTACCTGCTTCTGCTGGTGGGAGCCGTGCTGCACCGTATCCGGTCGTTCCCGCTGCTGCCTAGGCCCAACAACCGGTACAGAAAAATGGTCATAAAAGCCCTGAGGAGGCTGCCGGGGAAGACCTTTTTACCTGCCAGCATGATACAGGTACCTTGGGTCATTCCCGTTACCCTGGGACTGGTGCTTGCTTTTGCCGGTAAATTACTGGGCCCGGTGGTCGCCCTTCTGGTGAGCCCCTTCCTGATCGTTTGCTTGGATATTCCGGTCATGATGGCTGTAGGGACCGCAATGGCAGCAAACTTTATCGGGATGTTGGCCATCTCTCTGGGCAGTGATTTTCTGGCTCTCCCCATCAACTTACAGATTTTGCTGTGGTTATTCCTCGGTTCATCCATCACCGTGTTGGTGATCTCTACGATTATGAAAAAGAGGCCCTACCCGGTACCCGTTGCTGCGGTTTTGGTCCTGATTACTTCAATAACCCTCTGGGTTCTCACAAGCAGCCAACCCAATCTTAACTTATTGATCCAGCATTTTAGTTTTCCCATCAACCTGCTTGGTTGGTTTGGGGGTGTTCAGGGATGAGGGTGGCGGCTGTAGTTTGTTTGACACTGATCCTGTTATTTCCCGTTACAGTCTGGGCAGAGGATTTGACCTGCCAGCTGTCTAAACAGGAAATCGAAGTGGGGTTGGACCCTACCCGGGAAACCGTTACGGTTTTTGGTCAGGCGCCGAAAAACGTCCCTGTTTTCATAAAGGTGGAAGGACCTGACCGGCCGGTGCTGGTGACACTCTATGAAAACGATTCTTTTATGAAGTTTAACGAAGCGGAAGTTCAGGGTTTGCCTGGTTTTTATCAGGTTTTAACTTCTGTTCCGGTGGACCGGATTAAAAAAAGCCATTGGCAAGAGTTGGGGATTGACCCTGCGTACCGGCAGTTGGTTTCCGGCGCCTGGGTAAGAATGCGGCAGGCCATCAATGAGGCGTACCGGAAAAACCAGCAGGATTATATTGACCTGGCACTTAAGATCAAAGATGAAAAACACCTGTTTTCCGTGCGCCAGGGGGTGGTAAACAGGAATGGCCGCAATTATTGGGCAGAAATTCCATTAGTACAAGGAATGCCCCTGGGACAGATCGAAGTTACCGCCATGGCGCTGGTGAACGAACAGCTCATTGTCTCAGAGCTACAAAGCCTTCACCTGAAGCCCTCTTCACTTCTCTCATTGGGTTCCCAGGAATTATCGCTCTCCCCGGTGATGGTTATTTCTTTATTTATGGTACCAATTTTTCTCTTAACGGTGGCACAAATACTGGAGATCATCGAATACCGGAGGGAAGAGGAGAGAAGGGCACGATTGTTAAGGGAGATTTGTCAAAGATAAAGCCGTGATGCAACGCATCACGGCTTTATCTGGTTAAACCAAACTTTTTGGCTGCTTCAGAGAGCCCATCCCGGTGGTCCGGATGAGCGATGGCAATGAGGGATTCCGCCCGCTGGCGGTAGGTTTTACCCCTTAACTTGGCAATGCCATACTCGGTAACAACGTAATCTACATCATTTTTACTGAGGCTAACCACAGAACCGCTTTCCAGCATAGGAACAATTTTTGTTCTGCCCTTGTGGGTGGAATGCAGGATGACGATACTCTTGCCGTTTTGGGCATTCATGGCGCCACGGGCAAAGTCGACCTGTTCCCCGGTGCCGGAATAAAGCTTGGGGCCGATGGGTTCTGAGGCACACTGGCCTAACAGGTCAATTTCATCAACTGAATTAATGGCAACCATATTATTGTTTTTGGATATAACCATCGGATCGTTGGTATAGGAAACAGCATGCATTTCAAACAACGGGTTGTTATTCATAAATTGGTACAAACGCCTGCTTCCGACGGCTGAACTGCAAATGATTTTGCCCTGATGAAGGTTTTTACGCCGGTTTGTTACCGCGCCGCACTCCACCAGATCCACGATCACATCGGTTATGAAATGGGTATGAATACCAAGCCCTTTTTTAACACTCAGGCACTGGGCCGCCGCATTGGCCACCGAACCCAGGCCCAACTGAAGGGTCGAACCGTCCTCAACAAGTTCGCAAACATAGTCACCGATCTTCAAGTCAATCTTGTTTAAAGTTGGCTTGGGCATTTCCAGCAGAGGAGATTGATCCTCTACGATCAAGTCCGCCTGGGAGATATGGATGAAACTGTAGCCCATGGTCCGGGGCATATTGGGGTTAACCACCAGAATGACCTTTTTTGCGCAGCCGGCCGCGGCAATGGTATAATCAACCGATACTCCAAAACTGAAGTACCCGTGCTCGTCCATGGGGGAAACCGTTCCCATAAAGACATCGACATCGATATCCCGGATGAATGTGGGGTATTCGTACAGGTAACCGGGCATCACACCCGCCCGTCCTTCTTTAACGCCCCTTTTCACGACACTGCTGGTCAACCAGGAAACATGGCGGAAGTGACGTTCCATACCCGGTTTGAGATAGCTGGCCTCCCGTAAAGGCAGCATTTGATGTATTCTTACGTCCTTCAGCTCACCTCGACGTTCCGCCAGAACTTCCATCAGAATCTCCGGTTCAGCGGCGCCAGGGGGAACGACAATGTTATCGCAGGAAGAAATAACGGAAACAGCCTCGGCTGCGGAAACTCTTTTTTCCCTGTACATCGTAGATAATTTTTCAGAGTCCTCAAACAGAGGACCTGCTTTAAACCAAACCAAATGCTTCACCTCCGAATCTATATTGCTAAGTGAATTATATCACTTTACACTAACCAATGGAAGAATGTGTTGTCACACTAATAGAGGGTTTTTTATGCAAAAACTTAAAATTAAATTATGAACGTGATTTGCAATATTAATTCTACGTTGCATGGTTGTTTTTGAGAGTGAACTGTTTATAACACTTGAAAACAATAAACAAATATGCTAGCATGGCGGTGAAAAAAGCAAACAGCAAGCGCTTTAAAACAAAGTAATTCATTGCTCAAAAGCCAAGTGAACAGATTCACAAATTTGTCACTACAAACAATTAATCAAGACCTTTAAAAATAAGATTCAGGATTAATAATTGTCACTACAACGTTAAGGATAACTTGTGGTTCAATGAGGTGAATAAAATGATTGATTCCTTAAACGAATACATTGTCGCTATTTATAATCTTAATAAAGCCCAGTATGGATTAATTGTGGTGGCCTTAATGTCGGTGGTGGGCGTGTCTGTGGGGTTGTTTACAGAAATTGTATTAAGGCTGTTCGGGATCAAAGGGGAACAATAAAGGGAGAGGAGGGAACGGCCTTGTTGCATTTGCCCATTGCCAATGCAGATGTAAATGGTTTGGCTTTGTTAATGCTTGGCTTTTTTGTGGGGATCCTGGGGGGGTTTTTTGGGATCGGAGGGGCCTTTATTGTCACTCCGGCCTTGAATATATTTGGTTTTCCCATGGCCTTTGCCATTGGTACGGATATCGCTCATATTTTTGGCAAATCCATTGTCGCCACCTTTAAACATGCCCTGCTCCGCCACGTGGATTTCAAATTGGGCTTAATTATGGGCCTGCTGGGGATGTACGGCGTTTCTCTGGGCAAGCAATCCATTCTGTATCTTGAGAAAATCGGGCAGGTGGGACCCACCGTAAGAATCGTCTATATTATTCTCCTGTTTGCCCTGGGGATTTTTATGATCAAAGACTATTACCATTACTCCCGGTTAAATGAAGAGCAAAAAATAAATGCGGAAAGAAATAAGTCCAAACTGGTCCAGTGGGTACAGGGATTAAGGTTCGGGCCTTATATCGGCTTTCCCACCTCAAATGTTAAAGCCATTTCCATTTGGGTGATTGTGTTTTTAAGTGTTTTCAGCGGGTTTATCTCCGGCTTTCTGGGAGTAGGCGGCGGTTTTGTGCGGGTTCCCATTTTAATTTATTTTCTGGGGCTTCCCACCGTGATGGCAGTGGGCACCGATTTGTTTGCCATACTGATTACCAATTCCTGGGGTGCCTATATTTATGCCCTCTCGGGCAAAGTAGAAATCATCGGCGCTCTGGTTATGCTGGTGGGCGCAGCTGTAGGAGCCCAAATAGGGTCGGTGGCTACAGCCTATATCAAGGGGATGAAAATACGTCTTTATTTTGGCATAACGTTACTGCTGGCCGGCGCGGCGGTTCTCCTGAAGCAGATGCTGTTACCCACCCTGGCGGGGTATTTGATGCTCAGTTCTGCGGCAGTTCTCAGTGGAATCATTATTTATATGCTCATCAAGTCCGCATACGCCCAGGCCGGGTTGACCAACCCATCAGATCATAAAGAATTCAGTAAGCAAAAGCTGCCTCAACGAATTGAAAAAGGCTGAACAGTAAAGCCAGGGCAGCCCACCAACCCGTAATCGTTTTTGTAAAAACAAGGGCCAACAGCAAAAGGGCCAGGAGAAATCGGATCAGCCGGTCCGTGTTGCCTAAATTTTTCTCCCAATCTAAATGCACAACCTCATCCCCCGCGATAAAAGAAGTTTGAGGATTAGTATACCGAAAACACAGGGGGATATACAAAAAAACCACCCGCAGGTGGTTTTTTTGTATGAAGAATATTTAGTGTCCGCTGGTCTCGTTGCTCAGGTTGGCATTTTCCAGCAGACGGAAAAAGATGCTCAGGATAATGGCTACCACGGTTGCCAATCCCATACCCTTCAGGCTGACGGCCCCCAGCTGAATTTGGGCGCCGCTGACGCCAATGATCAGGACAACCGAGGTAAGAATCAGGTTGGAAGCCTTGCTGTAATCCACCTTGGCCTCTACCAGCATGCGAATACCGGAAGCAGCAATTACACCGAACAGCAGCAGGGAAACGCCGCCCATCACCGGTGTGGGAATACTTTGAATGGCCGCGGAGAGTTTACCCACAAAGGAGAGGATAATGGCGATGATGGCGGCTCC
Organism: Bacillota bacterium; assembly: GCA_040754595.1. Classification (GTDB taxonomy): domain Bacteria; phylum Bacillota; class Desulfotomaculia; order Desulfotomaculales; family Desulfotomaculaceae; genus Desulfotomaculum; species Desulfotomaculum profundi. Next base: position 49,848 of record JBFMCH010000103.1, read on the forward strand.
GCCGATCACCCAGGTGCTGTAAACCTTGGTGATGGCCATGACACCGATGTTTTCGCCATAGGTGGTGTTGGGGGTGGAACCGAAGAAGCCGGACAGCAAAGTGGACAAGCCGTTGCCCAGCAGGGAGCGGTGCAAGCCAGGGTCTTTGGCCAAATCCCGGCCCACGATGTTTGTTGCTGGTCACAAACAGGTGCCCCACGTGTTCTGCAATGACCACCAGTGCTGCCGGCACAATAATCATAATGGCGTTTAAATCAAAGGTCGGGCTGTAAAATGTCGGTTTGGCAAACCAACTGGCCTTGGCAATGGATTCTGTGCTGACAAGGCCCATAAAGATGGAGAGAATATAACCGGAAACGACACCCACCAGGATCGGAATAATGGCGAGAAATCCACGGAAGATCACCGAGCCAAGGATGGTGACACCCAGGGTAAACATGGAGACTGTAATGACCTTTGGATCGGCAACATATTTGGCAGGATCAGCTGCTGCCAGACCGGCCATCTGGGCGGCGATAGGGGCCAGTTCCAGACCGATCACCGCTACAATGGCGCCCATAGCAGCCGGCGGGAAGACCACATCAATCCATTTTGTTCCCACGGCGCCGATGATCAAAGCAACAATTGAGAAGATCAAGCCTACTACAATAAAACCTCCCAGGGCCGCGCTGTAGTCGTACTTGCCCAGGACAACAAAAACAGGAGAAAGGAAGGCGAAGCTGGAACCCAGATAGGCGGGTATGCGGCCTTTACAAATAAACAGGTACAGTAAAGTGCCAATACCGTTAAACAACAGAACGGTAGCCGGGTCCACCTTAAATAAAATCGGTACCAGTACAGTGGCCCCAAACATGGCAAATAAGTGCTGCAAACTGAGGGGCAGGGTTTGCAACAGGGGCAGCTTTTCTTCTACTTGGATCTCTCGCTTAACCATCATTCCATTCCTCCCAGAAAATATTAGCATAGAATGTAAAAAACTCCTTACAGAGTTCTGTAAGGAGCGCATTACCATAAAGATACAGGTATCCCATCGCCGCTACCTTATTAGTCTCTCTGTACTAATTTAAAGGTGCCTAAAATTGTGCAAAATTATCCTTTTGTCTTAGAGTAAGTATAACCTGTCCCCTGCATCTCCGCAACCCGGGGAAATATATCCAATATTGTTAAGAACTGGATCAACCACTGCGGTGATTACTTTTACCCGGGGGAACTTGCCGGCAATTTGCCCCAGACCTTCTTTCACGGCAAAGGCGCAAATCACTTTAATCTTAGCGGGGTCGGCCCCGGCATCCGCTAACACTTCCAGTGACTTAACACAACTGTTGCCGGTGGCCAGCATGGGGTCTAAGATACAAATTTGCTCAAAGTCCGCCAAATTTTTGGGGAGACTGTTGACATAAAGCCTGGCCTCCAGGGTTTCATGATCCCGGGACATACCGATATGCGCCACTTTTGCCTTAGGTAAAAAGGTAAGGAAACTTTCCACCAGGCCCAGGCCGGCCCGCAGGATGGGGACCAACAAAATTTTATCATCCTGCAGAACGCTAACGGGAGTTTCTACTTCCATCGGTGTGGTTACGCTGGCTTCCGATACGGGTGCGTCTTTGGTGGCTTCAACAGCCAGTAAATATCCCAAACGGGTCATGGCGGCCCGGAATGCGGTAATATCGCTTTCTTTGTTTCTGATTACTTGAAGCTGCTCATCCGCCAAGGGATGACGAAGAACGGTTACTGATTCCATTCGTTAAGACTGCCTCCTTTATAATTCCGGCAGTACCGTACGCAGTGTGTTTGACTCGATAGATATGCCAGATGATTTTCCCAAATGTCAACAATTCGATGCAATATAACAAATTCCTCTTTTTTTCTACTCAGAAATTTCTCAGGGAAAATCTATAGAATATTAAAAAATGTTAAAGGGACTCCATGATTCGTTTACCCTAAAACTGTCCGTATGAGACAAGAAAAACAAGGCACTAAAAAGTAAAGAGGTAAGAATTGGCGGGAACCAATTTCCCGCCTCCAACCTTTCACTTCTCATTTCTCATGTAAGTTCCAGCGGTTCTTCGCTTAACAAGTGGTCCCACTTGTTGGGCAGAAAACCTACAACAATATGCCCGTTTACATCAATGGTAGGAGTGTCCAGTCCACCGGTCTTGTTGATTAATTCTCCCCGGGCGCCGTGATCCTGGGTGTTTTTTACCTCATAGTTGATTCCCCTGTTCTCAAGATAGTTTTTCGCTTCATCGCACGCAGACTTGTTCCACGGCGATACGAAAAGCGCCACATGATAGTCGCCCATAATCATAACCTCCTTTATGCTGGAATTAGTGTACCCACTTAGATAGGAAAAACCTCACTTGTAAATAGGACTTTAGCCCTATAGCAAAATAGAAAAATTTTCCGCATAATAAAAATAAAGTCTGAATTTGCAGGTTGTGGCAGAATTTTCTGGCTGAGCCGAAAGGAGAGTTTAGGTTGTCTAAAGGATTTATGGACAAGTTCCTTAGTTTTATTGGTTTTGAAGAAGTGGAAGAAGATGGAGAAAAGGCACCTGAACTGTCTTCGCCCAGGGAGTTTAAAAATCAAAGCAAAAATCAACATCGTGCGGAGCTATCAGCAGTGCCTGCAGCCCGGCAGACAAAAATCGTTTCCACCCAGCCCAGGACATTTACTGATGTACAGGTTGTGGCAGAACATTTAAAGGGCGGCCAGCCGGTTATCGTGAATCTCTCGCAGGTTCATCCGGAAGAGGCCCAGCGTATCTTGGATTACGCCAGTGGTGTATCCTTTGCCCTCAACGGTTCTGCCAAAAAAGTGAACGGAGAGATTTTTCTGTTTGTTCCCAGTGGAGTAGACATTGTTGGCGCAGGGGATATGAGAACCTTTAGTCAGGATGTTGAACCGGTGGAAGAAAAGGTAAGCGCCCGGTGGTTTAAATCCGAGACCGCTTAATCCAACAAGTTTTCCTGCAAACAAAAAGGGTCGAAGGGACTATCCCCAACGACCCTTTTTGTTTTCCTTAACAGGCCAGAGGTTGCTCGCGTCAAAGTTGTGCAGCGAAGTTAAAAATTTCTGGCGGATGTCCGGATACTGTTGAGACAGGTTGTCGATCAGGACCTTAATCTCTTCCCGTTTGGTCTTTTTGTTAACCGGGCAGGGGTTTTGGATGACTGGAATGTCTTCCAATGTCAACAACTGCTGCACCTGATCTTCTGTGACATAGACAAAGGGCCTGATTAAGGTAAGGTTTGTGCGGTCCAGATAGGTCTTGGGAGAGAAAGTTTTCATCATGCCGTTGAAAAGCAAGCTCATAAAGAAGGTTTCCACGGCGTCATCCAGATGGTGCGCCAGGGCCACCTTGTTGAAGCCCAGTTCCAGGACGGTATTGTGAAGGGCGCCCCTGCGCAAGGTGGCGCACAGGGCACAGGGATTGGTCTCCTTTCTCACATCAAAAAGAATGGCCCCAATGTCCGTAGGTTTAACCGTTAAAGGGATCTCCAGCCGCTGGCAGAGTTCCTTTAACGGGTCCAAATTTGCTCCCAGCCCCATATCCAGGTGAACGGCATGCAGTTCAAAGGGAACCTTTTTTAAATACCTGCGGCGGTACATGTTGAGGCAAAACAATAAAGAATTGCTGTCTTTCCCGCCAGATACCCCTACCACAACCTTATCACCGGGTTCGATCATCGCAAAATGAGTGATGGCTCTGGTAACCTGGGTTAACATCGTCCTTTGCAATGTTTTGCTCATTTGGCATGTCTCCTGCTGTAAGATTTGTTAAATGATAAGGAGATGAGTTTCGTTGACCCTGTTTCGAATAAGCACATACATAATCAATTATTTATATTTACCCGTTAAATGTCCAGTGAAACTTTTTACTTGGTATAGGTAAAGTTTTTTTCGGTCAAATTATGTTTCAAGGGGGGGAAAAACATGGCTAAATATATGAGTGATGCCCTGAAGTATGAGTTTGCCCGGGAAATGGGCGCAGCGGACCGTATCCAAGGCAACGACTATGGTAACCTGACCTCGCGAGAGTGCGGTAACTTTGTTAAGCTGGCGATACAGAGGGCGGAACGCAGCATGTTGTAACTTCCCCGGCGACTGGTCCACGTTTGTGGACCAGTTTTCTGTTGTTATTGAAATTATGCTTTTTGTAAACTGTGGATACTTTTAGAACGAAATGTGTTTTTCTATCCGTATAAAATAACTTAATATCTTAGGTACCCTTATGTGTCAGAATAGTTGTCGTAGGAACCCGAGGAATATATAGAGAATTAATTACGCACCCTTTTAGGCAAGTTTGCAGCAGATCAACCTCCCCTTCCTTAAAGAAATCCTCTCATTTCAGAAGAAAGCTCATCCATCATCTTTACATCCCGGACCTATAAATATCTTTATAAAAAACAATCAATGCCCATTCATAACATGTTTTGTTTTTCACAGTTATACTATTGTCCTGTAGACGACGGCTTTGGATTTCGCCAGCGAAATTAGTTTTAGCGAAAAACGTTGCCTTTTTCACCCGGGGCGAAAGGGAGAGGGTTCCCAAGGGTTTCCTCGGGACCACTGTGAAAGCCTTGTAAATCAAGGGGTGAGGAATTTGTCGATTATTCTGAATTAAGCTAAACAAAGTAAAAGCGAGAAAAATATTGAGCGACAGCGAATGACAATAAAAAACAGACTAAAACCCATATTTTAGAAGAATACAGGTTCTAGTCCATGCCAGCGAGGGTTTGTTACAACTATAGCCTATGATAAACTAAACTAAAGTAAAATCGTAAATGAGGGGGGTGGACCTGTGTATATTATAACCGAAGGAGGTCCGAAGGCGCTAGACCTAAATTTCACAAAAGTGGTCAGCGATCGCAGTGGACAGGAAATTGAGGCCTGCTACCAGTGCCAGAAATGTGCCTCCGGGTGCCCCATTGCTGAATACGGAGAAATGGATACCAACCAGGTGCTCCGGATGATTCAGTTTGGTTTAAAGGACGAAATTCTCAAGAGCAAAGCCATCTGGGTCTGTGTAGGTTGCGAAACCTGCGGTGCCCGCTGCCCCAATGGCATACGTATCGCTGCCGTCATGGATGCTTTGAGAGAAATGGCCATTGAAGAAGGAGTTGCCCCGGGAGAAAAAGACATCTACTTATTCCACCAGTGCTTCCTGGATTCTGTGAAATCTTACGGCAGGGTTCATGAGGGCACCATGCTGATGAAGTACAAACTGAAGAGCGGTCACTTGATGGACGACGTAGGTGTAGGTTTAAAAATGTTCCTGAAAGGAAAGCTTGCCCTGTTCCCGCACAGTGTTCCCAGTAAGACGGAAGTCCGGCGCATCTTTGACTGGGCCAAGAAAAACAGAGCGGAAAAATAGGAAATGGGTTTCTGTGGAAGGTAGGGGATAAACAGATGAAACTGGCTTATTATCCGGGGTGTTCCCTGGAGGCGACGGCCAAAGAGTTTGACAGTTCGGTACGAGCTGTCAGTAAAGCATTGGATGTGGAACTGGTAGAAATCCCAGAGTGGACCTGCTGTGGAGCCACCTCCGCCCACGCCACCAATCACAGCCTATCAGTGGGTCTGCCCGCACTGACCATCAAACAAATACAAAACATGGGCCTTGACTGTGTGGTACCCTGTTCGGCCTGTTTTAACCGCTTAAAAACAGCCGAGTATACCATGATCCATGACGCCGGGAACCGGCAGGAAATGGAAAAATTATTGAATTTTAAGTTTGACGGGCAGCCCAGGGTCTACGACCTGTTGGCCTATTTTGTAGAAAAAATCGGGCTACAGACCATTGGCAAAAAGGTTCAGAAGCCTCTGAAAAATCTAAAGATTGCTTGTTACTATGGTTGTTTATCCGTTCGCCCCGGTGAAATCACCGGCATCGACAGCACCGAAAATCCCATGCAGCTGGATAAATTGATGAAAGCTTTGGGAGCCGTGCCGGTCAGTTGGTCCTATAAAGTGGACTGCTGTGGGGCCGGTCATTCGGTGGCAAAGGCGGCCATGGTCACCAACCTGTCGGGAAAAATCCTGGCCAAAGCCCGTGAAGCCGGCGCCGATGCGGTGGTAAACTCCTGCCCGCTGTGCCAGACCAACCTGGAAATGCGTCGTCCCCCGGATGAGGACCTGCCGGTCTTTTATTTTACAGAGTTACTGGGGTTGGCCCTTGGGATTCCGGAAACTCGCGAATGGTGGAGCAAGCACCTTGTGGATCCCAGCAAGCTGGCAGATTCTGTAAAAGCTGGGGCAACTTCGTAAAGGGATGGAGGTTAAACGTAAATGAGCAACGTCCAAACCGATAAGAAACTAACCGGTGCGGCGATGGTTGTGGGCGGCGGCATCTCCGGCATGCAATCCGCCTTGGACCTGGCTGAATCCGGTTTTAAAGTTTATTTATTGGATGAAAAGCCCGCCATTGGTGGCACCATGGCCCGGTTGGACAAAACCTTTCCTACCAACGACTGTGCCATGTGTATTATGTCCCCCAAGCTGGTAGACACCGGCCGTCATAATAATATTGAAATTATTACCGGCGCCAAGGTCAAAGCAGTCGCCGGCGAACCGGGCAACTTCAAAGTAACGGTACAGCAAAAGGCCCGCTATGTGGATATAGCCAAATGTACCGGTTGCGGTGACTGTGCCCGGGTTTGCCCCGTTGAATTGCCCAACGAGTTTAATGGTGAGATTGACACCCGCAAAGCAACCTACAAACTGTATGCCCAGGCAACCCCCAACGCCTTTGCCATTGACAAGCGGGGCGTCGCCCCCTGTAAAGCCACCTGCCCCGCCGGTATTAACGTACAGGGGTATGTGCAGTTAATCAAATCCGGCAAATTTATTGACGCCTGGAAAATGATTTATGAAGAAATGCCCTTCCCGGCCATCTGCGGTCGGATTTGTGCCCATCCCTGCCAGACAGCCTGCAACCGGGCCAAGGTGGATGAGCCCATCCAAATTGCCACCCTGAAGAGAATGGCTGCCGATGTCGCCTACCAGCAGGACATCAACGAACTTCCTTTGCCACAAAAAGAAGCCGAGCGGGATGAAAAAGTGGCCGTTATCGGTTCCGGGCCGGCCGGTCTGTCTGCCGCTCATTTCCTGGCTCTCAAGGGATATAAAGTCACGATTTTTGAGGCGCTGCCCGTTACCGGCGGTATGATGCGGATCGGCATTCCCGAGTACCGCCTGCCCAAGAAGTGGGTAGACCTGGAAATCGATCTGATTAAGCGCCTGGGCGTGGAAATTAAAGTAAATACTGCCCTGGGTAAAGACATTACCATTGACGGTTTATTTAAAGACGGTTACAAGGCCATCTTCCTGGGTGTCGGTTGCCAGAAGGGCACCAGTATGAGGACCCCCGGTGAAGACATGGAAGGCGTTATTTCCGCCGTCGATATGCTGCGCAGAATCGGCTTGGGCGAAAAGGTAGAGGTTGGTAAGAAGGTCCTGGTGGTAGGCGGTGGTAACGTGGCCATGGACGCTGCCCGCAGTGCCCGCCGCACGGGCGCCGAAGTGCATGTCCTGTACCGCCGTACCCGGGGTGAGATGCCCGCTGCCCAGGAGGAAGTGGAAGAGGCCATGGAAGAAGGCGTACAATTCCACTTCAGAACTCTAATTAAAGAAATTAAAGGCAGCAATGGAAAAGTAACCGGGTGTTCCTCCATGGAAGTTATCCGTATGGAAAGGAACGAAAAGGGTAAATGGGTGCCCGTATACGGTGACACCGTAACCGAATGGACGGACGTCGATACCATTATCTCTGCCATCGGCCAGACCGCCGACCTGTCCTTCGCCGGTGACAAACCCCTGACCAACGAGTGGGGCGACCGCATTGTGGCAGATCCGGACACCCTGGCCACCAACGTTCCCGGCATCTTCACCGGTGGTGACGTATGCACCGGCCCGGCCCTGTTAATCGATGCAGTGGGCGCCGGCAAGCGTGCCGCCGAAAGTATCCACCGCTACATCCAAGGGGAAGATTTAAGGGCCGGTCGTGAATTTAAAATTCCCGAAGAGAAAATTTCTCCCATTCCCCGGAAAGCGGAGTCCTATGCCAAGCAGCCCCGTGTGAAGCAGGGCCATGCGCCCGCCGAGCGCAGGGCTACCAACACCGAAGAGGTGTGTTTGGGCTACACGCCGGAACAGGCCCAGGAAGAGGCAGCCCGCTGCCTGAACTGTGCCATCTGTTCCGAATGCATGCAGTGCGTGGACGCCTGCCTGCCCAAAGCCATCGACCACAGTATGCAAGACCGGGAGCTTGAAATTGAAGTGGGCGCCCTGGTTATGAACCCCGGCTTTAAGCCCTATGATCCGGAAGAATTGAAACTCTACGGCTACGGCAAATTGCCCAACGTGGTCACCAGCATCCAGTTTGAACGGATTCTGTCCGCCAGCGGCCCCTATGCCGGACATATGGTGCGTCCCTCCGACCATAAAGAACCCACCAGAATCGCCTGGATCCAGTGTGTCGGTTCCCGTAACGAAAGGATCGGCAAAGGCTACTGCTCCTCGGTATGCTGCATGTATGCCATCAAGCAGGCCATTATCGCCAAGGAACACAGCCACGATCCCCTGGAAGCAAAGCTCTTCTATATGGATATGCGGACCCCCGGCAAGGACTTTGAACGTTATCTGAACCGTGCCAAGGAAGAGCATGGCGTCCAGTTCATTCGTTCCCGTATTTATGGCATTGACCCGGCTCCGGACGGCGGTGATGACGTGTTGATCCGTTACGCCGACGAAGACGGCAATGTTTATCACGAGACCTTTGATATGGTGGTGCTGTCCATCGGCCTATCCGCTCCCGAAGGCGCCAAAGAACTGGGTGAAGCCTGCGGCATTGAACTGGATAAGTACGGTTTTTGCCGTGCCGCTACCTTCAGCCCGGGCTGCAGCTCCCGGGAAGGCATCTATGTCAGCGGCGCCTTTGGTGAACCCAAGGATATTCCTGAAACAGCGGTGGATGCCAGTGCAGCGGCCGCCATGGTTTCCCGTTTGCTGGCGCCGGCCCGCGGCACCATGACCGCTGTGCCGGAATTCCCGCCGGAAAAAGATGTTACCAACCTGTTACCCAGGGTCGGGGTGTTTGTCTGCAACTGCGGCATTAACATCGGCAGCGTCGTCCGAGTGCCGGAGGTAGCCGAGTTTGCCAAAACCCTGCCGGGGGTTGTTCATACCGAAGAATTCCTGTTCAGTTGTTCCCAGGACAACATTATCAAGATTAAAGAGCGCATTCAAGAACACGATCTTAACCGGGTGGTTGTGGCCTCCTGTACCCCCAGGACCCACGCCCCGCTGTTCCAGAGCAGCATGAAGGAAGCTGGGTTGAACCCCTACCTTTATGAACACGCCAACATCCGGGAGCAGTCCTCCTGGGTGCACAGAGAAAAACCGGAAGATGCCACCGAAAAGGCCAAGGACCTGGTAAAAATGGCTGTGGCCAAAGTAAGGCTGCTGAAACCGGTACAAACCGCCTTTATTGATGTAAACCAGCGGGCCCTGGTGGTGGGCGGCGGCGTGGCCGGCATGACCAACGCCCTGTCCCTGGCCGAGCAGGGGTATGCCGTCACCCTGGTGGAAAAAGCCGGCAGCCTGGGCGGTCGGGCCACCGAACTGCGCTACAGCCTGCAGGGTGAAGACATTCCGGCCTTTGTGGATAAGCTGAAAGCTGATGTGGAAGCCAACCCGTTAATTGATATTGTCCTTAACGCCCAGGTGGCAGAGGTGTCCGGTTATCTGGGCAACTACCGGACCACCCTGGCGAAGGAGAACGGCGAGAGGATTGAAGTGGAGCACGGTGCCGTTGTCATCGCCACCGGCGCCGATGAAATTGTACCGGACAGCTACCTCTACGGCAGCAGCCCGGCCGTCATGACCCAGACCCAGCTGGAGCAAAAACTGGCTGACCAGGGGCTGGGGGATGCCAGGACCGTTGTCATGATTAACTGCGTGGGCTCCCGGGAGCCCGAAAGACCTTACTGCAGCAGGGTTTGCTGCACCCATGCCATTAAGAACGCGCTGAAGGTGAAAGAACTGAATCCCGATGCCAATGTGGTTGTCCTGTACCGTGACATTCGTACGTACGGCTTCAAGGAGGAGTACTATACCGAGGCAAGACGCAAGGGCGTCATCTTTATCCGCTACAGCGTTGACGATAAACCGCAAGTGGTGGCCAACGGCGACAAGGTAACCGTTACCGTTACCGATCATGTGCTGAAACAGCCCATCAAAATTGATGCCGACATTTTGGCCCTGGCCAACGGTATCAAGCCAAGGCCGGATACAGAAGCCCTGAGCCAGCTGTTCAAGGTCCCCTTAAACGCCGACGGCTTCTATCTGGAAGCTCACATGAAGTTAAGACCGGTTGACTTTGCGGCGGATGGACTTTATCTCTGCGGTCTGGCCCACGGGCCTAAGACCATCAGTGAAACCATCGCCCAGGCCAACGCTGCCTCAGTGCGGGCGGTAACCCTGCTGTCCAAGGGAAGATTGGAGTCCCTGGGCATTACTGCAGAAGTGGATCTGGAACTCTGCAAGGGTTGCGGCATTTGTGTAAGCGCCTGTGCCTATGGGGCCAGGGTGTTAGACGAGCGCAGGGGAGTCGCCTATGTGCGGGAAGTGCTCTGTCAGGGCTGCGGCGCCTGCGTAGCAGCTTGCCCAAGCGGTGCTACCCAGCAGAAAGGCTTCGAAAAAGAACAGCTGCTGGCCATGATGGATGCGGCTCTGGGATAGGAGGTTGGAGAAACCTATGACGGATAAAAAACAAATCGGTGCGGTTCTGGTTGTGGGCGGCGGCATCTCCGGGATGCAGTCCGCCCTGGACCTGGCCGAATCCGGCTACCGGGTGTATCTGGTGGAGAAGAAACCCGCCATCGGTGGTACCATGGCCAGACTGGACAAAACTTTCCCCACCAACGACTGTGCCATGTGCACCATGTCTCCCAAGCTGGTAGACGTGGGACGTCACCTGAACATTGAAATCATCACCGGCGCCGAACTGGTGGGCCTGGAGGGGGAACCGGGCAATTTTAAGGCCAAAGTGCTGCAACAGGCCCGCTGTGTCAGCCTGGAAAAATGCATTGGCTGCGGCGCCTGCGCCGAGGAATGCCCGGTGAAGGTGGATGATGATTTTGACGGCGGTTTGGGCAAACGCAAGGCCATCTACAAGCTGTATGCCCAGGCCACACCCAACGCCTACGCGGTAGATAAAAGCAAGTGCTTGAAGATTAAAAACCCCAAGGCCTGCGGTAAATGCCTGAAGGCTTGCCCCGCCGGTGCCATTGACCACGGCATGGCCGACACCACCCTGGAACTGGAAGTGGGCGCAGTGGTCTTAAGTCCCGGCTTTGACCCCATGGACGGTGATCTCAGGGCGGAATTCGGCTGGGGACTTTACCCGAACGTGCTGACCAGCCTGCAGTTTGAGCGTCTGCTTTCCGCCAGCGGTCCCACCATGGGTCACCTGGTGCGTCCTACGGATCATGTGGAGCCCAAGAAAATAGCCTTTATCCAGTGTGCCGGCTCCCGTGACAGCGCCAAGGGCAACCATTATTGTTCCGCCGTCTGCTGCATGTATGCCACCAAACATGCCATCATCGCCCAGGAGCACGAACCGGGACTGGAGACCAAGATTTTCTACATGGATGTCCGGGCTTACGGGAAGGACTTCGAGAAGTATTACGATCGGGCCAGAATCCAGCACGGCGTGAAATATGAAAAAGCCATGATTTCTTCGGTAAAAGAAGACCCCAGCACCAAGAACCTGCTTGTCAAGTACAGAAATGCTGACGGTTCCTTTACCGAGGAAGAATTTGATATGGTGGTTCTCTCGGTGGGCTTGAAGCCCTCCGCCGGCAATGCTAATCTGTCTAAAGCCTGCGGTATTGAACTGGACGAATACGGTTTCTGCAAGACTTCCGAGTTTATCCCTGGCCAGACCACCCGGGAAGGGGTCTTTGCCGGCGGCGCCTTCTGCGCCCCCAAGGACATTCCGGAAACCGTGGTGGACGCCAGTGCCGCTGCGGCCAATGCGTCCCGCTTTCTCAGCGCCGTCCGGGGGACCCTGAGCAAGGTGAAGGAGTACCCGCCGGAAAGGGATATTACCCAGGAAGAACCCAGAGTGGGTGTGTTTGTCTGCAACTGCGGCATTAACATCGGCAGCGTGGTCCGGGTGCCGGAGGTAGCCGAGTTTGTCAGGATCATCCCCGGCGTGGTGCACAGCGAAGAATTCCTCTTCAGTTGTTCCCAGGACAGCATTGAAAAAATTAAGGAACGGATTAACGAGCATAAACTGAACCGGGTGGTGGTGGCCTCTTGTACACCCAGAACCCACGCCCCCCTGTTTATGAGCAGCCTGAAGGAAGCCGGCCTGAACTCTTACCTGTTCGAGCTGGCCAACATCCGGGAGCATTCCTCCTGGGTGCACCGGGATAACCCGGATGCCGCCACCGAAAAGGCCAAGGACCTGGTAAAAATGGCCGTGGCCAAGGTGAAGCTGCTGAAACCGGTCTACACTTCCTTTATGGATATCAACCGCCAGGCCCTGGTGATCGGCGGCGGCATCGCCGGCATGACCAATGCCTTGAACCTGGCCGGTCAGGGACTTAAAGTGATCCTGGTGGAACGGGCCGACAAACTGGGCGGCAATGCCCTGGAAGTGAAATATACCATGAAGGGCAACAACCCCGCCCAGTTATTGGATCAACTGATTAACGATGTCACGAACCACCCGAATATTGAGCTGAACCTCAATTCCACCGTAAAAGAAGTGTCCGGTTATTTAGGCAACTACAAGACCACACTGGCCACTCCCGGCGGTGACAAGCAAGTGGAGCACGGCGTGGTCATTATCGCCACCGGTGCCGAGGCAGCCAAAACCACAGAATATCTCTACGGCCAGCACAGCGCGGTGTTAACCCAGCGGGAACTGGAACACCGGTTGGCCGGTCCCGGCCTCGGCAATGCCAAAAACATCGTCATGATCCAGTGCGTGGGTTCCCGCAATAGCGAGCGACCCTACTGCAGCCGTATCTGCTGTTACAGTGCCGTGAAAAATGCTCTGAAAATTAAAGAACAAAACCCCGAGGCCAATGTATTTATCCTCTACCGGGATGTCCGCACTTACGGCTTCTATGAAAAGTATTACGCCGAGGCCAGGAAGAAAGGGGTTGTCTTCGTGCGCTACACCCTGGAGGAGAAACCCGAGGTGGAGGCAAACGGAGGTAAGTTGAAGATATCGATCACAGATCCCATTCTTAAGAGGAAACTTCTGCTGGATACCGACCTGTTGGTATTAAGCACCGGCATTATTCCTGCGGAAGGAACCGATGCCCTGAGCCAGACCTTCAAAGTATCCCTGAACGCAGATGGCTACTTCCTGGAAGCACACATGAAACTGCGTCCGGTGGACTTTGCCGCTGACGGTTTATATCTCTGCGGGCTGGCCCACTCACCGAAACTGATTGAAGAATCCATTGCCCAGGCCAACGCCGCCGCTGTCCGGGCGGTCACCCTGTTGTCCAAGGATAAACTGGAGTCCCTCGGCAATGTGGCGATGGTCAATCCCAAGTGGTGCAAGGGCTGCGGCCTGTGCGTAGAGGCCTGCGCCTACGGGGCAAGGGTTCTCAATGAACAGACCAGAGTGGCAGAAGTACTGGATGTACTTTGCCAGGGCTGCGGCGCCTGCGTAGCTTCTTGTCCCAGCGGCGCCTGCCAGCAAAAGGGCTTCGAGAAAGCGCAAATCTTGGCCATGTTGGATGCCAGTAACAGTTAGGCTGAAAAGGAGGGTTATGTAATGAGTGTTCCTGAACAAAAAATTCAATCGGAGTTCGAACCCAAGATTATCGCCATACTCTGTAACTGGTGTTCCTACACCGGTGCGGATTTGGCCGGTACCGCCCGTATCCAGTACCCCCCCAATGTGCGGATTATTCGGGTCATGTGCAGCGGTTCCGTGGATCCCCTGTATATGATTAAACCCATCCTGGACGGTGGCGATGCCGTCCTGGTGGGTGGCTGACACGAGGGTGACTGCCACTATGGTAGTGGCAATTACAAGGCCCGTCGTAAGGTGGCCATTGCTAGAAACGTGCTCCAGCAGTTAGGTATACCCGAAGAGCGGCTGTGGTTGCGGTTCATCAGTGCTTCCCAAGGTGCCTACTTTGGTGAAGTCATCACCGAAATGACCCAAAAACTCAAGCAAATAGGACCTAACCCGCTGCGCAAGAACTGGGAAATCTAAGGTGGGAGGCGTTATAGCATGAAAACTTACACGTTAAAATCAAGTGGGGGCGACACCCTCGGTGCCGTCCAGGAATTTTTAAAGTCATTGATCACCTCGGGGACGGTCAGTGCCGTTGTGGTGCCCCAGGAGGTTGCAGCCAAAACCAACGTAGTTCCCGCCCTGATCAGGGATCCGGAGATGTTCGGCGCCGCCAACCCCTTCGCTCCGGTAAACGGCCTCAATGCCGCCAGACTGGTGGCCAATCTGTCCCGCAACCTGCCTGAAAAGGTGGCCGTGGTGCTGCGTTCCTGTGAATTGCGCGCACTGTACGAACTGGTGAAATTGCAGCAGGCGAAATTGGATAACCTGATCATTATCGGCGTAGACTGTGCAGGCACCTTTGCGGCCAAGGATTACGCCGAGATGGTGAAGGAAAATAAAGTGGATGCCAGGAAGTGGGTCAGCCAGGCCGCCGACGGCAAGAACCCCACCGGGGTCGACCTGCGCCGGGCCTGCACCGTATGTGCTTACCCCGAAGCCGGCAATGCGGACATTGTCCTGGGCTGGCTGGGCATGGGCGGCAGCCTGCTGGTAGCTGCCAAAGACAGTGTTGACCTGTCCGGCGTGGCCGGTTTGGAATCTGCCTCGGTGCCGGACGCCCGGGTCAAACTGCTGGAGAATCTGACTCAGGAAAAGGCCCAGGCGAAAGCCAAAGCCGTGGCTGAATTCAACAGTTCCGTCAGCAGCATGGATAACCTGGCCGAAGTGCTGGCCACCTGCATCAAGTGCCAGAACTGCCGGCAGGCCTGCCCCATCTGCTTCTGCCGTGAATGCGTCTCCGCCGGTCCCATTTTCGACCACAACGGCGATAAGTACATGGAGTATGCCAAAAGAAAGGGCGCCATCGAGCTGCCCACCGACACCGCTTTATTCCACCTGACCCGGGTGAACCACATGGGCCTCTCCTGTGTGGGCTGCGGCCAGTGCGAAAACGCCTGCCCCATGGACATTCCCGTAGGGCTGATGTTCCAGGCCCTGTCCCAACCCAATCAGGACCGTTTTGAATACGAACCCGGGCGTTCCCTGGAGGAACCCATTCCCATCACCGTTTATAAAGAGCATGAGCTGGAAGAACTCAATACCGGTAAACACTAACCTATGTGAGCCACCCCGTGCGGGGTGGCTTTTTCACCATCTTTATCAAATTCAAGTGGGGACGGTTCCTGCTTGAATTTGAGGTCTGCATTTTTGAATAAATCCGAGTATAAAAGCCAAATTCAAACAGAGACGGTTCTTAGGCACTATGAAAAATCGACAAAGGACATCTTCTTTACACGATTAAACAGCCAATGCTGTTGTGAGCAGGACCTTTTTGTAAACAGTTGAACGACATTGACCATATTGTGTTTTTATCAGTCAAGAAAACCCTTGACAGGAAAGAATAACATAAATAACATAAAATTATCAGACAACTTGGTGAAAAACCTCTCTTTTGCCGACAGGGTACGGGGCTAAAAACATGATGAAATAAAAAGGCTGGACAAAGAAATTAAGGACCGAATGCTCCCTTTTGGGCCCGGTTTCACACAAGCACCTTCCGCTAATGCTTTCTCAGGCCGAAAACCTTTCTTGTTGTTGAAACAAACCACTCCCAGTGCAAATATATGTGAATAAGAACAAGTAAAGAAAAAATTATTGCCAGCAAATGGTGAATATCCGTCCAGGTATGCCTCGTGAATATGAAAAAAGGCTCCAGGCCACGTATGCCGCCACGACCCGGGCTGGGCAGTATCAACCACCTCACGAACCCTGAAAAAGCCAGTCCAAAAACTGTCAGAAAAAGGAGCCAGCCCATCACGTAGTTTATTATTGATTTATTTGACATTGGTACTCCGCCCTTTAAAAGAATGTTTCAATTCCTGTTATTAGTATTCCCACCACTATTATGAAATTTTCTTTTGAAAATATCAAGTCGTACAGTGAAAATATGGTAAAAACAACCTGTAACCAGCAACCCGGTCTTTAAAAGCCGGGTTTTATTTTGTGGTGGGTAGTTTACCAACGACAATAGGTGTATATCTTAGAATAGCCAGGTGGAAAATATGTAATTTTTTGAAAGTAACCTTTTATAAACTAGCGTTTTGTTGTATTATAAAAATATATACTATTAAAGGTGGTGTTTCTAATGGATATGTTTAATGTGACTGAAATACGACAAAACGCCAGTAAAATAATATCCCATGTAATTAAAACCAAAGAGCCGGTGATGGTGCTGCAAAGATCTAAGCCCGTGGTCTACATTATTGAAGCCAATGCGTTTGAAGAATTACAGAAAAAGGTCATGAAGGCCGAACAATATGAAAAAATGGAGGCTACCAAAAAGGCATTAAATCAATTATCCCGGCTAAGGAGTCAAATGAAACTGCAGCCGGACTCTACTCCCCTTATAAGGCAATTAAGGGAGGGAGATGGAGAAAATGAGTAGTTTTATTTGCCTGGACAGCAGTGTTTTAATTAAGCTGCTGGTTTTGGAAGAAGATAGCGATAAAGCAGATGCCTTAATGGAAAAAATTTTGGAAAAAAGGCAATCAGTTGTTTTGCCAGGTTTTGCATGGGCCGAAGTGGGAAGTGTTCTACGGAAAAAGGTCAATAAAAAAATGATTACACCCGACCAGGCAGAGATTGCCTGGGAAGCATTCAATAACCTGGGGATTTTAAATTACCTTAATGATTCAGTTGTCATAAGGGCTGCCTGGCATATTGCGGTAAAGGAAAAGCTACCTACCTTATATGATACCACATACCTGGCAGTAGCCGAGATCATTTCCAGGCAGTCAAACGAGGTTTGCCAATTTTGGACAGCAGATGAAACGTTGATCAGGTCTATTAAGGATAAAAACTATGTATACAGCCTAAAAACTTTTGGTGGAATTTGAAAGGAGATGAGAATATATAAAAAAATCATAACAGGTATTCTGACCGGTTATCTGTCTCTTGCCCTGGCCACCGGAGCGTTAGCGGAACAGAAGGTTAATGTAGGCTTATTATTCGTGTTGGCCTTTAAATAATCTTCCGGCGCAATGAACTCATCCAGCGTACCCGTAGGTTCACCGAATCCCTCGGTAACTTCCAGCTCTACCAGGTACTTGCCTACATGGTTGGTGCGTATTACCGGCGAAGGATTGTTAGCCGCATCAAAAACGATAAAGTTTTCATCGTCAAAACTGCCGTCATTGTCGCTGTCAAACTTATATTTCCATACTCGCTTGGTAATTGCCATAGCTTTTTCTGCTATTTCTTCCTGTTCAAAGGGAAGAATTTCCGGGGTTTGTTTTATCAGGTTTATAAGGCTGGTATGCCAGCTGTTGTTTGCGTTCTTCTTCTAACTGTTCCCAGTCCACAAAAACACCTACTGAAAAAGCAAAAACCCCGGCAAGGGGGTTAGCCAGAAATACCACCCCGATGGGAAACTGCATGAAAAAGGTATGCACCTGGCGGGCAGGGTTTTAGCACAAAGGCGGTGTCTTTTGGCATTTCAGACCGCCCTGGAAGTCCTCTAAGACGCGTGAAAAAGGTGTTGGCTATGATTTGATTACCTTATCCAGGCAATTTGACTGCTTGTAGAAGAAATTTGAGACATTTTCTTCACTCTCCTTAAAAAATATATAACCCGGAACAACGTCCGGGCATTTCTCTTAATCTACTCTCTTTTTAATCCCTTAAAAACTTCTGCCAGGCTTATTTCCAGCCCCGGTAAAAGGTCTGTGGTTAAAACATCTTCCTGGTCAAATACACCAACCCACCGCCATTCCTTTTCACCGGCTACGAACACTTCCGCCAACTGCTGGTCCGGGTCCACCAGCCAGTATTCCTTTACGCCGTGTTTAAAGTATAGCTGGCTTTTTTTCTTTTTGTCATAGGCGGCTGTGGCCGGGGACAAAATCTCGATCACCAGGTCCGGTGCACCCTGGATGTTCAGTTCTCCGATAATATCCAACCGGTCTTGAGAGATAAATAATATGTCCGGTTGAACGATATATTCTCCTAAAACAACGTCAATGGGAGCATCGTAAACCTCTCCTAATTGAGTTCCTTTTAAAAAATTTTCAATTTGGTTAAAAATCTTACCACTTATCCTTTGGTGTTTTGGCCTTGGACTTGGTACCACAATTAACTCCCCCCCGATCAACTCATACCGTTTGCCGTCATCCAGTTTCATGTAATCCTCAACGGTGTAAACCCTGTCCGATAAAACCATTGACATATCAGACCACCCCTTAAAGGTTCTTTACTTTATTATAAACTTTTCTATAAACCGTAGTCCAGCCACCGACCGGGCTTTTTAACCTCTTACCCTGCTTCTGCCTTCTTGTTTAGCTTGGTAAGATAGCCGTCCGCCCTCTGGATGAGGCTTTCTGCTGTATCTTCCGGCCTTCTCTGAGACACACCCAGGCTAGCTGTGATATTAATAGTACCCGCACATGTTGTTAGGGGGCTAAAGAGCTCTGCACCTCCCAAAAGCCGCCGTGGTTTCAATTCCTCATAGACCCCCATGCCGCTGACGCAGCACCAGCAGAAGGATGAAAATGGTGCTGTGAAGAATCTTTATTCTACGGCTGGCGAAGGTAAGAAGAACGTAGTGGCCTGTGTCATCACTCCTGAAGGTAAAGAGATTCGCACATTTTCAACGATGACCGATGACCTTATTTCTATGGTGGACTGGCTTAAAACCAAAGGTTGCACCCATGTGGCGATGGAAAGCACCGGTTCGTATTGGAAACCCATCTATAACTTGCTGGAACTGGAAGACATCCAGCCAATGGTGGTAAATGCTAAACACATCAAAAATGTCCCCGGGCGTAAAACCGATGTAAAAGATGCAGAATGGATTGCCGGTTTGCTCCGCCATGGCCTCTTGCAAGGCAGTTATATTCCTTCCCGCGAACAAAGGGAATTGCGGGAGCTCATCCGTTACCGCCGGAGCCTTATCGAAGAACGGGCACGGGAAATCAACCGTATCCAAAAGGTCCTTGAAGGTGCCAACATCAAGTTGTCTTCCGTGGCCAGCGGAGTCAAGGTCATTGTTGAATCAGTAGCCTAATTTCAATTGGTTAACATATTATCCTTCTGCTATCCGGAACCGTGTTTTTAAAAAAGGTTAGTCCGGGTTTGCTTGTTATTGCCTTTTTCATGGCCATGTTTCTTCAATTTTCAGGATAGGTAGGCTAAAAACGTATGTCGTTGCGGAAACTCTGTCCGAATTGGTCGGGTTTCAATTCCTTATAGGTAGGCTAAAAACCGGTGACTTCGGTTTAATGGATTCCTTCGTCAGGGTAATGAGAGGAGAAACCACTCCCCATGAAGCGGGCGCCGATGCGGCAAACGCCCTGGAAGCCCACTACATGGCCTTTGCCGCCGAAGATGCCAGGATAACTCATCAGAAGCTTGATATGGGGGAATATAGGTGATGGTTTGCCCCTTTGATTCAGTCATTGTTATTGTT
Organism: Bacillota bacterium; assembly: GCA_040754595.1. Classification (GTDB taxonomy): domain Bacteria; phylum Bacillota; class Desulfotomaculia; order Desulfotomaculales; family Desulfotomaculaceae; genus Desulfotomaculum; species Desulfotomaculum profundi. Next base: position 69,584 of record JBFMCH010000103.1, read on the forward strand.
TATTAACAACTTTACCTATATTTTTGACCTTACCGCGATTTTATGGACACATAGAACGTGTGATACAATAAAATCACGGAGGTGTCCTAAATGAGAACATTTGATAAAGAATACAAAATTATGGCAGTCAATCGTGTGAAGGCGGGGGAAA
>JBFMCH010000104.1:0-63985 GCA_040754595.1 Bacillota bacterium
ACCTCAATTATAAGGAGATTTTAATCATTTTTACAGGATATTGCTGGAAAAACAATGATTTATTGGTTTTTTTCTAGAATTTTAGATATTGACATTTTGGAAATTTATTTATGCAACGCTAGTGATAGTATAAAGGAATATGATTTATTTTGTCTAATAAATTTTTATAAGGTCACTATTTGCTGCCTGAAAGGGGAATTGTGATGAAACGGTTGGTTCGATCCCGCTCCCAAAGAATGATTGCCGGTGTTTGTGGGGGAATTGCTGAATATCTTGATATTGATCCCACAGCGGTGAGGGTTCTCTATGCAATCCTTTCCGTGCTGTCTGCTGCCTTCCCGGGCATCATTATCTACTTACTTTTGGTGTTTATCATACCCTTGGAATAAACGAAAAGGTAACAATTGTCATTCGGCAGGATCCTCCTGCCCTTTTTATTTCACTGCACAGGAAATCAAAGTCGGCCCGGCATATCTACGAACCGGTTTCTTAATTTATTAGAGGAAAGAAATATAAGTGTTTTTCTGTAAATAATATTGACATTTGATCCTAAGAGGTATAATATAGTTATGAACAAATGTCAATAAAGGATGTTAAAGAAATGGCAAGACCACCCAAATGCCGTCAAGTTGCAAGGCTGCCTGCTGTGACCTATTTTAAGCCTCAGGGTGTTCCTATGAGTCAGCTGTCCGAAGTTATTCTCACGGTGGAAGAAGTGGAGGCCGTTCGCCTTTGTGACCTGGAAGGGCTGGAGCAGGAGTTGTGTGCGGAAAAAATGGCCGTTTCCAGACCAACCTTTCACCGAATTATTGCGGGGACAAGGAAAAAGATAGCGGATGCTTTGATTAACGGTCTGGCCATCCGGGTTGAAGGAGGAAATTTCAGGGTTTCCTCCTGTAAATTGATCTGTAATCAATGCGGCCACCGGTGGGAAGGGACTTTTTGCCGTCGCCATACCACATGTCCCAGTTGTCAATCCCGAGATTGGGAAGACCAGCAGGAATGAACCCTTCGGCTTTGAGGAGAATGTATGGAGAGATATCGCTGCCTGCAATGCGGGAAAATTGTGGAGTATTTAAAGGTTTATCGTAAAGGGGCAAAAGAAGCTTTGCTGTAACTGTGGCGGCTGCTTGGAACCTTTGCATAACCGACTTATTATACACCAAGGAGGAGAAACCTATGAAAATCGCCATCCCGGCAAGGAACGGCCAAGTGAATGAACATTTTGGAACCACTGAAGAGTTCGCCATCATTGAACTGGAAAACGGTAAAGTGAAGAATACCCGGATTCTCTCCAACGAAGGGCTGCAGCATAACCACGGCGGCATTGCCAATATGCTGAGAAATGAAAGCATCGAAGCCATCATCTGCGGAGGAATCGGCGGCCATATGATTCAGGCCCTGCGACAATTAGGCCTGAAGGTTGTCAACGGGGCCGCAGGTCCCCTGGAAAGTGTCGCTGAGGCCTATGCCGCCGGCACGCTGGTAACCCGCCCCGTTCAATGCGGCTGTGGCGGCGGACACCAACACCATCACCATCATCATCATGACGGCGGCTGCAATCACTAATGAGGCAAAAATAAAGGACCCTGTGCCCGGCACAGGGTCCTTTTGCCATGTCGTTTAATTTTATAACAGCCCCATTTTCCTGTCTGCCTCCCCCTTAACTCCGGACGGTGGTCCGGATGAGCAATTAAACCCGGCAAGCAACTGAATAGAAGGGATAAATAATTGCCACAATAGTTTTGTAGAGGAGAAAGGTGGCGGCACCATGCCCTGGGTGATCACGGCTGTTGTATCATGGGTTGTTTTTTATTTTTTGGTGGATGTGAGTCAATTAAGAAGAACCATTTTTGGAGGCATTTTTACACTGGCCCTTGGCTCCCTGGTAGACTGGGGAGGTCAGGAATTAAACTTTTATAAATTTTATGATGTCATCATTCCCTGGGCCGGTTGTTCGATCTTTTATCAGTTTGGCCCGATCTTTGTCATTGGTATAATTTTTACACAGTATTTACCACGCAAAAAATCATTACAGATCCTTAATATTTTTGTGGTTGCCTTTTTATATTTATCTCTGGAAAGACTGATTTTACAGACCCCTGTTGCGGAATATCGAAACTGGCACCTCTTAGCCAGTCTTACCGTAAATATTGGCGCCTTTACGGTATTAACATGGTTTGCTCAGACCTTTCGGTTAGCCCCTTATTATATAAAGGACGTTTCTTTTAAGGATGAATAACCCCGGTTCGTGGAACCGGGGGTTATACGTCAATGAAGCCTTAGTTGCTAATGGGGAGAGTCACCAGCCAGCGCAGGTATTGTTGGGGCAGCCCGAAAAACTGGGCGCCGCTGTACATTTTTTCTATATACTGCCGGCTTGGTAAAAAGGCGCCTTCGGAAGTGGTTTTAAAGCTGTCGCAACAAAGGGTACCAAAGCTGGTCTTGACGGCTGTACGAATTTTACGGTACGGGTCCACCTGGTTTTGGTTTTGTTCCAGAACTGCCTGACCGTTGGCAGGCAGACAGTAGATAACCCCCCAAACACTGTCGTTGGGGGATCTTTCCAGGCCGGCAATGCCGCCACCCTGGCTGGAGCGTTTGTTAAAGACAAGCCTGTGTCCCTCTAAAAGGGCCCGGCAAAGAAAGTGGCTCCCCGGACAACGTTCACGATACATCCGGTCGGGATTGAGATTGGCTCCGTAGGCAAAATACAATCTTCCCTCCCCGGCTAACTCAGCCAGGTAGTCTGCCACCATAAGATCAACCTTTTGTTTGCTCTCCTTGGGGGTCAGGTAACGACAGGACCGCGGGTCAGTGACTTCTTCATCAAGGGAATAGATAAGCTGTTGTTCCTCCAGGGAACGAATTACATCCGCCAGTTCTTCGGCGGTAAAATTACCCCTGCCGGCAATGGTCTGAAAAGAGGGGGCGTTGTCTGCCTCTCGAATAATGCTTAAGACAGCGATAGATTTATCGATCTCTGACATAAGAAAACCCTCCTCCGGATGGAAATGAATAAATAATTCTACCTGACTGGTTTGATTTCCTTTAAATACCTATGCTTATGTGGTATTTATATTTTTCTAAAACGAGAGGGTAAAAATTGACAGTTAAACATAGTGATTGATAGAATAACCCTATGATTTAAAATAACGGAGGTAAATACAGCTTAATGGATGATTATTTGGTAAGAGGGGTTGCTGCGGACGGCAGCTTTCGTATATTCGCGGCCCAAACTACTCATACGGTGGAAGAAGCTAGGGCCAGGCACAATTGCTGGCCGGTGGCTGCGGCAGCCCTGGGCCGGACCATGACCGCGGGACTACTGCTGGGCGCCAATTTAAAAGGGGACGACCTTCTTACCATCAGGGTACTGGGTGACGGACCCCTGGGCGCCATCATTGTGTCAGCCAACGCCAGGGGGGAGGTAAGGGGTTATGTCCAGGAACCACAGGTGCATTTACCCGGCACCCCCGAGGGCAAGTTGCCGGTGGGAGCGGCTGTGGGCAAAGGGCACCTGCATGTTACCCGGGATATGGGGCTGAAAGAACCCTTTACCGGCAGCGTTGAATTGGTATCCGGGGAAATTGCCGAGGATATCGCCCATTATCTTACCCATTCGGAGCAAACTCCTTCCGCCGTGTCCCTGGGTGTTTTGGTGGATACCGACAACTCTGTGGTGGCCGCCGGGGGCCTTTTATTGCAGCTGCTGCCTAATACCAGTGATGAGGTTCTGGAAAAACTGGAACAAAACCTGGCTCAACTGCCCCATCTCAGTTCCCTGATCAAGGACGGGGAAACGCCGGAAGAGATCATCCACCGGGTAACCCGCAGACTTGAGGTTAAAATATTGGAAACCAAGCCGGTCTGTTTTTGCTGCCAGTGTTCCCGGGAAAGGCTGGAAGATTTACTGGTGGGGATCGGCAAAGACGAAGTGGCTTCTATGCTTGAGGAGCAGGGCGGGGCGGAGATTAGCTGTCATTTTTGTGCTGAACAATACCGCTTCGGGCAGGGGGACCTGCAAAGGGTTTTGGAAAGGATTGAAGCAGAGAAAAAAGAATCGTAATAAAGGGTTCTAAAAGCACAATAGGGGCGTAGGATTTGGCGCTCCTATTCTTATTTTAAAACACTACTTTACTAGAAAGCACTAACGGGGTGATGCAATGAAAATCTTAGTGGCGTCTGATTCCTTTCCATTGTCACCATTGTCAGCGGCCCCATGAGTCTGAAAGAAGCCATGACCAACGGCGCCGCTTTAACGGCGGATGCTGTAGAACGTACATTTAGATTATTTGCATTAGGCAGAAAAATTGAAGGATTTTCACGGGGTTATGAAGTAGTATAACAGGTAAATATTTTTTATGCCGGGTTATCTGAAAACATAAGAGTTTTTAAGGAGTGGTGGAATTGATTACGCATGTTGTATTTTTTAAATTCAAGGATCCTGCCGATATGGCCAAAGCCAGGGATGCCCTGCTGGGATTGCAGGGGAAAATTCCACAACTTCGTCACCTGGAGGTCGGGGTTGATGTGGTCCGTTCGCAGCGGTCCTATGACCTGGCGCTGCTGGCCAAATTTGACTCCCTGGATGACCTGCAGGCTTACCAAATACACCCGGACCACCAGAAGGTTGCCAACTATATTTCAGAAATAAGAGAGTCTGTAGTGGCGGTGGATTACGAGTCTTAAACTGCCTTTAACAAATAGAAACAGCAGCAACTTACGGCACAAGGCCAGCGGTTGCTGCTTTTTTCATCCAAACATTTATTTAACAAGTTTCCGGTATGAAAGATAGGAGTAAACGATGGTGATGACCAAAGGAACAAAGATTGCCGTTATAAGTAAGATAAAACCAAAGACCGGTGGAAAAAAAACCGACAGCAGCCCGATAAAACCGCCGAGCACTATCAGTTTGCCTCCCAGGCGGTGTGTTTTATTCCACACCTCTTCGTTGGCCAGCGTCCAGGGAACTCTGAGGCCGGTAAAATAATTAAACCGTATTTTACCCAGATAGTTGCCGATAATCATAAACAATATGGGTATGGTAATTCTCATGAGCAAACTGACGTTAACACTATAGCCAAGGGCGCTTAACAAGGGGATAAAGGTGAAGACACCCAATATTATTACAATAGCCAATCTTATTTTTTCATAGGTTGAAGCAAACTTTTCATAGTTTTCTCTTTTCGGGTCCAGTTTGGGGATAACGGTCATAAAAAGATAAATCAGCAAAGGTAAAGCCGGCATAATGATTGCTGCAACCGCTTTATGAGAATACCCGTCCACTTGCCCCTGTTTGAATTAGATTTTGGGGGTCACCCGGCACAGGCAGTCGTAGTAGGGGGTGCCGAGGCCCATGTCCGGGATAAACTGGGGTGTCAAATGATTCACCCCGTTGCCGTGGCGGGCCCAGTGGCCCTGGTAGACCAGTGCCGTGTCCGGGCGCACGATATCACTGATAACTGCTTTAAAAACGGCTTCGCCCCGGCGGGTTGCCACCACCACCGGTTGGTCTTGCCGGATTCCCGCTGCAGCGGCTGTGTCCGGGTGCAGGTAGACCGGCTGCACCTGGTGATACTTTTCATTTAGGTTCCAGAACTGGGAATGCAGGTAGTCCGGGTGGTGGGCGGAAATTAAGTGAAGCGGGTAGCTTTTTGCCAGTGCAGCGTCCCGTAAAGAACTTTCTGCCGGTTCCTCGTACACCGGCAGGGGGTTTACCCCGTCGGCCTCCGCCAGTTGAGAGTACAGTTCGAACTTGCCGCTGGGGGTGGCAAAATGTCCCTCCTGCCAGGGTACATCCGGCGCCAGGGGATGCCGGACGGGACCCTTCTTTAACAGCTCCAGGGTGATGCCGTACCGGGATAAGGGGGCCAGGGCCTCTGCCAACCACTGCTCCGCGCTCAGATGGGGGAAATTAGGCAGTCCCATCCTTTGCGCCAGGCCGGCAAAGATGTGATGGTCCGAACGGCACTGGCCCACGGGGTCCACCACCCGGGGGGAATAACCCAGGTAATGGTTCCAGGAGGAATAAATCACGTCCTCTTCCTCCAGGAAGGTTGTGCAGGGCAGCACCAGATCGGCCATCTCAGCGGTATCCGTCATAAACATGTCAACCACCACCGTAAACTGCGATTGACGGAAAGCCTCCCTAACCCTGCCGGTGTGAGGAAGCTGGGTGACCGGATTGGAGCGGGTAACAAAGATCCCTTTAACAGGGGGGTCGTTGGCTTCTATGATGGCATCGGCCAGGGTGGGCCAGGGCAAAGTACGTGTCACTGCAGGCAGTTCACGCCCGTCTATGGGGGTCAATACCCCTTTCCAGTGACCTCCGGCATAATTGGCACCTCCGCCGGCAATACCGATATTGCCGGTGATGGCGGCCAGGGCGTCAATGGCCCGCACCGTTTGGCCCCCGTTGGTATAGCGCTGCAGCCCGTAGCCAAATAAAATACAGGCCGGGGAGATGGTGCCGTATTCTTTGGCCAACCGGCGAATTTGCCCTGCCGGAACCCCTGTGATGGAGGCAGCCCTTTCCGGCGTATACTCCTGCACCAGGTCCCGGTATTCCTCATAACCGTAGACATGCCGGTCAATATAGCGTTGGTTCAGCCAGTTGTTTTTTATTATTTCATGGGCTACGGCCAGCGCCAGTGCCCCGTCGGAGCCGGGACGGGGTGACAGGTGCAGGTCTGCCAGGGAGCAGCTGGCAACTTTAAGGGGGTTGATGACAATAACCCGGGCACCCTTTTTCCTGGCCTGCTGCAGCAGAGGCATCATTTGAATGTTTGTGCTGGCCGGGTCCCGCCCCCAGAGAAGAATTAACCGGGAGTTCAGGACATCCTCCCAACTGTGCAGCTGCAGTTTGCCAAAGTCATACCCCTGGGCCTTATAGCCGCTTCCCCAGCAGATGCTGCCGGTGGGGCGGGTGCAGCCGCCCAGGGCATTGAAGAACCGGTGGGACAGGGTTTTCAAGATGCCTTCAGAACCAGCGTTATCATGATGCAGGATGGCCAGGGGACCGTAAGTGTCAAGAATGTTTGTCAACTCCTCAACCATGATTTCGTAAGCGTTTTCCCAGGAAACCGGCTGCCAGCCACGGCTTGTTTTACGCATGGGTGTGGTAACGCGCTCCCCGCTGTAGAGGCGCTGCAGGTGTTTGGAGCGCCCTTTGCCGCAAATTAAACCCTTATTGACGGGATGATTGTCGTCACCGGTAATTTTCATCACTTTGCCGTCCAGTACATGGGCCACTAGCCCGCAGTGCGCGTAACAATCCAGCGGGCAGTGGGTTCTTATTTGCTCCATTTCTTTCCCTCCTTGCTAAGCCTATTGTAGCATAAAAAGAAATGGCCGGGATTCGGCCATCTATAGAATATTGGATGAGGCTCCTGGTTTTGGCCATAATGATTGCGGGCTCATTGCCGGGTACCTGGCAGTTGTTAAAAGCCTTTCCAGAACACCGGCGGGCAAGGGCCTGCTGAACAAATAGCCCTGCATTCCGTCACATTGCTGCTGCCGGAGGAACCTTAACTGATCTTCTGTTTCAACACCTTCTGCGATAACCTTCATCTTAAGGTTGTGGGCCAGCACAATAATGGTGCTGACAATGGAAGCATCATCGGGGTCGACAGTAATGTCCCGGATAAAAGAACGGTCAATTTTAATAATATCAATGGGCAGTCGCTTAAGGTAACTTAAAGAGGAGTAACCGGTGCCAAAATCGTCAATGGCTATGGTGATGCCCATTTTTCTCAGTTCAAACAGGTTTTTTTCGGTTAACTCCACATCCTTCATAGCCAGGCTTTCGGTAATTTCCAACGCCAACATGCGGGGGTTAAGGCCGGTTTCCCGGAGGATTTGGTCCATCTTTTTAACTAAATTTTGCTGCTGGAATTGACGGGCGGAAAGGTTTACCGTCACCCGCAGGGGAGGGAAGCCGGCATCCTGCCATGCTTTGTTTTGTGCACAGGCGGATCGCAGCACCCATTCATCAATGGGTACAATCAGCCCGGTATCTTCCGCCAGTGGAATAAATTCCCCCGGGAAAACGATGCCCAGCTGGGGGTGCTGCCAGCGAACCAGGGCTTCCATTCCCACAATTTTACCCGAGTGGATTTCTACCTGGGGCTGGTAGTAAAGGATAAACTCATCCCGTTCCAGGGCCCGGCGGAGACTGTTCTCCAGTTCCAGTCGTTTTATTGTTTTGGTGTTCATGGAAGGGGTATAAAACTGGAAATTATTGCGCCCCAACTCCTTGGCCTGGTACATGGCAGCATCGGCATTCTTCATTAATGTTTCGACATCCTCCCCATCATTGGGGCACAGGGCAATGCCGATGCTGGTGGTGATATGAAACTCGTGGCAGCCGATGATCCAGGGCTCTTTAAGGGCATCAATAATTTTTTGCGCCACCACCGCTGCATCTTCGGTCCTGGCAATGTCCTGCAGCAGGATGGAGAACTCATCTCCACCAATACGGGCGATGGTATCTCCTTTGCGCAAGAGTGAGGATAAACGGCTGGCAATACCTTTTAACAACTGATCCCCCGTATCGTGACCAAGGGTATCATTGACCATCTTAAAATAATCAAGGTCCAGGAACATAACGGCCAGCCTTTTGTTGTTTGGGCTGGCTTGGGTCAAAGCCACCGAAAGACGGTCATTAAAGAGGGTCCGGTTGGGCAGGTCAGTCAGTGAATCGTGGTAGGCCAGGTAGCGCAGGATTTCCTCAATCCGCCTGCGCTCACCCAACTCCTGTTGAGCGTCGGCATACAACCTGGCATTGTCCAGGGCAATTGAGGCCAACTGCGCAAAGCCGGTTAATAACATCAACTCCTCTTGACCCATCGGATAATTTTTTTCCAAGAAAGCGATTCCGATAATACCGACAACTTCTTGGCCGGATTTAAGTGGAACAGCTACGCCAGCATATATTTTTATAAAGTCAAACTTGGGTGAGCGACCGGACCAGGTGGAGTAATCTTCCACCGTCATTGGTTCACCGGTTTCCCAAACTTTACCGGCCAGCCCTTCTCCTCTCTGCAGGCGAAAGCCGGTTAGTTGTTTGTAATGTCCAATCCCCAATCGTAAAATGATTTCCGAGTGATCACTGTTAACCAGATAAATCCAGCCATGTTCAGTGCCCAAAAGAGCAGCCGCGCGAAAAACAATGGCTTCCAGCAGTTCATCCAGTTCCAGCCGGTCCATCAGTGCCAGGGCCGTTTGGTGCAGGGAGGTAAGATACTGGTTCTGCCGGGACATTTTTTCCTGGGCCAATTTGTAGTCCGTAATGTCATGGATATAAATGGACAACCCATCGGGTGAGGGGTATGCATGAATATTGAACCACTTTCCCCTTGGGTTATAGAAAAAATCAAATTGAGCAGCTGTTTGCCCGGACATGACGTTGTTTAATTGGTCGTAAATCAATGTGTTAACCAGCTGGGGGAACTCCTCCCAGAGGTGCTTCCCAATGATATCCACTTTCTTTATTTCCAGCAGCTTTTCCGCTTCAGCATTAATATAAGTTACTTCCCAGCGGCGGTTGACCGCGTAGAAAGCATCGGTGATGCTTTCTAAGATATTGTGCAGTTTTTGATGGGCCAGGTAAATTTCTTCGTTGGATTTTCTCAGTTCCTCTTCAATGGAAACAAGTTCTTCATTAACAGCCACCAGTTCTTCGTTGGCCGCCACCAGGTCCTGTTCCATTAATTTTCGCTCGGTAATCTCCCGACCCTCTGCCACCAGGTAAACTACTTCATTATTTTTATTAAGGACAGGGTTCAGGGTAAAATCAACATAAATAAATTCATCCGGGCCAATGCGATTCTTTACTTCATAATAGACGGTTTGTCCTGAAGCCGCCTTCTTGACGGCAATTTTCAGTTTTTTAGAGGCCTCGGGATCATAATTCCACAAGGGCGTGTCCCAGATTTTCTTGCCCACCAGTTCTTCGGGGCGCATATGAAGATACCCTGCTGCTGTTTCATTAACCAGTAACAGGGTGCCGTCAGGGGCCACTTTGGCATTTAGAGTGATCAGGTTGTCAATATAATCCTTTAATTCGCTTTCCTGGCACTTGAGGTTATGCACCGGCGAGGTCATATTTTTTGCTATGCTGATAAATTTCAGGATGAAGTTCCTTAGTTTCATAACAAAACCTCACGATCAACATAATGTGACCTGATTTATAAATACTACAAATAGAACCATTTACCTTTTTTTACAATGTTTTTTAAAAGAAAATAGTTATACAAATGCAGAGGCCCCCGGTTTCCGGGGGCCTCTCACCAACGGTTTTTTATTCATAGGAGAGTCTTTGCAATTCCTCGGTTAAGCGTCTGAATTCCTGCAGGTTCTTTTCGTCCAGCGATTTGTCAATCCTTACCATTAACGCTTTCCGCCGGGCTTCTTTACGATTTACGGTTCGTACGGCTTCCAGCAGCATCCTGTGGGCCACCGAGACAGGGTTGGGCATGGCTTTCACCTGTCTTTTATGGGAGCGGCTGCACAGTTTGCAGCCCGGTGGGCTGGCGTAGGATAGCCACATAAATAACTTTCTGGGAGGGTTGTTTTTTAGCTGATGAAGAACTTCATCCACTGAGCCATAACTGACATTGTTCAAACGGAAATCAAAGGGGAAGGTGTTGGTATACGCCGCGGAAACAAGCAGGGCATCCCTTTTGTCAGACAGCTTGTTGGTGAATTCGACTCTGGCTAATAAATTCCTGTTATCCCTGATAAACTCAAGTACACGGGCTGCTTCAGGTTTTTTCAACCGGTTGGTACGCAGAAACCAGACAATCAATTCCCTTTTTTCGGCCAGACTATTGGCTAGCATAGTGGTCCCCCCTTTAACAGAATAGTTAAATCTAAACATTAATAATTAGACTTTGGAACCCTTGAATCCTGCCTTGAGAACAACGGTAAAATGTTACATTTGTATGACGTCAGGGGGATAACCCATGTTTTCATTTTTATTCGTGCAGGGCTGCCGGTTTGCCTAAATAACAGGAATTGATAGCTGCCAATTTTAACATTGGTTGAATATCCTTTTGCTGACTGATTGGGGACGGTCAGGGCGCCAAACAGCACATTAAGCCAGTAAAAAAGCGTGTATTTGCGCTTAAAAAGCAGTTTCTGCCGTTTCGTTTTACTTGGCCGGGGCACCATCAGCAGCAGGCAGACGGCGGCGGCAACGGCACAGAGTCCGGCCAGGGCGAAAATCAGGCTGTAGCTCATGTCAAGGTAGCGAAAGCCCAAACCCAACAACCCCAGGGCCAGAACCAGGTTTGCCACCACCGCGATACACACGTCGGGCAGAAAAGGTAACAGGCCGGTGGTAAACACCACCAAAAAACCGGGCAGTTCCAGGGGAAATTCCAGACCTCCCCTGGCTACCTCGCCGATGTGGAATACATCATTTAAATAGTTGTTAAAGGACGGTTCATACAGGCCGGCATACAGGCCCAGAAAAGCCCCCGCTAAAATAAAAAGAAAAAGGTCCCGCTTCCGACGGGCCTCTGTGTATTCAGGCATCCTGGCGTCCTCCAACAGTATTAATCAGAAACCTACAATATCTATTTTAACAGCTATGTCCAAAAAGGCAATAAAAAAAGGCCTCTCTAAGCCTGTTGCAGGGACTCTATTGCTTTCATTAAATCGTTGTTCAAGCGGGTGAACCAATCCTTCAATTCCTGCTGCTTTTGCAGGCGTGCCTCGTTTTGAGCAATGATTTGAGCCAGAGCCTTAATTGCTTTTTCCTTTTCGGACATATTTTAATTCCTCCTTTCTTTTGTTTTCATTCTACCACCTCAAAATTAAGTTGGTATTAATGTTGAATTAAGTTTAGATAATATGGCTATTTGTGTCAAGGGTAAAAAATTAATCCTATCCTTTCCCGGGGGGTGCTATAATAGTAGCAAAGATTCAAATTCTAAGGAGGTCTTGGTTGTGGATAGAGAGCTTGCTCTGGAGATTGTGAGGGTTACGGAGGTGGCAGCCCTGGCATCTTCCCGCTGGATGGGGAGAGGGAAGAAAAATGAGGCGGACCAGGCGGCCACCAGTGCCATGAGAGCGATGTTTGATTCCGTAAATATAAATGGCACCGTTGTGATAGGGGAGGGGGAAATGGACGAAGCCCCCATGTTATATATCGGTGAAAAGGTTGGTACCGGCCAGGGACCGGAGGTTGATGTGGCGGTGGATCCCCTGGAAGGCACCAACATCGTGGCCAAGGGTCTCAACAACGCCCTGGCGGTGGTGGCCATTTCCGACAAGGGCAACCTGCTGCATGCGCCGGACATGTATATGGAAAAACTGGCTGTGGGCCCCCGGGCCGCCGGGTTGGTCCATATTGACGACCCGATTCCCAGAACCCTGGAAATTGTTGCCCGGGCCAACCGCAAGAGAATTCAGGATTGTACCGTCATGATTCTGGAGCGGGAGAGACACGCCCAGATTATTGAGGCCGTACGCCGTACCGGCGCCAGGGTAAGGTTGTTCAGTGACGGTGACGTGGGCGCGGCCATCGCCACCTGCTTTGAGGAAACCGGTATTGATATTTATATCGGCACCGGGGGAGCGCCGGAGGGCGTTATCTCCGCCGCCGCCATTAAAGCCCTGGGCGGCGAAATGCAGGGACGCCTGGCCCCGGCCAACCAGGAAGAGTATGATCGTTGTGTAAAAATGGGTTTGCAGGACCCCAGGCAGATTTTGATGATGGACGATATGGTACGGGGTGAAGATGCCATCTTTGCCGCCACCGGCGTCACCGACGGGGAACTTCTCAGAGGTGTCCGGTTTGTGGGCAACGACCGGGCGGAAACCCACTCCATCGTCATGCGGGCCCGCACCAAAACCGTCCGCTGGATCAAGGCCCTGCATTGCATTCCCAACAAGCCTCACCTGGTGATGGAATAATATGATAACTGGAAAAGGACCGCCGCAAATTGTGGCGGCCTTTTTCTGTTACATGCGTTACATTTATTTGCTACCTGCCGTCTTTATGGATGAGTACTCAAAAAAATACCGCATAACCGTGAAATGAGGTAGGAAAATGACCCCAGCAACCAACCAACGCCACCCGGATGGGGATTTGCCCTTTGAAGAACTTTATGACCGTTACTTTGAGCCGGTCAACCGCTATCTCCGCTACCGGGTGGACAATACCTGGGATGCTGACGATTTGACAACCGCCGTCTTTATGAAGGCCCTGGAGAATTTCAGCAAGTACCGGGCGGATGGGCCCTTTGCGGCATGGATTTTTCGTATTGCTCACAACGTTTACGTTGACTACATTCGGGGTCGCCGGGAGTACGCCACTCAGGATGTCATGCTGGAACTGGCGGCGGGTTCCGATGACAGTCCCGAAGAAGCTGTCCTGCAGGGGGAAGAGGTAAAAAAACTGCGTCAACTTTTAAAGGATTTGGCCCCGGATTACAGGGATGTGGTGGCGCTGCGCTATGCCGGTGACTTGCGATTTGCCCAAATTGCCGAGATTCTGGGCAAAACGGAATCTGCGGTCCGCATGCTGCATCACCGGGCTCTCAAGCAGCTCAGGCAGAGATATGTTCGGGAAGGGGGGAGCGCCTGATGACCGAAGAGAGATTTCATGATGATGAAAATAAGGTTCTTCCCATTGAGGCGTACCTGAAGGCCCGGGAAGAAGGGGAAAACGGCATTTCACAATTGTTAAACCACATGCGGCAGGTCAGGGATGCGGTGCCGGTAAACCGCCGCCTGCAGGCTGAGCTGCGCAAGAAACTCCTGGAACGTCAAAAGGAGTTAATGAACCAGCAGCCGGTTCTCTCTCAACCGGCCCCTCATAAAGAGAAACCGCAACGTATAGATAAGTGGCGCCCTTGGCTGACCCCGTTCCTGGGAGCAGCGGCTATCATCCTGGTGGTGTTTGCTGTAAGCGGTTTATGGCGCTATAACAACGGGGAAGTTCACCTGGAAGCTGCCGGATCACCCCAGGAACTGACACGGTTCTGGACCGAAGAGCTGCCCCTGCAGCCCGCTGTCAGCCCGGACGGCAGCAAAATTTTAGTGGTGCGGGGCGGTGGACTGGTACTTCTTTCGGAAACCGGCGCTCAGCTGGCCTACCTGGAACCCCCGGAGGGAGGTACCTTCCGCTCCCCCGGCTGGTCACCGGACGGCCGGCAGGTTTCCTTTGTCTTAAGCACCGAGAGTTCGGAAGAAATAAAAGAAATGGCGGCGGAAGAACTTCTTTCATCCGCCAAATCTAAAACCTTTAATTTACAGCAGATCGGCACTGCTTCCGATGAGAAAATATCTTCCAACATGGCAGATCAGGAAGCGGCCGTCGAAGGCGGAACCCAAAAGGTGATGGCCGGGAGTACAACAAAAACAATGCACTATTCCGATCTGGTTTACTCTCCGGACGGTAAAAACCTGGCCTATGTGGTAAACACGGTGGGAAAAGCTCCAGAAGTGTGGGTCCGCTTTTCTGACGGGGAGGACAAACGTGTTGCTGAAGGGGATGCCCCCACCTGGTCGCCGGACGGCAAACGCCTGGTTGTGCAACGACCCGATAAGTCCGGCAGCTACAAACTCTGGCTGGTGAATATCGAAACCGGCGGGGCCGACGTGTTGGGCCAGGGAGAAAATCCCGTCTGGGGCAAGAACGGCTACCTGGCCTTTTGCACCGAAAAGGCCCAGGAGCGAATTCTAACCTTTCTGCCCAACGGTGAGCCCCAGTATAGTGTACGCCAGCAAGTGGCGGAAATCCGGGTGGCTTACCTGGGCAAGGACGGTGCCCCGGCTTTAAAGAAATTGAAAAAAGACGAGGGCTGGCTGGCCATCAGCCACCTGCTGGTGGCGCCGGAAAACCGCATTACCGGGTTGGAAATCAACTGGCTGCGCCAGCAGGAATTAAGCGGCACTTACGGGCCAAAAACGCTGGTGTTAAATGAAATTCATAAATGCGAGGGTCAAGTTTTTGGCCCCGAGGGTAAATGGTTATTGTTTGCTCGCCAGGACGGCGACACCGTGGCTTTGCTTAAATTGAGGCTGGAAGAACGGTGGGAAAAGGAGAGAGACTAAGATATGCAAACGCTAGGCAATCAACCAGGGAGAAACACCTTTATCCCGTGGCTGATGATATCATTGCTGTTACTTGTCATTCTTGCAATGCCTGCTCCAGCCCTGGCAGCAGATGCCGCGCCGGTTCGGCTGGCTGTACAGCCCGGCTTGAGCGGTATCTACAAGTTAGGGGTTCCCACAGGGCTTACCATCGCCATTTCCAACCAGGGTGCGGAATTCAAAGGCCTGCTGGTGGTGGAGCCCGTTGATCACATGCTGGAACGGAAAGGGCCGCCTAACCAGAGTACCCGGTACCAAAAAACCGTTAAGGTACCTGCCAGGAGTTTGGTGCAAACCACCCTGGTGGTTCCCAGTGAAATGGTCAACGCCGGGGCCAGGGCCGTGCTCCTGGTGGACGGGGCGCCTGTGGCTGCCAGCCCCGTCCAGGGAACGGCGGTGGGCGGTGGTTTCATTGCCCTAAGTTTGGGAGAAAAGCCCCTGAGAGGGGGCCTCAGCGCCTGGCTGGATCAAACCTTTGGCGGGCAGACGGCCATTAAATTTCTTTCTCCCGCCTATCTGCCCGGAGATCCTCTGGAACTGGCGGTAGCAGATATTATTATCGTGGACGATATTTCTGTGACCCAGTTAAATAAGCAGCAGATTGGTCTGTTAAAGAACTGGGTGTCATTGGGCGGTATGCTGCTGATTTCCGGGGGAGCTGGCTGCTCACCCGGCGGGCCGCTGGCTGATCTTTCTCCTGTGGCAGCGGCAGGTCAGCAGGTTGTTGCCGCGGACCTGGGCGGGCTGCAGGTGGTTAAAGGGACCATGACGGCGACCACCGGCCGGCTGACCGAAGGTGAAGTCCTGGCCAGGGTGAACGGGGTGATCCTGGTGGCGTCCCGGGATTTTGGTAAGGGTCGCGTAATCTACAGCGGCATTCCCCTGGAGAACCTTACTTCAGAGTCGGCTGCCGTCTGGCCGCTGGTATTTGGCCAGAAAAACGGTCCCAACGGCTTCGATATGAAAATGAGCAGGGCTCAGGAAAAACGACAATATAACAACGATATGCTGGGGCACGCCGCCACGTACCTGCCCCAGCTAAAGACACCACCGGTGCCCCGGGTGGCCGCTGCCTGGGTGATCTACGTTTTGGTGGTAGGTCCGGTACTTTACCTTGTGCTGAAGCGTTACGACCGCCGGGATTGGATGTGGTGGATGATACCGGCCTGTGCCGTCATTACCACCGCCGTGGTTTATTTCATGTCACCGGCCCAGCGGATTCATGCTCCCATCAGTCAGACCCTGGCGGTGGTGGAAATCATGGACAGTGAAAGGGCGGAAGTCAATGCCACCGCCGCCTTTGTTAGTCCCTATGGCGGCACCTTAAATGTGGAAGGCGCCAAAGGAGCGGTGATCTGGCCCTCTAATCATTATTCTTCCAACAGGCAAAAATCTCCCGTCATTCAGTATGACGCCGAGGCCGGTCCCAGAATCTCCTTCCCGGATGTGGAGTACTGGTCCATGCGCCAGGCCAGGGCCACGGCCATTAAGAATGATGTGGGTTATATCAGCGGCAGTTTGTTCCTGGAAAACGGGTCCATTAAAGGAAAAATCGAAAACCATACCCAAATGAACCTGCGGGACTGCCGGATTTTACTGGGCGGACGATCCATTGCCCTGAACCGGATCCCGGCAGGCGGCAGTGTTGAGGTGAACCAGTCCCTGGCGAAATGGCCGAGCAGCCTGGGACCCAACGAATTCCGGGACCTGCTGGTTCCTCCCTTAAAACCGGGAGCAAATGATATTTATGTCAGAGAAAGACAAATGGTGGACGTGGTACTGGGGCCGCTGACCAATGTCCGCGGCAGCCAACCGGTCTTCTTCGGCTGGACCGAAGATTCCCTGGGGATGTTCAAAATTGTCTCGAACAAAAAGAACGTCCGGAACCACAACCTGGTGCTGGTGACCCAGGAACTGCAGCTGAACCTTCCCACCGGCCAGGTTGTCCAGCTGGCACCGGGCATGTATATGCCGAAAATGATAGAGAGCAGGGGGGCTTTCAATCAAACACCCATGGGTTACACCCTCTATGAAGGGAAAATAACCCTGGGGATTGACTTGCTGTGCCCCCTGAATAAACAGAACTTCAAGGTAGTTTCCCTCGAGTTTCCGGCCCAGAGCAGCAAAAATGTAGTCATAAAATTATATCATTGGCAGGAAGAAAAGTGGGTGGATGTTCCGTCTTCCGGTTTTAAAATCGGTCCAGAAGAACTCAAGCGCTACGGTTCACCGTCAGGTGAATTCCGGTTCCAGGTAGAAAAAACAACCGGTCTTGGCCAGCCTGACAAGGTAGACCTTCCTGCAGTGTCTGTGGAAGGAGTGGTGAGCCGGTGAATGCAATTGTAATAAAGTCCTTAACCAAGATCTATGGTAGCAATTACGCCCTGAGGGAATTTAGCCTCAACATTGAGGCCGGGCGGGTCTACGGCTTAATCGGTCCCAACGGGGCCGGCAAAACAACCGCCATGTCCATTCTGGCCACCCTGCTGGCTCCGGACGGGGGAACAGCTACCGTTGGAGGCTATGACGTGGTCAAAGAACCTGCATTGGTTCGCCGGTTGATTGGCTACATGCCGGACTTTTTTGGGGTTTACGACGGGCTAAAAGCAACGGAATACCTGGAGTTTTACGCTGCGGCCTACTGGATTCCGGTGGGTGAGCGGCCCAGGTTAACCCGCAACCTGCTGGAACTGGTGAACCTTTCTGACAAGGCGAATACCTATGTGGATTTGCTTTCCCGGGGCATGAAGCAGCGATTGGCCCTGGCCCGCTGCCTGGTCCATGACCCCGCTGTGCTGATCCTGGATGAACCGGCCTCTGGCCTGGACCCCAGGGCCAGGGCGGAGATGAAGGAAGTCATCCGCCAGCTGCGCAGGATGAATAAGACCATTTTAATCAGTTCCCATATCCTGCCGGAACTGGCCGAGATGTGCGATAACATTGCCATCCTGGAACAGGGACGGCTGGTGGCCAACGGTACGGTGGAAGAAGTAGCCGCCGCCCGTCAGGGAGCCAGAATTTTAAAAATCGACGTGGCCGAAAAGTTAACCGAACTGATCGAGTTTCTTTGCCAGCAGCCCGGTGTGGCCGGTGCAGACGGCGATGCCGGCTGGGCCAGGGTTTCCTATACAGGGAACAAAGCCGCCCAGGGGCAGTTGCTGCGTGATATTATGGACCGGGGCTGGACTGTCCTGGAGTTTGCCGAAGTAAAGGGCAACCTGGAAGACGCCTTTATGGCCATGACCGGGGAGGTGGAATAACAGTGAGAGAATTAAACCCGGTATTGCTCAAGGAACTCAGGCAGAGATTTCGCTCCTATCGTTCTACCCTGGTGGTACTGCTTTACCTGATGGTGTTAGGAGGTTTTTCCTTAGGGTTTATTTATCTGGAATGGCGCAATGCGCCGGCCTTTTTCCAACCGGGCAGCAGCAAAGAAATCTTTACGGTTTTAAGTATGGCCCAACTGGGACTGCTGGCCTTTGTGGTGCCCGGCTTAACCGCCGGGGTGATCAGCGGGGAACGGGAGCGGCAAACATTGAACGTTCTGTTAACCACCGAGTTAAGTCCGTTGAGCATTGTGGTCAGCAAAATGATTTCCGCCTGTTCCTTTACAGCCCTGCTGCTGTTTGCCACCCTGCCCCTGTACAGCCTGGTCTTTATGTACGGCGGTCTGGCTCCCCTGCAAATCATGGGGGTTCTGGCCTTCTTCCTGGTTTCCATGCTTCTGTATGCCGCCGTTGGCGTCAGCTGCTCCACTTACTTTAAAAGGACCGGCGTCAGTACGGTGACAGCCTACGGCATTGTCTTTTTCCTGGTGGCCGGCACCGGTTTCCTGGGTGGCTTTATCTACGAACTTTACCAGCACCAGGCCCGCCTGACCATGGTCAACCTGCAGGAAACACCACTGATCGTGCAACTGCTGCAGGACACCAACCCGGTGATGGTGATGCTGAGAATCCTCGGTGAACAAGCTACCTTCGGCCCCGGCCGTGACATGTGGCTGCCCTACTGGGGAACCTATGGTGTGGTTTACCTGGTGCTGAGCGTTCTGTTGATTCTCTGGAGCGGCTGGAAACTGAACCCAATGAATCATAACCGGAAGTTGTTTCGGTAAGAACAGTACGGTTGGGGAATATAAAAAGAGGATCCCTTGGGTGTCTCCATGAGAACCTCTTTTTATTGTTTGAAATTATGCTTTTTGTAAACTGTGGATAACTTTCAGGGCCGGAATTTGTTTTTCTGCCCATACAAAATAACTTAATAACTTAAGTACCAGGTACCGGTGTTTTCATATCTACGTTACGGTTGAAGCTATATGCTTATTTTACCAGGCAGACGTGTCATTGTCGGATGAAAGATCAAAGGATATAATACTTTACAGTGTAGTAATAAATAAAAGGAGCTGGCTGTATGTATTTTGCCACCTACATATTGAACGGTCAGGAAAAGATCGGCGTATTAAATTATGGTAAAACCAGAATTGTTGACCTGAGCAAATTGGATGTCCCGGACAGCCCGGGCACTATGCTGGATTTTATTACCAGTTGCAATGACCATGTTATCGCAACGATAAAAGAACACTTGTCCGATGAAAGCTTTATAAAAGAGAATTCCACCGACCTGGCTGCCGTTACATTGCTGGCCCCTATTCCTGAATTGCAGAGAAACGTTATCTGCCTGGGGCTTAACTACCGGGAACATATTCAAGAGGTTACCAGTATCATCAAGAAGGACTTGCAGGAACCGGAGGCCCCGATTTACTTTGGCAAGATGGCGACCAGGGCGATAGGACACAACGGGGAGATTTTAAGTCACCCGGAAGTCACAAAGGAACTGGACTATGAAGTGGAACTGGCCGTTATTATCGGCAAGGACGGCACGAACATCCCCAGGGAAAAGGCAGAGGAACATATTTTTGGCTACAGTGTCTTTAATGACATCACGGCCAGGGACCTGCAGAGGACTCATAAACAATGGATCCGTGGCAAGAGCCTGGATACCTTTACGGTGATGGGACCTCATATTGTACATAAATCTGAAATTCCCTTCCCGGTGGAGCTGGATATCTCTTGTAAAGTAAACGGGGAACTTAGGCAGTGGTCCAATACAAGGCA
Organism: Bacillota bacterium; assembly: GCA_040754595.1. GTDB lineage: Bacteria > Bacillota > Desulfotomaculia > Desulfotomaculales > Desulfotomaculaceae > Desulfotomaculum > Desulfotomaculum profundi. Next base: position 20,223 of record JBFMCH010000104.1, read on the forward strand.
TTTTATCTTTGATATCCCCTATATCATCAGTGACTTATCCAGGGGATTTACCCTCAGAGCAGGGGACGTCATCGCCACAGGAACGCCGAAAGGCGTGGGCATGGGCTTTGATCCTCCTAGATACCTAAAATCAGGAGATATCGTGGAGTGCTCAATCGAAAAGATCGGCACGTTGGTTAACAGGATAAAGTAATTTTCATTTGTATCCGTAGAATGGACTAAAAAACCGCCGGCCTGCCACGAGGCAGGCCGGTTTTAATGCCCGAAAAGGGATTTTTTTGTGCCTACTTTTTCTGAGGCGGCGTAGGGCCTTTTGCTTCCGCAAACTGACCGTTCAGGAATTTATCAAGGACGTCCTCCACTTTGCCGGAAGCGCCGGTGTACACCTTGATACCGCAGGCTTCCAGGGCGGTGAAAGCGTTCGGTCCCACAGTTCCGGTGATAACGGCTGTGACCTCATGATCATTCAATAAACCGGTGGTGGCGACCCCGGCAGCCCCCGAGGAAAAACGTCCGGTATTGTCGATGGCTCTGTAGGTACCGGTTTGAGTGTGATAAAGAACAAAATATTCGCATTTTCCCAGGCGGGGATTCACTTTGCTGTCCAGGGTATTGCCAAATGCGGATACGGCGACGATCATACTGCTCACTCCTTTCGTTTTTATGAACGTACGATTTAAGAAATGCATGTCTTACGGAGATATTCCAACATCCGGAACAAACATTTTTTTAGATGGAAAATAAATATTTCCTCGTTTGACATATGTTTGTTTTTGACATTATTTCAAAATGATCATATAACTATTTTAAAAATATGTCAATAAAAACCTCGAATCATTTCCTTCCTCAATTGTTCGCACACAAAAATATCAAATAAATTTTATAATGTTATTAAAAATTTTAACTAGTTTATATATAATAAAATTTTATAAATTTATTAAAATAGATTTGTCATCTTATTGACATGCGTTTATGATAAGAATAACATGGAAATGAAACTATATTAGTAACTGCCCTACCCAACGGGTAGCCGTTTGCTGCTTCGGGGCGGGAATAAACCACGGGTATTGGAAGAAGATGCTTATTCTTATTGTGGTTTTTACCTAGAAAAGATCCGCAGATCCCCCAATGTGCCCCCCTATAGCCAGGTGGTTTAATAAGTGTAAACAGGGAGTAATCCCGGATATAGGGGAGGTAAAAAAATGGCAACCAGAGCTTATCTTTTAGTGAATGTCTTTGATGATGTGAACCAGCAGGAATTCCTAAAAATCCTTCGTCAACTGGAAGAAATGCCCGAAGTGGACTTCGTCGATCCGGTGGTGGGTGACTGGGATATCGTCATCATGATTGAAGCGCCTATTACCGTTGAGATCGTGGCCAAAAAACTTAAAGAGCAGACCTGGATCAAGGAATTAAAAGTCTTGAAAATCGTCAGCTTATTTGAACGTCACCGGGCATCCAAGAAAGCGCTTCTTGCTGCACTACAGCACGAAGGAGAATAATTATGCAAGAGGGGAGAGTTCCAATCACCGGCAATGCCGAAGCAAATCCTTTTTCACTGATTGATCAAATCGTTCACGAAAATTACTTGGATTTAGGCTCTGCCATTGTAATTCTGCAGCAAATCCAGGATGCCTTTGGCTATGTAGCCCCCTACATGCTGGAGCGTGTAGCGGCCTTAACAGGAATCCCGACCGGTGAGCTCTACAGCATTGTCACCTTTTATGCTCAATTCAGGACCGAGCCCATTGGTGAAAACCTGATTCAAGTTTGTCATGGCACAGCCTGTCACCTGGCAGGGGCGGAAAAAATATCAGAAGTTTTAGAAAACGAAACCGGCGCCCGGGATGGTAGGACCAGCCCGGACCGCAAGTTTACCGTCAAAAAAGTGGCCTGCCTCGGCTGCTGCAGCCACGGGCCGGTGGTGACGGTGAATGACGAGACCCATGCCAAAATTACCCCTGAAAAGGCCCGCAAGCTGGTGCAGCAAAAGAGGCAAGGCTGCAGTTGCGGCACCATCACCTGCGAGGATGACCAGGCGCAGAAGGAGGTGGCGGCAGTTGATGAATAAAGAAAATCAGCTTCCGGCAGATGCCGCCTTGCACCCTTCTGTTCCAACCGTCACCGTGGGATTGGCCAGCTGCGGCATGGCCGCCGGCGCCCAAAGGGTCTATGAGGCTTTCCAAACAGCGCTGGCAGGTCTCGGGCCGCAGCTAACCTTCAGCGGCTGCATGGGAATGTGTTATAAAGAGCCGCTGGTGGAGGTCCGGGGAGCGGACGGCAAGCGGTATATTTACGGCAAGGTACAGCCGGAGCAGGTACCAAGAATTGTTCAGGAGCACCTGCTGGAGAACCGTCCCGTTCTGGATTGGCTGGTCTATGCGGAGGACACCGACACCCCGGACAAAGCATTCCTGGACCAGCAGCAAAGAATTTTACTGAAAAACTGTGGTGTCATCAACCCGGAGGATATCGACAGCTACCTGGCAGTGGGCGGTTACCAGGCTATAGCCAAAGCGCTCAAATCCATGACACCGGAACAGGTGATCCAGGAGATTGAAAGGTCCGGCCTGCGGGGCAGAGGGGGCGGGGGATTTCCCACCGCCATCAAGTGGTCCCTGGCCAGAAAGTCCCCCGGCAAAGAAAAATATGTCATTTGCAATGCCGACGAGGGAGACCCCGGCGCCTTTATGGACCGCAGCATTTTGGAGAGCAACCCCCACAGCGTGCTGGAGGGAATGCTCCTGGCCGGTTATGCCATGGGCGCCGGCACCGGCTACATTTATATCCGGGCCGAGTACCCGCTGGGCATTAAACGACTGAAGATTGCCATTGCCCAGGCCGAGGCCAGGGGATTCCTGGGTGAGAATATTTTAGACAGCGGCTTTGCTTTCAGGATCATCATCAGAGAGGGTGCCGGCGCCTTCGTCTGCGGCGAGGAAACCGCCCTTATCATGTCCATTGAAGGAAAAAGAGGTATGCCCCGCATACGCCCGCCCTTTCCGGTGGAATCCGGTCTCTTGGGCAAGCCCACCTCCATTAACAACGTGGAAACCTTTGCCAATGTTCCCTGGATTGTTTTGAACGGGGCTGCATCATTCAATTGCTACGGCACCCAAACCAGTAAAGGGACCAAGGTTTTCGCCCTGGCGGGCAAGATCGCCAGGGGGGGCCTCATTGAGGTTCCCATGGGCATCACCCTGAATGAAATTATCTATAACATCGGTGGCGGTTTGGCCTCCGGGTTAAAACTTAAGGCGGTGCAGACAGGCGGTCCTTCGGGAGGCTGCATTCCGGCTCACCTCTGCGACACCCCCGTTGACTACGAATCGCTGAGAAATATCGGAGCCATCATGGGTTCCGGCGGCCTGTTGATTATGGATGAGTCCACCTGCATGGTGGATATGGCCAAATTCTTCCTGCATTTCACCCAGGAAGAATCCTGTGGCAAGTGCACCTTTTGCCGGGTGGGAACCCGACGCATGCTGGAGATTCTGGAAAGGATCACCGGCGGGGAAGGAAAACCCGGAGATATTGAGCTTTTGGAGGAACTGGGTCAGCAGATCAAGGCCGGTTCCCTGTGCGGCCTGGGCCAAACGTCACCCAATCCCGTACTCACCACCATTCGTTACTTCCGGGATGAGTACGAAGCCCACATTCATCACAACATGTGCCCGGCTAAGAAATGCAAGGCGTTCATTCGCTATCAAGTGGCGGCGGACAAATGCAAGGGGTGCCTGCGCTGCAGTAAAGAGTGCCCCGCCGGGGCCATTTACGGCGAGAAGAAGAAGCCCTTTACCATTGATCAGGAGAAATGCGTTCGCTGTGGCCTGTGCATGAATGTGTGCAAATTTGGGGCCATCCTGGTTACCACCGGACATGGGAAAGGGGGCGTAGAGAATGCCTAAAGTTCGCATTACCATAGACGGCAAAGAAATACTGGCAGAGGAGGGCAGCAACCTCCTGGAAGTGGCCCGTAAGAACGGCTTTGAAATTCCTTCCCTCTGCCACGATCCCCGCCTGGAGCCCTTTGGTTCCTGCCGGCTGTGCCTGGTGGAAATTGAAGGGGCCCGGGGGATGGTGCAGTCCTGCGGGGCCAAAGTCCTTAAGGGCATGGTGGTCAGGACCAACACGGAAAATATCACAGCATTACGCCGCCTGGCGGTGGAACTTCTGCTTTCGGAACACTGCGGGGATTGTGTGGCCCCCTGCCAGTCGGCCTGCCCGGCAGGCATCGACATCCAGGGCTTCGTAGCCCACATCGCCAACGGACAGACCGCGGAAGCGGCCAGGCTCATCCGCGAAAAACTTCCCCTGGCCGCTTCCGTAGGGCGGATTTGCCCTCGCTTTTGCGAGGCGGAATGCCGACGCAATCTGGTGGATGAACCTGTTTCCATCTGCACCTTAAAAAGGTTTGCCGGTGACTATGAGATAGAAGGGATGCCCTGTATCCCGGAAGTAAAGCCCAATACGGGCAAACAAGTGGCGGTGGTGGGAGGGGGTCCCGCCGGCCTGGCAGCGGCCTATTACCTGGCGCTGGAAGGCCACCAGGTGACGATTTTTGACGCCGCTCCCCAGTTGGGGGGGATGATGCGCTACGGTATTCCCGAATACCGTCTGCCCAAAGAAGTTCTGGAGAAAGAAATTCAAATCATTACCGGCCTGTGCCAGAATGTATTCTGCAATAAGGCCCTGGGTCGTGACTTTACCGTCCGGCAGCTCAGGCAAATGGGCTTTGATGCGGTCTTTGTCGGTATCGGTTCCTGGACCGACCAGCGGCTTGGCCTGCCAGGAGAGCAGCTGGCAGGTGTTTACTCCGGCATTGAATTCCTGCGGCAAGTTGCCATGAAAAACCAGACCACCGTAGGGAAAAGGGTCGTCGTTATCGGGGGCGGCAACACCGCCATGGATGCCGCCCGGACAGCGGTGCGGCTGGGAGCCGAAGAGGTTACGGTGGTTTACCGGCGGTCCCGTAAGGAAATGCCGGCCAGCCCCCACGAGATTGAACAGGCGGCGGAGGAGGGCGTCCAGTTTGCGCTGCTGACCAACCCCGTGGCCTTTGTCGGGGAAACGGGCAAAGTACAGGCCATCCAATGTGTCAAAATGGAACTGGGTACGCCGGACAGTTCCGGCAGACGGCGCCCGGTGCCGGTGGCCGGGTCGGAATTTGAGCTGCCGGCAGATATGGCCATCACTGCCACCGGTCAAAAATTGGATCAAGGCAGTCTCTCCGGCAGCCCGGAAGTAAAGGTTACTGCCCGGTGTGTCATCCAGGTCGACAAGTCCACGCTGCAGGGTGATACAGAGTGGATTTTCTCGGGCGGTGACTGTGTAACCGGCCCGGCCACGGTGGTGGAAGCGGTGGCAGCCGGTCGCAAAGCGGCTTATTCCATTGACTGTTATCTCAAGGGCCATGTGGTGGCCCCGGCTGCTGAACCTTTTAATATTTCCCGTGGCAGCCTCAAGGAAATGGACCCGGCGGAATTTACCGGCAGGGAGAAAATTTCCAGGACGCCTTTGCCCACCCTGCAACCGGCAGAAAGAAAGAAGCATTTCCAAGAGTTTGAACATGGTTTTACACAGGGAATGGCCCAAAGGGAAGCAGGTCGCTGTCTTTCCTGCGGCTGCCTGGATGTCTTTACCTGCCGCCTGCGGGAATACGCCACCAAGTTCCAGGCAGATGCCGCCAGGTTCGGCAAGGGGGTAAAACGACATGCGGAAATCAATGACCACCCGTATATCATCAGTGACCCCAATAAATGCATCCTGTGCGGCAATTGCGTGCGCCTTTGCCAGGAAATCCAAGGCACCAGCGCCCTGGGCTTTGTCAACAGAGGTTCAGAAACCGTCGTACTTCCTGCCCTGAGATCTCCCCTGGCAGAAACCCTCTGTTCCTCCTGCGGCCAGTGTGCCGACATCTGCCCCACCGGGGCTTTAAGCAAGCGCAGCAATCTTGCCAAACCGGGTCCCTGGCAGGTACAAAAGGTGGCAACCACCTGTCCCCACTGCAGCATTGGCTGCCAGGTTGTGTTGCATACCGCAGGTGGTCAAATGACCGGCGTAACCTCCCAAGGGGACCTCTGCAACAAAGGGTTTACCGGGTATAACGGTATCCGCAGCGCTGAACGGTTAGACGTTCCCCTCCTCAGGAAAAACGGCAAGCTGGAGCAGGCCGAATGGGACGAGGCCCTGACAGCTGCCTGGAAACTGCTGGCGCAGGTCAGGAATGAACACGGTCTGGACAGTGTGGCCGTCGTTATTTCACCCAACGCAACCAATGAAGAAAGCTATTTGGCTTACAAACTGGGCAGGATGGTGCTTGGCACCAACCAAATCTTCAGTACGGTGCCGCTGCCTGCCGTGGCCCTTACCGGCAGTCAAAGAGGCCTCCAACCTTCCTTTACAGACATACAAAACAGTGACCTGCTTCTGGTGATTGGCGGGGAACTGACCCACCGTTATCCTGTCATCGCCCATAAAATTAAAAAGGCGGTAGACAAAGGGGCCACGTTGTTATTGATTGACCCCCATGTGACCGGTTTGGATAGACTGGCAAAAATGACCCTTAAAGTAAGCCGGCAGAAAATGCAGCGACTCTTTGAAGCCTTTGCCAGCTATCTCCTGCAGTATGGCATGGTGGATCAAGAAACAGCTCTGCAGCACAGGTCTTTCCTGGATTGTTTGGAGGACCAACTGGTGGAAGATTACGTTGATATCCTCCGGGACTTCCGGGTAAAGCCGGACAAAATCATTCAATTTATCCACCGCTACAGAAGGGCCAGAAATCCTGTCATCATTGTTGACGGCCAGCGTCAGTCCCAGGATGAATTAGAGCTTTTACGGACCTTTGCTCTCATGACAGGGAACCTGGGGCAGCCGGGACGGGGCATCCTGGCGCTGTATCCTTACAGCAACGTGCACGGTCTGCTGGATTTGGGCATTAAAACAGCACCAAAGGACTGGGAACTCCTCTGGCAGGGGATCAAAAACGACAGGATAAAGGGACTTTTTATCCTGGGAGAGGCTGCGGAACTGGACGAAAGGTTCTGGCAAGGGGTGAAGGCAGTGGTTATAACACCTTCATTGAGTAAAAATTTACAGGCAGATGTCATTTTACCGGGTTCTACCTTTGGGGAAACCGGCGGGACCATCACCAATTCCGAAGGAAGAATACAAAGATTGTTTCCGGCATTACCATCACCCGCAGAACGGGAAACCTGGCAGGTTCTCCTGGGTTTAGCCTATCAATCCGGTTATTTTATGAACTACAGCATGCAAGAAGTTTACGGTGAAATGATTAACCAGCGGATAAAGAGTTAGCCTTTTTCGGGGGAAAGGTTTGAACTGGGAGTTCCTCTCTTTTTCAAACCTTTTCCCCAATGGGATTTTCCCGGCAGTTCGCGGTAAAGGGGGTGATTCCATGGAAACGGGGCCGCTTGCGAAAATTTAAGTCACTACGTCGATCTTGTCACCAAAGCACAGGAGGAGGAGCGTCGCAGGATCTCCAGGGAACTGCATGACTCCACCATCCAATCACTGGTCATGGTCCTGCACCAATTAGAAAGGTTTCTTGTGGAGCATCAGGATATTCAGATGCCTGCCATCCGGTTTTTGCTGAATTTACAAAGTCAAATTCAAAGTGTTTTAAAAGAGGTACGCTATCTAAGCCAAAATCTGCGTCCTTCCATTCTTGAACACCTGGGTTTGCTGCCCGCCATTGAGTCTTTAACAGAAGGACTGAACAAACACCAAGGGGTAGAGGCCGGCTTCATGGTTAAAGGGAAGGCTGCCCGGTTTCAGCCGGAGATAGAATTAAGCCTTTTCCGGATTATGCAGGAAGCCTTAAACAATATCCTGCGGCACGCCGAGGCCACCAGGGTCGAGGTGATCCTTGAATTTAAAGAAGACGGCGTTCTTTTGACCGTTCAAGATAACGGAAAAGGAATGCAGGAACTGCCCCAATCCTTTTATGAATTCCTCAAGCAAGGGAAACTTGGACTTATCGGTATGTCAGAAAGAGTGAAGTTATTTGGGGGAAAATTGCAGTTGGCATCCACCCCCGGCAATGGAACCATTCTCACGATTACTCTGCCCCCGGGGTGTTTATTGATATAATTGCATGGTCAGGTCATGAAAGTGATCGCTACTTTGTTGCAGTCCTGCCCTATTCCCTAAATAGGAGAGGGGGAAGCACGGTGGATAAAATTACAATCATGCTGGCGGATGATCACGTTGTGGTCAGGGAGAGTATCAGAAAGTTTTTGGAGGAGGAAGAAAAATTTCAAGTGGTGGGTGAAGTGGGGGATGGGCAAAGCGCCGTACAAATGGCTGTCAACCTGCAACCCAAGGTGGTTATTATGGATATTGAGATGCCCGGGTTAAACGGCATAGAAGCTACCAGGCAAATTAAGAAACTTTGCCCGGGGTGTTTTGTGCTCATCCTGACCGCCTACGATTACGAACAGTATATCTTTGCCCTTCCCGACATCGGAGCGGACGGATTTTTATTAAAGGACATCAGCGGCAGAGAGTTAATCAACGCCACCCAGGCAGTGTTCCGGGGGGAGTCTGTTTTACACCCCTCCGTCACCGGCAAGGTGATGAAAAAATTGCGAGCCCGTGCCGCCCAGGACCCGGCATACACGGAACCTTTGACCGGCAGGGAGAAAGAGGTCCTGCTTCTGGTGGCTGCGGGTTACAAGAATAAGGAAATCGCCAAAACCCTTTACGTAAGTGTTCGTACCGTTGAGGCCCATTTGGGAAATATATTTGCAAAACTGGGGGTTACCTCCCGTACCGAAGCGATTTTAGAGGCTTTAAAGAAAGATTGGATTCTTTTGGATCAACTTAAAAGCATGGAACAAGCCAGAGTCATAAACTGAAGATAAAGTGTAAGCAACTATAAGGCCGGCACCTGTCAGGTGCCGGCCTTGTTTGTATAGGCAGACAAGTTAATGTTTAAGTTGTAAAACGGCCTATCCCATTTGTGAGTTCTGGCACACGTATTGCAACATTTTTGTTTGTGACTTAAGAAAAATCTCCATGCAGCAAATCACGGCGGTTACTCTACTCACTTGTCTGTTCGTCCTTCTCCTGGAGCTTCAGCTTGCTAATGACATCGGGAATCATCTCAACCAGCTTGGCTAGATTGCCCTTCTGGGACAGGGAATAAACCTGCACATCATCCCCCTGCATAATGAGCAGTGCGGACGGGGTAAGCTTTATACCGACACCTACGGTAGCGGTCACGAGGGGGATAATCGTTGTGTTGCCGCTGATAATCGGCTCGCCTACGATGGTCTTGTTCGAGATGAGATTCTCCAGGCGGGACACCGGGGCCTCAATGTCTTCCTTAAAACATATCGTGCATCCTCCTAATCGGATTTTCAGGGATGATTATGGCGAAATAAAAATAAGCCCGTGCGTTCCCTGGAATCGTAAGGCGCCTTTGAAATGATTACGGTAAATGAATTAGATACCAGAACAGTAAAGGTCGTACCCGGGGCGGATACGACCTTTACTGGTTTTTATTAAACGAGAATCTCAGGGCTTTGCCGTTTAAATAGTCAAAATTCTTACCCTGCCAGGTATCCCTTTCTGCCAGTGTTTTCTCAATGGTCTGCTTAATTTTCCACCAGCTGGTGTTCCAGTTGGAAAACAGCTGGTTGTCCTGCGGGCCTTTGCCCACCAACCGCTGGATCACGATGCGGGGATCCAGGTATTCCAGGAAGGTGACCACCCGGTCGATGTACTCCTCCAGGGGGATGATGCGGAATTCCTCCCTTTGGTACATGTCTGCCAGCACCGTACCCTTCACCACATAGAGGGAATGGAGTTTGACATAATGGACGCCCAGGACGGAGAGGATTTTGGCGTTTTCAATGACGTCCAGGCCGTTATCCCAGGGTAAGTTTAGGATGATGTGAACGCAGATTTCAAACTTTCTTTTTTGAATGCGCTGCACGGCATCAATAAATTCCGCCAGGGTATGACCGCGGTTTACCTTCACCAGCGCATGGTAATTAACGGTCTGCAGCCCCAGCTCAATGTTGATGTCCAGCCCCCGGCGGGCCTGCAGTTCCTGCAGGAAGTCCAGGTAGGCGTCGTTAATACAGTCCGGCCGGGTGGAGACAGAGATGCCCACCACATCATCCTCATCCGCCGCGGCCAGGATATTCTCCTTGAATTGCTCCAGGGACAAATACGTGTTGGTAAAGGCCTGAAAATACACGATAAATTTTTGGGCGTTAAACCGGCGGATAAAAAACTCCCGGTTCTTTTGAATTTGCTGTTTCACACTCATGGTGTTGGGAAGGCATTCAAAGCCGGCCCCTTCTTCATCACAAAAAATACAGCCGCCCCGGCCTACGGTGCCGTTCCGGTTAGGGCAGGTGCCGGGAAGATTCACAGGAAGTTTATAGACCTTCTGACCGAACTTTTCGGTCAGATGATCGGAGTACTGGCGGTAACGGGTGGATTTCTCAAACATATGCATACCTCAACTTACTGAATTTTATGCCACCAACGTAGCACCATCAAAGGACGGAAATGTTCCAGGGCATGGTGTTATCCATAGAGAACGGTTGCGGAGCGATATTTTTCTCACTTCCAACCTCTCACTTCTCATATCTCAAGTAGTATATCACAGGAAAATTGTTTCTCACAACTTTATCACAAGATGTCGTTTTGAGGCAGGAGCTGCATTAAATTGATCGCATATATACAAAAAGCCTTGCGGAGGAAATTATGGATCTTACTAACACCCTTGTTGATGTTCACCGGTTGCGACGCCGGTGTGATGCGTCCGAATTGAATTTTTGCTGCACCTCGGCGGATGTGCCGCCCCTGAATGATTTTATCGGCCAGGAAAGGGCTGCCCGGGCCATGTAGTTCGGCCTTACCATATTTTTCCTCCAGTTTAATGAAAGCGGTTCTGGTTACATAGTCAGTATTGCTGAACTTGTTTTGGTTTACATCTAATAATAAAGAGGCTAGGATTCCCTGGAATCCTAGCCTCCTGTTGTCAACAGACCACTGCCTCCGAGGAGGCGGGTTTTTAGTTGCTGATAACTGCTTTTTCATCTTTAATTGCGGACTTACGTTCAAAAGGGGTGCCGGCTTTGCTCAGCTTACCCAGGAAGGACGGCGCGTATTGACCCCGGGCCAGGGAGAACATCATTCTGGAAGTAAGGTACAGGTTGGCATTCATGCTGGAAAGGGCCGCGGTTAAAACCACAAAGTTCATGATGCCTGCTGCGTAAGGAATGCCGATAATGGTAAATACCTTAACAAAGGGGCTTACCTTACCGCCGGCCTCCACCCAGGGAACCACGCTTAGCATGATAACCAGGCTTAGCAGGTAGAACAGGATCAAGCGAAGCACCATGGTCCTCATGGCTTTGGGAACAGCCTTTTCGGGATCTTTAGCTTCACCGGAGGTTACCGCCACCACTTCCACGCCGATAAAGCTGAAGATGGCCATCATAACGCCCATCCAAACACCCGTCAGACCCAGGGGCAGGAAACCGTCGTGTTTGGTTAAGTTGGAGAAGCCGATGGGTTCGGTGCCGATGCCGAACAGAACGGCTGCGCCGGTAATAATGAAGAAGACAATGGCAGTTATTTTAATCAGGGCAAACCAGTATTCAAAGGCGCCGAAATTAGCTACGGAGCGGGCGTTAATATACACCATGGCAACGGAAAAGGCTACCATCCAGACCCAACTGGGGATACCGGGGAACCAGTACTGCATATAGATGGCCGCGGCCACAACCTCGCCGCCGATGGCAATAACCTGGCAGGCCCAGTAGGTGTAACGGACGGACCATCCCGCAAAGGGTCCGACGTACATTTCCGCATAGGCTCCAAAGGACCCCGCCGTGGGGTGGGCCACCGCCATTTCAGACAGGCATCCCATCATAATCAGGGCACAGGCGGCTGCAATGACATAACTCAGAATGACGCCGGGACCGGCCAGGCTCACCGCGAAACCGCTGCCGAAAAACAAGCCGGTTCCAATGGCGCTGCCAAGGGCGATCATGGTAAGTTGTCTTTGGGAAAGAGCCCTGTGCAGTCCCTGCTCTCTTTCCACTACATGGTTTTTGCTCACGTTCTCTGCTCCTCTCACCTGAATAATAATAAAAAACCGCCCGCAGGCGGAGATTGACTGACGCTAAACTCCACTCCTCTATCCTCAATTACGCTCATCTGTTTTAGTTTTTCGTCATGGTTGGACAAATTCTTTGTCAAGGTGTTCAACAAACAAAATACCGCCCTGGTGGCGGAGATCAGCTATGCTACGATTCTCTCGGCTCAACTCAGCTCCTCTCATTTTATTATTTTGTCTAAACTCTACTGAACTTTTGTACATGATATTATACACAGGGTGATGAATTCCTGCCAGTAGTTATTTTTAAAAATAAATTTTGCGTTTACAATGGACAGATCTTTCCGTTAACATTATAAAAAATGATATTTTTAAAATTCAATCTAAGGAGTGTACTGGCAGTGTATGATTTGCGAGTTGTAGTGGAGAAGGTCTGTGGGTTTTGCGATTTGCCCATGCGTCCCGGAGATTACTTCGAGGTGAAGGGTGGGAGAATTACCATCCCCCAGGGCAAGCATATCTGCATGTGGGCCCTGGCTGCCCAGCACCCGGCACATGTGCTGTCCCGATCCCAACGGGATGGTGATATACCGCATTGAAAGAATTTCTATTGGGGATAACAGGGCTTTGGAAAGTTGTCAAGCACTATGAAGAGTGGTCGGCCTTGGCGGGCTGCCTGGAGGCCTGCAAGAACACCATCGTCAATATGGAGATTGTGGACTTTACCATGGCAGCCAGATTAATGAAAGCAGTGGCCGGTTGGGATATGGACGGGCAGGAAGTACAGGCCCTTTGCGAGAGGGTGGTCAACCTGGAAAGGGCCTTTAACACCAGGGAAGGTCTCAGCCGGCAGGATGACACTTTACCCGGACGCTTTACGGATGAGCCGCTGCCGGCAGCGTGGTGGAGCTGCAGACCATGCTGGAGAATATTACCAGGCCAGAGGTTGGGAGATTTCTACCGGACTTCCCACCTGCAGCAAACTCAGGGAGTTGGGCCTGGCCAGGGAGGCCCGGGAATTGAAGGAGCGTGGCTTCATTCATGAATAAACCTGACGGGGTCAGGGTTACAGTACGCTACCTGGGCGTCGTGCGTCTAATGTCCGGGCGCCGGGAGGATGTGCTGGCGTTCCCCTAACCGGTTACCGTGACGGAAGTTTTATGCAAATTACGGGAACTCCTGCCGGAAGAGGTTTATTTTGAAATCAGGCACCAGTCCTTGATCCTTTCGCCCCGGCCGGATGCCCCGGGCATTGTGTTAACCATGCCCGAAGACGAAAAGAAGGTCCTTGCAGACGGCCATTGTCTAACCGTGGTAACCCCTGTCACCGGGGGTTAAATACCGGTTTTTTTAGTACATTCGTGGGAAATATGTCATAAGATAAGAAAAAAATTATGGAGGGAAATTGTCTTGAAAACATGTCCGTCCGTATTAGAAGCCATTGGCAATACTCCCTTGATTGAACTGGTGCGAGTCGGCAGGGATTTTCCGGCGAGAATATTTGCCAAAGCGGAATTTATGAACCCAAGCGGCAGTATGAAAGACAGAATCGCCTTGAAGATGATTGAAGATGCCGAGAAGGAAGGGGAGCTGAAACCGGGCCGCGTCGTTTTGGAGGAAACCAGCGGCAATACCGGCATTGGCCTGGCCATGGTATGCGCCGTTAAGGGTTATCGTTTTATCGCTGTGATGTCCGAGGGAAACAGTCCCGAGCGACGTCAGGTTTTACAGGCCATGGGAGCCAGGGTGGAGTTGGTGCCCCAGGCAGCGGGAGGCAAACCCGGTCAGGTCACCGGTGAAGACCTGGCCCTGGTGGAAAAAAGGGCCAAAGAACTGCAGGAGGAATTGGGCGTCTTTTGGGTTAATCAATTTCACAACCCCGGCAACTGTGCGGCACACCACCAAACCACCGCCCAGGAGATCTGGCAGCAGATGGACGGCAAGATTGACTTTTTTATCGATGTGGTGGGCACCTCCGGCACCTTCACCGGGATCGCCACCGCCCTGAAGGGAAAAAATCCCAATATTCAGTGCTGGGCGGTGGAGCCCGCCACTGCTCCGGTGCTGGCAGGCAAGCCAGTAACCAATCCAAAGCACGTCCTGCAGGGGTCCAGCTATGCAAAGATACCGCACCTCTGGCAGTCGGAAGTATGCGACGGTTACTTAACCGTCACGGACGGGGAGGCTATCCGGGCTGCCCGCCGCCTGGCCACCGAAGAAGGATTGCTCTGCGGTTACACCTCCGGGGGCAATGTGGCCGCAGCCCTCAGGCTGGCCGGCTGGTGCGATCCGGGCGCCAGGATTGTCACCGTTCTTTGCGACAGCGGCATGAAATACCTGAGCTGTGACTTATTTAAGTGTTAAATACAATAAAAACTTAATAACTTAGGTACCAGGCACCGTTTTTAAACTATAGAACTTATGGGAGGTATAAAATGGCTGGGGAAGTTAAGTTGTCTATTGAATACTGCACTGCTTGAGGCTACCTGCCGAAAGCGGCCGGTCTGGCCGAAACATTGCTGAGGGCGTACAAAAATAAAATTTCTTCCTTTGAACTGATTCCCTCCGGCGGGGGAGTCTTTGAGGTAAGAAAAAACGGGGAATTGATTTTCTCCAAAAAAGAACTGGGAAGATTTCCGGAAAAAGAAGAAATAACAGCCAAACTTGGCATATAAAAAAGTCCTCGGCAAAATATTGCCGGGGACTTATTTCTTTACCAGACCCCTGGTACGGACATGCGGGCCAACGGCGATGATTTCAGATTCCGGGTCTACCACGGTTTGGGAGATCAGGCGCCGGTCTACCTCTTTGTCATTTACCAAAACGACTTCATAGGTTTTCAGTTGGTAACCGTCCCGTCCCGGTCGGCGGACCAGTACCTGCCCGGGAGCCAGCCCGTCTTGTTCCACATAATTTCGGGTGGCTTTGGTGATCGAGCGTTCTGTTTCAATCTTAATTAACCGGGCCGAGGCGCCCTGCCGGTGACCGAAAATGCTTACCAGAAGCTTTCCCTGCTGCACTTGACTGCTTATTAAGACGGGAAAATCCGTATCGTTAAGAAATTTAAAGTCAATCAAATCACCGGCAATGGTGGCATCCGTTCCTTCCGGCGCATAGGGAACCGGCAGAGAATGGGGAACCCGCTCCACCACCGTTAAACCCGCCAGCGACACCGTATTGTACAGGGTGGTGGCCACCTGGCAGACACCGCCGCCAAAGTCGGGGATTAGCTTATTGTTGATGATAACCGGCGCCTGGAGGTAGCCGCTTTCCTGGTTGCGGGGACCCAGGGCTTTATTGAGAGAAAAAATCTGTTTTGGTGGGACGATCAGGTTATTGATCAATTTACTGGCCAGTTGAATATTATGGCTGCGGGCCCGGTTGGACTGGTCAAACTGGGTGACAAAGATCGCCAACCTTGCATTGATCCCGATATAATCGGAAGTACGAACAGCAGGCTCAATGGTCTTGAACCGGAGCGCCAGCCGGTGCTCGTTAATGGGGAGGTCCAGCAGTTGCTTGACGGTCCCTTCATTATCCAGCTTTCTACCTTTAATATCCTGGAATAACGTAACGGTATCGCCATTGAAGGCAAACTGGGCGTTCCGGGCGGGGACATTGTACCGGTGCGATAAACTGTCAAGAATTCTGTTAAAGGCACGGTTGTCAAATGTTTTGACCAGAGGCAAATCATAGCCGTTTTGCATGGTGCCGAACAATGCCCGGATACTGTTCCAGGCAGCCGCTTGACGGCTGTATTGCAGGGCTTCCTTTACGGTAGCCTGATAATCGGCCCGGTAGTCAATATCGCCATAACGGATATTGGTGGGCTGCCCCTCTGGGTCCACCAACATCAAAAGACTTTCCGGGCTGGGCCAGGGTAATGCCTCCCTTAAAATATTCACAGCCTCATCGGCCTTTAGCCCGCCGATATCGATGCCCTGGACAGAGATTCCCGGTAAAATGGTATCCCGGTAATAAACTTTAATGGAGGCGCTGGACAGGCTGATGTTAACCAGCAGTTGAATACCCAGGGCGAGGGTAACGAAAGAGGTTAGCTTAACTTTATTCACGGGTGTTCAAGGTTAACTCCACAAACTTATCCGCGGCCACAGCATTGTCCACCATTTCCTTGGTAACCCTTTGGCCTTGCTCGGCGATCATTTCTCCGTTGTCAGACAGGATATCGGTTGTTACGGTACGTCCGATTAAGTATTGTTTTTGTTTATCTTCAAAGAACTGTAAAGGATCTTCGGCGGCCTCTGCCGGCGCTTTTTCCACAACAGGCATATGTACGGTTTCTGTATGAATCTGGGAAGTGTTTTCCACCAGGGCTGCCTCAAAGTTTTCTTTCACCACCAGCATCCCCTTACCGAAGGTGATCACCAGGTCGGCAGGAATCAGACCGGTCCTGGAACCGTCCCCGGCCACCCAGCGGCAGGCGGATATTTTGCCGGTTTGCTCGTCGATGACGATTTCGTCAATGGTACCGTTCAGGCGGCCCTTTCTGGTCATAACACGTGAGCCTGTTACTTCGACTTCCCTCTTCAGCAATTCAAGGGCGGCCGGTACTTTGGCAATGGAAACGACATTGGTCTTGGTTTCCGTGGTCAGGGCATCTTCACCAATGCCGGCCACATCCTGAATGGAAATCAGCCGGCGTTCCAGGTACCATTGTTCGGGTTCAACGATGAGGAAATCCACAGATCCGGTGTCCGGGTTGATCACCAGATCCTCAACTTTCCCTAGGGAAGCGACATCAATAATGCTTAAAACAGGCAAACCTACGATTTGGCTTTTTAACTTCACCTGAAATAACCCCTTCCTGTTTATGAGATTAAATGATTTATATTGAGAGAGTTGTCAAAGGCCTCTCTTCGTACCGCTTCGGGAACCTCTTGATAGGGAATATGACCGTAACCGTCTCTGTTCAGCAAATCAACCAGGTACCGGATAAACCTCGCCTTTTGTTTTAAGTTGGCCATGCCCGGATGTTCCTTGAGAGCCGGGTGTTCAGCAAAGGCTGTGATAATCTCCGAGGCCATCGGGTAGAGACCGAGATGCTGGTAGAGTGAACTTAACTCGCTGACAGCCATGTAAATGAGCTCTGGTTCAGGCTCCGACGCAATCACCTTGTTGAAGTGGCGGACGGCCTGGGCATATTGCTTGCGTTTGGTCAGACACAGACCTTCAACCAGCAGGGATTGAGGAGACAAAGAGCCATCCGGTACAGGTTCGGTCTCCCTGGGAATTTCCACCGGGAGGTTGTCCTCCGGAGGATTGTCTTCCAGGCTCCGGGTTTCCCCGGAAGCGGGGTCTGCAATCTCCACAAGTTCAGAAACATCCTCTGACAAATCCTGTTCCACGGGAGTAATTGCCGAAAGACTGTCTGCCTGAGCAGCGTTTTCCTGTGTCCGGGTTTGCTCGGAAACAAGGTCTGCCATCTCAACCGGTTCAGCAGCATCTTCTGACAGATCCGGTCCTTCAAGAACCACTGCCGGGACGCTATTTTCCCGGGGAGCATTTTCCTCAATAACGACTTCTACAGCAGTCTCCGCCGGGGCTTCTTCAATTTGGAGCATTGCCGCTGCAGGACTGTCCTCCGGTATATTCGGGTTTGCAACAGGCGGCTCGGCTGTTTTGAGTGGCTTCCGGCCAGTGATGGCTTCCATTTCGGCAGCCCTGAGGTCGGTAAGCTCAGCACCGGCAGCATCCGGTGGCAGATCCGTTTGGCCCGTTTCTTCGGGTTCTTCTGCTTCCCAGGAGGGATGATTTTTGGAAATGGCAGCCCCTAAAAACAGCAGCAGCAATGCTAAAGAAAAAACTGTCTGCGCCACAGAAAGTTTCACCAGCAGCAGGGGGTAAACCATGCCAATAAGAAAGGTGGCAATGGAGGCCCGGAGGGCCACAGACCTGGATAAAAATTTTTTATAGGGAAAATAAAGCACAACGGATAAAGAGCCGAGGGTAAGCCAGTAAACCCACATTGAAATCCCCCGTTATCTATGCAAAATATGGCATTTTTCCTTACAAAGCTATAAAATACGTCATTATATGTCATAAATCCTTTCTCAAAAACCAAAGTTTGAAAAAAATATCAATATTGTAAAAAATGTTATGGAACAGAGCAAGTTTTTTTGTTTTACGCATATCTTGAGGGTATTCTTTGGCAAACTAAGGGCAGTTATGGTTGGACTAATGTTTCAAAAATGATGCTTGAAAGCGTTTAATGTAGCAAATCGTTTACGTAACCCGAGGTTTGAATAAGGTTGGAGGGGAAAGCCATGTATTATTTTCGCACCGTTACAGTGAGCCCGTCTTTGCCGGAGAGGATTAGCAGGTTGAAGGAATTATCTTATAACCTTTGGTTCAGCTGGCATCCGGAAGCGCTGGAACTGTTTAAGCGAATGGATGAGCAGAAGTGGGAGGAGTTAAATCACAACCCTGTGAAAATGCTGCTGCAGGTTAATAACGACGCCCTGCAGAGGGCTGCCGGCGATCCGGAATACCTGGCGCTGTATGACAAAGTGCTGGCGGACCTGGACCGTTACATGAATGCCGACACCTGGTTTAAAAATAAATACCCTCATTTGGCGGACAAACCCATCGCTTATTTTTCTGCAGAGTTCGGTCTGCACGAATCTCTGCCCATTTACTCAGGAGGGCTGGGAGTGCTGGCCGGGGATCACTGCAAGGCCGCCAGCGACATTGGTCTGCCTTTGGTGGGCATCGGCCTGCTGTACAAGCAGGGGTATTTTACGCAAAGAATTAACCGGGAAGGCTGGCAGGAGGCCCATTACCCGTTCCAAAATTACAACGAAATGCCGGTGAGGCCGGCCTTGAACGACGAAGGAAGGGAAATCATTATCCCGGTGGAACTGCCCGGCAGGACCGTCTACCTCAAGGTATGGCAAATCCAGGTGGGCAGGATTAAAATCTACCTCATGGATGCGGATATCACCCTGAATAATGATCAGGACAGGCAGTTAACCGCACAGCTTTACGGAGGAGACAAGGACACCCGGATCTCGCAGGAAATGCTCTTGGGCATCGGGGGTGTGAAGGCCCTCAGACAGCTGGGCGTTCACCCGGTGGCCTGGCATATCAACGAGGGGCATGCGGCTTTCCTGTGCCTTGAACGTTTGCAGGAACTGGTGCAGGCGGGCGTACCCCTGGCCACCGCCAAAGAGGCTGTCAGGGCCAGCACCTTGTTTACCACCCACACGCCGGTACCGGCCGGACATGATGTTTTTGATGCCGATAAAGTCAATTACTTTCTGCACCGTTATTACGAAGCCCTGGGCGTGGATCGCAACAGCTTTATGAACTTTGGCTGGGACCCCCAGAGAAACAGCTTTAATATGACCATTCTGGCCATGAATTTTGCAGCCTACTGCAACGGCGTGAGCAAGCTGCACGGGGAAGTGACCCGGAAAATGTTTCACTATCTCTATGAGCGCATCCCTGTGGAAGAAGTGCCCATTTATTCGGTGACCAACGGCATTCATACCTCAACCTGGTTGTCCAAGGAACTGGGGGAGCTGTTCAATGCCTACCTGAACCCCGGCTGGACTGCCAATATCAGCGACACCAACCTGTGGCAGGCGGTGGACAACATTCCCGATGAAGAAATTTGGGATTTACATAAGTCCCTAAAGAAGAAGGCCATCTATTTTATCCGGGAATCTTTAAGAAAACAAAAATACCGCAACCAGGAAGCCGCCGAAACCATCGGTGAAGTGGATGAATACCTCAATCCCGAGGCCTTTACCATCGGTTTTGCCAGGCGGTTTGCCACCTACAAGAGGGCAACCCTGCTGTTCAGGGACCGGGAGAGGTTGGCCAGGCTTTTTAGCGACCCGGAACGTCCGGTGCAAATCATTTTTGCCGGCAAAGCTCACCCCGCAGACCGCCCGGGTCAGGAATTGATCAAAAGGATTTATGAGATATCCCTGCAGGAACCCTTCCGGGGTAGAATCATCTTTATTGAAAACTACGACATGAATGTGGCCAGGCACATGGTGCAGGGAGTGGACATGTGGCTCAACACACCCCGCTGGCCCATGGAGGCCAGCGGCACCAGCGGCATGAAAGCCGCCGCCAACGGTGTGATTAACTGCAGTGTGCTGGACGGCTGGTGGCCCGAGGCGTACAACAGGGAAAACGGCTACGCCATCGGCAAGGAGACCGGTTATCGTACCGAAGAAGAACAGGACAATGAAGATGCTTACCACCTGTATTCCCTGCTGGAGGATCAGATCATCCCGGCCTATTATGACCAGAGCGACGGTTATCCCCGCCGGTGGATTAAGATGATGAAGAACTGCATCAAGACCATCGCGCCGACCTTCAGCACCGAGCGCATGGTCAAGGAATACACCGATCGTTTTTACAGTGAGGCCGCCCACAGGGGTGAGCAGTTTACCACCAATCATTTTCAAGTGGCCGGCCAAGTGCAGGATTTTAAACGGTATATAAAGGATAACTGGCACCATGTGGCCGTAAAGGCCGTGAATGCAAACGGCGTTAAAGAAAGGGAATTACAGGTGGGGCAAACGCTGGACCTGGCGGCGGATGTCTACCTGGGACCCATCCCCCCGGATAACGTGGTGGTGGAAGTGGTGCATGGATGTGAGGGGGACCACACATTGGTGGGGATAAAAGCCACTCCCCTCAAGGTGGAAGGTCAAAAGGGGGAAGGGATCTATCACTACCGGGGAGGATTTACCCTTGACCAGGGCACCTGTGGTTTTACCGTACGAATCAGGCCGGAACACCCCCTGTTTGCCACCAAGTTTGAGCTGCCGCTGGTAAGCTGGGCGCATAACTTCTAAAAAAACCGTCAGACCCGCCGTACTTTTCTGTATGGCGGGTCTGACGGTTTTTAACTTGAATCCGGTAAGTAGTAACTTTAGTACTTTGCAAGCCAACCAATTACCAGATAAAGGGAAATAGGTTCCCTTTTACAAGCCTATATTGAACGTTAAATTTGCCAAATACCGTATCAATAGCCCGAATGTTAATTTTAGGAAAATTATACACTAAGGTAGCAATGCGTTCTAAACCAGTTTAGCAAGTTATATGCGATAGACTTTATCCACATAAAGGCCATGTTTCTCGTCATTTCAAGCTGACTGGTATGATCAATAGCTACTCCGGTTTTTAGTTCATCTATCTCTATCTTATTTTCTATGTTGCATCTTTTGTTGTACCAGCGCCAGACTTCTTCAGGAGAGAGATCCTCCATGTTAGTCACGATAACTTCATAGTCGTATAGTTCTTTAAAGTCAAGGGATATTTGGTCACCGCTGTGATGCCGGGTTACCGTTAAATGCTTCTGTAGATTTCAACAAACCCAATGGCCTGTTTTAGAGTTTCAAACAAGCCAAAATTGCCGAAACTGGTAACGCTGTTGTTATCAAAGGTCACTGGTAGTTAATTTTTCTAATTAGCCTCTCTAACCTGGAACAAGCTTTTTGGTGAGTACGCTGGAGATCACGTTTTTGCTGGCGTGTAAGGTTTTCTGATTGATAATTGGTAAGTGACTGTGGTACCATCATTATGAGGACACTCTCCTTCGTAGTGGTTTTGTTTTGTTCACTTTACCAATTCACGAAAGAGATAAGTGTTCCTCTTTTTTTTGTCAAATTTTTTACAGCAAATTATTCTGCTCACGCCTTGTGGTTACTAGTTTTTTCATTTTTACTTGCCGGATCTAAGTTTAACTATTTTCAAAAAACTGGTGGGTATGGTATTAAAAAAACTTACTTTTGTGATTTATCTTACGGAAACGACGGTTACATTTGATATAATCTAAAGCAAGGTGTTTTAGGTTTTATATAACCTACGAATACAATTTTAATATTTATTAAATATCTACAGACAGTAGGAGGGTGATGGGCGTGCATATTCTCGTATGCGTAAAACAAGTCCCTGATACAACCGAAGTCAGGATTGATCCTGAAACCAATACCCTGGACCGCTCCAGTGCGCCGGCGATTATCAACCCTTACGACAGCCATGCCGTGGAAGAGGCCGTCAGGATGAAAGAACAATTCGGCGGCAAAGTAACCGTAATTTCCATGGGTCCTCCCAATGCAGCGGAAGTGATCAAAAGATGCATCACCCTGGGCGCCGATGAAGGATACCTGCTGAGCGACAGGATGTTTGCCGGCTCCGATACCCTGGCCACCAGTTATATTCTGGCCAGAGGAATTAAAATCATCAGCCGCCGGGAGCCCTTTGACCTGATCTTATGCGGCAAGCAGGCCATTGACGGCGACACCGCCCAGGTGGGGCCGGGCATCGCCAGGAGACTGGGAATACCCCAGTTAACGTACGTAAACAAAGTGGTGGACGTAGACCCGGACAAAGAAGAAATCAAGGTTCACCGGAAGCTGGATGACGCTTACGAAGTGGTGATTTCCAAGCTGCCCTGTTTGATCACGGTGGAGAAGGAAATCAACGAATTAAGATATGCGACGCTTCCCAACATGATACGGGCGGCCCGCTATCAACCCGGGGTTTTGGGGGCTGTGGACCTGGAGGCGGAAGCAGCCATGATGGGTCTCAAGGGTTCTCCCACCTCGGTAACAAGAATATTCGCGCCAAGCCAGAGAAGCCGTGGGGAAGTTTTGCAGGGAGATGTTTCTCAAGCAGTTGACCGGTTGATTGAAAAAATGTCACAAAAATTGTCACAAAACAATTAGACAGAGGGGTGATCAGCATATGGCGATAAATGTATCTTCGGCTTGCATAGGATGCCAGGCATGTATTCCCACCTGCCCCTATGAGGCGTTGTATATAAATGAAGAAGGTCTGTGCCAGGTGATTCCAGAAAAATGTGTGGAATGCGGCGCTTGCATTGACGTTTGCCCTGTCAGTGCACTCAGCTTACCTTCTGCGGACAAGGAGGAGGTAGCTGCCGGAGAGCCGGCAGGCAAAACCCCGGTAATGCAAAATGTCTCCTCAAACAGTGAAATCCCTGCGGATGAGCCCAAGGAAACAGCCGTACAACTAACCGGAGACCTGGGCCGTTACCAGGGGGTCTGGGTGTTTATCGAACAAAGGGAAGGGGAAATTGCCCCTGTATCCCTGGAACTGCTGGGGGTCGGGCGTCAACTGGCGGATAAACTGGGCGTTGAGCTTGCCGGTGTGCTGCTGGGAGACAGCGTCTGCGGTTTGCAGGACGGACTTTATGAGTACGGTGCGGACAAGGTTTACCTGGTGGACCACCCGGTGCTCCGGTATTACCGCACTGAGACCTATATGCAGGTTTTTGTCAAGCTGGTTCAGGTATATCTGCCGGAAATCATTTTAATGGGGGCTACCACCACCGGGCGGGACCTGGCCGGGGCTATGGCAACAGATCTGGCCACCGGACTGACGGCGGATTGCACCGCCCTGGATATTGACACCAAGCAGCGTCTGCTGCTGGCCACCCGTCCGGCCTTTGGTGGCAATATCATGGCCACCATTGTCTGCAAAAACCACCGTCCCCAAATGGCAACGGTGCGTCCCAAGGTAATGAAAATGAGCAAGCCAGTGCCGGGACGTCAGGGCCAACTGGTAACTCCGCAGGTTGATCTGAATGAAAAGGACTTGTTAACCCGGGTGGTGGAAATTGTTAAAGAGCATGGGGAACAAGTCAATCTGCAGGATGCGGAGATCATCGTGGCCGGCGGCCGGGGCCTGGGGGACCGGGAGGGCTTTCAAAGGATTTGCTTCGGACTGGCGGAAGCCATCGGCGCCAAGGTCGGGGCATCCCGGGCCGCCGTTGAGGCGGGCTGGATCGAACAAAAATACCAGGTGGGGCAAACCGGTGTCACCGTGGCACCGAAAATCTATTTTGCCCTGGGGATTTCCGGCGCCATCCAGCACCTGGTAGGCATCCGGGGTTCGGATATCATCATCGCCGTCAATACAGACCCCGAGGCGCCCATCTTTAAAGAATGCACCTATGGCATCGTCGGGGACGTGTTTAAAGTTGTCCCGGCATTAATGGAACCGTTAAAAGAATTATTGTCCAAGCATAAACAGGAACTTGAAATAAT
Organism: Bacillota bacterium; assembly: GCA_040754595.1. Taxonomy (GTDB): domain Bacteria; phylum Bacillota; class Desulfotomaculia; order Desulfotomaculales; family Desulfotomaculaceae; genus Desulfotomaculum; species Desulfotomaculum profundi. Next base: position 44,382 of record JBFMCH010000104.1, read on the forward strand.
CACAGGCAAAGGGGGGATTCACTGTGCCTGAAAAATTTGATGTCATTGTGGTGGGAGCCGGCGTGGCCGGTCTGGCGGCTGCCTATAAGCTGGCCAAAGGGGGCCTGTCCGTGGTGGTGATTGAGCGGGGGTACTATCCCGGGGCGAAAAACGTTATGGGCGGGGTGCTGTACCGGGCCATGATGGAAGAGATCATCCCGGAATTCTGGAAAGAGGCGCCCTTGCAAAGACCAGTGGTGGAGCAAAGGTTCTGGCTGATGGACGAAGAGTCGGTGGTAAACACCGGTTTTAAAGGACAGCAGTGGGCCAGGGAGCCGTACAACTGTTTTACGGTATTCCGGGGCCAGTTTGACCAGTGGTTTGCCCGCAAGTGCGCCGAAGCCGGGGCCATCATTATCAACGAAACTGTGGTTGAGTCCTGCATCGTGGAAAATGACAGGGTCATCGGCGTGCGCACCAACCGCCCGGAGGGCGACCTTTATGCCAATGTGGTGGTGCTGGCTGACGGGGTGAATTCTCTCTTAAGCAAGCAGCTGGGTTTTCATAATGAGTGGAAGCCCCAGCAGGTGGCCCTGGCAGTAATGGAAGAACTCAAATTGCCCTCCGAGGTGATTGAAGACCGGTTTAATCTGGAGCCGGGGATGGGAGCCACCATTGAAATTTTCGGCAGCGGCACCCTGGGCCTGGTAGGCACCGCCTTTATTTACACCAACAAGGAGCACATCTCCATCGGCGTGGGCGCATTGCTCTCCCAGATCCGGCAGATGCAGATACGTCCCTACGATCTGCTGGAAAATCTAAAAAACCACCCCATGGTGCGCCCGCTGATTCGCAAAGGGGAGCCGGTGGAATATTATGCCCATTTGATTCCCGAAGGAGGTTACAAAGCCATCCCCAGGCTGACGGGCAACGGTGTAGTAGTGGTGGGAGACGCCGCCCAACTGGTAAACGGCATCCACCGGGAAGGCAGCAACCTGGCCATGACCTCCGGCCGTCTGGCTGCGGAAGCCATTCTCCGGGCACACGAGATGGGTGAATTCAATGAAAGGGTGCTGTCTTACTACGAAAAACAATTGCGCAGCAGTTATGTCATCGAAGACCTGAAGAAATATAAGGATACGTCGCACCTGTTTGAAGTGAACCCGCAGTACTTTAACAAGTATATTCCGGCCACCAACATGGCCTTGCACGAAATGCTGACCGTTGACGGCGTCAGCAAGAAAGACAAGCAGAGGCTCATCCTGCAGCGTCTGTTAAGCGGCGGTTCTCTGTTCTCCCTGGGCAAAGACCTCTATCAAGCATGGAGGGCGGTGAAATAAATGGCTAACAAACCGGAAAAAAGAATGAGATACCTCAAAGCTGAAGTCAACATCGACGATAAACTTTATTTAAACCGCTGGAAACCGGACCACCGGTCCCACCTTGAGATCATCGACCCTGCGGTGTGTGCTGAAAAATGCGCCGGCAAAGACTGCACCGTCTTTTGTCCCGCCAGGGTCTACGAGTGGAGGGACGGCCGCATTGCCGTAGGCTATGAAGGCTGCCTGGAATGCGGCGCCTGCCGCATCGGCTGCCCCCACGGCAACATCCGCTGGAATTATCCCCGGGGCGGCTACGGGGTGCAGTTTAGATTGGCTTAATCCTTCATAAAAACAACAACACCCACCTACCGTGATTTACCGGAAGTGGGTGTTTTTTTATCGAGATTGAATTACTTCATAGGATGACCGACTCCAAGGCCAACTGCTAGATAACGAGCTGATTAAGACTGACATTCTTATTGCACCTGAAAGAAAATCCCCAAAAAGTGGCTAAGGGTATTGCTTTAGGTGTGTGGCATTAAATTGTCTTCCCATACCCATTGTTAATATCCCTTTGTCTTTTATTATCGCCAAGTTCATTAAAGCAAGCGCCGTAGCGGCGCCTATTACTGTGTGTTTATTCAAAGCAGCTTTTCCGCTTTATTTCACTTTCAACATTTTAACCGGTAAAATTGTGGCAGGAAACCTGGGTAGTTTTCCTGTTCTGGAGATTGTTGATCAGGAATTGAGTCTGGTCTCTGAATTTGTTTTTCAAATTAAGCTGCTGGGAATAACCTATTTAATAGGGAGCATGATTAACTTTGTTTGGATAGGGCTATTAACGACTCTTTTTATTTCTGTATAACAAAGTTCTTAAAACAATATAGGAATCTCACTGCTGCCGCCAACTCGCCGGACAGTACCCTCCTGCAGAACACGCAGTAAGCGGACCTGCATCTGGGGCGATATCTCTCCGATTTCGTCCAGGAATAGGGTGCTTGTGTCTGCCTGTTCGAAAAGCCCCTTTTTGCCTCCTTTGGAAGCCCCGGTAAAGGAGCCCTCTTCACTGCCAAACAATTCACTTTCCAGCAGGTTCCCCGGTAAAGCCCCGCAGCAAAATGGTGGAATTCCGCTTGGCCTGGCTGTTTCAATCATCCGCCTCATTTCCGAGCTTTAATGAACGATGTCCTCGAAGGTGGTCATGGGTTTTTTTCTTTTATCCACGGTGGAGATGATTTCCTCCACCTGGCGGAAATCCTTAATGGTGGCCACCGCGCCGATGATTTGCCCCTTTTCATTAAGGATAGGAACACCGCTGGTCAGGTTTAGAAAATAAAATAATTGGCGGCTACTCTTTCATTATATCCTATGAACCGGTGCCCTTTCAAAGTAAAGAAATGGCGGACAAGTTAAATGCCGCCGCATAAAAAGGCTGCCGGCGGGTAACCGCCAACAGCCTGTCTTTTTGCAGCTTTTTTTACAACTGATTTTCCTTTACATAGTTCATGCCCACTTCCAGGGCCTGCTGGTTGATGGCCAGCATTTCCGGGCGCTTGGCTGCCACCACTTCCTTCAGGGCGGCCACCACGTCGTCCAGGGTCAAAACATCCATTTTCGCCAGCATGGCTCCCAGAACCACCACGTTGGCCAGGTTTGCTTTGCCCACCTTTTCGGCGGCCAGTTCCTGGGCGGGGATTTTTAAGACCCGCACGTCATCCCGGGTGACATCCTCTTTTACAATGGAGCTGTTGACCACCAGCAAGCCTCCCGGCATCAGGGCAGGGAGAAACTTTTCCTGGGAAGGACCGTTCATGGCCACCACCAGGCTGGGTTTATTGACCACCGGGCAGTTGATTTCCTCTTTGGAGACGATCACCGAACAGTTGGCGGTGCCGCCCCGCATTTCGGGACCGTAGGAAGGGATCCAGCTGACTTCTTTATCCGCCAGCATACCGGCATAGGCCAAAATTTTGCCCATAAACATAACACCCTGGCCGCCAAAACCTGAAATAATCATTTTTTCAGTCATAGCCATTCTCCTTTACTGGGCAGCAGCGTTTTTCAGCACGCCCAGGGTGTATTTTTTCATCATGTTTTCCCGCAGCCACTCCAGCGACTTCACCGGGGACATCCCCCAGTTGGTGGGACAGGTGGAGAGGAAGCTGACAAAGGTGAAGCCGCGGCCTGCCAGCTGGTATTCAAAGGCTTTGCGCAGGACCTTTTTAGCTTGCAGAACGTTTTTCGGGCTGTCCACCGAAACCGAGGCCACATAGGCAGCTCCCTCGATCTGGGCGATGATTTTGGGCATGTCCATGGGATGGCCGGCCACACTGGCCTCCCGGCCAAAGGGGGAGGTGGAGGTTTTTTGACCCATCAGGGTGGTGGGGGCCATTTGGCCGCCGGTCATGCCGTAAATGGCGTTATTGACAAAGATGGCAGTGATGTTTTCGCCCCGGGCGGCTGCATGCATCACCTCTGCGATACCAATGGAAGCCAGATCGCCGTCCCCTTGATAGGTAAAGACAAACTTGTCCGGCAGGGCCCGCTTGATGCCGGTTGCCACCGCCGGGGCCCGGCCGTGGGCAGCGCCCTGCATGTCGATATTAAAATACTGCTGGCAGAAACCGGCGCAGCCCACCGGGGTAACGCCGATGGCTTTGCCTAGCAAATCAAGTTCTTCCAGATTTTCAGCAACTAACCGGTGAATAATGCCATGGGTGCAGCCAGGGCAGTAGTGAAAAGGTGCATCGGTCAGTGCACGGGTACGGTTAAATACTTCTTTCACTGAAACACACCTCCTTAAACTGCGGCCGCTGCGGCCGGAAAGACTTCTTTAAAGCGCTCCAGCACTTCTTCCGGTGCGGGAACCATGCCGCCCTGGCGGTTGCATAAATGCACCGGAGCGCTGCAGCTTACGGCCAGGCGTACATCTTCGATCATCTGGCCGGCGCTCAGCTCCACCGACAGGTAGCCCTTTATTTGACCCTGCAGGGCCCTAAAGCCGTCCACCGGGAAGGGCCACAGGGTGATGGGACGCAGCAGGCCCACCTTGATACCTTCCTTGCGGGCCATCTGCACGGCAGCCTTGGCAATCCGGGCGGTGGTGCCGTAGGCCACCATTAAATATTCGGCATCGTCGGTCATATACTGTTCCCAGCGCTGCTCGGCGGCAGCGATGGACTTGTACTTGGCTTCCCAGCGCAGGCAGTTGGCCTCGCCAATTTCACTTTGCAGGGAATAACTGGTGATAATATTGCGGGGACGACCCTCCGCCCCGGTGGTGGCCCAATCCTTGGCAGGCAGCTGCCGGGCTTCCCGCTCCTGGAAGACCACCGGCTCCATCATTTGACCCAAAATACCGTCCGCCACAATCATCACCGGGTTGCGGTGCAGGTCTGCCAGGTCAAAGGCATCCTGGGTGAGGTTCACCAGTTCCTGCACGGTGCTGGGAGCCAGCACGATCAACCGGTAATCACCATGGCCGCCGCCTTTGGTGGCCTGGAAATAATCAGCCTGAGAAGGACCAAGCCCGCCCAGACCCGGGCCGGCACGCACGATGCTGACCAACACCACGGGCAATTCATTGGCGGCAATGTAGGACAGCCCTTCCTGCATCAAGCTGATGCCTGGGCTGGAGGAGGCGGTCATCACCCTGACGCCGGCCCCCGCAGCGCCAAAGCACATGTTAATGGCGCTCACTTCGCTTTCGGCCTGAACAAAGGTGCCGTTCACAGCCGGCAGGTGCTTGGCCATGTATTCAATAATTTCGGTGGAAGGGGTAATGGGATAGCCGAAAAACAACCGGCAGCCTGCCCTGACGGCTGCTTCGGCTATAGCTTCGTTCCCTTTGAGTAAATATTTTTTCAAAGCAACCACTCGCTTTCTGGTTAGTTAAAACGATAAACCATTTTCAAGTTATTCAAGTTAGGGACGGTTCTTGACTTGAATTGAAAATACTGGAATTCAAGTCAAGAACCGTCCCTAACTTGAATTTGCAAAAACTCTCACTTCTCAATTTGGCGACATACACGGATGGCCACATCCGGGCACATCTGGGCGCACATGGCGCAGCCGGTGCAGTTGTCCGGGTCCGCCTGTTGGGCATAGTAATACCCCTTGGGGTTCGGCTCTTTGGAGAGGGCCAGCACTTTTTTGGGACACACTTCTACACAGATACTGCAACCTTTGCAGCGCAGCTTATCAACTTCAATGGTTCCTTTGGCCATAGTTGTCCACCTCCTGTTACGTCTGCGCCCACTGCAGGCGCATTAATATATCGATGGGGAAGACCTGCCGGTGGGGAAAATGTTCTTGTACCTGTTCCTGCAGGGAGCGTTCCACTACAATAAAATCAATGGGTAAGCCGGTTTGTAAGGACACCTGTTCCAGCATGGCCTGGCCCTGCTGCACCAGCGCCAGGTCGGTTTCCCAGGCCAGATTTGTGTTGCCCGCCAGAGCTGTTACAGACAGCCCGCTGGCGGCCTCAATGCTGTGCATAACAGCGATAATTCCTGCCGGAGAAGAGGTATCGGGCCGGTTGGTGTTAACCACCATCAACATCCGGTAGCCGGTATTTTTAAGTAAATCCGCAAACCGCCCCAGGGCCGTGGCCCCGGTATTGTCCCCGCCCACATCGATCACTACATGGTAACCCCGGTTGGCAATAAAACCGGCGATCTCCGGCGGCATGGCCGGAACTTCCGACATCACGTATGCCGCCTGGGGCAGGAGCACATGAACCCCCCGGGACTCCAGCAGGTCAGCCTTTTCCCGGCTGCGAAAATAGGGATTAATGATATCTAAATCTACCAGTGCCACCCGCTGGCCCTGCCGGGCCAGGTCTAGGGCATAATTCATGGACAGTTCTGTTTTGCCGCTGCCGTAGTTGCCAACAAAAACGGTTACCCGGTTATTTGTTCCCATCGAAAGCTATGGTCCTTTCTGTTCATGCCTTGTCCTGCCAGGCAGGCCAGGGCCAGCGACATCAGTTTGCCCTGTGGTGTGTCCGCCCGGGAGGGCAGCACCACCGGAGCGGCAGCGCCTAAAACAAGCCCTGCCATCACGCCGCCGGCAAAGTACAGGATGGACTTGCCCAGAATATTGCCTGCTTCAATATTGGGTACCAGGAGGATATCCGCCTGACCCGCCACCGGGCTTTCAATACCCTTGTGCTCGGCGGCTTCCTGGTTAATGGCGATATCCAGGGCCAGCGGGCCGTCCACCAGGGCGCCGGTAATTTCGCCCTTCCTGGCCAGCTGGGCCAACTGCTGGGCCTCCAGGGTGACCGGCATTTTGGGGCTAACCTGTTCATTGGCAGACAGTACGGCAACTTTGGGCAGGGTAATACCCAGGGAACGGGCAAAGTCAATGGCGTTCTGGCAGATTTGTTTCTTCATTTCAAGATCGGGAGCAATATTCAGACCCCCGTCCGTCAAAAAGATAAGACGGTCATACCCGGGCACTTCGTAAACAGCGATATGACTGAGGATTTTACCTGTACGCAGTCCCCATTCCCCGTTCAGTACCGCTTTTAAAAAGGTACTGCTGTTCACCAGTCCCTTCATGAGCACCTGGCAGTTGCCGCCCTGTACCAGCTTTACAGCCAACTCGGGGGCTGCCAGTGCGTCCGCCTGAAAAATTTCCACACCGTTAAGGTCAAAATCAACATCCCAGGCCACCCGCTCAATTTCACTGCGGGAGCCCACCAAAACGGGTTCTACAAAGCCTTCCTGTACCCCTTTTTTAAGTGCCAGCAGGACCTTTTCGTCTTGGGCATTGGCGACACTTACCCGCACTTTGGGCAAGCCTTTCACCACTTCTAAGACCTGGTCAAAGCTCTTAAATTGCACTGTTTAACACTCCTCACCTATATAAATTGAGTGTTTAACCCTTAACGGCCAACATCTATCCTTGATTTTTTCCTTAACTATTTTTACCAATGAAGTATCTTTTGCTACCGGCTATGCACGGTAAACAAGAGCCTGTTCCTCTTGTCTTAATACCATGAGTGCGCCCATAGCCAGGGATTCCATTTCTTCTTCACCGGGCACCAGCATCACCGGCGCAATGAAGGAAACCCGCCTGGTAATTTCCCCGGTTATAAAGGCGGAATGCGCCAGGCCGCCGGTTAAGACAATACGGTCCACCTCACCGCACAACACCGTGGACATGGCCCCGATTTCTTTGGCCACCTGGTAGCACATGGCCTCCAGGACAAGACGGGCCTGGGCATCTCCCTCGTTCATCCTTTTTTCTGCTTCACGGGTGTCCTTGGTACCCAGGTAAGCGTACAGGCCGCCTTCCTTAAGAATTTGGGTGAGCATTTCTTTTTCGGTATACTTGCCGGAATAACACAGCTTCGCCAACTGGGCCGACGGCAGTGTACCGCAGCGTTCCGGTGAGAAGGGCCCTTCATTGTTGGCGTTATTGACATCGATCATTTTTCCCCTGCAGTGGGGAGTGACCGAAATGCCGCCCCCCAGGTGAGCAATCACCAGGTTGATTTCTTGGTAGGTCTTACCCAGACCACTGGCCACCTTGCGGGCCACCGCCTTCATATTTAAGGCGTGGGACAGGCTGATCCTCGGCAGTTCCGGGTGACCGGACAGGCGGGCCACCGGCTCCATTTCGTCCACCGCCACCGGGTCTACGATATAGGCCGGAAGATTGACCCTTTGGGCCAGGTGATAGGCGATGATGGCGCCCAGGTTAGAAGCATGTTCCCCGCCGGGGGCATTGTGAGATTCCCGGACCAGGTATTCATCCACCAGATAGGTACCGCCGGACAGGGGTTTCAATAAGCCTCCCCGGGCCACAATGGCACTGAATTGTTCCAACTGGCAGCCCTTTTCTTGCAGCGTATTTAAAATGGCATCCATGCGGTAACGGTACTGGTCACCGATTTTGGCAAAGGCCCGGATGTCCTGGTCAGGGTGATAAAGGACTTCCTTCCAGAGGCAAGCATCATCCTGAAACACAGCAATTTTGGTTGAAGTTGAGCCAGGGTTAATGGCCAGTATTTGCAATGTTGATCACTCCGTTTATCACTGAACTATAAAACAATGGGGAAGGGGTTTTGATACAGGCCCCATGATTTGTTACCCTAATCATTATATCAGGGAATTATGACAAAAATTGACCCGTTTTTTCTTCCTGATCTCCAAGATTCTCCTTAGTATGATTAGATAAAAATATTTAACTTAATAATTTAAGATATTGCAAGTGCTATGCCAAGCAAAATGAATGAAAAAGCATGATAACCGGGTGAAAATTTTTTTATCACGATAAAATAATTTGACACTTTTTCTTCTCCCTGATAGAAAAATTTATCAGGGTATTCATTTGGTTCCCCGTTCGGCAAAGACCCGCAGGTGGCCGTCCTGGCAACCCTGGGTGAACTGCCGGCCATTCGGATTATAACCGGGAACTGGCGCCAACCAGTGGGAATGTGGCCAAAGAATTGTGGCAGCCAGAGAAAACTATAGGATTTTCATGTAAAAGCCGATTTTGTAACCGTTGCGGTAATGTTATATCCAAGTAAAGTTTTTTAAAATACAGAAAAAAGTGACCTTTTTCACCTCCGGTGTGACGCAGGTCACTTTTATTTTCTATACTTCACAGTACAATAAAGCAAATGGCAGAGACAACTATGCCAGTCAAGATATCTCAAAACAGGAAGTTTATACTTTCGTAAGACAATTCATACTTTTTTAAGCAGGGCTGTTTACGTAATAAAATATGGCAATCATCAAGGGATCTCCATGTTGGCCTGTCCGGAACTGGTGACGGGCTTATTAAAATACACTAAACAATCAGTTATTTAAAAACCTAAAAATACTAAGGGAGGTCATGATGAATGTTTTGTAACCAGTGTGAACAAACAGCAAAAGGAATAGGGTGTACCGTTGTAGGGGTGTGCGGTAAGAAGCCAGATGTGGCAGCTTTGCAGGATTTATTGCTGCATGCCCTGAAGGGGCTGTCCCTCTTTGTCAATGAAGGTCGTAAAGCAGGTGTGGTCGACCTGGAAATTGACCGCTTTGCGGTGGGCGCTATGTTTTCCACTCTGACCAACGTAAACTTTGACGCTGCCCGTTTTGTCCCCCTTATCAACCGGTGTGTACAATACAGGGAAGCTATGAAAGACAAAGTGGCGGCAGCCGGTGGCAATGTTTCTTTCTCCGCCCCCGCTGCCAGTTTCCAACCGGCAGCGGACCTGGAAGGTCTGGTTAAACAAGGTGAGGAAGTGGGAATGGTAACCGATCATACTGCCGATGCCGATATCCAGTCTCTGCAGCAGATTTTGGTTTACGGTCTGAAAGGGGTGTCTGCCTATGCCGACCATGCCGCGATCCTCGGCCAAGAAGACGAAAAGGTCTACGGCTTTATCTATGAGGGAATGGCAGCCCTGACCAATAAAGAACTTGGTCTGAATGACTGGGTCGGCCTTGTTCTCAAGTGCGGGGAAGTGAACCTGCGTGTTATGGAACTGCTGGATGCCGCAAACACCGGCAAATTTGGCCACCCGGTGCCCACCGAGGTTCCTCTGGGCCATAAGGCCGGCAAGTGCATCCTGGTATCCGGCCACGACCTGCAGGATCTGGCAGATTTGCTGGAGCAAACCGAGGGCAAGGGCATTTACGTCTACACCCACGGTGAAATGCTGCCGACCCACGGTTATCCCGAACTGAAAAAGTACAAACACTTCTACGGACACTATGGCACCGCCTGGCAGAACCAAAAGAAAGAATTTGCTGCTTTCCCCGGCGCCATTCTCATGACCACCAACTGCATCCAGGATCCCCAGGCCTATATGGACAACATCTTTACCACCGGACAGGTTGGCTGGCCCGGCGTGCAGCACGTTAAGAACGGAGACTTTGGTCCGGTGATCGAAAGAGCCCTGGCCATGCCCGGATTTGCGACCGATGAAGACAAGGGCAGCGTTATGGTGGGATTTGCCCGCAACACTGTTATGAGTGTGGCCGGTAAGGTCATTGAAGGCGTTAAGAACGGCGACATCAAGCACTTCTTCCTGGTAGCCGGTTGCGATGGCGCCAAACCAGGCCGCAACTACTATACCGACTTTGTGGAGAAGGCGCCCCAGGATACAGTCATCTTAACCCTGGCCTGCGGTAAATTCCGTTTCTTTGACAAAAAACTGGGTGATATCGGCGGCATCCCGCGGTTGCTGGACATCGGCCAGTGCAACGATGCTTACTCCGCTATCCAGATCGCCGTAGCCCTGGCCAATGCCTTCGAATGCGGTGTTAATGATTTACCGCTCTCCCTGGTACTGTCCTGGTACGAGCAAAAGGCGGTTGCCATCCTGCTCACCCTGCTGCACCTGGGAATTAAAGATATCCGCCTGGGTCCCAGCCTGCCCGCCTTTGTATCGCCCAATGTGCTAGATGTGCTGGTGAAGACCTTTGATATTAAACCCATTTCCACTCCCGATGAGGACCTGGCTGCCATCTTAAACAAATAAGACGAGAAAAGGAGGACCACAACCGCGGTTCTCCTTTTACGTTACGGAAGGATGCCTTTATTTCTATCAACACATTAACCTGGGCAATGGCGGCTATTTTGTTGGCGCTACCGTTAAGGGCCTTACATTAAAATTTTTTGTAATAAGTATTAAAATTTTGCAATAAGGAGAAGGTAAATTTTGTTCCGTATCGAAAGTAGTATTCAGAAGAAAGGCACCATCTTTCTCTTTAACCTGCGCCATTACTGAGGAAAACAAATCTATCACTGGGAGGCATAGACTTTGGACAAAATTATCATCCGTACCGAAAAGGCTCCTGCAGCCATTGGACCTTACTCACAGGCAGTAAAGGCGGGCAATCTCATGTTTATCTCGGGGCAAATTCCCATTGATCCTGCCACCGGCAGTGTGGTGGAAGGTGATATCCAGGCCCAGGCCCGCCAGTGCATTAAAAACCTGCAGGCCATTTGTGAAGCCGCCGGGGCAAGCCTGCAGGATATCATTAAAACCTCTGTCTTTATTAAAGACATGAACCAGTTTGCAAAAATAAACGAAACCTATGCAGAATTTTTTAATGCAGAACCACCGGCCCGGGCCTGTGTGGAGGTATCCTGCCTACCTAAAAACGTACTGATTGAAATTGAAGCGGTTGTAATGGTTAAATAAACGGTTCACAGTATCCAGAAAAATAAATCGTAGAAATCATAATGGGACCCTTTGCCGGGGTCCCTATTTTTTTAAGTGATGTTAACAGGTAAATAGAAGGGATAATGGGAAAAATTGTCGAACAACACCATAAAAAGAAACGATGAGAGGTTGTTCTATGGCCAAAATAACCTTTGATGAAAACAATGCCCTGTTTGCTTTAGACATAGGCACCAGAACCGTGATCGGCATCGTGGTTTCCATGGCGGAAGGACATATGAAAGTTCTGGCCCAGGCCATGGTGGAACATCAAAGCAGGGCCATGCTGGACGGGCAGATCCACGATATCCCCCGGGTGGCTGAGGCTGTGCAAAAGGTAAAGGCGGAACTGGAGAAAAAACTCAAAGCCCCTCTGCAAAAAGTGGCCATCGCCGCGGCGGGCCGTTCATTAAAGACCCGCCGGTGCCGGGTGGATCAGGAGTTAATCGAAGACTTAGAAATTGATGCCATGATGATTCATACCCTGGAACTGATGGGTGTGCAAAGGGCGCAGGAACTTCTGGAACAGGAGACCCGGCAGGGGGGAGAGGGAGAAAAATTCTTTTGTGTAGGCCACAGTGTGGTGGGGTATTATTTGAATGATTATCCCATCACCAACCTGGAAGGGCACCGGGGTAAAAAAATCGGCGCCGAGGTGCTGGCTACCTTTTTGCCGGCATCGGTGGTGAACAGCCTGTATACAGTGCTGGCCAGGGTAGGTTTGGAACCCCTATACTTGACCCTGGAGCCCATCGCGGCCAGTGAAGTTATCATTCCCGAACAATTACGGCTATTGAACCTGGCCCTGGTGGACGTGGGAGCTGGGACTTCCGACATTGCCATCTCCCGGGACGGTACCATCACCGCCTACGGCATGGTACCCACAGCAGGGGATGAAATCACCGAGCTAGTTATGGAAACCCTGATGGTGGACTTTATGACAGCGGAGCAGATTAAACGCAGTCTCTGGCAGGGCCAGGACATCCGCTACCAGGATGTCCTGGGAACGGAGGTTACCGTTGCCTGTGAGGAAGTCATGCAAATGATTGAGCCCGCCGTTGAAAACTTGGCCAGCGAAATCGTTCGTCACATTCTGGATTTAAACGGTCAGACGCCGCCCAAGTCTGTTATGTGTGTGGGCGGAGGTTCCCAGGTACCGTCTCTGGTGGACAGGATTGCGGAAAAACTGGGGCTGATCCAACAGCGGGTGGTTATCCGCAACCGGTCCAATATCAGCAACCTGGTGGATGTTAAGAAAAAAGACCTGGCAGGTCCCGAGGGAGTAACAGTGGTGGGAATTGCGGCTGTGGCTGCCAGGAAGCAAGGGCAGAACTTTATAACGGTAACGGTAAACGGGCAGCCCTTTACCCTGTTTAATACCCGGCAGCTCACTGTACTTCAGGCCCTGGGCCTGCTGGAGTTTAATCCCAGGGAATTGTTGGGACGAAACGGCAAAGACCTGCGTTTTACGTTAAACGGCAAACCAAAAACCGTCTATGGTGAACTGGCGAAACCGGCGGTCATCACTGTGAACGGTCACCCTGCCAATTTAAAGACCGTGATCAATGACAAAGATATCATTCTGGTGGAAAAGGCAGTGCCTGGTAAAGATGCCGTAGCCAGAGTGGCAGATATTCTGGGGAATCTTCCTGTGAATGCTCAATCCTGTTGCTTACTGAACGGTCAACCGGCAGGTCCTGAGCAGCTTATCTCTCCGGGAGATGTGTTGGAAGTAACCCTAACCCCGACACCTGCAGAAAAACCTTCCCCGCAGCCTGGTCCTGCAGCTTCGGCCCTGCAGGGGAAACCCATCCAAGTCACCGTGAATGGCCAGGCCATTCTAATGGAAGGAAAAAGTGAATATATTTTAATTGATGTCTTCAATTATTATGAACCGGATATAACCCAATCAAGCGGTATGGTAGAGATTAAAAGAAACGGCAATGCCGTCGAGTACACGGAAACCCTGCAAGACGGCGATGTCATCGAAATTCGCTGGTGAGCAGCAAAATAGGGTAGTATGGATGGAGAACCCCTTGCAAGAGTACCACGGCTGTACGCTTATTTTCCCTGGGGGTTAGGCACCGTTTTTTCCCGACCGGAAAGCTCTGTTTAGAGGGCCATTAGATAGAGGAAGGTATGAAAGACATGCCGGCGAAAATCATCATCGATGCGGACGCCTGTCCCAAAACGGTATTATCAATTGCCCGGAAAATATGTGATGAATTGCTCCTGGAACTTTGGACGGTGGCCAGCTTTGAGCACAATGTTTCTTCGCAGCACCATGTTGTGGTGGGCAATGCCTCGCAAGAAACAGATATTCAAATCATGAATCTGACCAGACGGGGTGACATCGTTGTCACCCAGGACTGGGGTCTGGCCGCCATCATCCTAGCCAAAGGGGCCGGGGCCATTTCCCCTTGGGGCAAAATATTTCGGGAAGATACCATTGATTTTATGCTGGAAGAAAGAGAAATGAAAGCCAAACACCGCAGGGCCGGCGGGCGTACCAAGGGGCCCCGCAAACGCACCGCCGAGGACGACCTTCGCTTTGAGGTCCAGCTAAGAAAACTTATCGAAGAAACTCAAAATGACAAAGGCAGGCGCCATTAACAATAATTGTATCCCTGTGCTTATATTAAATCTATTAAATCTGGTTTTTTCAACTTTCAGGTGTTAACATTATTCTGAAAATGGTTAACAATAAGTATTTGATTGCAAGAAAAATAATCATAATTTTGTGTCATTTCTGTTAAATTTTTTTAGCATAAGTTCGAATCTTAGCAGGAAATTCTGAAATTTTTGTCGAAATATCGAAATGTTATCATACCATATTTTTTTATTGGTTTAGCCCGGTCATACCACCATACCAATTAAGTGCCTGGGGGGTGGCACCGGTGAAATTTAAGGAAAAGGGAATCCATTACAATTCAAAGCAATAAAACAATGGAGGGATCTCAAATGTCCAAGGCACAAGCAATTGAAGCATTAGTCAAGGCAATCGGCAAAGAAAACGTTGTTACCGAGCACGAAGAATTGGTTTGTTATTCCTTTGATGCTACTGCAGATATGCCTAGTCAGTTACCTGATGTTGTGGTAACTCCCCAAAGCACCAACGACGTGGTAGAAATTATTAAAGTGGCAAGTCAGTATAAGATGCCTGTATATCCCAGGGGTTCCGGCACCAACCTGAGCGGCGGCACCATTCCCCTGCAGGGCGGCATCGTTCTAAGAACCCAAAAAATGAACAAAATCGTAGAGATTGACGCCGATAACCTGGTGGCTGTTGTACAGCCCGGGGTTATTATCAACGACCTGAATACTGCCGTGGCTCCCTTTGGTTTGATTTATCCCCCGGACCCCGGCACCGTTGCCACCGCAACCATGGGCGGCAGTGTTTCCGAATGCTCCGGCGGTCTGAGAGGACTTAAGTATGGTGTAACCAAACACTACGTCATGGGTGTGGAAGTGGTTATGGCTGACGGTACTGTGGCACGCTTTGGCGGCAAAACCGTTAAAAACGTAACCGCCTATGATATGGTTAAGCTGTTCACCGGTGCAGAAGGCACCCTGGGCATTATTACTGAAATTACCGCTAAGTTAATTCCTGCTCCGGAAGCCAAAAAGTCCATGCTGGCTGTTTTCAACAAACTGGAAGATGCCGGCAATACCGTAACGGAGATCGTTCGCAGCAAAGTGATTCCCGCCACCATGGAAATCATGGACCAGGTAACCATTCGCACCGTGGAGAACTTTGCTAAAGTGGGTCTTCCAACCGATGCTGAAGCGGTCTTGCTGATCGAAGTGGACGGCATTCCCGAGGTGGTGGAGCGCGAGGCAGCCACTGTGGTAAAAGTGGTGGAAAAGAACAACGGGAAAATTAAGGTGGCAAAAGACGACAAAGAACGTGACGGCCTCTGGGCAGCCCGTCGTGCAGCACTGCCTGCGCTGGCTCAGGTGAAACCCACCACCGTTTTGGAAGACGCCACAGTACCCCGCAGCAGGCTGACCGATATGTTGGTGGCCCTGCAGGACATTGCTAAAAAGTATGACTTGCTGATTGGGACCTTCGGTCACGCCGGCGACGGCAACCTGCACCCCACCATCCTTACCGATGAGCGCAACACCGAAGAAATGAAGCGGGTACACCAGGCAGTGGATGAAATCTTTAAGATTGCCCTGGAGTTTGGCGGCACCATCAGCGGCGAGCACGGTATCGGTATGGCCAAGGCCAAGTACCTGCCGCTGGAATTCGGCGAGCACGGTGTGGAAGTTATGAAAAAAGTAAAAAGAGCCCTGGATCCGGATAACTTAATGAACCCCGGCAAAATGATGGGCTAAAGGAGGGCGGCTGCATGGCAATCTACGATAACATGAAGCATATTGAAGAAGAACTCATCAAGTGTATGAAGTGCGGGAACTGCCAGGCCGTTTGTCCCGTCTACAAGGAGACACTCTCCGAGTCCGGGGTGGCCAGGGGTAAAATTCAACTAGCCGCTAAAATTCTCAAGGGGGAAGCAAAGTATACCCCGGAGCTTTATAAGAAGTTCGACCTTTGCCTGCAGTGCCAGGCCTGTACTGCCAACTGTCCTTGCGGCGTGAAGGCCCACAAAATTATCCTAGCAGGCAGGGCCGAGCTGGCAAGACAGCAAATGCTGCCCTTTGCCAAAAAAGCAGCCTTTAATGTCCTCAAGTCTCCCAAATTATTTGATTTTGGACTTCGCATGGGAAGCGCCTTCCAGGGCCTGGCCTTCAAGAGAAGCGGCAGCGGCATGAGCCCCCGTTTCCCCATTGGTCTGGAAATGCGCCGGGTCATGCCCCCTCTGGCTGACAAACCCCTGCGCTCCTGGCTGCCCGAAGTGAATAAGGCGCCGAACTCCCGCAAAAAGGTGGCTTTCTTTACTGGCTGTGTAACCAACTATATTTATACCTCCGTCGGTCAGGCCGTGGTGGACGTACTGAATCGTAACGGCGCCGATGTTATCATTCCCAAAGAGCAGCACTGCTGCGGCGCTCCCGCCTTAATTAACGGTGATGTGGAAACCGGCAAAGCTATGGCCAGGTCCCATGTGGACATTTTCAGCGAGCATGATGTGGATGCCATCATCACCGTGTGCGGCACCTGCGGTGGCTCCTTTGAGCAAAAGTATGTAGAGCTGCTGGCAGACGACCCTGTCTATGCGGCAAAAGCCAAGGCCATTGCCAAGAAGGTACGCGATATTTCTGAATACCTGGTGGATGATCTGAAGGTCAACTTTGCAAAACTGGGCAACGTACCCATGACCTTTACCTACCACGAACCCTGCCACATTGGCAGAGGCATGGGTTTGACCCGCCAGCCCCTGGAAATGCTGACCAAGATTCCCGGCATCAACTACAAACCCATGAAGCAGCCCAACCGCTGCTGCGGTGGTGCCGGTTCATTCAGCTTAACGAACTACCCGGTGTCCTACCAAATCCTTAAGAAGAAAGTAGATGATATCCAGGGCACCAATTCCACTGTGGTGGTCACAGGCTGCGGTTCCTGCCGCATGCAACTGGAAGACGGGTTAGCCCAGGAAAAAATGCCGCATAAAGTGATGCACGTCATTGAAGTGGTACTGATGGCGTATCAAAAATGAACCGGGATTTCCGACACTTAACGGTAAACTGAAGGCCAAGCAGGTGGAAATTCCCGTTTGGGGAAATGAAGAACTGGGTTTGGACAAGAGCGTGTTAGGTTTGGGCGGTTCCCCTACCAGAGTGGTTAAAGTATTCAGCCCGAAACTTTCCCGGGACACCATTATGAAAAAAGCTGACGGCACTACCGCACCGGTGGATGAACTGGTTCATTTCCTTACCGCCAGTTAAGTTGTGTATTGCTGGGCGATGAAATCCAAAATGTACAAGAGGTCATTGTTCACCATTGACCCGGAGATCAAGATTCTGCTGCAGACCCGTCCTGCCATTGGCGGTAACATTATGGCTACCATTAAGACGCCTAACCATCGCCCCCAAATGGCCACCGTGCGTCCAAAATCCGCCAAGCCTGCTGCTGCAGACCCTTACCGTACAGGTGAAATCATCATCAAGGAATACGACGGGGCTGTTTTTATGACTCCTGAAAAGTTCCTCGAGATTCAGCATATGGCAGGCATGCAGACTTCCGAGATTATCGTAGCGATCAACAAAGATCCCGAAGCCCAATTTTTTAAGGTGGCGGACTTCGGAATCGTGGGAGATGTATTCGAAGTTGTTCCCATGCTGATTGAAGCCATTAAGAAAATGAAAGCCACTGCATAAGGGGGGAAGAAAGATGCAATTTAACAAAGTAAATGACCGGATCATTGAAGAATTAAAGACCATTGTTGGTGCAGCAAACGTTCTGAACGAGCATGAGAAGATGGAGATGTACGCCAGGGACGAAGTATCTGACCAGTTGTGGGAAAAGATGCCCGAGGTTGTGGTAAAACCGGAAATGCCCGGCAGGTCAGTGAGATCGTAAAGCTTGCCAACCGTGAGCTTGTCCCCTTAACGCCCAAGGGGTGGCGGCACCGTGGCTACCAACGCCGGAGGCAACAAAGCGGTTAAGTACGGGGTAACGACCCGTCATATTTACGGACTGGAAATTGTTATGCCCAATGGCAACATTGTAACATTCGGCGGCAAAAACGTTAAGGACGTAACCGGTTATGATATCGTGCACCTGATGGTTAGTTCCGAAGGAACACTGGGCATCGTAACGAAAATATGGCTTAAATTAATGCCCCTGCCTAAATATGTAGCGGACTTGTTAATTCCCTTTGCTGATATGCAGACCGCCATAAAAATTGTACCGAAAATCATGACTGCCGGCATTATTCCAACCTGCCTGGAGTTTATGGACATTGTCTATAAAGGCTGCCGAAATGTATTTAAACAAAAAACTGCCTTACAGTGATGCCGGAGCGTATATTATCTGTGAGGTAGACGGAACATCCGAAACCCAGGTGCAGGACGACTATGAAACAATAGGAAAGCTGTGCCAGGAAAACGGTGCGCTGGAAGTGTTTGTGGCAGACAACAAGTTAACCCAGGAGAGGATATGGAAAGCACGGAAGAGTTATGCAAAAGCCATTCGCATGCTCAGCCCTGTTTATTGTATGGAAGACATTGTTTTCCCGGTTTCCAATATACCCAAGTGCCTTGAGGCCATCGAGCGCATATCCCAGAAATAAGACTGCAAGATCCCCAGCTGGGGTCATGCCGGCGACGGCAACATTCACGCAACCATTCTCCGGGAAGGACGTGATGAACACGCCTGGCATGACCTGAAGGAGAATGTGTTGGGCGAACTGTATGAAGTGGTCTATACGAACTGGGCGGCAACCTGTCGGGCGAACACGGTATCGGGGCCAAGCGGGCAGAAGCCATGAACAAACATATGAGCGAAGCCCAGCTTACTGTTCTGAGATCCATTAAAAACGCCCTGGACCCCAACGGGATTATGAACCCCGGTAAAGTACTGGTACTCCAGTAGAAATCGTAATGCATCTAAAACGGGTGGAGTTCCGCCTGTCAGGATGTTTAAAAAACATTTAAAAAAACTACCGTAAAAATAAATAGAAGAGTATAAATAACCTTGTTATAGAAAAACCCCGGAAACCCGGGGTTTTCTCTTGTGATAATTCTAATTTCCTTCTTTTTTCTTGTCTTTAACATTCATTGCATAACTTTAAATATGTTATGCATTGGGCATGTTTCTGAGGCTCATTTATAGTTACCACGGTGCTATAGCACTCCTGCGGCCTGTTCTTTGGATTTGCAGTGAAGCACGATGGTATCTTTTACAGTCTAACGCATTTCTTCTTTTGATTTTTTGTACTCGTCAGAGGTAATTTCGTTTTTGTCATGCCTGGATTTAAGGGTGTCTAGAGCGTTTTCTCTGAGAGCATTTTTGACACCGGCATTGACGGCCCAGTAGACTACCAAACCCAACAGCGCAAGTGGGATGAGCATCATAAAGATCATACCGAACCATCCCATGCCGTAACCTGGTTTCTGAAAGCTAAACATATCTGATTTATACAGGATAATCCAGATTCATTTAGTTTTCTCTCCCGCCGACTAACGAGAGGCAGTGTCACAGGATTCAACTGCTAGGCCATAAGCTCTCG
>JBFMCH010000105.1:0-14085 GCA_040754595.1 Bacillota bacterium
ATTTTATTTGGTTACCAGGGACTGCTGGGTGTACTGGTGGCGACGGTCCTATTTGCCTATCTCGGCGCCGTGGTGCTGTATCTGAGTGTTAAATTACGTTCCGGCAGTTACCAGGAACTGCTTTCTTACTTATTGGGGCCATGGGCCGGCAGATTTATGGACATTGTGAGCATCCTCATGCTGGTGGGGGGTCTGGGGGTAATGCTCTCTGGAAGCGGCGCTGTGCTGCAGGAATATCTGGGTCTGCCCCGGTGGACAGGAGTAGGCCTGGCCTTGCTGGTCATTTTCTTTGTAATTCTGCGTGGGTTAACAGGATTATTAACCGTGAATGTAATATTAGTTCCGGTAAAGTTGGTGGCGGTCTGCCTGATCGCGGGCCTGGCCCTGGCAGACAAAGGGCTGCCTGCTGAACTGCCCTTTACCAACCAGCAGGGGGTCGGGGGCAACTGGCTGTGGTCCAGCCTTTTATACGTTTCATTTAATATGATTGTTCCGGTGGCGGTGTTAGCTTCCATGGGGCGTTCCATTGACAAGAGAACCGGTATCCTTGCGGGAATCCTGGGCGGGCTGGGGCTGGGGGCCGCTGTGGCCATGGTAACCCTGGCGGGCCTGGCCTTTTACCCCCAGGTAACAAATTATGAAGTTCCCATGCTGTATATGGCCGCCTGCATCAGTACTGCCCTGCGGCCTGTGTTTGCGCTGTTAATTTGGGCGGCCATCCTTACCACCGCCATTGCCAATGCCCATGGCTTTGCCAGCCGGTTGGCTCCCGAAGGGGGCAAACGCTACCGGCTTTTCGGATTTGCGGTGTGCCTGGCGGTATTGCCCCTGACCTATCTGGACTTTTCTTTTTTGGTCAGGCTGTGGTATCCTTTGTTTGGCTACGCAGGGATGGTGCTTTTTTTCTCACTCTTGCTTGTGCCGCTGTTGAAACCCCGGAAGCGATGATGTCAACCAATTCCCGGAGGAAGGATTCTGGCAAAAACATAGCGAACACAGAATAAACGATGAGGACGCATGGCATACCCCGTGGAGTTTTTTTAATAGGCGGAGGTGTACAAAATTAATTGGTTAGATTACTTTTTATTGTTTATCCTGATCCTAACAAGTTTTAAAGGGTTCAGCAGCGGGGTATTTGCCGGTGTTATCCGGTTGGCCGGTCTGCTTTTATCCTTTGGTGCTGCCGTTTTCTATCACGTCAAGGTTGCCCGGTGGCTGGCGGACCAGTGGGGCTGGGCTGACAGCATCGCCCAATTTCTGAAACCCCTGGTAAAACTCCCGGATCCTTTCAACAGTCCGGAAATATTGAAACTGCCCGTTGGGTTGCTGGAAAAGATCAGCGACCAAATCCATTTGCCGTCTCCTTGGACAGATATTATCGCGCAATTGAGCCTGCTGGGGCCGCATCACACAGTGAGCCATGCCGTCAACCTGCTGCTGGCCCACGGTATTTTAAAAATAATGGCCTTTTTGGGCATCTTTATTCTAGTGAAGACGGCCATTAATTTAATTACTTCCATGATTGCTGTGGTATTAAAATTCAGCCCGCTGGGGCCGCTGGACAAGTTAGCGGGTTTTGCCCTTGGTTTTTTGGCCGGCGTTGTAATAATCCTGGTGATTATTACGGTGCTGGTACCCCTGCAGGTTCCCCTGGCCCTGCTGGGTATGCAGGGGCTGGCGGCAGCCCTGGCAAAGGGAATCAGCGGTTCCTTCTTTATGGCACAATTTGGCCCTTTGGTTGAGAATTTAGAGATCCTGCCGCCATTGATACCGGAGTTCAGCAGTCAATTTTTGTTTAAATACATCCCCAACGGGCCGGGCACGGAAATATAAACGGTGTTTACATTACCTATCTCCAGGAAAACAGGGGAATAATAAATGGGTCTTGAAAAGCATGACCAAACCAATACAAGGGGGAAAATCATTTATGGCAAAAACAGACCGGCTTAAATACAGTCGCAAAAATGTTTGGGAGCACGCCGGTGAAGGAAGGGTTCAGGAAATGATGGCCTTCGCCGAAGACTATAAATCCTTTCTTGCCTATGCCAAAACCGAACGCTCCTGTGTACGGCAAATAGTCAATACCGCCCTGGCCAATGGATTTGTGCCGATTGAACAGTGCCAAACTCTACGGCCCGGGGATAAGGTGTGTATCAGCGCCAAGGAAAAGGTTGTGGCCCTGGCCATCATAGGGCGGCAGGGTCTGGAGAACGGGATCAGTTTAATCGGGTCCCATACCGACGTGCCAAGGCTGGACCTGAAACCCCACCCGCTGTACCAGGAGGAAGGAATGGCCTTTTTTAAAACCCACTATTACGGCGGCATTAAAAAATACCAGTGGTTGACCATACCCCTGGCCCTGCATGGCATTGTCTGCCGGGCAGACGGTCAAAGGGTGGAGGTTTCCATCGGGGATCGCCCCGGAGATCCGGTGTTCACCATCACAGACCTGCTGCCCCACCTGGCGAAGGATCAAATGGTGAAAAAACTCACCGAAGCGGTGGAGGGCGAGCAGCTAAACCTGTTGGCCGGTGGCTTGCCCCTGCAGGGCGGCGAAAAGGATGCCGCCGTGAAGATGAACATCCTTACTTTACTGCATCAGAATTACGGCATCACCGAAGAGGATTTTGTCAGTGCGGAATTGGAGGTGGTTCCGGCAGGACCGGCCTATGATGTTGGATTGGACCGCAGCATGGTTGGGGCCTACGGGCAGGACGACAGGGTCTGTGTCTATACCTCCTTGCGAGCCATCCTGGAGACTGCCGCCCCCGCCCGCACCCCGGTGGCGCTCTTTATCGACAAAGAGGAAATTGGCAGTACCGGCAGCACCGGCATGCAGGGAAGATTCCTGCAGAATGCCGTGGCGGACATCGGCTCAAGGCTCCATCCCCAGTTTAACGAACTGGCGCTCTACCGGGTCTTTGCCAAGTCCATTGCCATTTCTGCCGATGTAACGGCAGGATTGGACCCCAATTATGAGGGGGTGCTGGAAAAAATGAATGCCGCCAGAATTAACGGTGGGGTCGTAGTCACCAAATATACCGGGGCCAAGGGCAAATATCACACCAATGATGCCAGCGCGGAGTATGTGGCTTTTGTGAGAAACCTGCTCAATCAAAATCAAATCACCTGGCAAACCGGGGAATTGGGTAAAGTGGACCAGGGAGGCGGCGGCACCATTGCCCATATGATTGCGGAACTGGGGTTTGAAGTGATTGACTGCGGGGTAGCCCTGCTGTCCATGCACTCACCTATGGAAATTGCCAGCAAGGCAGATATATTTGAATGCTATAGAGCCTATAAGGCATTCTTTGGGGCGTAATATAAGTAAGCATTCTCTGAACAGTGAATTGCGCCACAGCAAAATTAAGGGGAGGAGAGCATGGATCTAGCATCGTTAAAACAATGGCTTTTAGGAATGTATACCCTGGAAGACCTCCAGGGAGCATTGGCTACCACATTGAGAATCATCACCACTCTGATCCTGGCCAAACTGCTCATCCATTTTGGCGGCAAACTGGTGGAAAAAATCTTCATTACCAAACCCGGCAAATTTATCAGTGACAACAGGGCCCAGACCCTGACCGGTTTACTAAAGAGCGTCCTCCGCTACGGAGTCTATTTTGTGGCAACCATGTCCATCATCGAAGTATTTGTCCCCAATGCTGCCAAAACCGTGCTGGCAGGGGCCGGCATCCTGGGTTTGGCCGTGGGCTTCGGGGCACAGAACCTGGTACGGGATATCATTACCGGTTTCTTTATCCTGTTCGAGGACCAGTTTGCCGTGGGCGAATATGTCACGGTAGCAGGCATCACCGGCACCGTGGAAGAAATCGGTCTGCGGGTAACAAAAATTCGTGAATTTGGTGGCCAGCTGCATATCATTCCCAACGGGATCATTGATACGGTAACCAATTACAACCGCGGGGGCATGCAGGCCATGGTTGAGATAGGGATTTCTTACGAAGAAAATATTGACCGGGCCATCCAGGTGCTCAAACAAATGAGCCTGGAGTTTGCAAAAACCTGGGCGGAAGACCTGATCGAGGGGCCGGATGTGCTGGGAGTTGTAAGGTTTGGAGAATCGGATGTGGTGATCCGCATAACGGCCAAAACCAAACCCATGCGCCAGTGGGAAATTGAACGGCAGTTGAGAAAGAGCATTAAGGAAGTGTTTGATAAAGAGGGAATTGAGATTCCCTACCCCCGCAGGGTACTGATTTCGACAATGGGAGGTGAGCCGGGTGCATAAGTATCAGGTAGGAGATGTGGTACAAACCCGTAAACCCCACCCGTGCGGCAATAATACCTGGGAAGTGATGCGCACCGGCATCGATTTTCGCATTAAATGCCAAAAATGTGGCCGGGTCCTCATGCTGCCAAGGCCTAAATTTGAAAAGAGCGTCAAGGCGGTGATCAGCAGCCCTGAAAGCAGTTCTTAAGGGTCCAGTTGGTAGCCTTTTAGGTATTCCTTTGGGGTCTGGTTGTTAGTCTTACGACGGGTATCGCTCTGGGGTCTGGTTGTTGGACGAAGGCTGCATTCCAATACCCCTTGGTCTAACAACTGGACCCTCAAGCTCTTCCCTAAAGTCGAAAAGGCTCTTGCCTTTTATAAACATTGATGATATAATTTTACAGTGCCTTTATGGGCATGTTTCCACCCTGCTCTACCTGAGGGGTAGAGCCGTTTAGTCCGTAGGGAGGAGGTGAACTGTTGTGCGCAATTATGAAGTGATGTATATCATCAAACCCGAGGTTGAAGAAGAAAAAGTAACTGCATTGGTAGAGAGATTTAAAGGTCTGGTGGAAGAGAAAGGCGCCGAAGTTACCAAATTAGACAAATGGGGTAAGCGTCGCCTGGCTTATGAAATCAACAAGATCAAAGAAGGTATCTACGTATTAATGCAGTTTAAGGCAGAGTCTGCCGCAGCCGCTGAGTTAGACCGGGTTATGAAGATTAACGATGACATCATTCGCCACATGATCACACGCGAAGATGAGTAGATTTTGTTAAATAGAACAACCCAAGGCGGTGTTAAAAATGCTCAATAAGGTTATTTTAATTGGGCGTCTGACCCGGGATCCGGAACTTCGTTATACCACCAACGGCATCGCAGTGGCCAAATTGACATTAGCGGTGGATCGCCCTCAATTTAATAGGGACAAAGAAAAAGAAACGGATTTTATCGATATTGTGGTGTGGCAGAAGCAAGCAGAGACCTGTGCCAACAATTTAGGCAAGGGTCGCCTGATTGCTGTGGAGGGCCGCCTGCAAATTCGTTCCTATGACGATAGCCAGGGAATTCGCCGTAAAGCCGCTGAAGTGGTGGCTGAGACCATCAAGTTCCTTGATTGGCCGAAAGATCGGGAAAATCAAGGGGGCGGCGGTAACAGTTCCTTTGGTGGCGGCGGTTTCGGAAGCGAGATCAGCTTTAATGGAGATGACATACCGTTCTAGGGTTAGACTAAAAACCAGTACCCCAGCAAGGAGGGAAAACTGTGAAACGTGAACGTGGACGCAGAGGTAAAAAGCGTGTTTGCAGCTTCTGTGTAGATAAAGCAACAGCCATTGATTATAAAGAAACTTCTAAACTAAAGAAATACGTTACCGAGCGTGGTAAAATTTTACCCCGCCGTATTTCCGGCAACTGTGCGCATCACCAGCGCATGCTGACAACTGCCATTAAGAGGGCCCGTAATGTTGCCCTGCTGCCCTTTACCGCAGAATCCTAGGATCGTTAAAAGGATGAGGATTAATTCCCCATCCTTTTATTTGTTTTTAGAAACATTGCCACTATAAATACCTCAAAATAGAACGCTTTATGGACTTTACCATTGGTAACAAGTATAATATTGTAAAAATCCTTTGACTGGAGACCGGTAATTGTTCATGGAGAATAAACTAGCCTTTAGCCTGTATATGGCCTTCAAAAAGATGCAAATTCAATTCAGCGATTTAGCCGAGCAAATGGGCTTGGACCCCGCCCCTTTGTCCGCCTTGCTTAAATTATGGCGGCAGGACGGGCTCACCATTACCGAATTGGGGGACAAACTCTTTTTAAAGGCCAGTACCATTACTTCTCTGATAGACCGCATGGAGCGGGACGGGTTGGTACGCCGGGAGAGAAACCTGGAAGACAGGCGGGTCGTCAGAATCTTTCTAACTGAAAAAGCCAGGAATTTGGAGGGGCAATTTCCCAGCTTTGAAGAGTATATTCAAGATAAAGTAAAGGATCGTTTTACTGCAGAAGAAATTGAAACCCTGATTAGGCTTTTAAATAAAATGGAAGCGGCCCTTTAACTAAAGCCATGACCCCGAAAAGCTGTTAACCTGTGACAGGTCAACAGCTTTTCTTTCTTCCTTAGCTATGCCGCCCCGGTCCATAAACAATTAATGGGCCAAAGTCCACCGGAATGTGCTGATTTAACCAATGGCGGGAACAAATAACACCGGGCCATTGCAGGAAATGCCACCGGTACCAGCGAATCTTTAGTTGTTTCAAGGTATTAAAGGGGGGTCACGAAGTGGAAAAATGGTACGGGGACCTGACCTCCCTTAAAACCTATATGACGGATAAGAAGAGGTGATCTTTTTTTGGCTTCCTTGAGAGACACCCGGGCACTGGTGGACGGGGCCTTTACGGCGGGCCTTACAGCAGTGCTGGGCTTGCTGGGGATGTTCATTCCCCCGTTTTTGTTTTTAGTGAGCATACTGATGCCAATTCCTCTGGCTGTTTTGGTAAGACGCAGGGGTTTATATACGGGCCTCCTGTCCCTGGTGGTAACCGGACTTTTATTGATGGTCCTTTATCCAAACCCCTTGAAGGTCCTGCTGGTGTTTATCCTGTTTGGGCCCCTGGGGCTTGTTTTAGGGCTGCTCTATAAAAATTACGTAGCGCCGGGCCATGCCCTGGTGGCAGCCTCCGTGGTTTCCGTTATCGCTTACCTGACCGTCACTGCCTTAACTGCTCTTATAGCAGGCGTAAATATAGAAATGCTGCACGCCGCCATCAATGAATCTCTCAACAAGGTGTTTTCCATGTATCAAGAAGCAGGCAACCCGGTACCGGCAGAGCAGCAGGAGCTGTACAGGGAAACCATAAAGGCTTCCATCCTTTTGCTGCCGGCAACCTTTATCATCCATGGCGTGGTATCCGCAAACCTGGCTTATATGGTGGGAAGCAGAGTGTTAAAGAGACTGGATTATAAAGTGAATACCCTGCCTCCCTTCAGTCAATGGAGGCTGCCCTGGTACACCATCTGGGGAATCATCCTGGGTCTGATTTTTTTCCTGGGAGGCAACCATTTTGCGTTAGACACCGTCAAAATAATAGGGCAGAATATCCTGACGGTCTTTCTCTTTATCTTTTTTGTCATCGGACTGTCGGTGGTCGCCCATTATTACAAGCTGGTGCCTTTTTCCAAGCCCTTTAAAACCTTGGTTTTGATCCTATTAATTTTTTATATTATCTTTATGTACCCGGCCATTATGGTGCTGGGCGTTCTGGATACCGTTTTCAACCTTCGCCGGCCCATACCGGAAAAAGGAAAGTTAAGATGATTTTTTGATATAAGGAGGATTACCATGCAGGTTGTACTTTTACAGGACGTTGCCAAACTGGGCAAAAAAGGGGACATTGTTAACGTAACCGAGGGTTACGCCAGAAACTTTTTGTTCCCGAGGAACCTGGCTTCCCCGGCTTCCGAGGGCAAGCTGAAAGAAATTCATACCCAGAGACAAACCCAGGCGGCCAAGAAGCAAAAGGAAGAGGAACAGGCTAGGCAACTGGCGGCCAAAATCAACAATTTAACGGTGGTATTAAAGGCCAAGGTGGGCGACGCCGGTCGATTGTTTGGTGCCATCAGCAGCAAGGACATTGCGGACGGCCTCAAGGCCCAGCACGGGTATGACATCGACAAGAAGAAAATTGTACTGAAAGAACCCATCAAGACGCTGGGGACCCACAGAATCACCATTAAAATCCATCCGGTGGCCCAGGCTGAAATAAGCGTAGACGTTGTGGCCGTAGAGTAAGTCGACAGGAACCGGGACGGGACCAGGCATTGAAAGGAGCAGCACAAATGAAAGTTTTCCTCGAAAGGTTCATAAGCGGCAGCAAAGAACAGGATTCCGGCCAATTTTCCAAACTGGATCAACTGCAGCGGCAGGTCACTGCCATGTACGGGCTGTTAAGCAGTATTTACGGCTCGGACAAACTGGTTCTCCGGGCAGGAAAATTGGAAGCATTGCAATTGATGCGTTCCGACAGGATTGAGGAAAGGGTACTGGCTTTACAAAAGCTGGTGTTTGAAGATCCAACCTACGAAGCACTGCCTACCATCGAAGAGATCCCAGCTATCTTAGAAACCCTGCAGGACGAAATTGCCGATACCATTGCCCGGCGCACCGTAGAAGAGGAACTGGAAAAGAAGATCGGCGAAAAGATGAACCAGCGTCACGAAGACTACATTCGTGAAATTAAAATGCAGATTATCAAAGAAAACAGCGGGCCGGAAAATGCCCAGACCCTAAAAAGGCTTGCCATTTTGGAGAAGCTGGACTCAAAGAAATTGGCTACTTCCGCCATGGAAATCCTGCGCCCGGAGACCTTTGAGGAAGTCATCGGCCAGGAGCGGGCTGTGAAAGCCCTGCTGGCCAAGCTGGCCTCCCCCTTTCCCCAGCACATCATCCTTTACGGACCCCCGGGGGTAGGCAAAACCACCGCCGCCCGGCTGGCCCTGGAAGTGGCCAAGGGCATTAAAGGAGCTCCCTTTGCCAAGGATGCTCCCTTTGTGGAAGTGGACGGTACCACCCTGCGTTGGGACCCCAGGGAAGTGACCAACCCCCTGCTGGGCTCCGTCCACGACCCCATTTACCAGGGAGCCCGCCGGGACCTGGCGGAAACAGGCATTCCGGAGCCGAAGCTGGGCCTGGTCACCGATGCCCATGGCGGCATTCTGTTTATCGATGAAATTGGCGAGTTGGACCCGGCCCTGCAAAACAAGCTTCTCAAAGTGCTGGAGGACAAGCGGGTCTTCTTCGACTCGTCCTATTACGACCCCAATGACCCCAATGTGCCCCAGTATATTAAAAAGATCTTTGAAGAGGGCGCGCCGGCGGACTTTGTCCTCATCGGCGCCACCACCCGGGACCCGGAAGACATCAACCCGGCCGTGCGTTCCCGCTGCGCCGAGGTGTTCTTTGAACCCCTCACTCCGGCGGCCATTCAGGACATTATTAAACAAGCGGCAGCCAAGTTAAAGGTAAAAATCGATGTTCAGATTCCGGAAATTATTTCAGAATACACCATCGAGGGCAGAAAAGCCATCAATATTTTGGCGGATGCCTACGGCCTGGCCTGCTTCCGCCAGCAGGAGCACAGCGGCGTCCCGGTTCATATAGCGGTTCAGGATGTCTATGAAGTGGTACAGGTCAGCCGTCTTACCCCCTACGTGTTAAACAAGGCCTCCGATGAACTGGAAGTGGGCAAAATCTTTGGCCTGGGAGTAGCCGGCTACCTCGGCTCGGTTTTGGAGATTGAAGCGGTAGCTTTTCCCGCCCGCAGCCCGGGCCAGGGAAACATCCGTTTTAACGACACCGCCGGCAGCATGGCCAAGGATTCGGTATTTAATGCCGCCTCCGTTATTCGCAAACTGACCGGCGAAGATGTCAGCAATTACGATATTCACGTCAATGTGGTGGGTGGCGGGCGCATAGACGGCCCATCCGCCGGTGTGGCCATTACGCTGGCCATGCTCAGCGCCATTCAGGACGAGCCCATTCTCCAGAACATTGCAGTAACCGGGGAAGTTTCCATTCAAGGAAAGGTACGGGCCGTGGGCGGGGTGTTTGAGAAAATATATGGCGCCAAACAGGCGGGCATCAAGAAAGTGTTTATTCCCAAAGAAAACATTCAGGACGTACCGGTAGATTTAAAAGGCATTGAAGTGATTCCCGTGCAAAGGGTGGAAGAAATTTTAGAGCACATTTTACCGGAAAAAGAGGCCGGGAATTTAGCCAGTTAGCTATCTTGTTGGGAATCCAGTTTTCAGCAATCTGCCACAAACCTTTGTTTTACCAAAGGGTGAGGGCGGGTGGCTGAAGGCTGGACAGATAGAATGACCCGAAGGGTGATACCCATGTTGGACCGTGTACCACCACAAAATATAGAAGCGGAACAATCGGTGCTGGGGGCCATGCTGCTGGAGAGGGACGCCATCTTCAGGGTGATGGAGTTCCTCAAACCGGAGGATTTTTACCGCGACAGCCACCGGATCATTTACGAAGTGATCCTGGAGCTGGCCGAGGCCGGCCGGCCGGTGGATCTCATCACTGTCACCGACCTGCTCCGGGCCAAGGGCGATTTGGAGAAGGTGGGCGGGGTCACCTATGTGGCCACCCTGGCAAACCTGGTGCCCACAGCCGCCAATGCCGAGTATTATGCCCGCATTGTTGAGGAAAAGGCCCTGACCCGGGCGTTGATTTCCGTGACCACCCGGATTTCCGCCCGGGGCTACGAGGGAAGCGAAAATCCCGAAGAACTGCTGGACGAGGCCGAACGATCCATTTTAGAGTTGGGCCAGCGCCGCAGCAGCGAGACCTTTACACCCATCAAAGAAATTTTGGTCAAGACCTTTGAAGAAATCGAGCATGTTTACAACAACCGGGGCAAGATCTCCGGGGTACCCACAGGGTTCCACGATTTGGACCGCATGACCAACGGCCTGCAAAAAGGGGATTTAATTATCCTGGCTGCCCGTCCCAGTATGGGCAAAACCGCCTTTGCCATTTTGATCGGCCAGTATGCGGCGTTAAAACGCCAGGTCCCGGTGGGCATTTTCAGTTTGGAAATGTCCAAAGAGCAACTGGTGCAGCGTATGTTATGTTCCGAGGCCATGCTCGACGCCCACAAGGTACGGACAGGGGATCTTTCCGACGAAGATTGGGCCAAGCTCCATGAAGCCGCGCGCTACCTTTCCCGCGCGCCCATTTATCTGGATGACACCGGCGCCGCCACAGTGCGGGAGATCCGTTCCAAGGCCAGGCGGTTGAAGGCCGAAAAGGGCCTGGGGCTGATTATCATCGACTACCTGCAGCTGATGTCCGGTGGCAAGCGCATCGAAAACCGCCAGCAGGAAATTGCTGAGATCTCCCGCAAACTGAAAGCTCTGGCCAAGGAGCTTCACGTCCCGGTGCTGGCCCTGTCCCAGTTGAGCCGGGCGGTGGAAAGCCGTACCGATAAACATCCCATGATGTCCGACCTGCGGGAGAGCGGCAGCATCGAACAGGATGCCGACCTGATCATGTTTATCTACCGGGACGAGTACTACAACCCGGAATCCGAGAAAAAGGGCATCGCGGAAATTATCGTGGCCAAGCAGCGGAACGGTTCTGTTGGCCCCATTGAACTGGGATTCTTTAAGGAATTTGTCAAATTCGTCAATTTAGCCCGCCGGGAATAACAAAAAAGGATTGCACAAACAAGAACAAATTGGACGGAGCCAGGTTGCCCTTTTTGCAGGATAATCTGTTGACAATAACAAGAAACTGGGTTAGTATATTCCTGTTTGGGAACTGTTTAATATCTCATACTTTACTTGTATACATCAAATTCATGGGGGTATTCTACCGGAAACTCAAATAGAACGCTTTTTAAGTTTCTGTTTGGGTTATTTTTATGTCAATGGGAAGAATATCTAACAGGAAACGGGAGAGAAGCCCGGGAAAGCAGGGTTCTTTGATAAAAATATTACTCCCGTAGTTAGTGAAGAAAAAATCTTGCTCAGCGTGCCGGAACAAGTGATAAAGCAGCAACCTTATAAGGCTTGCCGAAAACGAAGTGCGGTGTCCGGTGTATAGCCGTTTAGGAATTTAAGCGAGGTTTTAGGAGGTGCTCTTATGTCTACAGTTGTGATTATCGGTGCCCAGTGGGGAGACGAAGGCAAAGGGAAAGTAACGGATTTTCTGGCGGAGAAAGCAGATATTATAGTTCGCTATCAAGGCGGCAACAATGCCGGCCATACCGTGGTGGTAGACGATGCTGAATTTAAGCTGCACCTGATCCCTTCGGGAATTTTGCATCCGGATAAGTTAAGCGTAATTGGCAACGGCGTTGTTATTGATCCCGGTGTTTTAAAACAGGAACTGGACTCCCTGGCGAAGCGGCGTGTACCCATTGGCAAGCTGCGCATCAGCCAGCGGGCCCATATCATTATGCCCTACCACCGTCTGATGGATGCCGTTGAGGAAGAGCAAAAGGGCGAAGCCAAAATTGGCACCACCAAGCGGGGCATCGGCCCCACCTATACCGACAAAGCTTCCCGGGTGGGCATCCGTGTGGTGGACCTGATTGATAAAGAAGAATTTCCTAAATTGTTAAAGCAGAATATTGAGCGCAAGAATATCCTGTTTGAGAAAATATTTAATACCAAAGGGTTTGAATACGAAGAGGTGCTCAAGGAATACCAGGGCTATGCAGAACTGCTGGAGCCCATGGCCGAGGATGTTTCCCTGCTGGTACATAACGCCATCAAGGAAGGCAAGAATGTGCTCTTTGAAGGGGCCCAGGGGACGTTGTTGGACCTGGACCACGGCACCTATCCCTATGTAACCTCTTCTCACCCCACCGCTGCCGCTGCCTGCCTGGGCACCGGTATCGGACCCACTAAAATTGACAGGGTTCTGGGAATTGTGAAGGCCTACACTACCCGGGTAGGCGAAGGGCCTTTTCCCACGGAACTGATGGATGAATTGGGCGAAGAAATCAGAAGAAACGGCAATGAATTTGGCACCACCACCGGTCGTCCCCGTCGCTGCGGCTGGTTCGATGCGGTCATCGTGCGCTATGCCGCCCGCATCAGCGGCCTGGACAGCCTGGCCATCACCAAGCTGGATGTGCTCAGCGGCCTGCCGGTGGTTAAGCTCTGCTCCGGCTACAGTTACAAAGGCGAGCTCATCCGGGAGTTCCCTGCCTCCCTGAAGGAACTGGCCAAGTGCGAACCGGTTTACGAAGAGTTCCCCGGCTGGACCGAGGACATCTCCAAGGTGACCCGTTACGAAGACCTGCCGGACAATGCCAAGCGGTACCTAGAACGCATTGTTGAATTAACCGAAGTGAAGATCGCTCTCATTGGCGTTGGCGTAAAACGCACCCAGACCATTATCATGGAAGACTTGTTTGCCTAGAAACGAAAGGGGCCGTAAGGCCCCATTTATGTTAAATCTGCTGTGTATCATGTTACTTTTTTGTTAAAAAGTTAAAGGAATATTTTTAGGACAAACTTGTTGACACTTCTTTTACTATACTGTAATATAGCACATGTGAGGTTACGAGGGCACCTTAAAATATCAATATCTGATCCATTAGCTCAGTCGGTAGAGCACCTGACTTTTAATCAGGGTGTCCCGCGTTCGAGTCGCGGATGGATCACCACCACAAGAATTTGTGGCCCCTTGGTCAAGCGGCCTAAGACACCGCCCTTTCACGGCGGTAACACGGGTTCGAATCCCGTAGGGGTCACCATTTTTGTTTTTTTATCTCTGTTTTTAAGAAGACCCATTAGCTCAGTCGGTAGAGCACCTGACTTTTAATCAGGGTGTCCCGCGTTCGAGTCGCGGATGGGTCACCAAAATTTTTCTTTTATTTAGTTTGATTTTTTCAAACTTGTGGATATAATTATTATTAAAATGCGGGTGTAGCTCAATGGTAGAGCATCAGCTTCCCAAGCTGAGGGTTGCGGGTTCGATCCCCGTCACCCGCTCCAGTATTTTAGGCCTCCGAAATGCTCGGGAGGCCTTTTCTTGTGCGACAGGCAGTCGCATCAGTCTCGGATAAACACCGGGGCAATTTATGTATTAAGGACAGCGGTTACGGTACTTAGGTAGAAACGAACCAAGAGTGGTATTGACAGTTGCCTGAATATTGTATATTTCTATATCTAAATAATTAACTGTCATTCATCACTAGCGTTGCATAAATAAATTTCCAAAATGTCAATATCTAAAATTCTAGAAAAAAACCAATAAATCATTGTTTTTCCAGCAATATCCTGTAAAAATGATTAAAATCTCCTTATAATTGAGGT
>JBFMCH010000106.1:0-30517 GCA_040754595.1 Bacillota bacterium
CCTCAATTATAAGGAGATTTTAATCATTTTTACAGGATATTGCTGGAAAAACAATGATTTATTGGTTTTTTTCTAGAATTTTAGATATTGACATTTTGGAAATTTATTTATGCAACGCTAGTGATTTAAGACAATTTTTTTAACATTGACATTTGCGTCGCTATTCTGCCAGCAGGTTTTTTTCGATCCACTTCCGGATTTCCGGGTTAATTTTGTACATACGTTCCCTGGACTCTTTTTGCTCCTTAACGGCTCTTTCCAGCATCTCCACCGGGGGTTGCTCCTGGGTGTGGTCGCATTTAATGCCAAAGGGAGTGAATTTATACAGGGCCAGTCTAGGACATTCCCAGGCATCAATAACAAAGGTGTAGCCCCTTTCCCTTTTTTCAAATTCCTTTTCAAAATCATAATCCCAATCAATTAAAGCTTTTATGATCGGTATCGCCATGTTGTAACCCCTCTCTTCACTTATGATACAGTTCTCCCTTATTTTTTTCCACGAAATTATTTTAATTCCTTCAAAAACGAAGGACAACTCTTATTTAACCTTCTGCTAGGGAATAATAGCAATGGAGAAAATTCAAGGAGGCCTTTTTATGACAGAACAGAACAACGTGGTTCATTTGGAACAGGAAGTCATTCATAAGAATACAGAAATATTCATTGATATTACGAAGATTTTGGGGCAATTGTTAATCCAGGGGTTGGTTAACTTTTCCTTTAATTATAAAGAAACCGCCATCTCCTTTGATGCTTCAGACCAGGTGCAGGAAGCCTTTGCCCAATACTCCCCGGCCAGAGTTCAATCAGTAACCGAGGAAGTTATGGGTATCACTGTAAAGCTGCTGTATAATCAGGAAGATCAAATGTTAAAACAGGCCCAGGATGAGGGCAAAACCAACCACGGCATTTTACAGAAAAAAATAAATGCCGTCAAACAACATATCATAACGCCAAATCTCCAAAACGGGTTCAATTTTTACCGGACCTGTATCGGCAATGTACTGGAGCAGTTTGCTGCCCAGCGGGTGGTAAAACCGGCCAGCCAAAATTACCCCTCCATGGAAACTGTTCTGGTGAAGCTTGCCACCAGGGACAATATGGACAGCGCCGGCAGGCAGACCATGTCCTTTGAACTGTATGAGGACCAATTGGATGAGATCATCAAGGTGCTGACACAGTTAAAAAAAGAAAATCCGGTCAACAAAAATAAACCCCAATAAGGGGTTTTCTAATTGGGTCTGCCGTATATTTTATTGCGCCTTGACCTGCCACCCCGGGCGGTTAACACCGTCCAGGAGACTTTCATAATAGGTGACTAATTTTTCCGTGCAATTACGGGAAGAGAGTTGTTGAACGTTCTTTAACGCCCTGTCTCCCATGCGCTTTCTCAATTCATCATCCTCTATTAAAAGAACGATCTTTTGCACAAAGGAACGGAGTTCCGGGTTGACCAGAAAACCGTCGTCCCCGTCAACCACCATATTGGATACCCCGTAAGCATTTACAGCCACCACCGGGAGGCCGGCCGCCTTGGCCTCGGCAAGGACAATGCCCTGTGTCTCCGTCAAAGAACCGAAGACAAATAAATCTGCTCCACCATAGGCTTTTACCAGATCCTCGCTGGATAGTTTGCCGGCAAAAATTACGTGGTCCGTCAACCCAAGATCTCCGGCAAATTTTTTCAGATTCTCCGATTCGGGGCCTTCCCCCACCAGTACCAGTTTGGTCTTGGGATACTGCTTACGAACTTCTGCAAAGCATTCTATGATAAAGGGAATGTTTTTTTCTTTACCTGCCCGCCCGACAAAAAGCAAGATGGTTTCATCGGGCGCCAGTCCGTAGGTTTTCCTAAGCCAGGACCTGTCAAGACCGGTAAACTCATCCAGTTGAATCCCGGTGGGAAGCCACTTAACATTTGCTTTTACTCCCATGTTTCGGATGTGATTGCTGATGATTTCAGTGGGTGTAATTACCAGGTCACAGCGATTGCAAAAATCCACGCACACTTTGCGGGTGATACCTTTACTGAACTCCCTGGCAAAGGGAACGTAATGGGTATACTGGTCATAAAGGGTATGATAGGTGAAAACCAGGGGAACTCCCAGCTTCCTTGCCACCCTTGCCCCCAATCTCCCCAGCAGAAAGGGGGACTGCACATGAATCACATCCGGTGGATGCTGCTCCAGAAATCTTTCTAAACCTGTGGAAAAGGGAATTCCCAGGTAAAATCCTTTGTAAGTAGGGGTGGGAATGGCCGGAAACCGGAAGACATCCTTTTCTTTTTGCACACCCGGGTATTTAGGAGCGAATATGATAACTTCATGACCTAACTTTCTCAGTTCTTCGGTAAAGAGTTCAATGGACCGAACGACACCGCCGATATAAGGCTTATAGCTGTCTGTAAAGATGCCGATCCGCATAGGAAAATACACTCCCTTTTACTAACAACTAATAAGAGTATTAACAAAGGAGAGTATTCGTAAACATTTTATCTGTTATGCTGCTTTTGGTATATAAATCTAAATTTCTTCCACAGTAAATTCAATCGTATTGCGAATCATACCGAACACCCTTCACTTTGGGTATAAAAAATTAATCGCCCAGGGATATGCCAATTTTCCTGGCTGCCTTCACCAGGTCTCCCTCCACATCCACCTTGCGAATTCCCTTGGCAACTTCCGCCAGAGGGATGGGATTCAGATGTTCCCCGTCCAGGGAGACCACGTAACCAAACTGCCCATGGGCTGCCAGGTCCATGGCTGCCACCCCGTACCGGGTGGCCAGAATGCGATCGTAAGGAGTGGGGCTGCCGCCACGCTGCAGGTGACCCAGCACCGTTACCCGCGACTCGATACCCGTTAATCTTTCCAATTCACTGGCCACGGCTTGGCCAATCCCTCCCAACCGGAGGGGGTCCGTGCTTTCCGATATAACCTTCTGAATCACCATGTCTCCACCCAGGGGTTTGGCGCCTTCGGCCACCACCACCAGGCTGAAGCGTTTATTCTGACTCAAACGTTCGTTGATTTTTGCCACCACTTTTTCATAGGTGAAGGGTATTTCTGGAATAAGAATAATATCCGCTCCACCCGCCAGGCCGGAGTGCAAAGCAATATGTCCGGCATAGCGGCCCATCACTTCCAGAACAATGATCCTGTGATGAGATTCAGCCGTTGAATGGAGCCTGTCCAGGGCTTCGGTGGCAAAGGCATAGGCGGTGTCAAAACCAAAGGTTTTGGCCTGCCCCACTGCCAGGTCATTGTCGATGGTCTTAGGACAGCCTACAACATTGAGACCCTTTTGGGCCAGGTCATACCCGATGGAAAGGGAGCCGTCCCCACCGATGACAATTAAAGCATCGGCATGTTGCTTGATCATTTCAATGCACTGGTCAGATCTATCCTCAAATTTTCCTTCCGCAACCCGGTAATGAAACGGATTATCGCGGTTGGTCGTTCCCAGAATGGTGCCACCCCGGGGCAATATGCCGGACACCTCTGCCTCAGTTAATAAAGTGACCCGGTTTTCCATCACTCCCTTGAATCCGTCCCTAAAACCTACCACTTCAATGCCATATTCTCTGACGGCAGTCTTAACAATGGCGCGAATAACTGCATTTAAGCCGGGGGCATCCCCGCCGCCTGTTAACACAGCAACACGTTGAATCACCCTATCACCCCTTTGCTCCAATATAGCTTATTTTACCATAAGTGAACGATTTGTGGCAGACCCCCGGCTTGGATTTAAAAAATGAGAAAAAAGTCCTCGCAAATTAAACAGTTATGGTAGAATTGAGCATAAAACAAGCGGAGGTGCTTTTATGGAAAAAGAAATGCATGTCTGCAGCCTGTGTGAATATCATGAAGAAATTTGGGACCAGGTGGATGAAGGGGAAATATACGAAGACGGCTGTTTTTGCAAGTTAAACAGAAATGACTTGCATTTTGAGAACTGTCTTGAAGTTAATCCTAAAGGGTGCCCCCATTTTAAGAGAAAATAGTGATGACCAGATGGCTGAAATAAAAATGACAGGCTTTTCAGGTATGAAAAAGCCCGTCATTTTTTGTGTTTAATTAAGGATTAAGGGTTGATCTGCTCCTTAAATACCTGCTTGCCGTCTTTTAACTCAAGGACCACAGCGCCCTTGACAGGGTTATGGTTGGCATCGAAGGTGTATTTACCGGTAACGGCCTGCACATCCTTCAGGCTGGCCAGGGCATCCTTAATCTTTTCGGGTTCTGCGGAACCGGCTTGTTCAATAGCCTTCACAAACAGGATGGCGGCATCGTAGGCCAGGGCTGCCAGGGCATCGGGAGTTTCGTTGTTGTACTTGGCCTTGTACTTCTTCACGAATTCCTGTACAGCAGGTTCCTGGGAGTCCGGAGAGTAGTGGTTGCTGAAATAGGTGCCGTTTAAAGCCTTAGCGCCGGCAATTTCGATCAGCTTGGGAGAATCCCAACCGTCACCGCCCATGAAAGGCACCGTAATGCCCAGGTCACGGCCCTGCTTAACGATTTTGCCCACTTGCTCGTAGTAGGCAGGAACGTAAATTACATCGGGCTTTAAAGACTTAATCTTGGTCAGGGTGGCACTGAAATCCTGGTCTTCGGTTAAGAATGCTTCTTTGGCTACGATTTTGCCGCCCTGTTCCTCAAAGGATTTAACAAAGAAATCGGCAAGACCCTTGCTGTAGGGAGAATTGTTTTCAACAAAAACAGCAGCAGTCTTGGCATTTAGCGTCTTGGTGGCAAAGGTTGCCATTACTGTACCCTGGAAGGGATCGATAAACACGGAGCGGAAAACATAATCACGTACTTTACCGGTGGCGGGGTCCACGGTTACGTCAGGGTTGGTACCGCCGGTGGTCATTACGGGGACTTTGTTGTCCATACAGATCTGGGAGAAGCCCATGGTGTTGCCGGAGGTGATGGCGCCCAGGATGGCAACCACTTTGTCCTGGGTAATCAATCGGGTGGCCACGTTGGCAGCCTCTGTGGCCTCGCTCTTGTTGTCAAGGCAGATGAATTCTATTTTCTTGCCTAATACTCCACCCTTGGCGTTAACTTCTTCAAAATATAAATTAATGCCGTTTTTGGCCGAGTTGCCGAAGGTAGCCACCTGGCCGCTCAATTCATAGTTGCCGCCAATTTTGATGACTTCGGCTTCCTGTGCCTTAGGTTTGCTCTCCTGGCCGCCGCAGCCGGCAAGCAGACTGATAATTAAAAGGGTTACCAGTAGTAAGATGCCTTTACTCGCTCTCACTCTTCTCATCTTTGTACCTCCATGTTCATTAGTTGGACAATTAAATAGAAGGAACATTTAGAAACAAAATTTGCAGACTTCCCGCCACCCCCGTATTCCATATAAAGATATGTAAAACTTAAAACAATTGTAGCCGAGCCGGCCAAGGGCTGTCAATATAAATGTCAATCAATTCATAACGATTTATTAGCGAATATTTGTACAATGTTTTAAACATAAAAACGGGACTGCACGGTATGCAGCCCCGTTTTTTTTACTGTGAAGATTGTTCTTGCAGCTTGTTGAGAACTTCTTTAAGCCGGTTTAAGGATTGGCCATAGCCGGACCAGTCCCCGGCCTTCAACCTGGCCTGTGCCTCGTCGTAAAGACGGTTCGCCTCGGCTGCCAGCTCTTTCAGAGTGGCCTGGGGAACGGGCTGCGATTCGCCCGGCTGATCGGTCTGGGGAGGCGTTCCCTGCTTGGGCGGTGCGGGTAAACCTGCCCCTTCGCCAAAGATCCTCTGCAGAGCCAGATCCAGGGTCGGCTCCATGACGATCTTGTCGCCGGAGGCCACAATAACCCTGCGCAGTTCCGGCATTTTACTCTGTTCGGACTGAAGGTAAAGGGGTTCAACATAAAGCAGCGAGTCTTTCACCGGAATTACCAGCAAGTTCCCCCGGATCACCGATGAACCCCGCTGGTCCCAGAGGGACAGCTGTTGCGAAATGGTGGTGTCCTGGTCGATTCTGGCCTCGATCTGCATGGGGCCGTAAACAAGTTCCTGTTTGGGGAACTCGTAGACGACCATTTTTCCGTAATTCTCACCGTCTGAGCGGGCTCCCAGCCAGGCAATCATGTTTTTCTTGTTCTGCGGGGTAAAGGGCATAATCAAGACATATTCCGGCTTCTGCTCTCCGGGTAATACCGTGATGGTGTAATAGGCCTCCATGGGCTTTTCTTCGCTGCCTACCTTTTCGGTGGGCAGTGTCCACTTGTCTTCCCTGTTATAGAATACCTGCGGGTCGGTCATATGATACAGGGCATACATGCGGGACTGAATCAGAAATAAATCTTCGGGATACCGGACATGGGACCGTAAATCCGAGGGCATTTGATCCAGGGACTTAAACATGCCGGGGAATATTTTGCTGTAGGCTTGAATGATCGGGTCATTGGCATCTGCAATGTAGAAACTGACATCCCCGTTATAGGCGTTTACGGTCACCTTGACGGAATTTCGAATATAGTTGTTGCCCCTGTTGTCAAAGGGCTCGGAATAAGGGTACATGTCACTGACGGTATAGGCATCCCACAGCCAGATGATTTCCCCCTTGGCATTAATAACTGGATAGGGATCGCTGTCATAGCTCAGGAAAGGTGCAATCTTGGGAACCCGATCCTTAATATTCCGGTAAAACAGCACCTGGCTGTCGTTGGTAATGTCGCTGGTCAACAGCATTTTATAATCTGCAAAATTGATGGCAAACAGAAGTTTCCGGACAAAGGAGCTGATTTTCACCCCGCCGGTTCCCTCATATTTGCTGTAAGCGTTGCCGTCGCCCTTGGGGTAATCAAACTCTTCTGTTTTGGTGTTAACGATGACATAACCATCGTCCGATTCTCCGTAATAGATCTCCGGCCGGGTTACTTTAATATCGGTGGAGGGCACCGGGGGAATATCTTTCAGGAAAAAACGAGGCAGGCCCTCGGCGGATACTTCATTGACCGGGCTCATGGCTACACCGTAACCGTGGGTATATTTTAACCGCTGGTTAATCCAGGTCTGGGCCTGCTGGGGCAGCTGGTCCTGGTTCATTTCCCTCACGGCTACCATTACCTGGCGATATCGTCCGTCTATTTGGTAGCGGTCAATATCAATATTTTTGAATTCATAGTACAAGCGCATTTCCTGCAGTTGGCTGTAGGTCTGCTGCAGCGGATGCCAGTCCCACAGGCGAATGTTTTCAATGGTGTTGCGGTTTTCCTGGATGTCCTTGGCCTGCAAGGTACGTCCGGCGGGAAATTCCCTTTGCTCAATGGTATCTAAATTATAGGCCTGTTGGGTTAACTTGATGCTATTGGCGATATAGGGCGCTTCTCGGGAAAATTCGTTGGGCAGCACCACGAATTTTTGAATGATTCCCGGGTACACGCCGCCCAGCAAAATAGAGGCCAGGATCAAACCTGCAATGGAATAGGCAGCCAGCCGGAACCGCTTGAGAAAAATGTTGGCGAGGATCACCACTGCCGTGATCAATGAAAGAACGGTCAAGACCTTATAGGCCAGTAAGGTAGCATGAATATCGGTATAACCGGCGCCATGCACCACCCCTCCGGTGGAATACAGGAGCCCGTACTGGTCCAACCGGTAGCCCCAGCTCTTTAAAATAAAGAACAGGGCGGCCAGAACAGACAGGTGGTATCTGGCGGCGGGGAAACGGAAGATCTTGGCCGGGCCTCCCCGGGCTGTATCGGTTACCAGGTAAACCAGAGCCACTAACAGTATGTTAATAAAAATGGCAGAGGCCAATAACCTGTAAATAAATTCAAAAAAGGGCAGACTGAACATGTAGAAGCCTATATCTTTGCTAAAAATCGGGTCTGCAGTGCCAAAGGCAGTCTGGTTAAAATACTTGAGCACAGTGACCCAATCACCGGCAACGGTGGTGCTGTAGAGAAAACCCAGCACCAAACTGAGAGCGGTAAAAACCGCTGTCAGCCGGCCAGGCGTTATTTGTTCGCGCCAATTTGGATAACCGGGCTGATTGATGGTAGAAACATTGTCATCGTCCTGATAAAAGGGACGGAAAGGTTTTGCGGACTGAATTGCTTGCAGGACGGACTTTTTGGTCAACATCAGGTTGACAAGCAACAGCACAAACATGATAACGCCAACAAGAACCCGGAGTCCAATTTCGGACAGGATTCTGGTCGTAAAGACCTGGGGGTACTTTAGAGTGCTAAACCACAGCCAATCGATGTATAGCCCCGCTCCCCAGCCAACCATTGAAAGAAGCAAAGCTGCTGTCAGAAGAAAAAGGCCAATGGAAAACCGTGACCCGTGCTGCACGACAACACCTCCGTTAAATGATTTGAAGTTTCCTTATTTACCTTACATGGGTTTGGTGCCTTTCATCTGATCGTCCGACTCTTTACGCAGTTTCGCTTCGCAAAACTGGCAAAAGGATACAGATTTCTTGGGCTTGAGAATAAAATCATCCTCTTCTCCCCACGGGTCAACGGACTTTTCAATTACGATCACCCGGCCACACATAATACAGCGGACTTCATTTTCTTTGTTTTCCAATTCTGCCACCCCCGTTAGTAC
Organism: Bacillota bacterium; assembly: GCA_040754595.1. Lineage (GTDB taxonomy): Bacteria > Bacillota > Desulfotomaculia > Desulfotomaculales > Desulfotomaculaceae > Desulfotomaculum > Desulfotomaculum profundi. Next base: position 8,573 of record JBFMCH010000106.1, read on the forward strand.
GCCCTAATTGAGCAGATTAGTAAGACAATTCTGCCTGGGATGACAAAAATCCTTCCTGTCCTTGCATAGAAGTAATAAAAATCACAACCCTCTGCCGTGCCGCGCCCCGCTCACGGTTTTCGGGGTTATGTTTTCTTAACAGAAAAAGACTGATTCATCCGCCTTTTTCTAAAACTTATTGTTCCTGGGCCAGTTTGACAAGCCGGTCGGCCAGTTCGGGGAAATCTATGCCTGCATGTTTTGCTGCATCCGGAAACAGGCTGGTGGCCGTCATACCGGGTAAAGTATTCACTTCCAGGGCGAAAATTTCGTCGTTTTTTACCATAAAATCAACCCGACCGAAGCCCCTACAGCCCAAGGCCAAATAGGCCCGGACAGCCAACTCCTTTATTTTGCTTTGTATCTCTTCGGGCAGCCTGGGCGGAATGATGTGGTCACTCATGCCCGGGGTATACTTGGCCTGGTAGTCGTAAACACCTGTCACAGAGGTGATCTCAATCAGGGGTAACGTAACGGGATCATGGTTTCCTAAAACGGATGCGGTGACTTCCATGCCGAAGATAAATTCTTCAATTAAAACATCATGATCATATTCCAGGGCGGATTCTATGGCAGCGCTCATTTTTTCTTGTTCGTGGACAAAGGAAATACCAATGGTAGAACCCTGGGTGTTTGCTTTGACCACAGCCGGCACGCCCACTTCCTTTATGGCCCTGGCGGCTGCCTGCTCCAAACCCTGGTTCAGCACTTCCCTTCGAGTTACAACGGTGAAGGCCGGGGTGGGAATTCCCTCCAAAGCAAATATTTTTTTGGCCGCAATTTTGTTAATGGCCAGTGCGCTGGCCAGTACACCGCTTCCGGTATAGGGGATCTCCAGCATCTCCAACAATCCCTGTATGGTTCCGTCTTCACCGTATTTCCCGTGTAAGGCCAGGAATGCCAGTTCTATTTTATTTTCCTTAAGCTGTTCCACCAGGTCAAATCCCACGTCTATTTTAAGCACATCGTGATAACCGGCGGCAAGCAGCGCTCTGTAAACGGCTTCACCGCTTCGCAAAGAAACCTCTCGTTCCTCTGAACGACCGCCACATAAGACTCCTATACGCAATGTCAAATTTCACCTCCCAACCGGTAAGCCCGGTAATAGTACAATTCTATTATATTCTGAGGACACTTACAAAATCCTTGCCGTAATTTGGATAGTTTCTTACACTTCATAGATTATTATGCCATCTTATGACAAAACATGAAATACTTTTAACGAAAAATGCATTTACATTTTATTATAAAATATATTAAACTATTTGGTTATGTGGTCGTCATATGTATGTATTTATTATAAACAAGTTAATCGCATTCAATCGTATGTCTGTAATATATAATAAACATAATATTCTAACCAATTGGCAATTGTTTAAATATTTTATCAACAACCCATTATCATAAATTTTCTAAATCGATTGATATTTTGCTAAATTGCAACATATTGTGATCAAATTGACTTGTACCTAACAGACATGAGATAATTTGCACAATTCAGATTACTATAGGAGGAGATTTGCATGAATCCTGTTTCAGAAGTAACAAAAATCCGCAGAGATATTTTTACCAGGATCGCCCGCTGGGCTCTTAATCAACCATTGGACGGTCCCTTTGAAATGGATATATCTGCTTTGGTAAAGGAAATTATTCCCGATGGACCTGCACGTTATCGGTGCTGTATTCATAAAGAAAGAGCAATTGTTGAAGAGCAGATTAAAATTGCTGTTGGGTTAACCCCGTTAAATAACCCGGTAACTGTAATTCCCGATGCATGCAACCGTTGTTCCTTAACGAAATATCTAGTAACCGATGTCTGTCAAAACTGTGTGGCTCACCCCTGCCGTAACAGTTGCCCTAAAAAGGCAATTTCTGTTATTCAAAACCGTGCCTTTATTGATCAGACTTCCTGCGCAGAATGCGGTAAATGTGCCAAAGCCTGTCCTTATAACGCCATCATTGAAATTACACGGCCCTGTGAAAGAGCCTGTGCCATAGGCGCCATTAAGGTTGATGAGTCCCGTAAAGCGGTGATCGATAACAGTCTATGTGTATCCTGCGGCTTGTGTGTAACGGTTTGTCCCTTTGGAGCCATCACCGATCTTTCACAAATACTGGATGTTATTTGCTCCCTGCGGATCAAGGAACAACCCCATGTGGCCATCGTTGCACCTGCCATCGCAGGTCAGTTTGGACCAAAGGTAACGCCGGAACAAATTAAAACAGGTTTACTGCAACTGGGATTTGATGAAATGGTTGAAGCGGCCCTGGGTGCGGATATTGTAGCGAAAGAAGAAGCCCATGAAATTATGGAGCATGTCGGTCAAAAAAATGTAATGACCAACTCCTGCTGCCCTGCCTTTGCCAATGCGGTGGCTGTTAAAATGCCGGAGCTGAAAGACATAATTTCCACCACCTTATCCCCCATGCGAGTTACCGGCCAGTTAGTTAAGGACAAGTATGCCAACAAGGTGACCACGGTATTCATCGGTCCCTGTATTGCCAAAAAAGCAGAAGCTACCCGGGGGGATGAAATTGACCTGGTCTTAACTTTTGAGGAGTTGGCTGCCATCTTCTCAGCCTCGGAGATTGATCTTTCCTCCCTGGCCCCTACCGAAGTAAAAGATGCCTCACCCAACGGAAGGCTGTTTGCAAGGGCCGGTGGCGTAAGCGCTGCCGTTCGCAAGCACATCAACAGCGATATGGATTTGGAAATATTGCAGGTACAAGGTCTGGGGCAGTGCCTGTCTGCCTTAAAAACCGCTGCTAAGAAAGTCAATGGTGCAGGCCTCACCTTCATCGAGGGTATGGCTTGTGAAGGAGGCTGTGTGGGCGGACCCGGGACCATAGTAACCATTGCTGCGGGTACCCGGGCAGTGGAAAAACATGCAGGTGAAAGCATCATATTACCTAAATAAAAACCGGCCCGGGGCCGGTTTTTTTACCTCTTTTTCTTGCTTTTCTCTTTTCCTGCGGCTTTCTTCTGCTGCAATGGTTCTGTTTGAGGCGCAAACAAAGCGTGAAACACTTTATCCCAAATCCATACCGTGGTGAATTTGGCGGTAAGGATGCCACCAACCAGCAGACCGGCGAACAGCTTCCAGTTATAAAATAATATAAAGCCTGAGAAACCAATAAACAGCAGGATAGAAAGTTTTAAAATAAATTGAACCGTCGGATTGCGATAGACCAAGGGTGTTTCTTTTATGTTGTCTTTATCATGGATGCCCTTTGTCATAACTAAGCCAAGAATTAAAAGAAAGACCATTGATACAATAATATTTGTTGCCATCCTTTACCCCCCTCAGGTGTTCCTTTACCTCAATTATAACAATAGAACTTAAGTTATTTGCAAGGCCTTTCTGATTACCGGAGCCAAAACTTACCTCCCATTCTTATAAAACTCATGTTATAATTGCTTAAAGGAGGGATCCCGGTGAGTGAGAACAAAAGCATGGAGCAAATGGTTAGCCAGTTGATTACCATGGTGGGCAAGGTTTTAGAGGGGCAAAACGACATAAAAGCTGAAATGTCTGAGATGAAAGCGGAAATGTCTGAGATGAAAGCGGAAATTGCCGGCATAAAGGTAGAAATGACCGAGATTAAAAACCGTCTGAACGACATAGACGGCAAACTGGTTTACCTGACAGCGGACGTTGAATTATTAGAGCACGAAACACAACAAAACAAAAAGGAAATTAACCGCATTAAAAAGCAAATCGAGGCTTAACGGGTGGTCCATGGCACCTCCCTTATTTTTTGCACTTTTACCGGATTATCCACTGCGGTTATTGAACATAAAAAACCTGCTATCCTTTTATAATAGCAGGTTTTACTTACTGGCGGGGGCAGAAGGACTTGAACCCTCAACCAACGGTTTTGGAGACCGCTACTCTACCAATTGAGCTATACCCCCGTAATTCAGTTGTTTTCCCTGACGCAAGAGTTAGTATATCAAAAACCCGGTTGTTAGTCAACATAAATAATGTCGCTTTTTTGCTATAAAAATTGTTCATGGTTATCTAATTTTTCCATTGGAGTGAACTGAATTTCCTTATGCTTATATTCAACCATAAAAGAATAAATAGATTTTATCAGCGAAAACTAATGATGACAAGGGTTCCATAACCAGGACAACAATGATGCAGGTAGGTGAATGAAATGGGACATTTTATCTATTTTGACCCGAATAAAAACAATATGGAGACTGCGGAGGAACTGCAGCCGGAACTGAGACCCAAAGGAGTTGACCTGATTTCCCCGGAACAGTGGACGTACTGCGAGAAGGAAAAAGAATTAACCCGTTTTGCCGAACGCAATAAAGAATAAGTATAATGAAGGAAAACCCAGGAGCAAATGCCCCTGGGTTTTGGTATTACTTACTGGCTTCCTTTTCTTCCCTGGCCTTTTTAATCACCATTTCAGCTTCACGACCGGAGAATTCCTCGTAACTGGAGAATTCCATGGTGAAGGAGCCGCGACCCTGGGTCATGGACTTCAGGTCGATGGCGTAACGGTACATTTCAGACAGGGGAACCTGGGCACGGATTTTCACCAGTTTACCCATGGGTTCGGTGCCGAGCACACGACCGCGCTTGGTGTTGAAGTCGCTGATAATGTCGCCCATGAAGTTTTCCGGCACGGTAACTTCTACGTTTTGGATGGGCTCCAGCAGGGCCGGGCTGGCCTGTTCGCAACCTTTCTTGAAGGCTAAATGAGCTGCAATCTTAAAGGCCATTTCAGAAGAGTCTACCGGGTGGTAAGAGCCATCGTACAAGGTGGCCTTCAGACCGGTAACAGGGAATCCTGCCAGCACCCCTTCTTCCAATGCTTCTCTTAAACCCTTTTCAACGGCCGGGAAGAAGTTCCTGGGAACCGCGCCGCCGAACACTTCTTCACCAAAGACAAAGTGTTCATCCGTGGGCTCAAAGCGAATCCAGACATGTCCGTACTGGCCACGGCCGCCGGATTGCTTCTTGTGCTTGCCTTCCACTTCAACCTTCTTGCGAATGGTTTCGCGATAGGGCACCCTGGCTTCTTCCAGTACCACATCAACGCCGTATTTCTTCTTCAGGCGGTCAACCATAATCTGAGTCTGTGCTTCACCCATGGTGATCAGCAGGGTTTGCTTGGTTTCGGTATTCTTCTGAACCTTAATGGTGGGATCTTCTTCGGTTAACTTTAACAGGGCATCACCCAGTTTGTCTTCGTCGTTTTTACTCTTGGGCGCCACCGCAGTGGTCAGGGTGGGAACCGGGAACTCGATGCCTTCCAATTCCAGGGGCTTATCTTTGTCGGCCAGGGTATCTCCGGTGCTGGTATCCTGAAGTTTCACCAGTACCGCCAGGTCGCCGCAAGGAACTACATCGGTTTGTACGGTGGTTTTGCCGCGTACATAGAGGATCTGGCCGATTTTTTCCGCTTTGTCTTTGGTTACGTTAACAACGGCAGAGTCATTCTTTAACTGCCCCCGGAATACCCGGAAGAAGTTCATTTTGCCTACATAGGGGTCGGCAATGGTCTTAAATACCAGGGCGGCCACAGGACCTTCCTCAACCTGGGGAGCCGGGAAATAAGCAGCCAGGAAATCAAGAATTTGCGCTACGCCAATTTTCTTGGTGGCACTGCAGGACAGCACAGGCACAAATTTACCCAGGGCTAGGCTCTTGCGGAAGCCGTCTTTAATTTCATCCGGGGTAAGCTCTTCCCCTTCCAGGTACTTCATGGTCAGCTCGTCGTCGCCCTCAGCGGCGGCTTCCACCATGGCCTCACGATAGACCTCCATTTGATCCGCCAGATCTCCCGGTACAGGAATTTCTTTGCCTTTGCCGTCACCGGTGAAGGCCTTTTGTTCCATGACATTGACAACACCGCTGAAATCGGTAAAAGCGCCAATGGGAAGCTGGATGGGTACAAAATTTGCCCCAAACTTTGCCTTCAAATTATCCAAAACCTTGTCAAAGTTCGCATTTTCACGATCCATTTTATTGATAACAACGATCTTGGGCAGCTCATCCGCCATATCCCAGATCACTTCATGCTGAACCTGGACACCGTCTACGGCGGAAACCACAAATAAAGCGCCGTCGGCAACACGTAAAGAACCTTTTACTTCACCTATGAAATCCGAGAAGCCGGGGGTGTCTAACAGGTTAATCTTTGTATTATTCCACTCAACGGGTACCAAACTGGTATGAATGGTCATTTTGCGGGCGGTTTCTTCAGGATGGTAGTCCGAAACAGTGGTACCGTCCTCCACTCTGCCAAGTCGGGAAAGAGTTCCGGTGTTAAACAACATGGCTTCTACCAGAGAAGTCTTGCCAGAACCGCCGTGGGCAACCACTGCGACGTTGCGGAGTTGATTGGATTGGTAATTTTTCAAAGTTCAGGCCTCCTTTTGTAAATAATGGTATCCTCTCTTAACAAATTATATACACATTTAACCAATTTCAGGTAAATATGGCAGGGTTGTCATGTACTATGACATTTACCAAAAATCAAGGTTTATAGGATTAAATTTATGTTAACGTTTCTACACGTATTATCCAAATCCTCTTAATATAACGAAAATTGAATTTTAAATTTTCACTGCCATTTTTTTCTTTAGCTTACTTTTCATACCAGGATGCCCGTTGTCATAAACATAACATAGTGGAATATCTGGCCTTGTCAGGGCGAAAGGAAAATGGACATGTCTCGACAATCCTTTGTTACAGGTGCTTTGATTTTACTGGCAGCAAGCTTTATTAACCGTATTATCGGGTTTATTTATCAGATCGTTATTATCAGGCTGATCAAACCCGAGGGAATCGGCTTGTTTAACATGGTTTTTCCTGTCTATATTCTGGTCCTGGTCCTGGCAACCATGGGCATCCCTGTAGCCATTGCCAAGCTGGTGGCGGAGGAAATGGCCAAGAATAATGTCAGAGGGGCGAGCCGGATCTTTAAAATATGCCTCTTAATTTTGGTGGTCTCCAGTGTTTTGTTTACTGCCCTGCTGGTAATGGTTTCTCCCCTGCTGACGAAGTATGTCTTTCCCAACCCGAAAGTGTACTATATCTTCCTTTGCCTGATCCCCGGGGTCATTGTGGTTTCTGTCTGTTCCGCCTTCCGGGGATACTTTCAGGGTCTGCAGCAAATGACCCCGACGGCCATTACCCAGACCCTGGAGCAGATCGTCCGGGTCATCGCAGGCCTTTGTATCGCTTATCTTCTTTTACCAAGGGGAGTTGAATACGCCGCCGTCGGTGTTTCCCTGGGTGTGGTGATCGGCGAATTTGTAGGCTGCTTAACCATGATTTATCTCTATTTCACCCGAAAACAACCGGTCCCCGCAGGGGCAAGACCGTTGTATGAACCCTTTAGACAAACTCTCTCCCGCATTTTTGGCCTGGGGATCCCCATTACGCTCACCCGTTTTGTCAGTACCTTGCTCATATCGGCAGAAGCCGTGCTAATCCCCATACGGCTGCAGACTGCGGGGATGGATATTCACCAGGCCACTTCCGTCTATGGCCAGCTGGTAGGCATCGCAGAAACCTTACTTTTTACTCCGACGATGATTACCATTGCTCTGGCCACCGCTCTGGTGCCGGCTATCTCAGACGCCCTGGCCTTGGAAAACTACAGGCTTGTGCAAACCCGCACTTCCAAGGCCCTGCGAATTACCATCGGCGCCGGTTTGCCCTGTACCGTTGCTTTCATTTTGCTGCCTGATGAAATGTGCGGCGTGTTGTTCGGCTACGCTGAGGCAGGCATCATTTTGGCTGTCCTGGCCATTGGCGGTCCCTTTCTTTACTTTCAACAAACAACCACCGGCATTTTGCAGGGGATGGGTGAAGCCGTCAAGCCCTTTAAAAACCTGGTCATCGCCTCTGTCTTTAAAATTTTGGGACTTTATTACTTAACCGCCATTCCCTCCCTGGGAATACTGGGTTCTGCCATCTCTCTCAGTGTCAGTTTTATTGTCATGGCGATATTAAATTATCTTGATTTACATCAACTGGTCGGTTATCGAATTCATTTATCCCACGACATTCTTAAGCCCAGCCTGGCGGCCTTAGGTATGGGAGTTGTGATCTGGCAAATCAAGCTGGTATTATTGAGTTTTTCTCCGTTATTGACCTTAATTGTTGCACTGACAGCAGGCGGTCTGGTTTATATAATTCTCCTGTTGCTGCTGGGGGGCATTCACCGGAAAGATTTTCTTCAAATTTTTCGCCTGGTAATCAAACGCTTTTAATTTGATAAATTTAATTTTTCACTGGTTTTGTCGCCAAATTTTTTACTAAATAATTTAGTAAAATGCAACACATACTAAGTTCAACCCTGAGGGTACAATAAATATTTTGACTTGCGCTGCATTGCTCTGGTTTCACTGCCTGAACCATTCTGAGAAGGTAACCGCTCATACTTTTGCCGAATAAAGGCCCCTTTGGTTAAAGTCATCCAGCACAAGATTTAGCCAGAGCGGATAGAAATTCGGCGCAGCAAACTTTTTTGTAAGGGAGGATAAATTATGGCAAGAAATAAAGTAATGGACCACCGAATGAAACACTATGCCGCCAGCGTGCAGGGAGTGGAAGGATTAATTTTAGGTGAAAAAAGCGACTACGGCAATTTAACTTCCCGCCAGTGCGGCAACTTCGTGCGCATCGCGCTGGAAAGGGCCAATGAATTGGTATAAAAAAGCCCTCCTAAATAAGAGAGCTTAAAAGAACCTACTTGGTCGGCAGCCAGCCGGCCATTTTTTTTCGGAAAGCATAATCCGTGACGTCCAGCTGCAGCGGCGTAACGGATACAAATCCCTCGTTAATGGCTGCGGCATCGGTTTCCGGATCGTCTTCGTCCAGGTTATGGGGTTCCCCGGCCATCCAGAAATAGATTTTACCCCTGGGGTCCACCCGCTTGTCAAAGCATTTGATATAGCGGCGCCGGGCCAGCCGGGTGACCCTGACGCCCCGCCCATCGTAATGGTTGGGCACGTTTACGTTTAACAAAGTACCGGGGTCTACGGGATTTGCCATCACCAGGGGCACAAATTCCTTCATGAAGTCCGCGGCCGCTTTATAATCAAATTTCTCCCAGGCGGCCAGGGAGACGGCAATGGCCGGCACATGATTAATCACGCCCTCAAAGGCGGCGGAAACCGTACCGGAGTACAAAACATCGGTGCCCAGGTTTGGACCCAGGTTAATGCCGGATACCACCAGGTCCGGCGGCCCTTCTAAAATGGACTCCAAACCCAGCTTGACACAATCCGCCGGGGTGCCGTCCACAACCCAACCCTTTGCTTTACCGGACTTAAATCTATGAATCTTGGCCCTGAGAGGCCGGGTCACCGTAATGCCGTGACCGCAGGCGCTTCGTTCCCGGTCCGGCGCCACTACGTAGACCTCGTCTGCGATTTGTTCCATAGCCTTCCGAAGTTCGCCGATGCCGTCGGCATAGATTCCGTCATCATTGGAAATGAGTATCCTCATTACGACCTCCTAGGTTTCATAGATCGAAATTGTCATTTTACCGTCTTTGCTTTTGGTTAAGCCAAAAATAATTTGTTTATCCTTTAACGTTCTGTTTAAAAAATCTACAATTTTATACATTTCCGGATAAGCGGTAAAACTCTGCTGGGCAATCATTTCCAGCTTATCCGACCCCTTACTTTCACTACTCACAAATTCCCCTCCCGATTATTCGTTCTTCAAAATTAAACTCAGGGCTTCTGCCCGGGAAGCCTCGTTTTTCTTAAAGATACCTCGCACTGCAGAGGTAACGGTTTTTGCACCCGGTGCCCGCACCCCTCGCATGGACATGCAGAGGTGTTCCGCCTCCACCACCACCAATACACCGTAGGGGTTTAAACGGGACATGATGGCATCGGCAATTTGTTTGGTCAGTCTTTCCTGAAGCTGCGGGCGGCGGGCATAGCCGTTGACCAGCCTGGCCAGTTTGGATAAGCCGGTAACATTGCCGTTTCTCGGAATGTAGCAGACATGGGCCTTGCCAATGAAAGGTATCAAATGATGTTCACACATGCTGAACAAACGAATATCCTTTACCAGCACCATTTCTTCATGTTCTTCGGAAAAGGTTTTATCCAGGTGTTCTTCCGGATCTTCATCAAGGCCGGCGAAAATCTCCTGGTACATTTTGGCCACTCTGGACGGCGTCTCCACCAAACCCTCTCTGTCCGGGTCCTCGCCAATGGCTTGTAAGATCATTTTTACAGCTTGTTCTATTTTAGCAAGATCAAACATTTCTTCAACTCCTCTATAACTGCCCCATCATCAGGTGAGTCTGCGGGATCACCCTCACGTTTTTCAAGACTTTAAGAGCCTGTTCCTGAAACTTGAGGACCCTGTCAACGATCCCCGCACCAATACCTCCCTTTGCTGTGACAGGCTGCAGGATCAGTTCAATTTCAGGATCAATGCTGCCGATGAGTTTCCCTGTTTGTTCAATTTCTGCTTCCTTTGTTGCCGCAGAAATCACAACTTTCACATACACCTTTTTTTGTGCCGCTATGGCTAGAAATTCCTTATGTACATCCCAGGGGGTTTTTGTTTTGGTCGAACTCTCCAATTTAATGTCCATGCTTACGATATCAATACAGTGGATCACCGAGGACAATTCTCCGGGCAGTGTGCCGTTGGTTTCTAAAAAAATGCCCGCCCGGGTGCCCGAGATTCTGGGGATGAGTTCCTTTAGAAAATGTGTGTGCAGCAGCGGTTCACCGCCGGTGAGACTGACGGAATGATGCAGGGTTAAATCATAATGGCGCGCAACCATTTCAGCCAGCTGCTGGGGTTCTACCGGGTTCGGCAGGGTCATAAAGTCCCTGCATCCGGGTGTTTTTTCCAGAACCCAGGTCTCCGGTGCCGGATCGGTGGGTGTGTCACAGTATGCACAGGTCCAGTTGCAGCCCGCCAATCTTATGAAAACCTGCCTGCATCCCACAAAGGGGCCTTCTCCCTGTACCGAAGAAAAAAGTTCCTGGAGATAAACCCCGGACACTAGCCTACCCCCCTGACCTTGCAGCGGGCCAACCGAATGCTCTTCATTTCCTCCGCATAGGCCCTGGCAATGTTCTCACCCACTGCCAGGATTTCACCGGGCGGTATCCCCAAATCAGCCAGGCCGACGGTGGGCACCGGGGTATTCAGGGAAGACACATTAAGACCGGTATGAATCATGGTGGATACAGGACTGGCGGTGGCGATGGACACCGACAGCTTTCGACTGCCCTGGTAAAGATCGTCACCACTTCTCCGAAAGGTTTTGCCGGTTTTGCTCTCCAGAATTTCATTAATGATGGCCATTAAAAACCGCTGGCGAATCACCGTTTTTTCCAAATCCATGTCAAAATGTTCAATAATAAAATGCAGCATGTCTTCACTGAAAATGGGGGCATTCTCCCGGACATCCGCCAGGTCCACCATTTCCGTCAGGTCCACCCGGCAGGCACCACGAAAACAAATGATGCTGTCCCCCTGAATGCCAAAGTTGCGGAAACCAAACAGGGAGGACAATTGCCTGCCGTCGTATTTTAACGGCTTTTCCAGCACATAGACCAGCATGTTACTCACCCCCGGCCTGATTGTTCTTGAGGGCTGCGGGCAGGTCTATGTTGAGGGACGTAAAGGCCCGGATCATACGCCGGCAGCTTTCGCACCTGCCGCACATCTGTGTCTCACCCCGGTAGCAGCTCCAGATGAAATCCCATGGCACCCGCAGGCGGTCCCCCAGGGCGACGATTTCTTTTTTATCCAACCGGTTGGTGTAACTGATAACTTTTACTTGATTGGCGGTGGAATACTCCATGGCTCTGCTGGCGGCCATGGCAAATTCCGGCGTATTATCCGGAAAGGTGGCTGCTTCTTCGCGGTTAAAACCGGTCACCACCTGCCCACATTTTAATGCCTCGGCAAAACAGGCGGCGATATTGACAAACAATCCGTTGCGGTTGGGCACCCAAACCGCAGCCGCCGTTTTACTGGCAGCATTCATGTCATCCAGTTCTCCGGCAGTGGGCTCCGGCAAGGTGTCGTCCCTGCTTACCAGGGCCGTTTGCGTTATCTGCGCCACCCAGGGCAGCTCAATGACCCGGTGAGGGATGTTATAATGCCGGGCCAGCTGACCTGCGGCCTCTATCTCCTTCTCTGCCGCACGTTGGCCGTAGTTCATGGTAAGGGCCAGTTCCACCCTTCCTTCAGTCAAGGCATAGGCCAGGTTGACGGCGGAGTCCAGCCCGCCCGACAAAAGTACCACACTGTTCAATTAAACTCCTCCCGATAGGTAGCATAGGCATCCGGGGATTCCCAGACCGAAATTTCCTTCAGCCGGATCCCTTCCCTGATGGCAGCGATGGCCTGCTCCAGGGTTTTGTAAATATAATAAGCCAAGTTTTCAGCTGTGGGATTGACGCCCTCTTCTCTAAAGCCAGGGATGTCATTGAGAAAACGGTGGTCCAATTGATCGATGATCATAGACAGCTGCTTTTTAATATCTTTAAAATCCACCAGCATGCCCAGTTGGTCCAGCTTGTCGCCGGTGACCTTCACCTCAACCGTCCAGGTATGCCCGTGTAATCTGGCACAATCGCCGGGATATCCGCACAGACTGTGGGCAGCGGAGAATCTGCTTCGGACCGTCAATTCAAACATGTGTCTTCCTCCTTAAAATCTAGTATTTCTCCCGGTCCTAAACTTTACTATATTTCTCTTCCGTCGGCGATCTCCCTGCTAGGAAAGACAAGTTTTTTGTTAAAATTCTTAAAAGAAAAATCCTTATTAATAAACAATTTTCCTGTTTCGTGGACGCATAATCCCGTTTTGTCGTCCTAAAATGCCACTCGGTTAAGTACCATTAGTTAAAAAATAAAAACTTGGCTGTTAACCAAGTCCTTAAAGTTATATTTACCCCGCCAATCCCAATGCCCTGCCGTAACATTCGGCGGCTTCGCGCATTTTTCCTTGTTCGGCCATCAGTTCTCCGCGGAGGCCCCAGGCCTGGTGGTTATGGGGTTCTTCTACCAGGATTTTTTCCACCACTTCATAGACTTCGTCCAGGTGGCCCAGGCTTAGCAGGCAGTGGCCGTAGTTTAACAGGAAGGTATTGTTTTTGGGAGATAAATGTACCGCCTGGCGGTAGCATTCCAGGGCTTCCGGGATTTTATCAAGGTTTTCCAGGCAGATGCCCAGGTTGTTGTGCAAGGTGGCGTCCTCGGGACAGGACTTGACGGCACTGCGGTAGCAGACAACTGCTTCTTCTACCCTGCCCAGAACATGGTAGCAGGAGGCCATATTGCTTAACAGGCCCAGGTCATTGGGCAGGAACTGACGGGCCACTTCGTAGCAGGACAGGGCCTCTTCGTAGCGTTCCAGATGAAACAGGCTGTAACCTTTGTTGTTTAACAGTTCTGCGTTGCTAAAACCCAGGGACTGGGCTTCTGTATAAAGTTCCAGTGCTTCCTGGTGCCGGTCCAGTTTGCTCAGAGCAAGGCCTGTGTTAAACAAGACGGCCGGGTCATTGCCGCCCAGGATGCGGGCCTGCTCGAAACAGGTCAGCGCCTCGCGGTACCTGCCGGTTTCCAGCAGCAGAAGGCCGCTGTTGTTAAATTCAGAAATTTTATCGCCGGCCGGGGCTTCCGGAATGTAGGTATTGTCCAGCAGGGGATCAAAAATCTCGATGTCGTCCCAGCGGTTGGATTTGATGCCCCCGTTGCTGGCCCGCTCCAGCCAGTAAAGAAAACTGCCGGGTCCCAGGTCGGAGGCGGCCTTCTTACAATGCAGGGCGGCCTGGTCAATTTGTCCCAATTTTAAATATAAGCGACTGGCTTGCAAATGCAAGTCAGCTTTATCAGGGTCTATTTCAATGGCTTTTTCTAGGGAACGCAACGCTGGTTTGCCTGCCCCGGCGGCTTCAAACAAGCAGGCCATGATTTGCAGAAAACTCACTCTGTTGATGGCCTTGAAAATCAAACCTTTGGGCCTCCACATCCTAGCATCGCTCCTTTATTTTAAACTTTAGGTATAGGATTCTCTGCTAGAGTTGACTAATCCTTCCAGATGATCCTTAATTCGTATGCCAAATCCCCTGGTGTTTTGACAATATTCTGTAAAAGCTACGTTATACTTTTTCTTAAAAAATTAACATTCCTTCGTTCGCGGAACAGTGTTATAGTATAACTAGAAAAAAATAAGGGGTAGATGATCCATGCAAGTGCTGACAGCTCCCAACAACGAACTGATGTCATTTCAGATGACTTTGGAAAGTATGTTGGGCCACTCCCTTTGTTTTATCAAGCATGTTCTTTTCCCGGGCTGCGTCTATATCACTTCCATTGAACACAACGACGAGATTGAAGAAGAAAACTTTTATTTGATTTATGAAATACAAAGAGACCGGGGAGGTCTTCCCCAGGCAAAAATACACTTCCTGCAAATTCCCCTTCGGCTGAGAAATAAGGATCTGGGCACAAAGATTTATCATTTACTGGAGAAACTCCTGATCAAACAAGGGTGTACCTCCATTGTTCTGGAAGCCAGAGTCAATTCCTTAAACCCCAGGGATAACTCGGTGGGTTTTTGGGGACAGCAGGGCTTCGTGCCGGGTGTCCACTACGCCTTTGATGATGAAAACTTCCCCATGATGAAAAGACTTGTTTAATATAAAAAGAAGGCCTGCGGGCCTTCTTTTACACTGTGGCAAGTTCCTTTGCCGTCTCTTTGGCTTTGTTCCTCAGTTCATCCAGATACTTGACGGCGCTCAGGGCCGCCACTTGACCCTCCCCTGTAACTTTGCTCAGTTGGTAAGGGGCGCCGGTACAGTCCCCGGCGGCAAAGACGCCCGGAATGTTGGTGGCGCCGCTGCGGTCGATGACAATCCCTTTGTTGCTTACATCCAGGCCGGGTACCAGTTGGTCAGGCAGCACGGACTCCCGGATGATGAATATACCGTCGGCAGTTAATTCCTGTCCCTCCAGGGCCACTCCCGTGGCCCACATGTCACCGGTGATGCCCACCGGTTTCCCTTCAATCCTTTGGATCTTTTCATCTAATGTAATTCCTCTGACATCCTCTTCTTTCACCAGGGAAACCAGCAGTACCTCCCGGGCAATTTCCGATAGGAAATTGGCTTCTTCCAGCCCTTCCCGGTTATAAGCCAGGACGACGACCTTTTTCCCTTTGTACAGAGGACCGTCACAAGTGGCGCAGTAACTGACCCCCCGGCCCAGGTAATCCAGTTCCTGTTGAATGGGTTTAACGGTGCTGACCCCGGTGGCGATAATCACCGCACCGGCTTTATAAAACAAATCTCGGGACTGCAGGATAAAACCGCCTTCTCCGGGGTAAGCGCCGGTGACTTTATTTTTATAAATCTCCAGCCCCATTGCCTTTACATGTTCCAGGAACCGCTTGCGCAGTTCTTCGCCGGTCATGTTATGCAGTCCCAGGTAGTTATTAATATGCGGCGCATGGTGCAGCTTTGGGCTGCAAAAATCGGTGCCAAAGATGCCGATTTTCTTTTTCCGGATGGCCCCGTTGACCGCTGCGGATAAGCCTGCAGGGCCGCAGCCGATGATGGCAATGTCAAATTGATCCTTTATATTTAGTTCGTTCCCCATGGTGTTCCCCCCCGTTTTCTAAAAGAGTATTGTTGCCAAAGTATCTTGTTCTTATGTATGGCCCCTAAGAATGACCAAACCGCACCCGGGGGTACGGTTTACTTCTTTAGCCGACAACGACATAACCTTCATTCATAATGGCCTGTTTAATGGCTTCCAAGTTGCTGCTGCCATCGTGGGTTATCTTGACACGGTTTTCTGCCGGCGTAGCGTCTACCCCTTGCACTCCCGGAACTTTTTTGACAGCTTTTTCCACTGCCATTTTGCAGTGATTGCAGCTCATGCCTTCTACCTTAAGCGTAATTGTGTCTGCCATTTTCCTTCCTCCCTTTTGTTACCCCTTAATGACGGGGAGTAAATCGTTTCAGCCGCAGGGCATTGGTCACCACCGAAACCGAGCTGAAGGCCATGGCTGCGCCGGCCAGGACGGGGTTTAACAGCCCTACGGCTGCCACCGGAATGCCGACGGTGTTATAAACCAGCGCCCAGAAAAGGTTTTGCCGAATATTTCTGATGGTGGCCCTGGAGAGGGCAATGCTGTCCACCAGGCCCCAGAGGTTGCCGCGAATTAACGTAATATCCGCCGCTTCCATGGCCACATCGGTGCCGGTGCCGATGGCAAAACCAACGTCCGCCGTGGCCAGGGCCGGGGCATCATTTATGCCGTCCCCCACCATGCCCACCACTTTATTTTGTTCTTTCAGTTCCTTCACCTTTTCCGCCTTGTCCTCCGGCAGCACTTCGGCCAGAACATTTTGAATGCCCACCTGGGCCGCGATGGTACGGGCGGTTCTCTGGTTGTCCCCGGTCAGCATCCAGACTTCGATTCCCATTTCCACCAGCCGTTTGATGGCGGAGGCGGATTCTTCCTTTACGGTATCGGCAACGGCCAGCAGGCCGGCCGGTTTGCCGCCCACGGCCATCAACATGGCGGTTTTGCCCTGTTCTTCCAATGCCTCTCTGGTGGCATCCCATTGGGAAAAGTCGATCTTGTTTTGGGACATGAGTTTACTGGTACCTAACAGAATTTCCTCTTCTTCTACCCTGGCCTTCACCCCAAAACCCGGAATGGCCGTAAAATCCGTCACGACAGAGGGATTCTCGCCGGCCTCCCCCGCTGCTTCCACAATGGCTTTGGCCAGCGGGTGCTCGGAATTTCGTTCCACCGCAGCGGCCAGTTTCAGGACCTTTGCTTCCTGGTTGTTGTAGTCACCCAGAGTGAACAGATCGGTCAGTTTGGGCTCCCCGTGGGTGATGGTGCCGGTTTTATCCAGAACGATGGTGTCCAGACGGTAGGCCTTTTCCAGGTATTCACCGCCCTTAATTAAAATGCCCATTTCCGCACCTTTGCCGGTCCCCACCATGATGGAGGTGGGTGTGGCCAGTCCAAGGGCGCAGGGGCAGGCGATGACCAGCACCGCCGTGGCGGATAAAAGGGCCTGGGAAAGGTCTCCGGGTTTAGCCCATAGGTACCAGGCAGCAAAGGTGATGACGGCAACGGCCACCACCACGGGGACAAAATAGGAGGAAATCACATCCGCCATCCGTTGAATGGGCGCCTTGCTGCCCTGGGCCTCTTCCACGATGCGTATAATCTGGGCCAGGGCGGTGTCTTTGCCCACTTTGGTTGCTTGAAAGGTAAAGATCCCCAATTTATTGATGGTGGCTCCGATGACCGGGTCCCCCGGCTGCTTATCCACCGGGACGCTCTCGCCGGTCAGCATGCTCTCATCCACCGTAGAGGTTCCTTCATGAATGATGCCGTCCACGGGTATTTTTTCCCCGGGACGAACCACCAGCATATCCCCCACCTGCACATCCTCAATGGGGATTTCCTTCTCCACACCGTCCTGGAGGATCCTGGCGGTCTTGGCCTGTAAGCCCATCAGCTTGCGGATGGCCTCGGAGGTCCTTCCCTTGGCCACCGACTCCAGCATTTTACCCAGTAAAACCAGCGTGATAATGACGGCGCCGGTTTCGTAATAAACCTCCGTCTGGCCGATTTGTTGGCCAAAGAAGGTGGCGGCCACACTGTAGAAGTAGGCGGCGCTGGTGCCCAGGGCCACCAGGACGGACATGTTGGCGCCGCCTCCCCGCAGGGAGCGCCAGGCATCTTTATAAAAATGGAGACCGGGACCGAACTGAATGGCCGTGGCTAAGGCAAACTGGGCATAGGGGTGAAAGATTTCCCAGCGCATGGCGTCATGCCACTCCGCCAGCATGACCACCATAAAGGCCACCAGCGGCAGTGAGAGGACGGCAGAAACGATAAACAGCCTCTGCTGCCGGCGGATTTCCTGCTCTCTCTCCTGTCGTTCGCAGTCGGCATTGGTCTCCCCGATCTCGCCTACAGGTGTATAACCGGCGTCCCGGATGGTCCGCCGGATGTCCGCCGAGTTGACCTCCGCCGGATTGTATTTGACGGCTGCCTTTTCAGTCGCCAGGTTTACCGCAGCGGTAAAAACCCCGGGCAGGCGGCTTAAAACCCGCTCCACCCTGGCCGAGCAGGCCGCACAGGTCATTCCCTTCACCTTTACCTCCAGCTGCTCCTGGACAACCTTGAACCCGATGTCCTCAATCTTATGGATAATTTCAGCCAGGGGCACAACAGCCGGATCATAATCAATGGTAGCCATTTCCCCTGCCAGGTTCACCTGAGCCTTCTCCACACCTGCCAGTTTGCCAAGGGTACGTTCAATTCTTGCAGAGCAGGCGGCACAGCTCATGCCTGTGACTTTCAACCGGGTTTGTACAGTAGCCAAATCTACACCACCCATTCAGGAAAATGTTACCAAAGATTGTACATCCTAAAGAACCGGCGGTCAATGTAAGATTACTGACGTAAGGCCCTTTCCATCGCCTGCCTTAGAGGTTGGTTTTCCGCCATGTCATTCAGGGCATCCCTCAATTGGGGCGCTTGAAAGGCCTTAATCAGCGTCGGCCGCAGGGCCGGGTCACTTAAAATTTCCACCAGCGCGGTATGCCCGTTGGGCTGGGCAAAGACCTTGACCATGGCCGACTGCATTTGGGGCGTCTGCATCTCCAGGGCCATGGCCCGCTGGACATCGGGGTCCTGCATCATGCGTACATGGGCCTGCTGCATCTCTTTGCTGCTCATAATGTCCGTCATGGCCCGGTGGGCCCGGTCGGAACTCATGATATCGGCCATGTTTCCTCGATTGCGTTCATTGACCAGGTAGGCCATAACGTCCGGTTCGGTTACATTGACCTGCCCCGGCGCCGGTTTGGCCGCCGGCTCCCTAACACCCAGACCAACGGTGGGCGCCAGCCAGATCCCCAGCAGCATCCCAAACACCAGCGTTCCGGCCAGGGCCGAGAATTTCCAGATATTCATGCTTTTCCATCCTCCTAAAAATCGTTTTCTTTATTCTTTCCCGGTCACCTGTTTTTATCAAATCGGCCAGGGTATAACAAAACCTCACCGGGCAAGAATAATAAAAATCGGGTTAAGGAGGCGAAAACGATGGATAAGGACAACCGCGACAACTACCAGTTGGAAGAGGAAAAACATTACGACACCGGCAAAAAGTTTGTCTATGAACCAACCGGGTCAGCCACACATATTAACACAGACGGCAAGTGGGAACATGATTTTTATGATAAAAATAAAGAAAAAGCACGCAACCTTGGTACGGGAGATAATCCCCTGGCGGAGTAACGGTATCAGGCCCCTGGTTTTAATCAAAACCCGGGGGTTTTTGCGTTTTTACCGTCTGAAGGCCAAGAGGTAAGAGATTGGAAATGAGAATACTTTAAAATAAAATTTCTCACCTCTCACTTCTCAAACGGTGGGCTTCCTTAGACGAAATTCCGCGCCAAGTTCCCTGGCGATGGACCGGCAGGCTTCCACATCCACACCCGGCCACTCAACCACAGACAGGATCACCCTGGGAATGACCCCTACACATTTTCGGATAAAGTCAAGCATGGAGAAATAGGCCTGTTCGCCCTCCCTGGGCTGGCATAGCCTGACATAGGTGGCTGCGTCCTGGGCATTTAAAGAGATGGAGACGGTATCAATCAAGCCGGCCAGTTCCGGGACCACATTGCGCCCGTAAAGACTGTTTGCCTGCCCGTTGGTATTGATGCGAATGGACCGGGCCCCCCTCTTTTTCAACTCAGCCGAAACTTCTCTGACCATCTCCAACCGGGACAGCGGTTCCCCGTAGCCGCAAAAAACGATTTCCTTATACGGCCGGGGGTCTTTGACGGCATCCAACACTTCCGGTAAAGAAGGTTCTCTGCTGAGCCATAAATTATAGCCAACGCCGCTTTTGGTCCGCCGAATGCAAAAGTCGCACCGGTTTGCACAGTGGTTGGTAATATTGAGATACAAGCTGTCTTCAATCTGATAGCTTACGATAAATTGCCTGTCCATTTACGTCTACCCTTTCTTTTATGTCATAAATTTCAAGTTCATTCAATAAAATATGTTAAATGGTGTAGGAGGTAAAAAATATGGCACTTCTGAAACAGGAAACGCCCGGTACTCCGGTACTTCATTTTCCCTCCATTTACCGGGGCACGCTGGTATCCCTGGGCTTTTCCCTTGGCTTAAGTATTCTTGCCGGCCTGGCCTATTATTTTACCAGTCTGCCCGAAAGCTCGATGCCCTGGGTTGCAACCGTCATCCTTTTTGTCAGTGTGGTTGTGGGAGGCGGTTATGCCGCCAAAAGGGCCCGCAACCGAGGACTTTTTAACGGTTTGGGCGTAGGAGTCGCCACCTTTATTATTCTCTGGCTTTTGGTGGGACTGTTTTTACCCGGAGATGTCTTACTGGTGGGTGCCTTAGGCAAACTGGCCTTAACGCTGGCCGCCGGCGGACTGGGAGGAATGCTTGGTGTTGGTCTGGCCTCTTAGCCATGCTAGGAGGCCTTTGGTTTTTCACAATTGACCAGGGGGAGTTTAACCGAAAAGGAACTGCCCTTGCCCACCTCCGACTTTACCGACAACCTGCCTCCATGGTTGTCCACGATCTGGTAACTGACCGGCAAACCTAAACCCGTTCCTTCAGGACGGGTGGTGAAGAACGGGTGAAAAATCTGCGCCATGTGTTCCCTGGGGATGCCCGTTCCTATGTCGTCAAAGGTAATGATGACGGCCTGCTCGGCCTCCAGGTAACGGGCGGCAACGGTCAATTTCCCCCCGCAGGGCATGGCATGGATGGCGTTGCTTGCCAGGTGCCAGAACACCTGCTTGATCTGGTCTTCATCTAGGACAAGCAGCGGCAATTCCCGGCTGTATTCTTTGTCAATCGTAATGCCCCGGCGGCCGGCTTCCCCTTCCACCAGCAGTAAAACCTGGTCCAGCAAGGGGGGCAATGAAGCAAAACTCAGGTTTGGCGTGGTTCGGTGGGCCAACAGCAGCAGTTCTTTGATAATGCTGTTAATCTGGTTAATCTCAGTCAACATCACCGAAATGTGTTCTCTGGCCGGATCATCAGCGGCGAAACGCCGGGACAAAATTTGAATCAAACCTTTCACCGAAGTCAGCGGGTTGCGTATTTCGTGGGCCGTTCCGGCGGCCAGTTCCCCGATCATGGCCAATTTTCCCCGCTGGCTTAAATGCCTGCCCAAAAAGGATTGTTCCGATACCGGCACGCCGATCAACATGGCCCCGGAGGAGGTTTCCCCATTCTTTAAAATTTCCGCAGTGCTCAAAACATAGTATTTCAACTCATCTTCCCGCTGGCAGGTATAATACTGTTCATGGTATACCTGCTTCCCTGCCAGGGTTTGGGCCAGGAGATATAAGGGAGAATCGGTATCATAAGACAGTTGAAGAATGTTAAGAGCACCATCCTCCCGGGAGATGCCGCAAATCTCCCGGGCCAGGTGGTTGATATCGGTAATTTGACCGTTACTGTCCGCAACAATGACAGCAACCGGCAGGTCCTCGATAAACCTGTTGGAAACCGGTTCTTTGTCCTGGCGGGTGCGTCTGTAAAGAAAAATGAATGCTGCTGACAGCAGTACGACGTCTGTCCCGAAGGAAACCCAAAAAGGAACATGTAAGGCTGCACTCATCCAGTGAGAAAAACCAAATACAACCAGCAACAAAACAAATACAATTCCCCACACTTGTTTTGTCATAGGGCACCTTCTTCCTTATTTCCTATCCGGCAGGAATTGTATTATGTGTGTTAAGTTGGGTATGGGTTGACAAAATGGAATAGGCTGGGAAATAAATCAACCACCCGGGCTTGCCCCAGATGGTTGAGTATCCACAGTGCTCCCCTTATAATGATAGTTACCACACCA
>JBFMCH010000107.1:0-8914 GCA_040754595.1 Bacillota bacterium
CGGTACCGTCCTCCAGCCAGACTTCCGCTTCCAGTGTAGGGTTGCCCCGGGAATCCAGAATTTCCCGGGCGAATACGTCGCTGATGATTGTCAAAGTTCATTCCTCCTATGTGGATTTTATATTTAGCGCAAAACTTACAGTTCTCTCTGGCCATTAGCCGTTAGCCATTGGCCTGACCCCAGAGATCTATCCCTTAAGCAACAGGCTTTCCCCGGTCATTTCCGGGGGTTTGGGTAAATTTAAAAGCTCCAGCATGGTGGGGGCGATGTCGGGCAGGCTGCCGCCCACCCGGAGTTTGGCGCCTTTGTACCGGTCACCCACCAGCACAAAGGGGACCGGGTTGGTGGTGTGGGCGGTGTGGGGGCCGCCCTGGTCGTCTCTCATTTTTTCTGCATTGCCGTGGTCGGCGGTGATGATGACGGTGCCGGACTTTTCCAAAACGGCGGAAACAATTCTGCCCAGGCACTTGTCTACCGTTTCAATGGCAATTTTGGTGGCCTCCAGGTCGCCGGTGTGGCCCACCATATCCGGGTTGGCAAAGTTGATGATAAACACATCAACCTTTTCTTTATTGAGGTTATCAATAAAAGCGTCTGCAACCTCGTTGGCCGACATTTCCGGCTTTAAATCGTAGGTTGCCACTTTGGGTGAAGGGATCAGCACCCTTTCCTCATTGGGGTTGGGCGGTTCCACCCCCCCGTTGAAGAAAAAGGTGACATGGGCGTATTTTTCCGTCTCGGCCAGCCGGAGCTGTTTCAATCCCTGCTTACTCAGCCATTCCCCCAGGGTGTTGACCAGCTTGTGGGGCGGGAAAGCCACCGGGGCTTCAATGGTTTTGTCATAGACCGTCATACAGACGAAATGCACCTTTGGCTTGCCCGGTCCCCGGTCGAAGCCGGTGAAATCGTCGTCCACAAAGGCCCGTGTGATCTGCCTGGCCCGGTCCGGGCGAAAATTGATAAAAATCAGGGAATCCCCGTCGGATACTTTGGCCACGGGTTGTTTATGGTCATCGGTGATGATGGTGGGCCTGACAAACTCGTCTGTTTCCCCCCGTTCGTAACCGATATCAATGGCCTCCAGCGGTGAGTTGGCCTGCAGTCCCTCGGCGTAGACCATGGCCCGGTAGGCCAGTTCCGTGCGTTCCCAGCGGCGGTCCCGGTCCATGGCATAATACCGCCCGGCAACGGTGGCCACCTGCCCCACCCCGTATTCCTTCATTTTGGCCAACAGCGCCCGCATGTAGACCTTGGCACTGGAAGGAGGAACATCCCGGCCGTCCAGGAAGGCATGAAAATAGGCCCTGGACACCCCCTGCAGGACAGCCAGTTTAAGGACAGCGAAAAGATGCTTGATGTGGCTGTGCACCCCGCCGTCCGACAGCAGCCCCATAATGTGTAAGGCCGAATTGTTTTCCTTAACCTTTTGCACAGCCTTCACCAGTTCCGGGTTGCTAAAGAAATCCCCGTCTTTGATGGACTTGGTGATGCGGGTAAGCTCCTGGTAAACCACCCGGCCGGCGCCGATGTTCAGGTGTCCCACCTCGGAGTTCCCCATCTGGCCTTCGGGCAGACCCACGGCCAGTCCGGAACATTCCAGAGTGGTAAAGGGATAGCTGGCCATGTAGTTCTTAATATTGGGGGTTGCCGCCTGGGCAATGGCATTGCCCTTTTGGTGCTGACTCAACCCCCAGCCGTCCAGCACGATCAGGGCCAGGGGGTGTCGTTGATTGTTCAAATTCAGGAACCTCCTTGTTTCGAGGTTCGAAGCTCGAATACCTTTATCCAAGATTATTCTAAACCTCAAATCTAAAGCGAAAATAAAAAAAGGGTAAAAGGACTGTAAGAAGCTGCCCAAATCACAACGCAAATCTTGCAGAGCCCTTAGACATGAGCGGAGTTTTCGATGATACCGGCAAAGTCTTCCACTTTCAGGCTGGCGCCGCCCACCAGGGCGCCGTCGATATCCGGCTGGGACATTAGGCCCCTGGCATTGCCGGGTTTGACACTGCCGCCGTATTGAATGCGAACGGCTGCCGCAGCGGCGGCGCCGTATTGGTCGGCAATCACCCGGCGAATATAACCGTTGACCTGCTGGGCATCTTCATCCGAGGCTGTTTTGCCGGTGCCGATGGCCCAGACGGGTTCGTAGGCAATGACCAGACCCGCCACCTGCTCGGGCGCAAGGCCCTCTAAAGCCCCTTTGGTCTGGGTTGCCACCACCTGTTCGGTGGTCCCGGCCTCCCGCTGTTCCAGCGTCTCTCCCACACAAACGATGGGAACAAGACCGTGTGCCAGCGCCGCTTTTACCTTTTTGTTAACACTTTCGTCGGTTTCTCCGAAGTACTGGCGTCTTTCCGAGTGACCCAATACGACATAGGTAACCCCCAGCTCTTTCAGCATAAGCGGGGAGATTTCTCCGGTAAAGGCTCCCTGCTTTTCCCAGTGCATATTTTGAGCGGCCAGTCCGATGCGGCTTCCCTTTAAAACCTCCGCCACCGGCGCCAGGGCGGTAAAGGGCGGGCATACCACCACTTCCACCCGGGAATCCGCTGTCTTTTGTTTTAGTTCCTGGACAAAGCTTACTGCTTCAGTAACGGTTTTATGCATTTTCCAATTGCCGGCGATGATAATTTGTCTCATGAATAACCCCCCCTTAACATACGAGAAGTGACAAGTTAGAAGTGGGATTGAAAAATTGCAATCTTTTCCCCTGACTTCCCTTCTCACTTCTACCGGAACACCCTTTAGATTTTTATCTATACCTTTATTTATCCTGCAGGGCAGCGACCCCGGGCAGTTCTTTTCCTTCCAGGAACTCCAGGGAGGCCCCGCCGCCGGTTGAAATGTGGCTGATTTTATCCTCTACGCCCACTTTATTGACCGCTGCCACCGAATCCCCGCCGCCTACGATGGTGATGGCACCGGATTCCGCCAGCGCCCTGGCCACCGCTTCGGTACCTTTGGCAAAGGGCTCCATTTCAAAGACGCCCATGGGACCGTTCCAAACAACGGTGGCCGCCTTTTGGGCTGCAGCGGCAAACCTTGCGGCGGTTTGCGGACCGATGTCCAGGACCATCCAGTCCTCCGGAATTTCAGTCACCGGCACCACCTTCTGCTGGGAGGTTGGTTCCATGGCCAGGGCCACCACCGCGTCGGTGGGCAAAAGCAATTCCACCTTGCAAGCTTTGGCCCGCTCAATCAGCTCTTTGGCCAGGTCCACTTTATCGGGTTCCACCAGGGATTTGCCGATCTGGTAGCCCTGGGCCTTGATAAAGGTATTGGCCATGCCCCCGCCGATGATTAATGTATCCACTTTATTCAATAGATTTTCAATGACGCCGATTTTATCCGAGACCTTGGCGCCCCCGATGATGGCCACGAAGGGCCGCTCCGGGTTGCTGACCGCTTTGCCCAGGTTTTCCAGTTCCTTTTCCATCAGGAAGCCGGCCACCGCAGGCAGGTATTCGGCGATGCCGGCGGTGGAAGCATGGGCCCGGTGGGCGGCGCCAAAGGCATCGTTGACAAAGACATCGGCCAGTTCCGCCAGCTGCCTGGCGTACTTTTCATCGTTTTTGGTTTCTTCCGCATGGAAGCGGACGTTCTCCAGCAGCAGCACATCCCCGCCCTGCATGCCTGCAATGGCCTGCCGGGGTTCCGGTCCCACCGAGTCGTTCACCTTGATAACCTCTTTGCCCAGCAATTCCGAAAGCCTTTTGGCCACCGGCGTCAAGCGGTATTTCTCAACCACTTCGCCCTTGGGACGGCCCAAGTGGGAAGCCAGGATCACCTTGGCCCCCTGGTCCATCAGGTATTGGATGGTGGGCAGAGCCTTTTGGATACGGGTGTCATCGGTAATGACTTCTCCGTCCAGGGGAACGTTGAAGTCAACCCGGACAAAGACCCGTTTTCCCTTTACATCAATGTCCTTGACGGACTTCTTTTGCATGTTTACAGCCCCTTTTCAGCCACCAGCAGTGCCAGGTCCAGCACGCGGTTGGAGTAACCCCATTCGTTATCGTACCAGGCGATAACCTTGGCCATGTTGCCCTCAATGACCATGGTGGACAGTCCGTCTACGATGGAGGAGTGCGGGTTGCCGTTGAAGTCCTTGGAAACCAGCGGCAGCGGGTTGAATTCCAGGATTCCTTTCAGACGGCCTTCGGCCGCCTCTTTTAAGGTGGCGTTAATTTCTTCGGCGGTGGTGGACTTTTGCAGGTCAACCACCAGGTCGACCACCGATACGTTGGGTGTGGGAACCCTCATGGCAAAGCCGTTCAGCTTGCCCTTCAGTTCAGGCAGAACCAGCGCCACTGCCTTGGCCGCACCGGTGGTGGTGGGAATGATGGACATGCCCGCTGCTCTGGCCCGGCGCAGGTCTTTGTGGGGCAGGTCAAGAATTTGCTGGTCGTTGGTATAGGAGTGCACCGTGGTCATGAGGCCCTTGACAATGCCAAAGTTGTCATGCAGCACTTTGGCCACCGGAGTCAGACAGTTGGTGGTGCAGGAAGCGTTGGAAATAATGTGATGCCTGGCGGGATCATAGGTGTCTTCGTTAACGCCGATGACAAAGGTGCCGTCCACTTCCTTGCCGGGGGCGGTAATAATGACCTTCTTGGCGCCGGCCTGCAGGTGCTTGGCGGCGTCGGGACCTTTGGTAAATCGGCCGGTGGATTCGATGACAATATCAACGCCCAGTTCTTGCCAGGGCAGCTTCGTCGGGTCTGCCTCGGCATATACTTTAATTTCTTTGCCGTTAATCATGATGGTGTCTTCGGTGGCGGAGATGTCCGCGTTGAGAATGCCGTGCACAGAATCATACTTCAACAGGTGTGCCAGCGTTTGCGCATAGGTTAAATCGTTAATTGCCTTAAAATCCAAACGGCGGGATTTGTGGTTCACCAGGGCAACCTCAAATTCCCCGCGTTCAATTGCACAGCGTAATACGTTCCGCCCGATACGACCAAAACCGTTAATCCCTACTTTGACTGGTGCCATTTAAAATCCACTCCTTCGGAATTTTAGTATGTCACAATACCCGTAGCCTCTATTAAATTGTATGTCTCATTTACAAAAAGATTTCAACATTCCTGGCCATATCCCTGCCAAAATGGGATATTTTTTTGGCTAATATCTTTTCCTCCTGTTGGTTGAAGGAATCCCCAACTCATCCCGGTATTTGGTTACGGTGCGCCGGGATATTTTAACCCCCCTTTGACCAAATAATTCAGCAAGTTTCTGGTCGCTTAGAGGGTTGGCGGGGTCTTCTTCCTGGATGATTTCCTGGAGAATCTTTTTCAGGCTCTCCGCTGAAACCTGCGTGCCGCTGGCGTCGCTCAGGCCGGTGGAGAAGAAATACTTCATTTCAAAGACTCCCTGGGGTGTCTGGATATATTTATTGGAAGTGGCACGGCTGACGGTGGACTCGTGTACCCCAATCATATCCGCAACTTTCTTTAAATTTAGGGGCTTGAGGTATTTCACGCCGTGGGCCAAAAAATCCCGCTGCAGTTCCACCAAACAATTTGCCACCTTGTATAAAGTGAGCCTGCGCTGCTCGATGCTGCGGATCAACCAGGCCGCTGCATTTAGCTTTTCCTCCACAAACTGTTTGGTATTCTGATCTGCGGAACTATTTTTGGCCAAAACCGTACGGTAGGTATTGTTGATGGTCAGCCGGGGAGTCGCCACGTCATTGACTAAAATAATATACTGTCCTTCAACCTTTTCCACCACCACATCGGGCACGATATACCGGACCTCGTCATGGTGGCTGAAGTTGCGGCCCGGTTTGGGTTCCAATTTTTTTAAAATGTCTGCGGCCCTTTGGATCTCCTGGGGGAAAACATTGAATCTGGCCGCGATTTTCGCCAACCGGCCCCCGGCCAGATCCGGTAAATATTCTTCAACCAGCTTCCTTACAATAGGGTTATCTTCCTGCATAAGATCCAGCTGAATGGTAAGGCATTCTTGCAAATCCCTGGCCCCCACACCCGGCGGGTCAAAACTCTGCAGCACCTTGAGAGCCTGCTGCATATTTTCCGGGCCTATGCCCAATTGTTCGCCGGCCTCCTCCAGGCTGATGCCCAGGTAGCCCCTGGCATCAATGTTGCCGATCAGGTACTGGACAATGGCTTTAAGTTCCTTGTCTGCCCTGCTGAGACTGAGCTGAAAGGTCAGGTGTTCCGCCAGGGTTGGGGCATGGCTGACAAACTGTTCGCAGCCGGGCTGTTCAATGACTTCCCTGTGACCCCGGTTGGGGGAGATGCCCAGGTCGCTGCTGTCTTGAAAATACTCCACCCAGTCCAGGTCGAATTCTTTCTTTTCCGCCGTTTCCAGGTTGCCGTCCTCCCGGGAGGCCTCAGGCTCTTCCGCCCGCTCCCCGTCATGCTCGCGCACTTCCAGCAGGGGGTTTTCCAGCACCTGCTGTTCAACATACTCGGTAAGTTCCAGGGAAGACATCTGTAAAACTGTGATGGCCTGTCGAAGTTCCGGTGTCATGATAAGTTTTTGGGTTTGCTCCAAATTAAGACCAAAGTCCATTCGCATGATCCATCACTCTCCCGTAGTTAACCATGGTACCCATCCGGTACAGGTCCGCGACCGTTTTTACCCGGTTGAATTCTCCGCCAACTGCTTGAGAATTGCTTCGATATCGTATACGGCGCCGTCCGCTGCGTAAAGGGTCCGGACACCGCTCCGGTTTTCCACATAGGCTGCCATGGCGGGCCGCAGGTCCTCCGGCCTGAGGCAGCAATGATTAAAGTGTGTAATAAAGCAAAGTTTAACTTTGCTTCCCTGCAGCAGGTGCGGTAAACCCAGTGTGGTAATATGCCGGTGGGCATAGACGTTGTGACTGGTAACATTGGCGATTAACACATCCACCTGGCTGAACATTTCCTTGATATCTCTCCGGTAATCCACCACCTCCAGCAGGTCCATGATGGGTCCCCGCCGTCCCATCTCTTTTATTCCCTCGGGAGTGGAATAGCTTTTAATATAATTGGTATCGCTGGTATAACCGATGCTTACATTCCCGGTGTTCAAAACAAAGCCGTAGTTCTCTTCCGTGTGGTGAACCGGAACGGGGGTTAAAACTGCTTTTTTTATTTGGATTGGTTGATGGGCCTGCAGGAGAATCACCGTCGGCCCTCCTTTGTAGCCGGTATGGGTTTTGAGCCCCTGGTGATAACAACTGAGGAGTCTGTCCCGTTCCAGCATCTGCCTGGGTGCCATCAAATATCCCCGGCGGGAAAACATACCCCAGCACATGCCTTCAATAACAGCCTCCGCCCCGGCATAATGGTCCAGGTGCCCGTGGGAAATAAAAATTCCGTCCAGTGCTCCCAGGTCGATGCCGGCCTCCTGGGCCCGCACCACCGCTCCCGGACCCGGGTCCACGTACAGGCGGAGCCCGTTGACCACCAGCACAAACCCGGCTGTACGGGGGACCTGGCTCAAAACAGCTTCGGGATTGCCTCCGGTGCCTAAAAAAGTTACGGTTGCCCCCGGGGGCGGCGGGGCCGGTTCCTCCCGGTGCCTGTATTTGCTAAAGGACTCAGCTGCAGCTGCCCTGGTTTTTCGCCGCAGCTCTGCGTCAACTTTCGATAAATCCATGGTTTTCCTTCCTTGAGCGAACCTTTTCTGCTAAACGTTCCAGTTTCCGCATCCGGTGGTTAACCCCGGATTTGCCCACCGGGGGATCCCAGAGTTCCCCCAGTTCTTTCAGGCTGGCATCCGGGTGCCGCAGTCTTAATTCAGCCGTCTCCCGGAGGGGTTTGGGTAATTTATCAAGCCCGATGGTATCGACCAGGTATTTAATAATTTCCAGTTGCCTTACCGCTGCAGTGACAGTTTTGTTTAAATTGGCGGTTTCACAGTTGACCAGGCGGTTCACCTGGTTCCGCATATCTTTATAGATACGGGCGTTTTCAAAATCCAACTGGGCCCCGTGGGCGCCCATGTGATTCAGGCACTCTACGATTTGTTCGCTGCCCTTGAGATAGACCACATACCAGTTTTTGCGGGGACTTACCTTGGCCGGCAGGTTAAAGGTCTGCATCAGCCCGGCCAGGTCCCGGGCGTGTTTCAGATTATCGGTAATAATTTCCAAGTGATAAGTTCCCTCGGGGTTATTCACAGATCCACCGCCCAAAAAGGCCCCCCTTAAGTAGGCCCTGCGGCAGCAGTCTTTGACAATTAGATCCTTGACAATTCCCTCTTCGGTAAAGGCAAAGCCGCCTTCCCCGATCCCCAGGGCCTTTAAGATTTGTTCGATGCCCGCTTGCGAGGGTATGCGGACCAGGTAGACATTGTTTTTCCTCAGCCTGACCTTGCGTTGGACCAGGATCTCGGTGGACAGTCCGAACAGATTTTTTAAGAGCTTAAATATTTTACGGGCCACGGCGGCATTCTCAGTCACAATGTTCAAGGAAAGCTTCTTTTGACCGCTGATTTGCACACTGCCGTCCATTTTAATCAGGGCGGCCAATTCTGCCAGCCGGCAGCAATTTTTGCCGCCCACCACCCGCGCCAATTCGTTTTTCGTCACTGCCGAGAAGGACATCGTCACCCCTCCACTCAGAAGATATTATACCACAGATGAAATGGTACAATATGGCCTTGTTGCAATTTTAATGCCTATGGCGGGAATCTGTCGAGGGCACAAAAAAGACTGTAATAACTAGCTTGGTAAATCTGGTGAACATTTATTCAGACAAAAAGAAGGTCCCCTCGGAGGCCCTGGCCTCGTCGGGAACCTTCTTCAGTAAGTTAGTAAGTTTGGTGCCTAGGAGGGTGTTGAAAAAACCCCTTTAAAACCCTAATTTTACTTCTTTCAAAAAATAAAATTTACATTAATTAACAGTAGTGACCCACTTTTTTTAGATTTTAAGACGAAAACTAATATTTTTTG
>JBFMCH010000108.1:0-81613 GCA_040754595.1 Bacillota bacterium
GCGAGAACCATGCCGCTGTAGTACGGCTAAGGACTTAATTCTAAGAAATCCTTATTTTAAGGATTATTGGGATAAGTTCAAAGAAGTTTCGTAGAGTTCTATGTATTTCTATGGAATTTCATACTATCCTTACCTCCCTTGGGACTTTTTGAATGATTGGGATAAAAATTTGAATGATTGGGATAAAAATTAGAGAGGAATAGAGTAAGGTGGAAAATGCTGGGGATAAATCAGTGAATAATGTGGATAAGATGGAATTAATTTACAGATTGTGACTGGATTTTACATTTTATACTGTACCCTGGGAATCTTAAATATCGGGTGTCCGGTTCACTAATGTTAGCAGAAAGTAGTCAATTGTTTAATGTAACCCTATTTAGATAGTTATAATTATAACGGCGCCCGGATGTGCAAGAAAATATAAGGTAGGTTTTGGGTGATAAACGTGGCATAATAATGTGAAACATAGGGGACACCCGGAAGGAGTTGAGACAATGCCGTAGTCAGGGGCCTTATTATAATACAGGTTCAAGACCCTAAAGACACCTCGAGGGGGGAATCCGGCAGGGATTAAATAGGGTCATGAACCTTCTACTCCAATATATGGTAAGTATTTGCAGGTGTTACTGGTACAGATGAAAAATTACAAAACAAAAAAAGAAAAACTTTTACTAATTACTCCAAACACAAAACCCTGGCTTCATACGGCCAGGGTTTCAGTATCTCACTTACTGATTGTATCCACCATAGGATCCATTTACGAAGAATAGCAGGATCAGTACTAATAAGAAGATGATAAAAGAGAAGTTACCGCCATATCCAGTTCCGCCGCCTGCAGCACAGCCGCCACCATAACCAAAACCCATAATTTAGCCCCCTAATATTTTTTCGGACCCTTGCCCGATAGGATATATTATGACTGGCTCAACCGGAATGTTACACGAAATAGGTTTTTAATGATTCCAGTACCCTACGGTTAGTTTTAATTTCTTATACATCAGCGTGTTTCGTTTGACCACTCATTATGGACCTCCGAATTAATCAAGTGTTATTTTACAGTATGTGGATTAAATATATTGGGTTACTTTTTATGCGAAAAAGCCAAAATGGTCACGTTTAATTGGCGAAGTTGAAAGTGGTGGGTTGTCTTCGGAATTACATCATTCGATGGGTGTACTTAAGCCATTCGGGATAATGGAAAAG
Source organism: Bacillota bacterium (assembly GCA_040754595.1). Classification (GTDB taxonomy): domain Bacteria; phylum Bacillota; class Desulfotomaculia; order Desulfotomaculales; family Desulfotomaculaceae; genus Desulfotomaculum; species Desulfotomaculum profundi. Next base: position 1,204 of record JBFMCH010000108.1, read on the forward strand.
AGCGTACTTGAGAAGGCCCTGGAGGATGAACAGAGCTTTATTAATGAGCCCTTTGCAACTATTAGGAAATATATGCCGGATATTACAATAAAGTTTATGAAATAGAAGAAACACAAAAGACCTCCCGGAACTTCGGAGGTCTTTACTTACCCGGACTATGCAGTCCAGTCGGAAGCATTGAATTTACTGGCGGGAGTGTGTGGGAATCGAACCCACCATGGACAGGAGCACTGCCCAACGACTGGTTTTGAAGACCAGGAGCACCACCAGGCACCATCCACCCCCATGAATTTTAAACCTATTTAACAAAAACAAATGCAAAAACTATTATAGCATGGTAAGGACTTAAAGGCAACAAACCACTGTACTTTTAGTCTTGAGAACTTCATGACCCAGTTTGTCTAGATTCGGGTTATAATAAGGATGAGACTGGCTGTCCTCTACGTGCTTTAGAACTTTATGGAGGAAGCTTCGCATGGTTTCCGCATCTAACAGATCAACAAGATCCTTTCTTTGGATAAATCTTTTCGTCATGGTTGATCTCCCCTAACCGTAGGATATTTATGTTTAAAACCTAGTATTTCAACCCCGGGGTATAATTTTCCTGCTTGGATAATCCACTGCCAGTTTTGGAAAGATACTGTTATAAAGGAAATTTCTCAGAATAAAGAAGGTCTTTCTTATAAAGAGGAATTTTTTAACTACTGGCGAATAAGTACCTGTTACGGTGGTAAGATAAGTAATCAAGTAGGTGACAGATTGCATTATGCTGGATTTTTTTAGCCAGGTCAGGGAAGATTTACAGGTGGTTGAGCATGAGATTAAAGCCATTGTTCAATCTCGGGACCCGCTTTTAACCCAAACTTCGATGCACTTGTTAAATGCCGGAGGAAAGCGTTTGCGTCCGGCTTTTGCGCTTTTGGCCGGTAAATTATACAACGATAATCTGGATAAACTTTTGCCCCTGGCTGTGGCTTTAGAACTGATTCATATGGCCACCCTGGTGCATGACGATGTGGTGGACGACTCCCTGACCAGAAGGGGTACCCCCACGGTAAAAGCCAATTGGGGCAATAAAATCTCCATGCATACCGGAGACTATCTTTTTGCCAAATCCCTGGTACTGATTTCCCGGTATGAAAATCCTATCATTGCAAGGGTATTGGCGGAAACCAGTGTGAAGATGTGCGAAGGAGAAATCCACCAAATTTCCACCGCCTACAGTGCGGGGCAAAACTGGCGGGACTATTTCTATCGCATTGAGCGTAAGACAGCCCTGCTGATTGCCGCCAGCTGCCAGTTGGGTGCCGTGGCCGCCGGAGCGCCGGAAAAGGACCACAGGCGGCTGAGAAGATATGGCCACCAGCTTGGGATGGCCTTTCAGATTACGGATGATATTTTAGACATGGTGGCAGACCAGCAGCTTCTTGGGAAACCCATAGGCGGTGACCTGCGCCAGGGGATTTTAACCATGCCGGTAATCTACTCGCTGGAGAAAAGCCCGCAGCGCAAGCGCCTGCGTGAACTGGTTGAGATTCAAGACAAGACGGACGAGCAGGTTTCAGAAGCCATTGAAATCATCAAGGAAGCGGGAGGTATTGAATTTTCCTTTCATGCCGCCCGAAGATATATTGAAAAGGCAAAGAGTAATTTGGTGTCCCTGCCTGATAAGCCGGTGAAGCAGACCTTTTATCAGATAGCGGATTTTATTGGTATCAGGAGGTTTTAAAGGGTACCCGAAGATGGAAAACTTATATCCGATTTATTTAAAGCTGGCAGGTCAGCTTTGCCTGGTGGTGGGCGGCGGCAAAGTGGCCGAGCGAAAGGTTGGTTCACTGCTGGAGTGTGGAGCCAGGGTAAGACTGGTCAGTCCTGCGGTTACGTCCCAAATAGAGGAATGGGCCAACCAGGGCAAATTGGAACTGCGGCAGCGGCAATACCAAACTGGCGATCTGGAAGGGGCTTTTCTGGTATTTGCCGCCACCAATCAGGAAGAGGTCAACCGCAGGGTCTCTGAGGAGTGTTTGTCAAGAAACCTGGCGGTCAATGTGGTGGATGACCCGCCCAGATGTAATTTTTTTGTACCCTCGGTGATTCGTCGAGGAAAACTGTCCATTGCGATTTCCACCAGTGGCGCCAGCCCCGCGCTGGCTGCCAAAATCAGGCGCCAGTTGGAACGGCAGTTTGGACCCGAGTACGAGGAATTCATGGAAATCCTCGCGGACCTGCGCCGCCAGGTATTGGCCGGCGAAGCGGACATCCAGCAGAGGAAACAAATTTTTAGCCACCTGGTGGAATCCGATATTCTCGATCTCTTAAGAAAAAAGAAGTATGACCAGGTAAAGGAGCGCATTCAAAATGCTTATCGCGGTAATCGGAGTTAACCACCGCACAGCACCGCTGGAAGTGCGGGAGAAACTGGCTTTTCCGGAATGGGGAATGAAGGAATGGCTGGGAAAACTGCTGTCATGCCCAGGCATTGACGGCTGTGCCATTGTTTCTACCTGTAACCGGACCGAAATCTATATCGCCCCGGTGGAATTGGACACCGGCATGAATTCCGTGTGGTCTTTTTTGTCTGAGAAATCCGGCCTGGACATTTCTGAGATAAAAAACTACACCTTTTGCCATACGCTTTATGACGCCATCCGTCACCTGTTCCGGGTGGTGTCCGGTCTGGATTCCATGATCCTGGGAGAGACACAAATTCTCGGCCAGGTCAAAAAGGCTTATGAAATCGCTCTGGAAGCCCAGACTACCAACGTTGTCCTTAATACCTTATTTCAACAGGCTATTACCACCGGTAAAAGAGTCAGGACCGAAACCGGTATCGATCAAAACCCGGTCTCCATTCCCTATACCGCCGTTGAGTTGGCCAAGCAGAATTTGGGCTCCCTGGAGGGCCGTTCTGTTCTGGTGGTGGGGGCCGGCGAAATGAGTGAGTTAACGGTGGTCAATTTAGTGGCCAACGGCGTCTCCAGTGTCATTGTTTCCAACCGCTCCTACGACAGGGCAATGCAGCTGGCAGAAAAGTTTAACGGGGCTGCGGTAAAATTTGACCAACTCTTTCATTATATGACCCAGGCCGATATCGTGATCTCCAGTACTGCGGCCCAGCATTGTGTGATCAAATGTCCCGACATGCAAAAGGTCATGGACCGGCGGGGCGGCAGAGCCATTATGATGATTGACATCGCGGTACCCAGGGATATCGATCCGGCAGTCCGCAAAATTCCCGGCGTCAACCTGTATGACGTAGACCATTTGCAAAACGTCGTGGACGCCAATTTGGCCGAAAGACGAAAAGCGGCGGTGCAGGCCGAGGGAATTATTGAAGAAGAGTTAAATGAATTCATGTGTTGGGTTTCCACTCGGTTTGTGGTGCCCACCATCACGGCATTAAAAAAGATGGGGGAAGAAATCAAGCAGCGGGAGCTGCACCGGGCCTTTAACCGGCTGGGTGATTTGGATGAGCGGCAAAGAAAAATTATCAGCTCCCTGGCCAATTCAATTGTCAACCAATTACTCCATAACCCGGTGATTAAGCTTAAACAGTCTGCCTTATCACCGGAAGGTCATTTATACATCGAAATTGCCCAAAACATTTTTAATCTGGATGTGGAAGGGCAGCGGCCCCAGGTTAAAAACATCACCTTGGAAAAAAAGAAAAAAGTAGCATCCTGTTCCGCCTCCGGCTGGGACAAGGGAATCACAGCAATGGTGGCAGACGGCAGGTTGAGGGAATAAATTTTGGGAGGCGCCATGAAACGTAAAATTACCGTAGGGAGCAGAGACAGCGCCCTGGCTCTGTGGCAGACCCGCTGGGTGGTTGAACAACTGGAAAAGCAAAATCCGGAAGTAACATTTGAAATCGTAACCATGAAGACCAAGGGCGATAAGATGCTGGATGTGGCCCTGGCGAAGATTGGCGATAAAGGGCTCTTTACCAAAGAGCTGGAAATAACAATGCAGCAAAAGGAAATTGATTTTGCTGTGCACAGCCTGAAAGATTTGCCCACTGTGCTGCCGGAAGGGCTCACCATCGGGGCGGTCTGCAAGCGGGACAATCCCGGGGACGCGCTGGTCTCCAAGGATGGCCGCAAGCTGGAGCAGCTCCCCAGAGGGGCGAGAATCGGCACATCTTCTCTACGCCGGTGTGCCCAGCTGTTAAACTACCGGCCTGACTTTCAACTGGAAGCCCTGAGGGGAAATTTAAATACCCGTATGAAAAAACTGGTGTCCGAGAGCCTGGATGCCATTGTCCTGGCTGCGGCCGGCATTACCCGTATGGGTTGGGACGATATGATTGCTGAGATAATTCCTTTCAATATATGTTTACCTGCTGTGGGGCAGGGAGCCATTGCCGTGGAGTGCAGGGAAGACGATCAGGAGATGGTGCAACTTCTTCAAGGGGTGGAGCACTCTGCCACCAGAGCCGCCACCGATGCCGAGAGGGCGCTGCTGCGGCACCTGGAAGGGGGCTGCCAGATCCCCATCGGGGCCTTTGGAGAAGTGGTAAAAGAAAGACTTACGCTAACCGCCGTTGTCGCCACGCTGGATGGCAGCCAGGTGATCCGGACCCAGGGAGAAGCAGCGGCGGGTCAGGCAAAACAACTGGGGATCGAAGTGGCTGAGAAACTACTGGCCCTGGGCGGCAAAAAAATATTGCAACAAATTAGGTCAGGGGAATGATGAAGATGACAACAAAGGGTTTCGTTTATCTGGTTGGCGCCGGTCCCGGAGATCCCGGCCTCATTACAGTAAAAGGATTAAATTGCATCCGTAAAGCTGACGTGCTGGTTTATGACCGCCTGGCCAGCCCGCGATTGCTGGCCTATGCACGTCCGGAAGCCGAACGAATCTATGTTGGAAAATCACCCGACCGGCATGCCATGGTGCAGGAGGAGATCAACCAACTGCTGGTGGATAAAGCGAAGGAAGGCAAAGTTGTTACCCGGTTAAAGGGGGGCGACCCCTTTGTCTTTGGCCGGGGTGGTGAAGAAGCGGAACTTCTGGTGGAAAATCATATTCCCTTTGAGGTGGTGCCGGGGATTACTTCCGCCATCTCAGTACCGGCCTATGCCGGCATTCCGGTCACCCATAGGGGTTACACATCTACGCTGGCCATTATCACCGGCAATGAGGATCCCAGTAAAGATGATTCCAGCATTGCCTGGGATAAGATTGCCACCGGTGCCGGAACACTGGTTTTCTTAATGGGGATGGGGAATTTGCCAGGCATTTGCGCCAGGCTGATGGAATTTGGCCGGCCCCCGGAAACTCCCGTTGCCCTGATCCGCTGGGGCACCCGGCCGGAACAAAGGACCATTACCGGCACGCTGGAGAATATCCATCAAAGGGCCACCGAAGCAAACTTTAAAAACCCTGCCGTGATCGTGGTAGGGGAAGTTGTTAAGCTGAGAGATAAACTGGCATGGTTTGAGAACAGGCCGCTGTTTGGCAGGCGGGTCATTGTGACCCGTTCCCGGGAACAGGCCAGTGTCTTATCTTCTGCCATCGAGGCCCTGGGCGGCGAAGCATGGGAATTTCCCACCATTCAAATCGCTCCCCCGGAGGACTTTACCCCGCTGGATAAGGCCATCACGGATGTTCGTTCCTATCGCTGGGTCATTTTTACCAGTGTCAACGGTGTAAAAATGTTCTTTGACCGGATGCGTGAGAATAAAAAGGATATTAGAGATTTAAGCGACGTGCGGCTGTGTGCCATCGGACCCCGGACAAAGGAAGAGCTGGAGATGCGGGGACTGATGGTGGACTATGTGCCCGGTGAATACCGGGCGGAAGAGATTGTGGAGGGCCTGAGGGGCAAGGTACTGCCCGGCGACCGGGTGCTGCTGCCCAGGGCGGACATTGCCCGCAAGCTGCTGCCCCGGGCGCTGGAAGAGATGGGTGCCGTGGTCCATGAGGTGGTTGCCTACCGTACCGTTTTAGGAGACAGGGATGCCGCAGCCATCCGGCAGGCCCTGGCTGACGGTGAAGTCAGTGTGGCTACATTTACCAGCTCGTCCACTGCTCAAAATTTTGTTAAACTATTAGGTGAAGAAGGTTTACCACAGTTAATGGAGAAAGTGACGGTAGCCAGCATTGGCCCCATTACCTCCCGCACCGCCAGGGAACTGGGACTGCGGGTGGATATTGAAGCAAAGGAATATACCATTAACGGCTTGGTACAAGCCATGACTGATTATTTTACCGGCCGGGAAGATGCCTAGCATCTCCCGACCGGATTAAAATTTATAAAAAGCTCTTTTGGCAATGTTGCTTATTGGAAAAGCCCGTTTTATTATAAAGGCATAAAATCTATAGGATTTTTATAAACCGTAAATGAACGCTTTGCTTTGTGTTAATGACATTAGGCATCTTACGGGTTTTCTAATAGCAACAGTCTTTTAGAAAATAGCGTATAGAAAAGTGGGAGCATTATGATAAGTATTAGTAAATTACTTTGCGGTTCAGAAAACTTTGGGGACTCCCTGCGTTACGCCCACGGCTCCAAAGGGCAGGTCCACGGCGCTGTGGCCGGCCACGGGCCGGTGGTGGTATGGAACTCCACCCGCACCTGCAACCTCAAGTGCCGTCACTGTTATTCTGAATCCGACAGCAAAAAATATGATGAGCTGAGCACCCGGGAGGCAAAACAGTTTATTGACGATTTGGCTGAATTCAAGGTGCCCGTATTGCTGTTTTCCGGCGGGGAACCCTTGGTGCGGCCGGATTTCTTTGAACTGGCCCAGTATGCCAGTGAAAGGGGCATTCGAACTACCATTTCCACCAATGGTACCCTCATTACACCCGAGGTTGCCCGGCGCATTAAGAACATTGGCGTCGGTTATGTAGGCATCAGCCTGGACGGCATCGGGGAAGTCAATGACGAGTTCCGGGGACGCAAGGGTGCCTTTGAGGCAGCGTTAAACGGCATTCGAAACTGCCTGGCCGTGGGCCAGCGGGTGGGCCTCCGTTTTACCATTAACCGTCATAATCATAAAGAACTGAACAGTGTTTTTGACCTGATCGAAAAAGAAAATATCCCCAGGGTGTGTTTTTACCATCTGGTCTACTCCGGCCGGGGCAGCGAAATGATTAAGGAAGACATTACCCATGAAGAAAGCCGCGCCGCCCTGGATTTAATTATTGAGCGGGCCCTTGATTTTCACCGCCGGGGTTTGGACAAAGAAATACTTACCGTAGACAACCACGCTGACGCCATCTATATCTACCTGAAACTGCTGAAGGAAGACCCGGAGCGGGCCCGGCAGGTCTTTGAACTACTCTCCCGCAACGGCGGCAACCGGACCGGGATTGCCATCGGAGAGGTGGATTGGGAGGGGCATGTTCATGCGGACCAGTTCACTCGCAATCACCGCTTTGGCAATGTGCGGCAGCGGAAATTCGGAGAGATCTGGACCGATCTCAGCCATACCATCCTGGCCGGCCTGAAAAACCGCAAACCTTTGCTGCAAGGCCGCTGCGCCAAGTGCAAGTGGTTGGACCTTTGCAACGGCAATTTCCGCGCCCGGGCGGAAGCAGTCCACGGCAACTTCTGGGCCGAAGACCCCGCCTGTTATTTAACCGATGAAGAAATAGGAGCAAATGGCTAGACTTATGGGTCTTTTCTCTGGGGTCTCGTTGTTACTGAATCCGGAGCCTAATAATACACCCTAAAGGAATGCCCAAATGACCAGCAACGAGATTCGTAAGAAATACGCAAAAGTCTAGCAACAGGACCCGTAAGCATTACCTATAAGGCTAACAGTGGAGGTGTTCACCGTGCCCCTTTTCCCAAATATCCGGCACCGCCGTTTACGACTGAATGAAAGGGTCCGGCGGCTGGTGCGGGAAAACCACCTGTCAGTGGATGATCTCATCTACCCGGTATTTGCAACCTATGGCCGGGGCGTGCGCCGGGAGGTGCCCAGCATGCCCGGCGTCTATAATCTTTCCATCGACATGCTGCTGAAAGAGTTAAAGGTTGTAGAGGAACTGGGGATTCCCGGCATTCTTGTTTTCGGTGTTCCCGAGGAGAAGGATGAGGCGGGGTCCGGCGCCTATGACCCGGACGGCATTGTGCAGCAGGCAGTGTGCGCCATTAAAAAGTCTTTCCCGGATTTACTGGTGATTACCGATGTCTGCCTGTGTGAATATACCAGCCACGGGCATTGCGGCTTGATAAAAGAACAAACGGTGGACAACGACTCCACCCTGGAATTGATTGCTGAAACCGCCCTGTCCCATGCCCGGGCCGGGGCAGATATGGTTGCCCCTTCCGACATGATGGACGGCCGGGTGGCGGCCATCCGCGCCAAACTGGATGCCGGGGGATACGCCGATATCCCGATCATGGCTTATTCGGCAAAATATGCTTCTGCCTATTACGGCCCCTTCCGGGAAGCCGCCGGCTCCACCCCCCGGTTCGGGAACCGGAAAACCTATCAAATGGACCCGGCCAACGGGGATGAGGCCATCCGCGAGACGGCCCAGGACATTGAGGAGGGTGCGGACATTGTAATGGTGAAACCGGCCCTGGCCTATATGGACATCATCCGCCGGATCAATGACCGGTTTGGCTACCCGCTGGCTGCCTATAATGTCAGCGGTGAGTATTCCATGGTCAAAGCGGCGGCCAAACTGGGCTGGATCGACGAGCGGCGGGTTGTGCTGGAGACATTAACAGGCTTTAAGCGGGCCGGGGCAGATATCATCATTACCTACCATGCCCTGGAGGTTGCCCGCTGGCTAAGGGAGGCTTAAATCATGATCATTTCCTGGAACACCACCAACGCCTGTAACCTCTACTGCGCCCACTGCTACCGGGATGCCGGCGTGAAAGCGGAGGAAGAACTCAGCACCGAAGAGGGCAAAAGACTGCTCGATCAAATTGCCGAGGCAGGCTTTAAAATCATGATCTTCAGCGGCGGCGAACCGCTGATGAGACCGGACATTTACGAACTGGTGGCCCACGCCAGGTCAAAGGGCTTGCGGCCGGTTTTCGGCAGCAACGGCACGCTGATTACCCCGGAGGTGGCCCGGCGTCTTAAAGAATGCGGCGCCACCGGCATCGGGATCAGCCTGGACAGTGTGGACCCGGCCAAGCACGACCGTTTCAGGGCCCAGGAGGGGTGCTGGCAGGCCGCCGTAGAAGGGATGCGCAACTGCCGCCAGGCCGGGCTGCCCTTTCAAATTCATACTACGGTAATGGATTGGAATTACCACGAGGCCGAAGAACTGACCGATCTCGCCGTCAGGGAAGGCGCCGTAGCCCATCACTTTTTCTTCCTGGTGCCCACCGGCAGGGCGGTCAACATTGAACAGGAGTCCCTGCGGGCCGAACAGTATGAGAACTTATTGGCCAGGATTATGGAAAAACAAAAGCAGGTGGACATAGAGTTAAAGCCCACCTGTGCGCCCCAGTTTATGCGGATCGCCAAGCAAATGGGAGTCAATACCCGGTTTCAGCGGGGCTGCCTGGCCGGCACCGCTTACTGCATCATCAGCCCCAAGGGAGATGTGCAGCCCTGCGCCTATTTAAACATTCCCCTGGGAAATGTAAAAGAAACATCCTTTGTGGACATCTGGCAGAACAACCCTGTGCTCAAAGAACTGCGCACCCTGGATTATAAGGGAGGCTGCGGCACCTGCGGCTTTAAGAAACTGTGCGGCGGCTGCCGGGCCAGGGCGCATTTTTATCACGGAGACTATATGGCCGAGGAACCGTGGTGCCTATACCATGGTCGAAAGGGGTATTAAATGCAGCTGGATCATCTCGACAGGCGACTTCTCAATCTGGTTCAATCGGATTTCCCCATTTGCCCGCAGCCCTATCAGGTATTGGCGGAGCAGTTGGGAATCACCGAGCAAGAGGTCTTGCAACGTTTGGAGCGATTAATGCAGCAGGATGTGATCCGCCGTTTGGGAGGCGTTTTTGATTCCCGCAAATTGGGATACAAGGGGACCTTGTGTGCCGTTAAAGTTCCTCAAGACCGTATCGATGAAGTGGCTGCAGTGATCAACAGCTATTTGGGGATTACCCATAATTATTTACGGGATCACGAGTACAATATGTGGTTTACCATTTTGGCCCAATCTCCAGCTAAAGTGGAACAAATTCTGAAAGAAATCAAAGAAAAAACGGGCATTGAGGATATTATTAATCTTCCTTCCCAAAGGTTCTTTAAGGTTTTGGTGAATTTTGATGTCCGAGATGAAGATTAAGCTTGCGAGGGAGAATATGACGTTAAGCGAACTGGATCAGCGCATCGTGATGGAATTGCAGTCGGGTTTGCCCCTGGTCAGCAGGCCCTTTGAGGCTCTGGCCAGGAGGTTGGGGATCACCGAAGAAGAATTTTTGGCCAGGGTTCATGCCATTCAACAGGCCGGCATTATGAGGCGGATTGGCGCTGCCCTGCGGCATCACCGGGTTGGTTTTACCGCCAATGCCATGATTGTCTGGCAGATCCCCGAAGAAAAGATTGTAGAAGTGGGAGAACAAATGTCCCAATTGCCGGAAGTGACCCACTGTTACCAGCGGGTATCTTTGCCCCAGTGGCCCTATAACTTTTATACCATGGTGCACGGCCACAGCCGGGAAGAATGCAGGCGGATTGCAGAGCAGTTAGCACAAATGGCCGGTGTAAACGACTACCGACTTTTATATAGCGTGGCTGAATTGAAGAAAAGCAGCATGAAATATTTTATGGATTAGGAGGGTACCCGATGGCTCCCAGTTACCAAAAATCCAAGGAGTTGTTTGAACAGGCCCAAATGGTGATCCCCGGTGGCGTCAACAGCCCGGTGCGGGCCTTCAAGTCCGTAGGAATGCCCCCCCCCTTCATTGCCAGGGCCAACGGTTGCCGCCTGTGGGACATGGACGGTAATGAATATATTGATTATGTCGGCTCCTGGGGACCCCTTATTTTGGGCCACCGTCATCCTGCGGTGATCCATGCCATTCAAAGGTGCCTGGAACGGGGCACCACCTACGGCGCTCCCACCGACCTGGAAGTAACCCTGGCCCAAATGGTGGTGGAGGCGCTGCCTTCGGTGGAGATGGTCCGCATGGTAAACTCCGGCACCGAGGCCACCATGAGCGCCCTGCGTTTGGCCAGGGCCTATACCAACCGCAGTAAAATCGTCAAATTCGAGGGCTGCTACCACGGCCATCACGATTCCCTGCTGATCAAAGCCGGGTCCGGGGCCTTAACCCACGGTGTGCCCACCAGCCCGGGGGTGCCGGAGAATATCGCCGGCAGCACCATCAATGCCCGTTACAACGACCTGGAACTGCTGGAGAAAATCTTTGCCGAAGCGGGCTCTGAAATTGCCGCGGTGATTGTGGAACCCCTGGCCGGCAATATGGGGGTTGTGCCCCCCGCAGAGGGATTCCTGCAGGGCCTGCGCAGCCTGTGCAGCAAACATGGCGCCCTGTTAATCTTTGACGAAGTCATCACCGGCTTTCGTTTGAGCTATGGCGGGGCACAGTCCTACTATAACGTGCTGCCGGATTTAACCTGCCTGGGCAAAATTATCGGCGGCGGTTTGCCCGTGGGTGCCTACGGCGGTCGCAAGGAAATAATGCAAATGGTATCACCCGCAGGCCCGGTGTACCAGGCGGGCACTCTGTCCGGCAATCCCCTGGCCATGACAGCGGGCATCGCCACCCTGGAACAGCTGCAGCAGCCGGGGGTTTATGAAGAATTAAACCGCAAGTCTACCCTGCTGGCCCAGGGATTAAGCCAGGCAGCCAGGGCCGCCGGTGTGCCGGCCAGCTTTAACCGGGTGCAGTCCTTACAGACTTGTTTCTTTACCAGGCATCCTGTGAACGATTTTGCCAGCGCTTCCACCTCCGATACCAGGCGTTACGCCGCGTTCTTCAGAAGCATGCTGGAGCAGGGCATCTATTTGGCTCCTTCCCAGTTTGAAGCGGCCTTTGTTTCCACCGCCCACACCGACAAAGACATTGAACGCACCGTGGAAGCCGCTTACCATGCATATAAGGCTGCGGGTAAAATAGAATAGTATAAAACACAGTAAGGACAGGCACAGACAAAACCTGTCCTTCTATTTACCCTTACCCTGTGGCCTGGTAGAGATTGGGGAGAGGTGAGAATTTTGGCAGAGGCGGCCATCACAATAATAACCGCCTTTTTGGTTAACCTACCCTTAGGACGCTGGCGTGCCAGGACCCGTAAATATTCACTGCCCTGGTTTCTGGCCATTCATTTATCCATTCCCTTAATCATCTGGCTGCGCTATCATTTTCATTTGGGGATAGGGTATATACCTTTTACAGTAGGGGGTGCTGTGCTGGGGCAGCTGGCAGGGTCCTACAAATATGTTGTCATAACAAAATACACTTGTAACAGGAGGGAAATGCCATGATTATTACTACCACACCATCCATTGAAGGAAAACCCATTAAGCAGTATTACGGGCTGGTTTGTGGGGAAGCCATTATGGGTGCCAACATTGTCCGGGATATTTTTGCCAGTATCACCGACATCGTCGGGGGACGGAGCGGGGCCTACGAGGACAAATTAGCCCGCGCCCGGGAAATCGCCGTGGAAGAAATGACAGAGCAGGCAAAGCGTATGGGGGCCAATGCGGTGGTCGGCGTGGACCTGGATTACGAAGTCATCAGGGAAGGCATGCTGATGGTAACCGCCAGCGGCACGGCGGTAACCATCTAAAACATCTGTAAATTAAAAGGAAAGCACGGCCATCGCCGTGCTTTCCTTTTGAAAGATTAAAGAACCGTGTCAAGGTTAACCAGCAGCCAGAGCTGGTCGCCCTTTTTAACAACGCCCTTCAGGAAGTCGATATTGTCGCCGATCATGTTGGGAGGTTCCACTTCGCTTTCGGTATAACGTCCTACCTCAAGAACACTGTCCACGATCATGCCCACTTTGCTGCCCTTATTTTCTACCACAATAATTCTGGTATCTTCATTTTGTTCGGTTTCCGGCAGGCCAAGACGACGGTTGAGGCTGATCACAGGCAGAATGGTCCCCCGCAAGTTAATAATGCCCTCGATATAATAATTGGTATTGGGTAGGCGGGTCACTTCAGCCATGCGAATAATTTCCTGGGTTTCGTTAATGGGGAGGGCGTACTGTTGATCGTTGAGCTGGAATACCACCAGTTGGTCTTCCTGACCGACTGCCATAATAATCACTCCTTTAATTGATAGCACAAGCTGCAACCGTTAAAAGCTTAGATAAATATTCTACACCGGCAGAATATTTCCTCTGTGGGAAACGGTGTCTAACTTTGTTATTTTTTACTTAAAAGAATTACAAAAAGATTAATTTTCATGAAAAAACCCAAAATCAATTGACTGATAATTCTTTACAGATATAATAAAAGTAAGACCTGACAAAACCGGGGTTTCCTGCTGGTTTGGAGGGTTGTGACAACGCAGGATATTCCCTGAGGAGAAGGGCCAGGGGGCCTTGGACCAAGGGGTATGCCATTTACTGGTGTACACTACCCGTCTATGCCTTTCTCCGGCATAAACGGGTTTTATTTTTTTGGGGGTGTTTGCTATCAATCGTCGCATCGGTGTGGTGGGAATTGTTATTGAGGACCGAAACAAGGCCCCGGAGATTAATCATATCCTGAGCCAGTACTCGGATATCATCATTGGCCGTATGGGGATCCCTCATAAAGAACGGGCACTTTCCGTCATCTCCCTTATCGTGGAGGGAACCAATGATGAAATAGGAGCCATGACAGGAAAGCTGGGAAATATTAAGGGAGTCCAAGTAAAGTCTGCTCTAAGCACCAAATATTAGGGGGTGGGCAAGCTGAAATACCGGATTGAACAGGATCTCATCGGGTTCAAAGAAATTCCCCTGGATGCCTTCTATGGCATTCATACCGCCAGAGCAGCGGAAAATTTCAGCGTGTCCCGGCAAAGGGTTCATCCTGAACTGATTAAAGCCATGGCAGTGGTCAAACAGGCAGCGGCGGAAGCCAACATTTCCCTGGGTCTTTTGGATCCGACCCTTGGCAGTGCCATTTTCCAGGCCGCCGCGGAAGTGGCGGAGGGGAAATTTGCCGACCATTTTATCGTGGATGCCTTGCAGGGCGGCGCTGGCACCTCAACCAACATGAATGTCAACGAAGTGATCGCCAACCGGGCCATCGAGATCCTGGGGGGGAGCAAAGGGGACTATACCCTGGTGCACCCGGTGAACCATGTCAACATGTCCCAGTCAACCAACGATGTTTATCCCACGGCCCTGCGGATTGCGGCCATCCGCCTGCTGGTGCACCTGTCCCAGTCCTGCGCCAACCTGCAGGGGGCGCTGCAGGCCAAGGAAGCGGAGTTTGCCGGAGTGTTGAAGGTTGGCCGCACAGAAATGCAGGATGCCGTTCCCATTACCCTGGGGCAGGAATTCTCCGCCTGGGCCGAGGCCATCGCCCGGGACCGCTGGCGTTTATACAAGGTAGAAGAGCGCTTGCGCCAAGTGAATCTGGGCGGCACAGCCGTCGGTACCGGGTTAAATGCCGAGCGCAAGTATATCTATTCCGTTATTGAACGGCTGAGGGCGCTCACCGGCCTGGGTCTGGCCCGCAATGAAAACATGATTGACGGCACCCAAAACGCCGATGTATTTGTGGAAGTTTCCGGACTGGTGAAGGCAAACGCCGCCAGCCTGGCGAAAATTGCCGGGGATTTGAGGCTCCTCTCCTCAGGACCCAGGGCAGGCCTGGGAGAAATCAGACTGCCGGATTTGCAGGCCGGTTCCTCCATTATGCCGGGGAAAGTGAACCCGGTGCTGCCGGAAATGATTACCCAGGTGGCCTACCAGGCCATGGCCCAGGACCTGGCCATCACCCTGGCTGTGCAGGCGGGGCAGCTGGAACTGAACGCCTTCCTGCCCCTGGTGGCAGCCAACCTGCTGCCGGCCATGGAGACCCTCAGCAAGTCCATGAACCTGCTGGCAGAGCGTTGTATCAAAGGAATTCAGGCCGTGCCGGAAAAATGCCTGGATCACCTGCACAACGGCGTCGGCATTATCACCGTCATTTCGCCCCATGTGGGTTATGATGTAGCCTCGGAACTGGCCAAAAATGCTTTAAAAACCGGCCGGCCGGTTAGGGATGTGATTTTAGAGGCAGGCCTGTTCACCGAGAACGAATTAGATGATCTGCTCAGGCCGGAGGAGGTAACCCGGCCGGGTATCGCAGGCAGACGCAAAAAAAGAAATTTATCATAACAAAGGAGGCGAGAATATGGACAGTACACCAAGGGGAAACCGGCTCCATATAGCCATCTTCGGACGCCGCAACGCCGGTAAATCCAGCCTCATTAACGCGCTAACCAACCAGGATATTGCCGTTGTCTCCAACGTGCCGGGAACCACCACCGACCCGGTTTACAAGGCCATGGAGATACTGCCGGTGGGTCCTGTGGTGATTATCGATACGGCAGGCATTGACGACACCGGTGACCTGGGGGAACTAAGGGTACAGCGTTCTTTGGACGTATTAAATAAAGCGGATATGGTGCTGTTAGTCATTGATGCCGGGGCCGGCGTAACCCAATTTGAACAGGACATCGCCGAACGCTGCAAGGAGAAAAAGCTGCCGGTGGTGGCGGTGCTCAACAAAATTGACGCTCTCCCGGTGACTGAAATACAAATCAATGAAACCAAAGAAAAACTGGGTGTGGAACCGGTGGCCGTCAGCGCACTGACCGGAGCAGGGATCTCAGATTTAAAGATCGCCATTGTGAAGTCCGCCCCACCCAGCTGGGATGACCAAACCATTGTGGGGGATTTGCTCAATCCCGGTGACGTGGCGGTGCTGGTGGTGCCCATTGATTTGGCGGCACCCAAGGGACGGTTAATTTTACCCCAGGTACAGACCATTCGGGACATTTTGGATCACGATGCCATGGCCTATGTGGTAAAGGAACGGGAATTAAAGGAATGCATCGCCACGTTAAACAAAAAACCGAAAATCGTCATCACCGACTCCCAGGCCTTTCTTAAAGCGGATGCCGATACGCCGCCGGATGTGCTCTTAACTTCCTTCTCCATTCTTTTTGCACGCTATAAAGGAGATCTGGAATCCCTGGTGGCAGGGGCCAAAGCCATTGAGAAATTAAAACCCGGGGACAAGGTGCTGATTGCCGAGGCCTGCACCCATCACCGGATGGAAGACGATATCGGAACCGTCAAGATTCCCCGCTGGCTGCGCCAGATCGTGGGAGGCGAACTGGAGTTCCACTGGAGCAGCGGTCACCGTTTCCCGACGGATTTATCCGAATACAAACTGGTGGTCCACTGCGGCTCCTGTATGATCAACCGCCGGGAAATGCTCTCCCGGATTATGCAGGTCCAGCAGGCCGGCGTGCCCATCGTCAACTACGGGGTGTGTATCGCTTACGTCCAGGGGATTCTCAGGCGAGCGCTGTCCCCCTTCCCCATGATTCAGGAAATGTTGGATGACGAGGAATAGATCGGGTTAAAAGGAAGGGGTGATACCCTTGAGAAAGGAATTTGCCACTGCTCTGGACAAAGCGGCCAGTGGAGTTGAGTTAACCAGGGAAGAAATCATTACGCTGCTGCAGGCCCGGCCCGGGGAAGAAGAAAGACAGCTGTTTGAGCTGGCGGACCGGGTACGTCGGGAAAATTTCGGCGACGAGGTGCACCTGAGGGGGATTATTGAGTTCTCCAACTACTGCCGAAACGACTGCCACTATTGCGGCCTGCGGCGCAGCAACAAAGAAATCCAGCGGTACCGTATCCCCCTGGAGGAAATCGTTGATACAGCCAAATACGCAGCGGAGCTCGGTTATGGCACCATCGTTTTACAGGCCGGCGAGGACCCCTATTACTCGGGTGAAGACCTGGCAGAAATGATCCGTAAAGTAAAAGAGGCGGGGGACTTTGCCGTTACCGTTTGCGTCGGCGAGCGCAGCCGCAAAGATTATGAACTGATGAAAGAAGCCGGTGCCGACCGTTACCTGTTAAAGCATGAGACCGCAGACCCGGCGCTGTTTGCCGAATTAAGGCCCGGCACCTCCCTGGACGAAAGGATGAAACGGCTGAAATGGCTGCGGGAACTTGGCTTCCAGGTGGGCTCCGGCAATATGGTGGGCCTGCCGGGGCAGACGGTGGAGACCCTGGCGGATGACATACTGCTGTTAAAGGAACTGGACGTCGAGATGGCAGGCATTGGGCCATTCATCCCCCATGACCAGACGCCTTTAAGGGACGCTCCTGCCGGTGATTTAAACCAAACCCTCAAGGCGCTGGCCGTGGCAAGATTGGTCCTGCCGAAAACGCACCTGCCGGCCACAACGTCAACCGGAACTCTGCACCCGGCAGGCCGCAAGATGGCCCTGGGCTGTGGCGCCAATGTCATTATGCCAAATTTGTCGCCGGCTAGTTATCGACAGATGTATCAGATTTATCCCGAGAAGGCCGGCAGCAAAGAAAATGCGAACGAATCCCACGAAAAAATTACCTCTTTGGTAAAGGAAGTGGGTCGCAAGATCGGTACGGGACGGGGCGACAGCCCCAAGGAACATTTTAAAAACCGTCCGGCCCGCAGGGCCGGGGAAAGGTAGGGTTATCGGAATGGCAGTGAACAAGGCGGAGATCTACAATAACCAGTGGGAACCGGCCGACTTTATTAATGAAGGGGAAATTAACCGTTTGCTGGAGGAAGCCAAACAAGCGTCACCGGCCAGGGTACGGGAGATCATTGAAAAGGCCAGGCAGGCCAAGGGGTTAACCCCCGAAGAAGTGGCCATTTTACTGCAAAACGAGGACCGGGAACTGCTGGACCTGATGTACCGGGTGGCCAGTGAAATCAAGCTGAAGATTTACGGCAAGCGCCTGGTGCTCTTTGCCCCCCTGTATATCAGCGACCATTGTGTCAACAACTGCGTCTACTGCGGTTACCGCCGGGATAACAAATTTAAGCGGCGCAAGCTGACCCAGGCGGAAGTGGCGGAAGAGGTAAAAGTGCTGGAATCCCTGGGACACAAAAGATTGGCGGTAGAGGCAGGGGAACATCCCGGCGAGTGTCCCATCGAGTATGTGCTGGAGTGCCTGAAGACCATTTACAGTATCAAATTTGACAATGGCAGCATCCGCCGCTGCAACATCAACATTGCCGCCACCACCGTTGAAAATTACAAAAAACTGAAGGAGGCCGGCATCGGTACCTACATTCTGTTCCAGGAAACCTACCACCGGGAAACCTACAAAAAAATGCATCCCAGCGGACCCAAGGCCGATTATGACTGGCACACCACCGCCCATGACAGGGCCATGCTGGCCGGCATCGACGACGTGGGTTTCGGCGCTCTGTTTGGCCTCTATGATTACAAATTTGAAGTCATGGGCCTCATGATGCACGCCCTGCATCTGGAAGAACGCTTTGGTGTGGGACCGCACACGATTTCCGTGCCGCGGCTGCGCCCGGCCCGGGGAGTGGATTACGACAACTTCCCCTATTTGGTCAATGATGAGCAATTTATGAAGCTGGTTGCCATTATTCGCCTGGCTGTTCCCTATACCGGTATGATTATTTCCACCCGTGAGCGACCTGAATACCGGGATATGCTGTTAAATTACGGTATTTCTCAAATTTCCGCCGGTTCCTGTACCGGCGTGGGCGGCTACAAAAAAGAATCAGAGCGCAAACAGTGCATTGCCGGCGGAGGTGCCAATTGTGACGCTGGCGAAGAAGATGCCCCACAATTTTACGTGGATGATCACCGGAGTCCCGACGAGGTGCTGCGCAATGTCTGCAAGTCCGGCTGGCTGCCCAGCTACTGCACCGCCTGCTACCGCAAAGGACGCACCGGCGACCGGTTCATGGCCCTGGCCAAGAGCGGCGAAATTCAAAACGTCTGCCAGCCCAACGCCATCCTGACCTTTAAAGAATACTTAATGGACTATGCTTCCCCTGAAACCAGGGAGGTCGGGGAAGAAACCATCCGCCGGCACCTGGATGAGATCGGCAACCCGCATATTCGCAAGATCACCGAAGACAGACTGAAACAAATCGAAGCCGGTGAGCGGGATCTATATTTCTAAAATCCTGTATACTTGGTTGGTAAATATTGAAAAGCAAGCAAAATCGTGCTAATATTGAACTAGACTTGACAAAGAAGTGGGTCAGCAAAGGTGCTATTTATCAATAGCGCCTTTTTTTATACATTTTAGTTTTATAAATATTAAAAATTTTCAAGTCAGAGTAAAAGCGTTAAATGTTGGTCAAAACCAAAAGATTATAACCTGTAATTTGAGGTGGGACAATGCCCGTTAATCATGAACAAAATCTTCTTTATATATCATTGGGGTTTAAGATTCGCGAATTAAGAAAGGAAAAACAAAAGACGCTGCAAGAACTTGCCAGGGAGGCGGGTATTTCCGCCGGCCTGTTAAGCCAGGTGGAAAGGGGGACGGTGCAGCCTTCCCTGGACACCCTTTGGAAGATAACCAAAGCCCTTAACATCCCACTTTTTTATCTGCTGGAACAGGTGGAAAACAAAAGTGTGGTTGTGGTAAAACAAGAAAATCAAAAAAAGCTGGAAACACCCAACAGCAATGTGGTCTACCGGTTCCTGTCGCCTGACCTGAATCGAAAGATCGAGTTCATGATGATTACACTCAAGCCCGGCCATAACCACGGAGAATTGCTAAGCCATGCCGGCGAGGAGTGCGGGGTTGTCATTCAAGGCACCATTGCGGTCCGCATAGGGGAAGAGCTTTATATCCTTAACCAGGGTGACAGTATTTATTTTGACAGCAACATACCGCACCGTTTTTATAACCCGGGTAATGAGGAGGCCGTCGGGATCTGGGCCATGACACCTCCTACGTTTTAATAAAAACCAAGTCAATCTGGAGGTGATTGCAAAAAGAATTTTTAACCAGCTAATTAATCATTTAGTATTTGATGAGGAGGAAAGAAGATGAAAAGGTTATTACCGGTATTGCTGGCGCTGCTCGCTTTGCTGGTCAGCGGCTGCGGCGGCGGAGGGGAAGAAAAAAAGCAGAATGTCTCTAAATCTCCCTCCGACACCCTGATTATCGGGATGGCCATGGACCTGGCCACCCTTGACCCGGCTGTCTCGATGGACAACGCTTCATGGAAAATCACCTACCCCTGTTATGACAGGCTTGTGAAATACAAAACCGAAAACGGCAAGGGAAGTACGGAAGTGGAACCCATGGCGGCCGAGTCATGGCAGGTGTCGCCGGACGGCAAAGAGTGGACCTTTACACTGCGGAAAGACATCAAGTTCCACGATGGTTCACCCTTAAATGCCCAGGCCGTAAAGTTCTCCTTTGACAGGGTGCTGAAAATGGCGAAAGGCCCGGCTGATTATTTTCCCACACTGGCCTCGGTTGATGTGGTGGATGACAACACTGTAAAATTCACGCTTAAAGAGGCCTTTCCGCCGTTCCTTTACACACTGGCTACCAACGCCGGCAGCATTATCAACCCCAAGGTAATTGAGCACGAAAAGGACGGGGACATGGCTTCCGGCTGGCTGGGGGAACACACCATGGGCAGCGGACCCTATCAATTGGTTGAGTGGAACCGGGAACAACACCTGAAGCTGGCGGCAGTGGACAATTACTGGGGAGGTCAACCGGCCCTCAAAACCATTCTGACGAAGATTGTCAAAGACCCGTCCGCCCAGCGGCTGCAGTTGGAAAACGGTGATATTGACATTGCTGAGGGAATCCCGGTGGACCAGTTGGAACCGTTGGAGGGCAACCAGGATATTAAAATTCTGGAAAACCCCAGCCTGCTGGTGAACTATGTCTATCTTAACAACAAGAAAAAGCCCCTTGATAACAGTAAAGTCCGCCAGGCTCTCAACTATGCGGTTGACTATGACGGAATGATCAAGGGTGTGATGCAGGGAAACGCCACCCAGGTTAAAGGGCCGATTCCCCAGGGGTTATGGGGTCACGATCCCAACGTAAAGCAGTATAAGTTGGATTTGGACAAGGCCAAACAGCTTCTGGCAGAGGCAGGCTATCCCCAGGGCTTTACCTTAAAGCTGCTGTACTCCGACTATAAGCCCTGGTGGGAGCAGGAGGCCCTGACCATTCAGGACAACCTCTCCAAGATAGGGGTCAAGGTGGAGTTGGAAAAACTTGCCTGGGCAACGCTGAGAGACAAGGTGGACCGCGCTGATTTTGATATCTGCCTTGGTGTTTGGAGTCCCGACTATGCTGACCCGCACATGTTTATGAATTACTGGTTTGACTCCAACAACCACGGCTTGGCCGGCAACCGGGCCTTCTATAAAAATGATCAAGTTGACCAACTCCTAAGGGAAGCGGCCCGCATCAGCGACCAGAAGAAACGCACCGAGCTGTACCGGCAGGCCCAGGACATCGTGATGGAAGAAGCTCCCTATATACTGTTATTCCAAAACAATACTCTGTTACCCATGCGCAAAAACATTGAAGGCTATGTGTACAACCCCATGCTGGAAAGCATGTATAACTTCGAGGGTATGAAGAAGTAACAATAAAAGGGTTTGCGGGAGCCGCTCCGGTGGCCCCGCAAAATCCCTATGGGAGTTAAATCATATGTTTTTACTACAGTATTTATTTAAAAGGATACCCCGTCTCCTGTTTGTGCTGTTTGGCGTAACTCTTTTTACTTTCATCATCTCGCATATGATACCCGGTGACCCTGCCAGGATGTTAATCGGTCAGCGGGCCAGCGAGGAAACCCTGAACCGGATGCGGGCCGAGATGGGATTGGACCGGCCGGTATACGTCCAGTACCTGCAGTACATGAAAAATTTATCCCAGGGAGATCTGGGCCTTTCCATCAGAACCCAGCAGCCGGTTGTCAAGGAATTGAAAACTTTTTTTCCCGCCACTCTGGAGCTGACGCTGGTAAGCATGATCATTACCCTGCTGATGGGTATTCCCCTGGGGGTTCTGGCTGCTGTCAAACGAGACAAAATAGCCGATCACCTGAGCAGATTGGTGGCCCTGCTGGGGGTTTCAACCCCATTATTTTGGTCCGGTCTGATGGTGCTGCTGCTTTTTTATAAACACCTGCAACTATTTCCGGCAGCGGGCAGGATTGACGTTTTTCTTACCCCGCCCCCTGCGGTCACCGGCATGTATTTGCTGGACAGCCTGCTGGCCAGGGATTTCACGGTGTTTTTCAACGCCCTGCACCACATCATGCTGCCCGCCTGCTGCCTGGCCTACATTCAACTGGCCATTATTGCCCGGCAGGTGCGGGCCAGCATGGTGGAGGTTTTAGAACAGGACTATATTCGCACTGCCAAGGCCAACGGTATTCCAAGGTACAAAATCATCTACCAGTATGCCTTGAAGAACGCCTTGCTCCCCACGGTAACGGTGGCCGGTCTGATTTTTGGCGAACTGCTGGGCGGCGCCATTATCACGGAAACAATTTTTGCCTGGCCGGGTATGGGCAAGTATGTAGTGGACTCGGTAAGTTTTCTGGACTTTCCGGCCATTATGGGCTTTACCCTGGTGGTTGCCTTTTGCTATGTAATGATAAACTTGCTGGTTGATCTCCTGTATAAATTACTGGATCCACAGATACGGGAGGTGGGGTAAGCATGCCGTCAGGCAAGTTGGAGTTTTACCGGTATGTTCTCATGAAAAACCCGTTAACGTTGGTAGGATGCTGTATTGTCTTTCTGATGGCAGCGGTTGCAATTCTCGCCCCGGTTCTGGCCACCCATGATCCGGTTGCCATTAATATGACCGAAAAACTCAAAGCCCCCGGCGCTGGCCATTTTTTTGGCACCGATGAGATGGGCAGGGACATCTTCAGCCGTATTATTTACGGCAGCAGGTACTCGCTGGGGGTCGGCATATCCATTGTGCTGGTGGCCGCGCTGGTGGGGACAGCCCTTGGCAGTACGGTGGGATACATCGGCGGCAGGACCGACCAAATTGCCATGGGGATCATGGATGTTATTCTTTCCTTTCCCTCCCTGGTACTGGCCATGGCCCTGGCGGCTGCCCTGGGACCAAGTCTGTTTAATGCCATGCTGGCTGTTTCGCTGGTGAAGATTCCGGTCTACGTGCGGCTGGTCAGAGGTCAAGTCCTTTCCTTAAAGGAAAAACAATATGTTAAGGCTGCCCGCTCCTTTGGCTCTTCCACCGGTTGGGTTATTTGTAAGCATATTCTTCCGAACTGCACCTCCCCCGTCTTAATACAGGTAACCCTGGGGATCGGAGAAGCCATCCTCATTGCGGCTTCACTGAGTTTCATCGGGCTCGGCGCGCAGCCTCCGGCCCCCGAGTGGGGGGCCATGATCAACACGGCCCGCACATATATCCTGGACCAATGGTGGTATGCAACATTTCCCGGCCTGTCCATTTTCATTACGGTAATGGGATTTAACCTTCTGGGAGACGGTGTCAGGGATATCCTGGATCCCAGATCAAAAAAATAAGCCGGGAGCGATCAAAATGACTGCACTTCTATCTGTTAAAAATTTAACTGTGGATTTGCCCACGGGCAGAAAGACGGCCCGGGTCCTGCACGGTGTATCATTCGATATTAAACCCGGCGAGGTGCTGGGTCTGGTGGGCGAATCCGGGTCGGGAAAATCCGTGACCGCCCTTTCCATATTGCAACTGCTGCCCGGCGGTAAAGGGGGCATATCCGGCGGGAGTATCTGCTTCAAGGAGCAAAACCTCATTGACAAAACGCCGCAGGAAATGAGGAAGATACGGGGCAAAGACATCTCCATGATTTTTCAGGAACCAATGACCAGCTTAAACCCGGCTTTCACCATCGGCAAGCAGATCATGGATGTCATTCTTGCCCATAATAACATCTCCAAAAGGGAGGCCAAAGAACATGCCCTGGATATGCTGGGCAGGGTACAAATTCCCGACCCGGCGAGGACCTTTGCCAGCTACCCCCATCAACTGAGCGGTGGAATGCGCCAGCGGGTCATGATTGCCGGGGCCTTGTCCTGCGGGCCCGGCCTTTTAATAGCGGACGAACCCACAACCGCGCTGGACGTAACCATCCAGGCCCAGGTTCTCCGGTTAATCAAGGAGGCTACCATGCAGGCAGGCGCCTCTGTTTTACTGATCACCCATGACCTGGGGGTGGTGGCCCAAATCTGCGCCCGGGTGGCTGTGATGTATGCCGGGGAAATTGTGGAAATAGGGGATGTTAATGAGACCCTGCTGTCTCCCCGTCACCCCTACACCAGGGCGCTGTTAGAGACGGTGCCTGAGCTTACACCGGGTTACCGTAAGAAACTGGCATCCATACCGGGTTCAGTGCCGGATGTTTTTGCCCGAATTTCGGGATGCCGGTTTAATGACAGGTGTTCAGTAAAAAAAGATATTTGCCTTGCACAAAAACCGCAATTGGTATGTGTTAACGGCAATCACAAGGTAGCGTGCTGGACCTGAGTTCAGTTGGAGGATGCACAGATGGAATATATTCTCGAACTTTATAATCTGAAGAAGCATTTTACAGTCAAAGAAGATTTCTGGGGGCGGCAAGAAAAGATCATCAAAGCCGTTGACGGGATTGACCTGAAACTGGTTAAGGGGGAAACCCTGGGGTTGGTAGGGGAGTCAGGCTGCGGCAAAAGCACTTTGGCCAATCTAATTACCAAACTGGAGGACCCCACCGAAGGACGCATTATTCTGGGGGGAACGGATATTACCTGCCTGCCTGAAAAACAACTGAGGCCTTTGCGTTCACGCATGCAGATGATTTTCCAGGACCCCTATTCTTCGTTAAATCCCCGCATGAAGGTGGAACAGATCCTTACCGAGCCAATGGCTGTCCTGGGGCGTTGGACAAAGGGCGAGATGAGGGACAAAGCCCTGTATCTTCTGGAGAAGGTAGGGCTGTCGGCCCAGCATCTGGACAGGTATCCCCATGCCTTCAGCGGGGGTCAGAGGCAGCGTATTTCCCTGGCCAGGGCACTTACCACCGACCCGGAGCTGTTGATCCTGGATGAGCCCACATCGGCGCTGGATGTTTCGGTACAGGCCCAGGTGTTGAATTTACTGTCGGAGTTGCAGGCTGACCTGGGTTTGACCTATATCTTCATTTCTCATAACTTATCTGTGGTGAACTACCTGTGTCACCGGGTGGCTGTGATGTACCTGGGAAAAATCGTTGAAATGGGACCCGTGGAAAATGTTCTTCATGATCCCCGGCATCCTTATACCAGGGCTCTCATTGACGCTGTACCCAGAATCAAGAGGGAAACAAATTGTGGCCTGCACGGAGGTAAATCATTAGGAAGATGAACAAAGTAAAACAAAACCTGATCGACGCCCTGTCAACCGGTCGGGAACCGGTCACCGGTGTTCTGGTGGCCTATCAATTCAACAGAGATATTGCTGAAAAAATAGCACAGATTTTGCCCTTTCCGGTACAAATGCTGGACGCAACCAGGGACGTTTCAGTATTGGAAATGATCAACGGCAATTACAGCCACGTCATAGAACTTTATCATCCTGCCAAGGATGGGTACAGTATTTGCAAGCAATTACGCAACTACTTCTGGGACAGGGGCTACAAAACGCTCTCACTCTTTGACTGGGCAGAGGAGTACCTGCAAGATGATTTCTGGGGGGATACAGATTACCCCAAACTGGCGGCAGACATTGCCGAGCTCAGGAAAAAAATGCACCGGGCCAGAAGATTTAAAATTACTTCCGAACAGGGTACGAATATCAGTTTCTCAACGGAAGGAAGGCGGTGGCTGGATGCCGGCGGGCTCAGTAAAAACGGCAGCATCTCTCAAATGCCCGACGGTGAAATCTATACCTGCCCCGTGGAGGAGACTTTTAACGGGGTTATCGTGGTGGACGGTACCGTTACCCGCTCCTGGATTCCGTCCAAACCTGTAAGACTGGAGTTTAGCGGGGGGAAACTAATAGACTGTTCCAAGGAATTCAGGGAATACATTCAGGGGTTCCCGGAGGCCATCAAGACCATCGGGGAGTTTGCCATCGGGTTAAACCCGGCTATTACCACAATGGTGGGCAACATTTCGGTGGATGAGAAGGCTGCCGGCACAGTCCATTTTGCCCTTGGAGACAGCTATGGCCTGGGTATTAATAAATGCGGCTGTCACCTGGATTTTGTGGTAAGAAGACCGTTGCTGCACATGGAACCGAAAATTGAGATTCCGTTTATGAATGTTAGAGAGCTTATTGAAGAATCCTTATGATTGTTTAAACCGTGATGCTGCGAAATAAATCCCGGCGTCACGGTTTTGCCTTTTTACAAATTCATTAATTGAAATTATTGCAAAATGTTATTTAATATCTTTTTTATTTTTTATTTCAAGGTTATAATACATATTTAGATTTATCTTTTCTGGAGGGGTTTTGTTTTGCCAAACACCGAGGTGCATTTAGCAAGATATATAACCATTGCCGCGGACCTGGCGGATCGAATTGTACGGGGTGAATACCAGGAAGGTCAGAAAGTCTTTGGCCGTTCAACCCTGGCAGGGAAATATAATGTTTCTCCGGAAACCATTCGACGTGCTTTAACGCTGCTGCAGGAAGTCGGCATTGTTGAGGTGGCTCCCGGCGTGGGAGTGGTGGTAAAGTCCTCAGAGGTTGCCCGCAAGTATTTGGATGACTTTGATCAGCGGAGGGTGCTGGCGGGTATTCATGAAAGACTACATCAATTAGTAAAGGAAAGAGACCAGCTAAATCACGAAATTTCCAGGTTGATGGAAGAATTAATGGAACATACCATCCACCTGGAAGCCAAGCTGTATAGAATTGAAGAATGGAAGGTATTGCCCGATTCTCCTCTGGTGGGACAAACCCTGGCCGAGAGCAAGCTGCACAACAGGAAGGTGCTGGCCATCCAGCGGAAGGGGCAGGAAGATATTTTCGACCCGGCCCCGGACAGCCGGATTCAAGATGGCGATATTTTAACCATTTACGGACGGTTGGATCCCGCTGCCAGGGAAGGATTGGTCAGAGTATAAAAAAGGCGCTGCACTGCAGCGCTTTTTTGCTATATCAGAAAGTATAAGTTTTAGGGTATCCTTTTACTTGTTGCCGGACAAGCCACCTTATGATATAATGATAGTGGCAACTTATAATTTTTTTGGCATTGTCTGGGAAATATTAGCTTAATCCCATAAAATGGGAACGGAGGAACCGATTTTGGGGTGAATTCTGTGCATCGCACAGGTAGGGTTTTAACCTTTCGACCCGAACCCGTCAGCTAACTTCGTAAGCTATAAAGAAAGGGAGGGATACTCATGTCTGTTCACCTACGGCATGAAGAAGTACGTTTAGGGCAGGAAAAAAGATTGATTGCCCTGAAAAGGGCAAGGGAGCTGAAGTCCCGTATCACTGGTTATTTAAGCAACAAAGCCAACATCCCAAACGGCTTTGAGGTGCAAGAGGAATATAACCAGGCCAGGGATAAGGTGATGAATTTCTTTCAGGCCGGTGAAGAGCAGTGGAATGACTGGCACTGGCAAATGGCAAACCGCATCAGGGACGCCAGGGTATTAAGTCAGTTGGTTGATTTGAACCAGGCAGAAATTGAGGCCATTGAGCGGGTGGGCCGGCAATACCGCTGGGCAGTATCCCCTTATTACATGGCACTGGCCATGGTGGGCGGGCCCAGGGGACCAATCTGGCTGCAGGCCGTCCCAAGTGCAGAGGAAATTAAAGACCGCTGCGGCTTGGAAGACCCGATGGGAGAAGAATTTACCTCTCCTGCGCCGGGAATCACCAGGCGCTACCCCGACCGTTTAATTATCAACGTCACCAACCAGTGCGCTATGTACTGCCGCCATTGCCAACGCCGCCGCAACATCGGAGAAATCGATGTTCATAAACCACGCAAGATCCTGGAAGCTGCCCTTCAGTACGTCAGGGAAAATGAAGAAATCAGAGATGTGTTAATCACCGGTGGGGATGCTTTGCTTTTATCGGACCAGCAAATTGACTGGTTGTTAACCGAGCTGGACAATATCCCCCACGTTGAAATTAAACGCATCGGAACCCGTACCCCTGTTACCATGCCGCAAAGAATCACCCCTGAACTCTGTGCCATTTTGGAAAAACACCCGCCCGTTTATATAAACTCCCAGTTCAACCATCCTCTGGAGATTACGCCGGAGGTTAAAAAGGCCTGCGACATGCTGGTAAAGGCCGGGGTTGTGTTGGGGAACCAGACGGTGCTGTTGAAGAACATCAACAACCACCCGGACGTTATGAAACGACTTAACCAAAGCCTGCTCCAGATTCGCGTGCGACCCTACTACATTTTTCACGCCAAAGCCGTCAAAGGAACCAGGCATTTTATCACCGGCATCGATGAAGGAATCTCCATTATGGACCAATTACGGGGATATACCTCCGGGCTGGCTGTTCCCACCTATATTATTAACGCACCCAACGGCTATGGAAAGACGCCGGTTCTTCCGCAATATATTATAGAAAACAAAAACGACCATGTAACCTTGCGGACCTGGGAAAAAAGAATCATACCGTACAACGTGAGGGGCAAACATTAAAATACAAGACCCGCAAAATCCTGCCAACTTTTTTGGTAGGATTTTCATTTTTTTATTGACAAGAACATGTGTTTGGTTATAAAATCAGTGTAACAAAAACAAATGTTCGGGGGGTTTTGATATGATAAAGAGTGCGGAAATTAATTTAACTTTTCCTGCCGTAACCAAGGATATGTCCAGAGAGGCCCAGGAAGGCTCTGTTGTGGAAGAAGTGCTGGACTGGTTAGAACATGAAGACTCACCCGTGGTCAGGAGGGCTGCGCTCGGGTTCTGCGCAATGAGCGGGTTCTTTTTTGCCGCTCAACTGGTCAGGTTTTTAGCTTCTTAGACCCGGATCAACCCAACCCCGGGTTAATTTTTTTGCCCCGGTACCATACTAAAGTGGATGGATAAGTATTGGGGAGGTATCCAGTGACGAAAGTATATGTCTTGGGAGCAGGTGCAGGGGCCGCCTATACGGGCTCTTATCTCGGAGAAACCAGCCCGGTGGCGAAAAACTTTTTTCAAAAGGCGATGCGTGTCATCAACATTCATCGTATTAAAGACCGGCATTTTGGAGATGAAAACCTGCAGTTTCATCATATCTTTGAATTTATTGAAAAACTCTGGGGGATCCCCCGGGAACAGGTGCACCGGTCAGACCTGGATATGGAAGAAGTCCTAACCCTGCTCAACATTGAAATGGAAGAGGACATACCGGGAAGGGACCGCTTACGGCAAGCCTATGAAGAGTATCTTTTGTTGATGGCCCTTACCTTCGATAAAATCCTTTACGGCGAGCCCTGCCCGCATCACCGGCGCATTGCTCAATCCCTGGGAGCCGGAGATACCGTCATTTCATTTAATTATGAATTGCTGATGGATTATGCCCTGCACCATTTGCAGCGGGACGGTATCCAATGGCATATCAAGGACGGCTATGGCATTTCCTGTGATCCTCTTGCGGGGATGCCTGCCACGGAAGATCTTCAAAGGGTTCAGGAAACAGCAGCAACGGCAGCCGGTGGCTCTAATGTAAAACTTTTAAAACTCCATGGTTCTTTGAACTGGCTTTACTGCCCGCAGTGTGGTCAACTCTATGCCTATGAACACAGTGACGCCAGGGGACACAGTGTGATCATCAACGGTATGGCCAACATGATTCAGTGTACCACCGAACACTGCTGTCAAAGGTTAAGTAGGGTTATTATTCCGCCCACCCTGATGAAGAACTATCAATCCATTCCCTTTATACCGGAGTTGTGGCAGCAGGCGCGGCAGGCATTGCAGCGGGCCTCGGAAATCATTGTTATCGGTTATTCCTTTCCCACCACCGATTTTAGGTCCAATTGGATGTTTCGCAAGGCCATGGTCGATAACAAATCCCTTAAAAAAGTAACCATTGTAGATGCCGCCGAGGGTTACGCACGACAGGCCCTGCTGACAAAACATAAAAGCATCTTTCGAGTGGATCACCTGGCCTTTCATCATGATATCGCCGAATTTACAAGTACGCTGGAACGATAGAAATGAGCAACCCGCCGGGGATACCGTGAATTTGTTTGGAATATACTAAAACAAATACCCACCCGTCGCTTGTGGGATGCGCGGAAAAGTTAACGGGCAAAGGTGTCAACAAAACCACTGGAAAAACCGACACCCGGGGAAAGGTATGGGGTTGCCTTTCCAGACAGCTCCCTGGAATTATTCCTGGGAGCTGTTTTATGGCGGAGGAACGCATTAGTATATAATAAATAATAAATGTGACATATTAATATTGCGCAAATCCCTCTAATAGGAGTATAATTAATTCATAACAGAATATACACATCTTAAACTAACTGACTATTCAGTTAGTTTAGATACGGTTACCGACAAAATTTTTTTAGGAGGGATACCGTTACATGACACAATTTATTAAAAACTGCCCGGTTTGCGGCGAGATTCTGGTTGAGAGGTTGGTTAATGTGGATGTGCAGGAAGACGTTAACGTCTGTCACGCGGAATCCATACCGGCCCTCGTCTGCGAGAACAAAAGCTGCAGCAATCAAGAGAGATATTTTGCTCCCTTTTCCTATAATCTTTTGAAAATGAAGTGCCCTGAAATTAACAAACTGTAATCCCCGGCCAAAGAGCCGGGTTTTTTAATTTTCTTAAAAACTGCTCTGCCGGATGGGACAGCCTTGAAATAGTATTAAATGAAACCCTATAATAGAATGTAGAGTTTAACAGCAGGGGGGATTAAGGTGAAGATAGGTAATGTTGAAAAACCTACCTTTCATGCATTTCGCAGTGATTTTTTAATGTTGGTGGGGCAAATCACCGGTATGCAGGTCAAGCCTGAGGATGGTTGGATTGAAATCAGCAACAGTGAGATCAGAGAAAGAATTATCAAGGAGTTTATCCGTTTGATGGAAGAACGGTATGGCTTTGAAATTGCCCTGAAAGGCCAACTGAATAACCGGCAGGGCTCTGTTGAAGGGGTTGCCGGTGAGCTGTACCATATCTTTTCAACCATGTTTCTGGTTGAAGTCATTAACTCTAAAATTCGCTCAGGGCAAAGACAGGTGGATATGTAAAGATACAGTGGTAACCGGTCATCCGGGTTACCGCATTATTTTTTCCAATAATAAAAAACACCTGGTTTCACAACCAGGTGTCAATTTTGGTGCGGCAGAAGGGACTTGAACCCCCACACCCTAACGGGCATAAGAACCTGAATCTTACGCGTCTGCCAATTCCGCCACTGCCGCATATTCAACTTGAATCAGTGCAATTGCCCCACCGACAAATGTTATTATACCTCACTAAATCGGGACATGCAAGAGTTAATTTAATGAAACAGTAACATTTATTATTACAAGAAGGCATAAAAGCAAAAACCCCGGGTGATAACCAGGGTTTGTTTTGGTGCGGCAGAAGGGACTTGAACCCCCACACCCTGACGGGCATAAGAACCTGAATCTTACGCGTCTGCCAATTCCGCCACTGCCGCATATTTTACTGGAAACACCGATTGAATCAGTGCAATAGTGATTATAGCAAAGATTATTATCCAGCGCAAGTGTTAATTCTTAATAATTTAAACTAACATTTCTTTTACATTTTGTTATACGATCTTTTATACTTTGATAGCAAAAAAAAGCCCGGCACAATTTTTTTTACCGGGAAAGAGCGTAGCTTTCAAGTACTTTTATTATGTCACATTTTGGCGAATCATACTGGTAGCTGCCTGACAATCCCGTTAAATTCCGATAAAAGATTTTCACTAAAATAAAATTGAGAAATTAAGGAGACACTAGTGGTGAGACTGAATCAGGAGGCCAGAAAAAATGCGTAAAAAAGTTAAAGGCATGATTAAAAACCCGGGTACTACGGGCGAATCCGCCCCGGTTGGAAGAACCGGAGGATACCATGAAACATGGGATGTGGGCAGAGCTAATGACAGAAAGAAAAAACAAAAACTGAGCGGCATGAACCGACCTTCAACTTAGAGGTGAGAAGTGAGAGGTTAGAGTTGAGATTTATAAGGAATAACGATGGATGATCTAAAAAAAAGAAGAAAGGTGAGATATATTCTCACCTTTCTTGCTGGCTGGGGCGGCTGGATTCGAACCAACGAATGCCGATTCCAAAGACCGGTGCCTTACCGCTTGGCGACGCCCCAATATGGTGGAGGGAGAAGGATTCGAACCTTCGAAGTCGTCTGACGGCAGATTTACAGTCTGCTCCCTTTGGCCGCTCGGGAATCCCTCCATATGAAATTGGTGACCCCTACGGGATTCGAACCCGTGTTACCGCCGTGAAAGGGCGGTGTCTTAGGCCGCTTGACCAAGGGGCCAAAATCCTATTTTGCCGGCGACGAAGTTTATTATAACAAAACATTTTGCCGGTAGCAAGTATTTATGTTAGGAAATTTATACAAAGTGAACTATTTTTTTCACAGTAGAGATTAAGTCTCTTCCAAAAAATTAATCTTTTTGTAAGCCTTTAGTTAACCAAAAACAATAGATCTCTGATACGATCCTTATAGTAAAGGAAGCGGCATCGAAATTTTATTTTCCAATAAAAGAATAAAGGGAAAGTAAAAATAATGTCAAAATTTAAGCTTATTATGGTTTGTAGGGGGTAGCGGCGTGAGAGAAAAGGTCGTGGAAATACTCACCCGAAATGAAGACAAAATTATTGAAAAACTCATCGATTACGCTAAAGCCGGCGGCTTTACCAAGTATAATTCTACCCGTCATGAGGACTGGCGGCTCTCCGTACATGAAATTATTCACAGCTTGTCCTACTATCTGAATCATTATATCAATGATGTGATTGATATAGATGAAAATGTCGGGGACGACCCCGTCACCCAATTCGGTATAAAAAGCGCAAGGACTCACCGGGCCAGGGGAATCACCATAAAAATGTTTTTGGGAATGTTCAAGTATTATCGCCGGGCCTATCTGGATGTCATCAACGAAAGCGATCTTGTCCCCGCCGAAAAAACCGAAGCCAAAAAGGCCATGAATACTTTTTTTGATCGTTTTGAAATGGGGTTTTGCAGCGAATGGGTCGGAGAAGGACCGGAGTCCAGACTTCTTGAA
Organism: Bacillota bacterium; assembly: GCA_040754595.1. Lineage (GTDB taxonomy): Bacteria > Bacillota > Desulfotomaculia > Desulfotomaculales > Desulfotomaculaceae > Desulfotomaculum > Desulfotomaculum profundi. The sequence goes on from JBFMCH010000108.1 coordinate 34,330, forward strand.
TTACAGACTGTAAATCGTAGTCTAACCAACGAAAAAAATAAACTACGCACCATCTTTGAAAGCATGACCGAGTGTGTTTTTGTGGTTAATTCCAACATGGAAATCACGGAAATTAATGCGGCAGCCGCTGCCTACTTCGGGGTAAACCAGGAAGATGTTTTGGGAATGAGTTGCTCCCACTTGATGGGCTGCGAGTGTAAGAAAGAAAAATGCCACCTCCATCACGCCATGACATCCGGCGTATGTTACAAAGACATGGAGGTCGAGATCAATACCAGGCGGGGGCGGCGGCGTATCCTTACCAGCGGTTCTTTTCTCCATGATATCAGTGGCAAATACGCCGGTGGGGTGCAAGTTTTTGTGGACATCACCGAGCGCAACGTCATGGAACAAAACCTGCGCTTGCACATGCATGCCAATAACAGCTCCATCGAGTGTGTTACCATCTTCGATGAAAGCGCCCAGTTAATTTATGCCAACTTTGCTGCTCTGGAGTTGTTTGGACGCAGCCAAATGGAAATATTGGGCCAGAGGATCGAAGACGTTTATCATGGCGGAGAGAAGGTGCTGATGTCTCTTATCCGCGGGGATTCCTGGAAGGGAGAATTAAGCCAAATCGGCTATATCCTTTATATTATTGCCAACCCCATTCGCCTTCCCGGGGGAAAAATCATCGGCTTTTATGTGGCGGCCAGGGATATTACCAACCATAAAATCACCCAGTTAAAATTGCAGCAGGCCCGGGAAGAAACCGAACGGGAAGCTGCCAAACTGCGGGCCATCGTTTCTGTGATGAATGCATCCATTGCTTTAGCGGATGCCAATGATGTGATTACCGAAGTCAATGAACAATGGACGGCACTGCTGGGCAAGACCCGGGAAGAATTAATCGGCAAAAAACTGTGGGATCTGCATAGCGGAGAAGCGCTGGAAAAAATCCGTGAATTGGTTCGTAATTATCGCACCCAGCCCCACCAACCCCGGAGCACCATCACCCGTCGTTTAGGCGATATGGATGTGATTATGAGCATCCAACACGTTTACCGCGATAAAATTTATGACGGCATTTTACTGATGGTGGTGGATGTTACGGAAGTGGCGGAAGCCAAAAGACAGGCCGAGCAGGCCCGGCAAATTGCGGAAGCGGCCAGCAAGGCCAAATCGGAGTTCTTAGCCAATATGAGTCATGAAATCAGAACTCCCATGAACGGAATACTTGGTTTTGCGGAGGTATTACTGCAGCAAAATCTGACACCTCAGCAGGAAGAAAGCGTTAAAGTGATCCAGCAATGTGGCGAACAATTGATGGAACTGATTAACGATATCCTGGATCTTTCCAAGATTGAATCCGGCAAGCTGGTATTGGAAGAAACCATTTTTAGCCTGCGTAACCTTATCCACAAAGCAGTGAGTATGGTAGAACCCAGACTGGCGGAACGTAATGTTGAAATAAAGATCGATATAGAGCAGGATCTGCACGATGATTTCAGGGGCGATCCGACGAGGATTCGTCAAATACTGACAAATTTACTTTCCAATGCCGCAAAGTTCACCCACCAGGGTCATGTTGGAGTTGTGGTAAGCGGTGAACCGGTGGTTCAGAATAACAGTGAAATGAAGTTAAAATTTACTGTGGAGGATACCGGCATTGGTATTCCTAAGGAAAAACTTGATGTGATCTTCCAGGCCTTCACGCAGGCGGACGGTTCAACCACCAGAAAATATGGTGGAACCGGCCTGGGCCTCACCATCAGTAAAAATCTTGCTCAGCTGATGGGCGGTGAGATCAATGTCGAAAGTGAAGTAAACCGGGGATCGAAATTTTCCTTTACGATTCCGATTTCCATGGTAGAAGGAATCAGTCCTGATCCTGCCAAAGAGCAGATACATTCAGGTTTTGGCGTTGTTTTGGTTGTGGAGGATGATTGGACGACCAAACGATTAATCGCTAACTATCTGGAAAAAGCAGGATATGCAGTGATCGCCACTGACCAGGGCAAACAGGCTTTAACGATGGCGAAAATATACCGTCCGGATGTGGTCATTTTGGATATCCTGCTGCCGGACTTGAGCGGTTGGGAAGTCCTTGAGAAAATTAAAAAGCATGAACAAACCCAGGATATTCCCATTGTGGTTTGCACGGTGCTGCCGGAGAAGGAAAGGGCCTTTTCACTGGGAGCGGTAGATTTCATTCAGAAGCCGGTTTCAGAAAAAATTCTTATCGGGAGGCTGAACAAGCTGACCATGTCACAGAAGACCAATGACACTCATATTGTGCTGGTTGATGATGAAAAATCCGCTCTGGAGTTTTTGAGGACGGTCGTGGATGGCGCCGGCTATCAAACCCATCAGTTTTTGGAGGCGGAGGAAGCTTTAAACTATATTTTTTCCGGTGGAGAAACCCATGCTATTATTTTGGACCTCATGATGCCTAAAATGGATGGCTTTGAGTTTCTCGACAGACTGCGCATGGAACCTGAATGTAAGCATATCCCTGTGTTGATCAATACAGGAAAGGACTTAACACAACAAGATTATCAAAAATTAAATGACAAGTATGAGCGGATCTTAAGCAAAAGTTTCGTGCGCTCGGATATCTTGTTGGAAGAATTGGGTCACCTTGTTAAACATGGCGTTGCCAGAAATAGTGTAGAGCAGCAGGAACAAAGGTGCATTCATATTCTGTTAGTAGAGGACAATGTTTTTAACCAACGCCTGATTGTTCAACTGTTGTCCGATGAATATCAGGTTACCCTGGTTGAAAATGGGCTACAGGCCCTGGAAATCCTTGAACAGGAACGGTTTGACATCATTTTGATGGATATGCAAATGCCTGTCATGGACGGCTATGAAGCCACCAGGCGAATCCGGGTTATCGAGAAATATAAAACGTTGCCCATTGTGGCTTTAACGGCCCATGCCATGAAAGGGGATCTCGAAAAATGTATAGAAGCCGGATGCAACGGGTATATCACTAAACCGGTGAAGCGGGATATGCTGGTAAAAACCATTAAACAACATGTTTTACCCCCTGTCGGCACAACTAAAAAGAATCGCAACAGGGATAAAGGAGTGGAATCACTGGTCCCCTGGTACTTGCAGGATCTGGCTGAAGAAATTGAAAAGCTGAAAAACGCTGCCAAAATGAATGATTTTGTAACGGTACGGTACATCGGTCATGGTCTGAAGGGTTCCGGCGGTGCCTACGGTTTTCCTGAATTCTCTGCCATAGGCGCTGACATTGAGAGGGCGGCCATGCAGGAGGACCCGGAACAAATCAGAAGCTTGGTCAGCCAACTTCGAGAGTTATACACCGAAGTGTTGGAGGAAGAACTTTAAACGGCCGGTGAATGACGTAGGCAGTATTTAGAAATTCTTCTTTAGCCCCGGTTCATTTTACCGGGGCTATCGTTGACTATGTAAAAATTATATTTAGTCCACTCCGACAGGATAATGGACATAATAGGCGAATACTCTAATAAAAATAGTCCATCGGCTGAATAGGACAGGGAGTGAGAATATGAAGATAACGGTAGAACAATTGCAGGAACAGGAACTCAAACCTCTGTATCAAGACGCTTCTCAACTGGGCTTTGGCCGGATTTTTACAGATCGCATGTTTACCATGCGGTTTGAAGAAAATGCTTGGGTTGAGTCCAGAATTGAAAAATATAAGAACTTCAGTCTGGACCCGTCCGCCTGCGTATTTCACTATTCACAGGAAATCTTTGAAGGCATGAAAGCTTACGCAGCAGAAGATGGCCGGATCCTGCTGTTCAGGCCGGAACAGAATGTAAAGAGAATGAACCGGTCCGCAGAACGTTTGGTGATGCCAACCATTCCGGAAGAAGATATGCTCCAGGCCATTGCGGAACTGGTTGTGACAGAAAAAAGATGGATTCCCCGGGCCCCAGGTACATCCATATACATTCGGCCAACCATGATTGCCACAGAGCCCTTCCTGGGTGTTCACCCCTCATCTCAGTACTTGTTTTACATTATTTTAAGTCCGGTAGGTGCTTATTATAAGGGCGGCTTCAATCCTGTAAGGCTTTACGTTGAAGACGTTTTTGTAAGAGCAGCCGTATGCGGCGTAGGGGATATTAAGACCGGTGGCAATTATGCTGCCAGCTTGATGGCAGGTTACCGGGCTCAGCAGAAGGGCTTCTCACAGGTACTGTGGCTGGACGCCCGGGAACGAAAATATGTTGAAGAAGTCGGAGCTATGAACATATTCTTTGTTTACGGCAATAAACTGGTAACTCCGGAACTGACCGGTTCTATTTTGCCTGGCATTACCCGGGCTTCCGTTCTTGAACTGGCAAAACACCTTGGTTTGGAAACGGAAGAAAGGGCCATCAGCATTGACGAAGTGATTGAAGGCATTGCCGGTGGCGAGATTACAGAAGCCTTTGGCTCCGGCACCGCAGCGGTTATCTCACCGGTAGGCTCACTGTTCTTTAAAGAAAAAGAATACACCATCAACAATAATGTGGTTGGTTCTGTTACTCAGAAACTTTATGACAAATTAATTAATATTCAATATGGTAAAGAAGAAGACCCCTTTGGTTGGGTTCGGGAAATTGGACATTTGTAAATTTTATCACAGAGGAGGCTGTTGCCTCCTCATAAAACTTTCGCCAGGATTATTTTGTTTGCAAACAAATGTTAAATATTTCAAAATTTTTTAAAAAATTAAATGGGTAGGAGGAAGGAGTTTTATTAATATAGTAGAAAATAAAAAGTATAATTGTAAACCGGGTGGGAGGTATTTGTAATGAAAGCATTGTTAGAGCAACTCTCCAAGGACAGAGATAAATTTTTGGCTTTTTTGCAATACCTCATAGATACTGGAAGACTAACAGAAGACGAAGTCATTAGCATCATCAGGCAGTGTCAAGATTACTCATCCGTCAATACAATAGAGGATAAAGAGTAGCCAAACCACTTGCGCTTGTTAGAAAGTTCAGCATTTTCAATATTAAATTATCTTTTTATTTTCCCTTAGCAGGAAAACGCTTGTGAAATGTAGAATATGTCTTAAAAAAGACATTGAATATTCTATGACATAGATTGGGGGTCATGACCATTTTTAAGCTTCATGAACTGCTAAGTGAAAATGAGGACATGCTCATGTGTTTTTTGAACTATCTCCAGCTTAATAAAAAGATTACCGAGGACGAAATCAAAGCATTCATGCAGCTCTATGAAGAGCAGAAAAACGTAACCAAAAGTGAAAAAAGAAAGTATAAAAGTCTTAAGGATTTACAGTTTATCAAGTAAACACCGGGCCAGGGTCCGGTGTGTTATTTTTTTCGTTAAAACACCGTAAAAACAGAAACTATCGGGAAGAAAAAGATGCTTTCTGCGTTATTTATATAGAGAAACGAGAGGGGGGCTGGGGCGTTATTGGGTCTTTCCCTCCTCGCAGTACTGACAAACTTACCTGTTGTAGGGTTCTTTTTTAAGCTTGTTGTTATCGCTGCCGGCTTAGGTTCCCTTGTTTTAGCCCATTGAAACCGGCCCGGCAGAATGCCATATAAAACCAGTCCGCCCTGGCATGGCTGTCAGGGCTTTAAAATTTTATCGATCTTACTGGGATGCCGGATAAAAAGGACCAACCTGGATTACACTATCTTCATGAAAACGAACACACAAAACATTTCCACCTTTAAGGTAGCGGCGGCCTACATCGGAACTGTGGTGGGAGCGGGGTTTGCCTCGGGTCAAGAAGTTCTCCAGTTTTTCAGTTTTTTTGGAACAACCGGCATCCTTGGTTTGATCCTATCCACGATATTATTTGTCTTTTTCGGACTGATTATCTTGGATTTGGGTCGCAGGTTAGGCGCTGATTCGCACGAGCAGGTTATTCGATATGCCGGGGGGCGATGGGTCGGCGGTATCGTCGACGGCATCATTACATTCTTCTTATTTGGTGCTTTAACAGCCATGGCCGCCGGGGCCGGTGCAATTTTTCAAGAACAATTTGGCTTGTCTCACTTACTGGGCAGCCTGCTTTTGGTGATTGCCACCGGATTTACCGTGCTGCTTGGCTTATCGGGAGTCATTACCGCCATCAGTTATGTGGTGCCGGTGATGCTGGTATCTGTTTTGGCCATTGCCATCGCCACCCTAGTCACGTCGCCCATTAATTTTGACGCCGTGAACCAGTGGGCCCAGGCCAACCGGGCACCGGTTCCTTTCTGGGTCTTTTCGGCCATCATCTATGTATCCTACAACCTGGTATTGGGAGTCGCGGTTTTGGCACCCTTAGGCCGGCACGTGAACGATCCAAAAACACTGCAGAAAGGAGCTTTATACGGGGGAATTGGGTTAGGAATCGGTGCCTTGATCATAAATCTGACCCTGCTGGCCAATATACCGGGTGTTTCCCAATATGAAGTTCCCATGGTAGCAATTGCTGCTCAGTATTCGCCTGCAATCATGGCAGGCTACAGTATCATACTGTTGGCCGAAATCTATACCACCGCAGTTGGAAGTTTATTTGGTTTTGCCGAAAGAATTACCGATCAGGGAAAGCCTATGTTTAAATGGGTCGTGATAGGGACCAGCGTGGTCGCCTTTGGCGCCGGGCAGCTGGGCTTTTCCACTCTGGTCCGGGTACTCTATCCCGCTGTAGGTTATGCCGGCCTGCTGATGCTCGGCGGACTGCTTTACGGCTATGCCAAAGAGCGTGTCATTGCCCAACCGGCCTTTAAACCAAAGAAGTAAAACCAAATAATGAAGCCGGTCATGCAGGGGAAGCAACAAAAACAAAAGGGTTTAGAGCAAAACGCTCTAAACCCTTAAGATTTTTATAAAACATTGGTCGGGGTGACACGATTCGAACGTGCGACCCCCTGCTCCCAAGGCAGGTGCGCTACCAAGCTGCGCTACACCCCGATGGTTTAACTGACAACTGCTATTGTAGCAAATTTGCTGGTTGTTGGCAATAGTTAAAAACCGCCGGAAAACAAAAAAACAGTCCAGCTACGTTGCTGGACGGGGAGAGATAGAACTCACCAAAGCGGAGTATTAGTATTTTTGACAAATAAAATAAAACTTATTCACTATAATTTGGAAAAAGTAAAACTTGTTAAGAAATATAGGAAAATATTGGTCATAACTTGGACAAATCCCCTATATATATTTATTAAAATGCCAGCCCGGAGGGGGTTTTAGGTTATGTACCGTTATAAGGTTTTAAGCTTATTCATGGTGTTGCTGATATGGTTTACTTTTTCATCCCTGGCCATGGCGGAACCGCAATCAAATAACCCACCAGACAAAGAGGATGTGCCTAAAGTCACCAGTAAAGTTTTTATAATTATTGCTGACGGTCTCCAGGCAGAGACCCTGCAAAAGACTTCCGCTCCCAATATAAATGGGATTGCCAATGCCGGGGTCAGAACCACCAAAGTCATTTCGGTATTTCCGGACAGCACCCAGGCCACCGTGGCTTCCATCTTAACCGGTATGCTGCCTGAACAACATAAATTTGTCCAGGTGGGAGACAAACTGGAGGGTCAAACCATCCAGGATTTAATGGAGAAGAGGAAGATCAATACAGCATTTTTTGGCGCTGATGGTGAATTGAAGAAGTTAATAGCCCAGGGAGGACACAACTGTACCGGTCCCTTTAATGGAAAGGATGAACTGGTTGTAACCAATCTCTTAAACGAGTGGTCCCAGAGTCAGTCCTACTTAAACATCGTCGTGTTGCCTGAACTTCGCAGTGTTCTTGACAAACACGGGGTCAACAGCAATGAGTATAAGATGGCGGTGACAAAAACCGACAGCCAGATTGGGCGGCTGTTAAAGAAACTACATGATGAGAACAGCTACGAGAACAGCATGATTATCATTACTGGGACATTAGGGTCACCGCCTTTAATTATGAAGGGGCTGCCCTTTAAAGAGAGTACGCAGCTTCCCCCGGTCAGTATCTGCGATGTTGCTCCTACGATTGGCTACCTGAACGGCATAAAGCTGGAAAGAACTGATGGCCTGGTATTATGGAATTCCTTTAAAGAGATTGCCGGTCAGTCCAGTGAGTACTTGATGAACGAAAGAATAAAGGATCTCAGTCTGGCCAATGCGCACCTGCTGGAAGAAATGAGTCGGCTGCAAGAGGAAAAACTGCGGGTTAAACAGCAGCAGGAAATTGTGGCCAGGGAAAAGGAAGATATCCAAAGGCAAATTGGAGTGAGGGATCAAAAGATAGACGGCCTGAAAAACAGGATCAGCTTGTATCATATGACGGCCATTGTTTTGTTTGGTCTTTTGGGACTGGGCTATATCGTCCTTTACAAAATACTGCGCAAGAGATTTTTAATGTTTTAATAAAATAAGATGTGGTGTAATTCGCACACCACATCTTATTTTTCGTTAATTTTAAACTGTAAAGAAATGTTGTTTAACCGGTCAATATACCGCATCAGTTTTTTGGAGGCATTGCGGATTTCCCTGAGGCATTCCTGCTGGCTCATGGTTGTTTCCGCCAGTTTATCTGAACCCACCACACAAGGATGATCCGGTTGGGGTATTTTCTGCAGTTCTGCCGGAGAAGCCTGCGGGCTGTTTAAGGACTTGACAAATTTTTTCGCAGCTATATCCGATTGTTCTGAGCGATTGATAATCACCTGGGCTGTATGATTAATATCATCCACCGAAGAACGAATGGACTGAAATAAAACTCCCAGGTGCCCGGTCATGGTATTGAAGGCGGTGGCGAGCCTGCCCAGTTCATCCTGGTTAAGCACCTGGACCTCCCCCGAAAAGTCGCCGGTGGAAACACGGTCGGTGGCTTTCACCAGTTCTTTGACGGGTCGTTGCACCACCCTAAGGATGATCAATCGGCTGACGATGAGACCCGCCAGGATGGCCAGCAGGGAAGTGTACAGTTGGTTATAAGCCGTATCAATCAGGTGGGCGCTGATATAACGTAAATCCGTCTCCATCCAGAAGTAACCTACGGGTGATTCACCCCGGGGAGCGACGGGAGAAATAAATTCCATGGCCAGGGGCCGGCCCTTAATGTCTGACATGTATTTAAGGGTATCTTTGTTTTGCACCATGGCTTCTTTTATCTCGGATCGGTCCAGTTTTTGATTCAGTAAGCTTTGGTCCGAAGACATGACGATTTTCCCGGTTAAATCCATGACGGCCACCCTTTTGACAAAGGGATCCCGTTCCAGGTGATCCATGATGTTGCTTAAAAGGACGGTATTGTTTCCCCGCAGGTAATCAGCCGCAAAGGCGCTGACAGTTCTGGCCGTGAGCCAACCGCGGCTTTGGGCTTCTTCCATCATGATGGCGCGGTTACGGGCATAGGAATTGATTCCGACACAGATCATTAAAAACATGATTAACAGGGTGATGCCCAGGCTCAGTTTAAAACCCAGGGAGAATTTGCCAATTCGTTTGGATTTTCGGGAAGTTGTATGTTTAAACATTTGAAACACCTCCGACCAATATCAGTGTATCACCTGATTTGATACAACCGGCCTCAATACTTCCAGGAGGTAATTCCACCACCGTAGCTGCTTTACGTACAATGGGAGTAAAACGCCAGGGGATTAAATTTTCCTGCAGATAAACAACTCTTCCTTGCCGGTCCAGAAAAACCACATCAATGGGAAACTTCATGAAACAGGTATGAACCGATGAGCAGGGATGCAGAACCAGCCCTTCGCCGGGAGGAAAGTCTTTACGGCCCAACAACCCCTTTAACCTGGACCGGAAGGTATCTGCCACATGAACGGTCTTTGCCACAACCCTGTCTTTGGAGCGGTTAATCACTTGCATAAGCATACTCCTTAGCTGGCAAAGGCCTTCATAATTTGCAGTACCGCCGGACCCAGCAAAATGACGAATATGGCCGGAAAAATGAAGAATACCATAGGAAACAGCATTTTGATGGGAGCTTTCATGGCCATTTCTTCGCTTCTTTGACGGCGCTTTTGGCGCATTTGCTGGGACTGGGTGCGTAAAACGTTGCCAATGCTGATCCCCAGTGTATCCGCCAAAATAACGGAGCCACAGAAACTGGACAGGTCGTCCACTGCGACCCGGTCGGCCATGTCCCGCAGGGCTTCCCGGCGGGGCTTTCCCATATGACACTCCTGCAGCATGATGACAAACTCATCGCCTAAAACCCCTTTGGTTTTTTCGGCCACTTTCATCAGTGCCCCGTCAAAGCCCAGGCCTGCCTCTACACTTACCGTCAATAAATCCAGCGCATCGGGCAGGGCTTTTTCCACCTGGTTTTTCCGCTGTTTAATCCTGGAATTAATAAAAAGTTCCGGACCAAACCAGCCCAGAGGAATTCCCGCAGCGGTCAGAAAGACGGCCTGGGAAAGGGATTTGCCCACCACGTCGGCAAAGGTCCAGAACAGAAACCCAATTCCCACAGCAACCAGGTACTTTAAGACCATCCATTCCCTGGCGTTGAGGTTGCCCGGGCTGCCTGCGGCCATAATTTTTTTCTGCAATTCCGCCTCCCGGGCAGCGGGGATAAACCTTACCAGCAGCCTGGCGATGCCGGCCAGGGCGGGCCGTATGGCCCGCTGGTAAAGGGGGACGCTCAGTTCCAATTCCCGCACCGGCACAGGGGACCCCACCACCTGGTCGATACGCTGGGCTATTTGGATACGTTCGCCAAAAAGAAATCTGTAGACGACCAGTGTTCCAAAGGAAACAGCAAAAAAAACCAAACTCAGAGAAATATGCAGCCAGCTGTCCATGTACTACACCTCGATATCAACAATCTTTTTAATCAAGATCACTCCGGTGATCTCGGAAAAAATGGCGGCGGCCACCAACAGCAAACCTATTTGGTTGGTAAACAGGGTCATAATATACCCCGGGCTGATCGCAAACATGACCGCCGCCAGGCCAACCGGCAGCAGGCCGATCACAAACCCCGATATTCTGCCCTGGGCAGTCAACGTGCGGATCTGTCCTTTGATGCGCACCCGCTCCCGGATGGTCTCGGCAATATTGTCCAGAACCTCTGCCAGGTTGCCGCCCACCTGCCGCTGAATCAGTACCGCTGTAACCAGCAAATCAAGGTCATCGCTTTTTACCCGCTGGGCCATATTCTGCAGGGCTTCTTCCGCCTGGGTCCCCAGGTTCATTTCCTTAAAAGTGCGGCCAAATTCCTTGGAAATAGGGTTGGGCAGTTCCTTACGGACCATATCCATGGCCTGCAGAAAACTGAAGCCGGAGCGCAGCGAGTTTGACATAATCACCAGGGCGTCGCCAATTTGTGCATTAAATTTGGCCAACCGTTTTTGGCTGGTCATGCGTACCAGCAGGAAGGGGACGATAAAGCCGCAGATTCCTGCAATGACGCCAAAGGCCAGGTTCAAGGTGAGCATTAAGAAAAATATGGAGCAGCCTAAGCCGGCCAGCAGCACCAGCACAACAAATTCTTCACCCCGCAAGGGAATATCCGCTTTGGTCAACTCACCTTCCATCCGTTTGCCGATGCCGCGTTTGGCAAAAAAACGGGCCGCACGTTCCAGCAGCCGGCGCCAGGTGGTTTTGGGAATATCCTCACCGCTCCGGGCCAAACGCTGGCGAAAGGTTTTGGCCGTTAATCTGTTCATGCGCCGGCTGATTTCCGAACTGTCCCTGGTTAAGAGCTGGTGGAGCCCTAAAACCATTAAATTACCGGCAATAAATATAAGGACAGCGATCTTTTCCGGGGACATCAAAAGCACCTCCCTATGTTTGAGCAGTTTTACCCGGTTTAAAAAATAGAAGGACTGAAAATATCCGCAGGAAGTTTAATACCGCTGGATTCCAGCCTGTGAATAAATTTAGGCCGAATGCCGGTGCTCTGGAAGGAGCCTTTAATCCTACCGTTTTCGTCCACCCCGGTCTGCCGGAAGGTGAATAAGTCCTGTAAAATAATGACTTCCCCTTCCATGCCCTGCACTTCCGTAATATGTGTAATTCTTCGGGAACCGTCCCGGAAACGGTTTTGCTGGATAATTAAATCAATGGCAGAGGATATCTGTTCCCGGATGGCCCGCACGGGCAGGTCCATGCCGGCCATCAGCACCATGGTTTCCAGGCGGGACAGCATATCCCTGGGGGCATTGGCGTGACCGGTGGTCAGGGAACCGTCGTGACCGGTGTTCATGGCCTGCAGCATGTCCAGTGCCTCGCCGCTGCGCACCTCACCCACCACAATCCGCTCGGGCCGCATACGCAAACTGTTGCGCACCAGGTCCCGAATGGTGATGGCGCCTTTGCCTTCAATGTTGGGCGGGCGGCTTTCCAGGGTAATGACGTGTTCCTGCCGTAATTGGAGTTCCGCTGCGTCCTCGATGGTGACAATCCTTTCATCCGCCGGAATGAAGGAGGAGAGTACGTTTAAGGTGGTGGTTTTACCACTGCCGGTACCGCCGGAGACCACAATGTTCAGCCTTGACTTAACACAGGCTTCCAAAAACTGTGCCATTTGGGGTGTAATGGTGCCAAATTTGATCAGATCGTCAACGGTATAGGGGTCCTTGGAAAATTTTCGTATGGTGACGGTGGGTCCGTTTAAAGCCAGGGGAGGGATAATGGCATTAACCCGGGATCCGTCCGGCAAACGGGCATCCACCATGGGCATACTTTCATCGATGCGGCGGCCAATGGGGGCGACAATTTTTTCGATGATATGGAGAACGTGGGCGTTATCCCGAAATTTTACACCGGTAAGAACCAGCTTGCCATCTCTTTCCACATAAACCTGGTTCGGCCCGTTCACCATCACTTCCGATATATTGGGGTCGTTAAGCAGGGGTGTGATGGGGCCGAAACCGATGGTTTCATCAATGATTTCCGCCACAATGAGCTGTCTTTGGGTACGGGCAATATTCTCATTTTCTTCATCCAAAAGTTCGTTAACCAGAGCTTCAATTTTTTGCGCTAACAGGTCGGGGTTTTCTTTACTATCCTCCGAGGTGTCGTTTAATTTTGAAATTACCTTTTTGTGCAGGTTTAAGGTCAGTTCCTGGAGTTGACCTCGATTCTGCTGGCGCAGGTCGCGCCGGGTGAGGGAAAGTTCCTGCTGTTCCGCCTGTTCCTGCTGCAGTGATTTTTGCTTTTCCAACCGTTGTAACAGCGACATTTGGATCACTCCTAGAAGCTAAATAACCGGCCAATAATGGAACGCTTGGGTTCCTCGGCCTCTTTGCTATCCATGTTTTCCGGTTTGACGCCCGCAATTTTATAGGCCAGATCCATGATGGCTTCGCCAATTTTGCTGCTGGATTGGGTCATGACCGCCGGCAGGCCTTTGTTAATGGAACTGCGGACAACCTTTTCTTCGTAGGGAATGACTGCGTAAGCAGCCTGGTGGAAGGATTTTTCCAGGTCGGTAATTTTAATGCCGCCTTCCAGGCCGGCACTGTTAATCACCAGTTTTATTTTTTCGTTATAGCCCAGGGTGCTGAGGATATCCATCGTGGTTTTTACGTGTTTCACACAGGGTAAGTCCTGACTGAGCAGCACCAAGATCTGATTGGCGGCATCCAGCGCGGCCAGGTTGATGTCGTTATACAGGGGAGAAGTGTCTATGACAACGTAGTCAAAGTTTTGCTGTAATACCTGCAGCAGTTCTTCAACCCGCTGCAGAGTAATTAACTCGGCCTGTTCCGGGCTCAAGGGCGCCGGCAAAATTTTCGCCCCGGACAGGTGAGGCAGCAGGTAGCTGTCCACCAGGCCGATGTCCAGGGCATCGCTTTCCTGGGCCAATTCGGCAATTGTGCCCTTCACCGTGATATTGAGCATAACACCGATATCGCCGCCCTGCAGGTCCAAATCCACCAGGACCACTTTTTTCTTGGTGGTCTGGGCCAGAGCAATGGCCAGGTTGGAGGCCAGGACGGTTTTACCCACACCTCCCTTGGAACAAAACAGGGTGATGATTTTACCCTTTTGAATTTTTATCCGGGGACTGGCCTGGCTCTGCAGTCCCATGAGACCCAGCCGTTTTTTGTTGGCCTCGTATACCCGGCGGATGATGTCGGCCAATTCGTTGCTGCTGAAGGGTTTTACCAGGTATTCCCTGGCGCCCGCAGCCATGGCCCGGCGCAGGTATTCCTGCTCTCCTTGAATGGAGACGATAATGATGGAACATTCCGGGGAACTGTTGGCAATGGTTTCGGTTGCCTGAATGCCGTCCATTTTGGGCATGTTGATATCCATGAGAATAATGTCCGGCTTCAGGCTGGCGGCCATGGCGATGGCTTCCTCACCGTCGGCGGCTTCGCCGATGACGGTGATATCGTCTTCAAAATAGAGCAGGCGTTTTACATCTTCCCGGGTATTGGCGATATCATCCACCACCAAAACATTGATTTCCGGCATGGCGACAACCTCCTTAACTAACGAACCAGATTTTGCATACGGGCGGAGGGCAGGCTTACGGTGCCTTCGTCCTTGGGTGAGCGCAGCATAAGTCGAATCGTCCCGTTTTCAGAAGCCAGGGTAAGGGGAGGGGCCTGATCCGGTTTGACAGCCAGGGTAACGGTTTGGGTATTCACCTTTTTGTCACCCTTTTGAGCGCCGTCCAACGATTGCCCAACGGCCAGTATGGTGATATTTTGCATAATCAAAGAAGTGAGGGTGGCCTTTTCCGCCTCATGATCAAAGGTAACCAGCACATCCACATGGTCCCCGGGCCGCAGCAAGCCGGCCACCCCGCTGATATCATCCACGGCAACTGTCAGGGCTCGCTGGCCATGGGGAATGGTAAGGGCCAGGCCACCGCTGAGGTCATTGTCTTTATGGAGGCGGCTTAGTAAAATAGGTTCTTCAGCAAACAGTTCGCTACGGGATATTTTACCGACCACCTCATTGAGCTCCATAGCGGTGCCGGGCTGGATCAGTTCCACCGGAATATCTTTAACCTTAACCATTTGTTCGGTAACCATGGTCCTGGGTCCGATCATTTGCTTGGGAACCACCACCTGCTTAAAGTTACCGGAAGAACGGTAGGATTTTTTCAAATTGTCCAGGTATTGATAAACGCCAAAGGCAGCTGCCAGTCCAAATACAATGGCAAGAATGAGAATCAGTTTACTGCGCATTTTATTTCCTCCTGTTATTCAACCAGTTTTGCAGTTCGTAATCCGTAGTCTGTCTGTTCAAGGCTTCCTTCACCTTCGGCGAGGGTCTTTACAAAACGCCCGGTGATGTCAATGGAACCGGAGTCCCGCACATCATCCACTAAAAATGCCGCAAAACCAACCACTGTTACAGGTTTGTGCCCATTCAGCTTATCGTAGTGAACCACCGGTAATTTTATTACTCTGGGGCAGTCGGGTTGAAAGTTATCGTAAGTGCAGCCGTGTTCACACTTAGAAATACGTGCTGTAATTCCGTCAATGGTTTTTTGTTTTTTAACACCGGTTAAAGTATCAATTTCGTAACTTACCTTAATGATTCCATCATAACCATTCGCCAGGTAGTATTGAAAATCTTTAGCACCTGAACTATCGGGAAAATCCAGAGCGCCGAAGTTACCCGGCCCGAAATCGGAGTCCTTTGACCTTAAAGTGTATTGCTGGCCAAATACTAAAGGCTGGGTATCCGGAATAAAGAGGGGGGCCGCGCCGTAGACCGAAGTGATCGGCATCACCCGGGCAGTGGCTTTGGCCTGTAAATCAACAGAAGTAAAACCCAGGGCCTTAGCCATGATGTAATCTACGGTCTTACTGGCGGTTACCTGTACCCCCACGAACTGGGAGGTTGGCAGATTCGGGACCAGTTTTATGACCACCTGTTGATCGTTTAGTCCATTCTGAAGTGCATAGTTACGGGCTACAGATTCGGCATTGGCAGGATACTCGGGTAATTCCTGTACTCCGGCTAATGCCGCCGCATCTGCAGCATTGGCCAGACGGTTTTTGTTTAAGGCCACTAGACCAAAGTCCGTTACCAGTGCAACTGCGCCGATCAGAGCGGTCATGGCGAGAGAAACCAGAACCACCGCCAGTCCCCGCTCCTCATTCATTAGCCTTTTTATAATTCTGTAAACTTTCATACCGGGTCACCTCATTCAATACGCATGGTCGTTTGAGCATGTACTGTAAAGGGGTTTGTCATAATATCACTCAGTACAGGGGTATATAACTGCACCGGGTATTTTACTGAAACAGTCAGCGAAACACCGGTGGTCCGACTGGCGGGAGAGGAGGGGGTCACCTCCACAACCAGGTCGGCGGCGTTTAACCAGGAAGCGGATTCCTGTACCTTCTGTTTAATAAAGGCATCATCTTTGCCCGTATAAATCACCGTAGCCCGGGCAGCCTCTCGGGAAGCGTGGGTAACTGTTAAATAAGTAAAGAAAATCCGACCAAATTCAATGGTACCCATGAGGAGAATGATTACTATCGGTAAAATAAGAGACAACTCCACCAAGGTTTGGCCCTTTTCACTTTGCCTAATTTTTCTCAAGAACGCACTCAATGTCATCACCTCAAAAAATACGTGGCCAGGGTACCAGCAGCTATGGCTACACCATAGGGAAAGGCCTCACCGGCTTTGGCGGTGGCAAGGGTGCCAAAAGCATTTACTTTTGGGGTACCGGGAAGAAAGGCAAAAAGAATGTATTTTAAACTTTGCCATAAGCGACCGCTTTTTGAGAGAAGGACCAAAGAAATAATTCCTCCCACAATGGCAGTAGAAAGAAAACAGAGCCATACAAAATGGGGACCCTGCCAGGCACCGATAACAGCCAGCATTTTAACGTCACCAGCTCCCATACCTCCCAACATAAAGGGAATTAAAAGAAGTGCAAGTCCAAGGGTTGCCCCCTTGATGCTGAAAAGAAGCCCCGTCAGACCACCGCTGGTTAGACTGTATAACAGAGCCAACATAAAAGCCGGGAACAGTACGATATTATATATTTTTTTATATCGCAGGTCGGTGTAAAGGGAAATACCGACCACCAGGACTAATACCAGATCAGGTAACATTTGCCATCAGCCCCTTATTAGCAGGCGACCCTACTTAGTTACTAAGTAGGGTCGCAGCACTTATTGTGCAATATTAGTTATATTATTGTTGAGCAGGCGTGAGGCTGCCATTTACGGCGGTAAATTTGTCTCTTAGACCGCCACCTAATGCAGTCAGAGCCGCTACACAAACTACAGCTATTAAAGCGAGAATAAGACCATATTCAGCCATACCTTGACCACTTTCTCCTTTTAAAAGATTCATCATCATTTCTTTCATTGTTTTAAATCCCCTTTCAATTTAATTTGAATTGTCTGATGATAGATTGTTGGCTACCGGCTCAATACCCGAAGGAATTGCTCTTACCATAAGCTGAAAAGAAGCTAGAATAAATAAAACCACAAGTGCCAAAATCAGACCATACTCAGCCATTCCCTGGGCGCATTCCTCAGACCACAAGTGCATTATTCGATCCAGTTTTAGCCACCACCTCTCTCCCAGTGGAGTTGCCGTATTGCTTCTGTGTCTATAGATTAACAGTTTCTACCGAATCTTACATGATTCAATAGACCCATTTTATGGTAACCCGTAGTCACCTTCCAAAGTTCCTTAAAGTCATGCCATATTGGGCTGAAAGTCCCAAAAAAACACCCTGGAGCAACGCTCAGGGTGTTTAAAGGTCCACAAGTTTTTCTCTGATGGCGTACAGCGCGGCCTGGGTTCGGTCTTCTACTCCGATCTTGTTAAATATATTGGTCAGGTGGTTTTTCACAGTTTTCTCACTTATATACAAGATTTTTGCAATTGCCTTGTTGCTCTGGCCCCTGGCCAATTGCCTGAGAACCTCAATCTCCCGGTCGGTCAGTGACTGGTGTTTCCTGTCGTGATGGTCTCCGGAGGTAAGGCGGCTGAACTCGGCCAGTACACGGGCGGTCAGGGCGGGAGGGATAAAGGAATCGCCCCGGGCGGCCCCGAGGATGGTCTGAATAAGCTGGTTGGGGTCCACATCCTTCAACACGTAGCCGGATATACCATGTTTTATTAACTCAAACAAATACTCATCTTGGTCATGAATGGTAAGGGCAATAATAACGATGTTTGGCCTCAGTTCTTTAATTCTCCGGCAGGCTTCAATGCCGTTCATAACAGGCATGTTGATGTCCATCAATACAATATCCACTACATTATGAGTGCAAAATTCCACGGCTTGCTGTCCATCGGCAACTTCTCCTACAACATGAATTCGAGGTTCTATGGACAGTATTTTTCGCAAGCCTTCCCTGATCAGGGCATGGTCATCGGCAATTAATAAATGAATTGACTGGTTCATAACAGCGCCTCCCCGATTAAGATTGGTCGTCCAGTGGCAGCCAAAAGCTTATCTCCGTTCCTTTTCCGGGAGCTGAATAGACTGCCAAACCTCCCTTGAGAAGTTGAACTCTCTCCTTTATTCCCATCAGTCCGTAGCCGCTGCCGTCACTTCTGGGTTTTGTGGTCTCCAAATTGAAACCACAACCGTTATCCTTTATATATACGTTAATGCGGGATGGTATCAGCTCCATTTTTATGATAACATGTCGAGCTTTAGCATGTTTTTTAATATTTGTCAGAACTTCCTGGATAATTCTAAAGGATGCCACTTCCAGAGAAGTGTCAAACCTCCGTTCTTTACCAAGAAAAATAAATTCTACACAAATATCGTTTTGTGCTCTGTAGTCTTCCAGGTACCGTTTGACGGCGGGGACTAATCCCAGGTCATCCAGTACCATGGGACGCAGGTCAAAGATAATTTTACGCACATCCTGCAGGCTCTGACGAACCAATTGCTGCAGGGAAACAAGTTCCCCGCCGACCAGGCTTGGGTTCATCTCCAGAAGCTTTAAGCAAAACTCTGCCCTCATGACGATATTGGCCATGGACTGGGCCGGACCGTCGTGAATCTCCCGGGCCACCCGTTTTCGTTCTTCCTCCTGGGCCCGGATAATGGAGATCCCCAGCTGCTGCATTTCGTGCAAGTTCCCCAGCTTTTCGCTTAACCCGGACAAATCGTGGCTGAGGAACTGCATGGCCACGCCCACCTGAGACACCAGTTTCTCAGCTTTATTTGCGGTATCCTTCATTCTTTTTAAGGAAAGTTCCAGGTGGTCACGCTTAAAACGCAGGGTTTTTTCTTCTTCCCTGAGCATGACCAATTTTAGTTGAATAGTCTGGGCATTCTCGTAGGCTTCTTTAATATCCTCCTCGGAAAAACGACGAAAGTCCTTGCTTACTTCCATTAACCGAATCCGGGCTTTCCGTTCGGACAGCTCCAGTTGATTCACTTGATCAATAATTATTGCCACTTGAACCTTTATCTCACTAATATCTTCTTTCACCCTCTGGCATTCCAAGCGGGCGGACTCGGCAATTTGATAAATCTGTTCCTTGCTCTTTTCTATCATTAAAACGGTCTCTTTAATGATGTTGTCCAACGCTTTAATGTCAATATCCATAACCAGACCTGCCATTCGTAGTTAATTAAACCTATCATCCGTATTCGTGGAAAAAATTCATTATCCTCCTTAATTAAACAATATTTGGTAGAAATTGCAGTGGGAAATTTATCCCATTTTTTGGTTCCTTTAGTCCTAACGATAGTTTTACTTCTTGTTAGAGAAATTTAACGTTACCTTTATATTCCCATAAATCCACCATATTAAGCTTTAATTAGTAAATAACGGTGTTACCGGGGAGGAAAAAGCTTTTGTTAAAGATGATGAAATCTGTAAAAAACTGGACGTTACAGTCGAAGTTGGTCTTAACCTTTGCTATGATTATCATTCTAATCAATATCGGCATGGGAGTCACCATCTTTGAGGAAGCGAAATCAACGGTCAGTGAGTTGATGGTCAACAGAATAAAAATTACCGCAGCGGATAATGCCGATAAAATTTCTATTATGCTGCACAGTATGGATAAAAGGGAGATAGCCAACAAGACGGACTACTATCTGACTAAACAGCGAAACTCTTATAAGGTTCTCAACTATCGAGCGTATGTAGATGTTGTAGATACAGAAGGGAAGGTAGTTGTTCCTGCGAAACAGGGACAACCCATTAAGCCCAGTAATGCGGAACTGGTCTCATTGATTAAGAAAAATTCCGGAGGGGGCACCTACTCTGCCGGTCTGGGGGGTACCCGGTGCACCGTTGTCCTGGAGCCAATTGCCGGGCGACCATGGTTTTTTGTAGCCGGGGTGGCTGAAGAGGATTATCTGACCCTGGTAAAAAGGATGCAAACCACCGCCTTTTTGGTAGGTTTGGCCGCCTTTATCTTTGCAACCGCGGTTTGTGTTTTTGGTACGCGTAAATTTATTCAACCGTTGAACCAAATGATGGCAACCATGGAACAAGCCCGCAGCGGGGATTTAACGGTGAGAGTGAAGGAAACCGGCACAGGTCCGGAGTTTAACCAATTGGGAACCTCCTTTAACGCCATGCTTTCTGATTTTTCCTCTTTACTATCGGAATTAAATCAAACCTCCTCTGTATTGCTGGAGAGCAGCCGGGGAATGACTAATGTTGCCCAGCAGCAGCTTCATGCCGTAGAAAAGACCGATCAGGCTGTCCGGGTGATGTCTTCTTCTGTTCAGCAAATCACGGAAGTTGTGAAGGAGACGCAGGTTTCCAGCCGGGACATGATGGACTCTGCGGAGGAAGGGACCGAGGCGGTGAAAAAGCTTGTCCAGGTTATCAACCAGAACCACCGGGTGATTTCAGAAGAGGTCATGGCCATTGGCAATTTAGGCCAACGTATTCAAGAGATCAGCCAACTGCTGGATTTAATCCGTAAAATTTCCAAGGATACTCACCTGCTGGCTTTAAACGCGTCCATTGAGGCGGCCAGAGCCGGTGAACACGGCAGGGGGTTTGCCGTGGTTGCAACGGAAGTCAGGCGCCTGGCAGAGGAAACGGCAGCCACCACCAAAGATGTGGAGCAAATTATTGCAGCCATTGCCCGGGAAAGTTCCGAGGTTTTAGACAAGGTTGATCTAAGCAAGAAGATCGCCGAAGAAGGTTTAACGGCCACCTTGAGTGCCGAGGAAGCATTGCGTCGTATTTATGAGACCATTGATTTAACAGGACAACAAATTACCCGTATACACAATGGCGCCGAACAAATCAGCCGGGGAACTTCCACCGTAGAGGAACTGATCAGAGAACTGGCCGGTGACATCAATGATGCCGGCACAGATGATGAAACGGCCACAGCGCGTCAAATTAGCAACACCGCCAAAACACTGGATCAATTGTCAGAATCATTACGGAGAAGGTTGGAGAGCTTTACCCTGGATGAAGGTCCTGAACAGGACTTGTTGTGGCAGCTTCCCCAGGCAGAGGAAAGCAGCCTTTCAGCCGGTCAGGCAGATGGGACGAACGATGAAGATGGTTGCAAAAGCCGGGTTGCCTGGCGCAAGCCCACCTTAATAGAAACTTAACATCTGTTTAACGGATTGTTTACTGGAAACAACTTGTTTATTAACAAAAGACAGATAAAATACAATAGGGAGGTGGGGACAAGAGGAGAAAAGCGGGACTCAGTAAATTTTAAAGGGTTCCTATATTTATAAAAGCTTACTTTAAAAAGATATAAAATAAGGAGGAATATCATGTTTAAGAACACCAAAAAATTAATGCTGGTATTTGCCCTTATCCTGGCCGCCGCTGTTGCCTTTGCCGGTTGTGGCGCCAAGAAAGAAGAGGCCCCCAAGACTGATGGCGAACAAAAAACTCAGGGCCTGTCCGGTTCCATTACCGTTGCCGGTTCTACTTCGGTACAGCCCCTGTCTGAAGAATTAGCCAAAGCTTTCATGACAAAGAACCCCGGCGTAACTGTTAACGTACAAGGTGGAGGTTCTTCCGCCGGCGTAAAGGCTGCTAACGAAGGTGCTGCTCAAATCGGCGCTACTTCCCGCGATCTGAAAGAAGAAGAAAAAGGTCTGGGTCTCACTGAAACCAAGATAGCCCTTGACGGTATCGCTGTTGTCGTTAACTCCAAGAACCAGGTTGCTGAATTAACCATGGAGCAAGTAAAGGGTATCTTCTCAGGCAAGATTACCAACTGGAAAGAAGTAGGCGGTAAAGATGCTGCCATTGGCGTTGTAAACCGTGAAGAAGGTTCCGGCACCCGTGGTGCTTTTGAAGAACTGGTATTAGGTAAAGATACCAAGTTCACCGACAAAGCTCTGACCCAGCCTTCCACCGGTGCTGTGCGTACCACCGTTGCCGGTGACGAAAATGCTGTTGGTTATGTATCCATCGGTGCTCTGAGCGAAGAAGTAAAAGCTGTAAAAGTTGACGGTGCTGAAGCTACCAACGACAACGTGAAGAGCGGTTCCTTTAAAATCTCCCGTCCCTTCCTGTACCTGACCAAAGGTGAAATGAATGAAGTTACCAAGGCTTACATCGACTTCGTAATGGGCGAAGAAGGCCAGAAGATTGTTAAAGAAGCTCACTTCGTCCCTGTGAAGTAATTTAAGGACAGGTTTCAAGACTCAGCAGGACAAAATGAATGGGAAGAGGGTTGTTTTTCGGCAACCCTCTGTCCCTGTTTTTGTGAGGGGTTAAAGGGCATGAAAAAAATTCATGAAAGTATCATTGAAAAATTATTGTTAATCAGTGCCGTGGTTGCTGTTCTGGTGGTGGCTTTGATCACCTATTTCATTTTTGCCGGCGGTTTGCCCGTTATGCAGAAATACGGGATTGCTCATTTTATTACCAGCAGTGATTGGCATCCCCTGGATAAGCAATTTGGTTTACTGCCGATGATTGCTGGTTCCTTTTTGGTGACGTTGGGAGCGCTTGTCATCGGGGTTCCTCTCAGTGTGGGCTGTGCCATTTTTTTGGCAGAAATTGCCCCGAAGCAAGTGACAAGAATTATTCGACCGGCAATTGAACTGCTGGCGGGTATCCCTTCGGTGGTCTACGGGTTTTACGGACTGGTCATTCTGGTGCCATTAATTCGAGAACTATTTGGTGGTAGGGGTTTCAGCATTCTGGGCGGCTCGGTTGTCCTGGCAATCATGATCCTACCCACTGTTGTGAATATATCCGAAGACGCCATTCGCGCCGTGCCAAGGGAGTATAAAGAAGGCTCCCTGGCCCTGGGTGCCACCCACTGGCAAACCATTAAAAAGGTGATTGTGCCCAGCGCCCGCTCCGGCATATTGACAGCCATCGTATTAGGGATGGGGAGGGCCATTGGGGAGACCATGGCCGTTATTATGGTGGTGGGCAACGTGGCCACCCTGCCCGAAAGCATCCTCGACCCCATTCGGACCCTTACCGGCAATATCGCCATTGAAATGGGTTATGCAGCCGGAGAGCACTCACAGGCCTTATTTGCCACAGGGATTGTTTTGTTTGTTATTATTATGATCTTAAACTTTATGGTCACTCTGGTGCCTAAAAGGGTAGGTGAATAGAGATGGAAAGAGTCAGATCCGCCGTATATTTGGAAGAAAAGATTGCCCGGGGATTTTTATGGGCTTCGGTACTGGTGACCCTGGGGGCAATGCTGGCCATTGTCTTTCACATTCTTGAACAAGGTCTGGTGCACGTCAATTGGACCTTTTTAACCGACGAACCCCGTTTTATGGGCAAGGAAGGCGGTATTTTTCCTACCATCGTCAGTACCGTTTATCTCATCTTACTTTCGCTGGCCATAGCCACCCCCATTGGCATTATGGCCGCCATACAGCTGACGGAATATACCCAAAAGGGCCCCCTGGTAAAAACCATCCGGTTTGCCACCGAGACTCTGGCCGGTATTCCTTCCATCATTTTTGGCCTGTTTGGTTTTGCCTTTCTGGTACTGTTTATGGGTTTCTCCTGGTCTTTGCTTTCAGGGGGGTTAACCCTGGCCTTTATGGTTTTGCCTACCATTGTGCGGACCAGTGAGGAAGCCATTAAAAGTGTGCCTTTAAGCTACCGGGAAGGAAGTATGGCCCTGGGGGCAACCAAATGGCAAACCGTTTGGAAGATCGTACTGCCCAGCGCTTTACCCGGTATCGTGACAGGTGTTATTTTAAGCATCGGCCGGGTTGTGGGAGAAACCGCAGCAGTGATCCTGACAGCCGGCAGTTCCCTTAATATTCCTACGTCGGTGATGGACCCGGCCCGCAGCATGTCGGTACACCTGTATATTTTGGCCATGGAAGGCATTTCCATGGAAAAGGCCTATGCCACAGCGGCGGTACTAATCATCCTTATTTTTATTATCAATACCATTGCCAACCGAATTATGCGTAAAATGAGTTCCAATCTGGCAGCGTAAAAAAGCAGTACCTCTGTCGGGGCACTGTTTTTACATTTTAACCCTATAGGATGTAATATTAAAAGATATCCAGGTTATAAAGACCCCGGTCATGATCTTCATCTTCCAGAAACAAATGGTCCAACAGATGGTTAACCAGAAATCTTTGGTCTTCAGGCGGCAAAGATTTAATTTGCTCCAATAAACCCTCCGGTGCCATGGTATACACTCCCCGTTTTTATTATATAATTTCCGATAGCAATAATCCTATTCTGAAGGAGAGGGACCTTTGTATTTAGCAGATTATCATGTTCACCCCGGTTATTCTATGGATGCCGAGCCTTGGTCCATTCATCACTACTGCCAAAGGGCAGTGGAGTTGGGGCTACAGGAAATATGTTTTACCACCCACTTTGAGTGCGACCCGCTGCGTAAGCACATCGACTGGTTGGTACGCTTGAACGGCCGGTTGCTCCCTATGGATCAGTGGTCCTGGGTTGATCATTATCTGAGTGAGATTGAAAAGGCCAAAGGTGTTTTTAAACCAGCGGGTTTGACGGTAAGGGCCGGGGTGGAGGTAGGATATGGCCTCGGGCTGGAACCGGTGATTGAAAAACTGGTTACTGACTATCCCTGGGATTACGTGCTGGGATCCGTGCATTGCCTGGACCACATTGCCATCTCGTCAAGAAAAGAAAGCCCTGCTTACTTCCAGGGTCGCACCGCCAAACAGGTCTGTCAGGATTATTATAAAATCATGGCAGAAGCCGTAGGCACAGGTTTTTTCGACTGTGTAGGTCACCTGGATATATATAAAAGATATGGTCTTGGCTACCTGGGAGAGGAAATTAACGAGGTGGAGTTGGAGCACGGGGAAAGGATTTTAAGGCAAATGGCCCGGCAGGGAATGGGCTTAGAGATCAATACATCCAGGAAACGAAAGGGTCAGGACTTTTTTCCTTCCGTAAGACTATTGAAGTTGGCCAGGGAATGTGGCGTCAAGATATTTACCGTGGGCTCCGATGCCCACAGCGTATCCGAACTGGGCCAGGGTTTGCTGCAAGCAGTGGAACTGCTTTATGAACACGGCTTGTCTTTGCATGGTTTCCATCAAAGAGTCCCTACGGCCATACGATAAGTAAATCATATTTTGTTAGAAATTCTCGAATTAAGGCTAATGGGAGTAAAACCAAACCATCCTGCAAATTCGTGTATGACAGAGAGCTTTTCCTGCAACTTTGTCGACAAACAGATATGGACAAGGCTGCCAACCTTACCATAAAATAAGGAAAGGAATTGGGAGGGGGTTGGGGCATGTTGCAGAAAAATGGTCGCGCTTTAAAAAAAGAATTTGATGCTACCAACATGACCGTATATTTTGGTTCCGCCATCTTTACGGGCGGCATGACAAGCATACCAAATTTGTTCCTAAAATATTACCGTGACGTGGGCATCACAGATTCCGAAATGATGCTGATTATTCAGTTGTTGAGACTTCGCCATGAAGAACACCAGCTGATGCCCGGCATAGAAACACTGGCCGGCTGCCTGGCTGCGGAACCGGCAAAAATAGAAAGACAGATTAAAAGCCTGCTTGATAAAAGCGTCATCGGCATCACAAATTATTTTACCGATGACGGCTCTGTCAAACAAGGGTATGATTTTGAACCATTGGTATTTGAAATTTCGGAAGTCTGGGCCCTGAATCAAAAAAGGGAATTGGACAGCATCGCCGAGAGATTAAATTCTTCTGCCGGCAATGCAGGCCGTAAAAATGAAGAACCTGGAATTGTTTTGACCTCCCAGGAACAAGACCTGTGCCATACCTTTGAAAATGAGTTTGGCCGGTTGCTTTCTCCCATGGAGATCGAACAAATTGTCGGCTGGCTGGAAGAACAAGAGACGGAATTGATTTTAGAAGCATTACGGCAGGCAGTGATCAGGGGAAAACATAACTTTAAATATATCGGCAGCATCCTCAGGGAATGGCATAAAAACAATGTCAGGACCCTTCAGGAAGTGGAAGCCTACCAGCGCCGGTTTGAGCAGAACCGGGCCAAGCAAATTCAGCGGAAGACCGGTCCGGAATCTGCCAATAGAGCGGATCAAAAGAAAAAAACATTAATGAGATCGATGTACAGCTAGTGAATTGATAACGCCGAAGGGCGTTATTTTTATTATTTTCCTTTTTAAAATCCCATTTTGTTTCCTTGGACAGCCCAAGTAATTAGAAACCGGCAATTTTTCTTATCGTTACTGTGTATATTCTTAACAGAATTGTACAAACTATCATATGGGTAAGAAAGGAGGAAGTGATGAACAAGAAGTACCGTAAAATCGCCACTGTACTGGCGATTGTGGTAGCAGTCACCTCTGGATTCGTTGGTGCTACGGTAGCTGCGGGGGAGACTAGCGACGGTGCGGGCGGTTTAGATTATGAGGGGTCTGATCCGGACCGATCATGCCAGGAAGTCAGTTACATGGTCCGACCGGGAGATACCCTTTACCAGGTGTGCAGAGACTATAATGTATCGCTCGGTCAATTGATGCGTGCCAATAATTTAAAAAGTACCGTAATTTATCCAAATCAAAGGTTAATTATTCCGGCTGCCAGTGTTTCCGCATTTGGCATGGTACTGTCCCGGGGGGATGTCTCCAGGGATGATATCGAGCTGCTGGCAAGACTGATTCATGCTGAAGCAAGGGGAGAATCCTTTGAGGGAAAAGTTGCTGTGGGGGCAGTGATTATCAACCGCCTGGCAAGCTCGGATTTTCCTAAAAATATTCGCGATGTCATTTTGGAAAACAACAACCGGGTCTATCAGTTTTCACCCGTTCAGGACGGCTCCATCAACCTTAAGCCTGATGAGGAATCCACGAAGGCTGCCCTGGAGGCCCTGATGGGACGCGACCCTACCGGTGGAGCGTTATTCTTTTACAATCCGGTTGTTGCTACAGATAAATGGATAAAAACCCTTCCCGTCGTTACCCGAATCGGAAACCATGTATTTGCTACCAAAGTATAATACCACAAAAGGCTAACCCTTGTAAAAAAGGTTAGCCTAATTTATTTTATCAATCATTTATCCGGTTATTTTTTAGATTCGCTAATCGGGAGTTGACAACCAGCCAATCAATGTTTCTGAAAAAAGCATCCATATAGCTGGCGCAATTGGTTCCATAGTCAAGAAAATAGGCATGTTCATGTACATCCATCACCAGCAGGGGCTCAAGACGAACCACCGGTGCCGGACTGTCCTGCCCGTAATTATGGAGGTGGCCGTCATCGTAATCGTGACCCAGAATAACCCACCCGCGGCTGGCCAATCCCGTTGCCCGAAAATCCTTTTCCCAAAACTCGTAGGAACCAAAATCCCTCACGATTGCCTCCAGCATCCCTCCGGTGGCAGATCCTCCCTTGCCCCCGAGATTTTCAAAATACAGTTCATGCAGCTTGTAGCTGCCCACCGAATAGGTCTCTGCATTTTTTAAAGAGCGCAGGTCACTGTAGGTAGAATTGCTCTCGCCATGTTCCAACGAGCGTAACTTTGTCCTGATTTCATTGGTTTTATTGATATAGCCCTGGTAAAGTTTATAATGCTCTTGAATTTGCCTGGGTGAAAAACCGATCATGGACAAGAGCTGGGTCTTCAGGGGACGAGTTTCAATGAGGCTGAATGTACCATCCGAAGGATCGGGAATATAGATAACATCTCCTGGGTTAAGACGATCCAGGTTTTCCAGATGCGTGTTGGTAATGGAAAGATTGCTGAAACTGACGTTATATTTCTTTACGATGGCTTTTATCGTATCACCCGGCCTGATGACGTGCCTTGGCATAAAATCACCATCCTAAACTTTGTATTGTAACATAATATTCTTCTGGCACATTTTGGTTCCACCTTTGACAAGCATAAGGAACTGTTTGAGTGAAATAATAGTTAGGATCACAACAACGAACTGAAACAGTGGAGGAAAAGATTGAACCGGGTCAATAAATTTTTTTTCATCATGAGTTTCATTATGATATTCAACTGCATTTCCGGTTGTGCCGCCGTGGATCAAATGCAGCCTCCGGATATCCCTATGCCTTCCAAAATTGTTGATGCAAACAACAGGTTAATCACTACGGTCTCCCAGGTGAATACTGTGCCGGTGGAATTGGATCAAATCGCCCTATCTATGCAGCTGGCCATCGTGGCCATCGAAGATGAGAGGTTTTATCAACACCGGGGCATTGATTTTAGAGGTTTGGCCCGGGCAGCCTATCAAAACCTGCGCAGCGGCGGTATCGTACAGGGGGGCAGCACCATTACCCAGCAATTGGCCAAAAATTTATACTTGGGTCCGGAACGAACACTGGGCAGGAAAGTAAAGGAACTCTACTATACCATTCAACTGGAGCGGACCTATACAAAAAAAGAAATTTTAAACATGTATCTCAACCGTGTTTATTTCGGCCAGGGCGCCTATGGTGTGGAAGCCGCGGCACGGACCTATTTCGATAAGTCCGCCAAAGAATTGACCCTGGGTGAAAGCGCCCTACTGGCGGGTTTACCCAGGGCGCCCAGTTATTATGCCCCCACCACCAACCTGAAAGGGGCGAAGGAACGGCAAAAACTCGTATTGGGACGTATGGTGCAGCTGGGCATGATTTCCGCTGCGGAGCAGGAAGAGGCCCTGGCTGAACATATTGAACCCCAGGCCAGGACCGAGGCCTTTCAACAGGCGCCCTATTTTGTGGCGGAGATTATCAAGTATTTTAAAAACAAATATCCCAACGGCATGGAGATGTTATATTCCAGCGGGTTAACCATTCAGACGACGTTGGACCTGTACATGCAGAAGAGCGCTGAAAATGCTCTGGAGCAAGGTTTGGCAAAGGTAAATCCGGAAATTAACGGGGCACTGGTGGCCGTTGACCCCAAAAACGGCTACATTAAGGCTATGGTAGGGGGCAGGAACTGGCAGAGGTCGCAGTACAACCGTACCCTGGCCAAAACACAGCCGGGTTCTGCCTTTAAGCCCTTTCTTTATACCGCAGCCATTGATTCCGGCTATACCGCTGCCAGCACGATTTTTTGCGAACCGGTTACCTACCGGCAGCAAGGGGCCGAGCCCTATACGCCAAAGGACCATAAGGTTGGGTACCACTACCGACCCTTCATCCTGAAACAGGCCCTGGCCGTCTCTGATAACGTCATTTCCGTCCGTTTGGCAGACGCCATAGGCCCTGGCGCCATCATAAGGTATGCCAGGGCCATGGGCATCGAAAGCCCCTTAAGGCCCTATCTTTCTCTGGCATTGGGGACCTCGGAAGTAACTCCCCTGGAAATGGCGGTTGGTTTTGGACCGCTGGCCAACCAGGGAATTCGCACCAAACCCTTGTATATTATAAAAGTCACCGACAGCGCCGGTGGCGTACTGGAGGAACACCGGCCCCAACTGGCGAAGGTCATTGATGAAAAGGTGGTATATATCGTTACGGATATGCTGAAGGCCGCCGTACAACCGGGCGGCACAGCCGCCCAGTTGTCCTGGATGGTGTCAAGGCCGGTGGCCGGGAAAACCGGTACCACCGAAGACTATACCAATGCCTGGTTTGTCGGCTATTCCCCGGATTTAGTGGCATCCGTATACGTGGGATATGATGATAAGAAGAAACGGGTTGGCCTGACAGGGGGGGACATTGCGGCTCCCATCTGGGGACAATTTATGGAAGAAGCCCTTAAGGGGACCAAGGCTACAGACTTTGTAGTCCCCGATGGGGTTGTTCAGGAACAAGTATGTACCACGGACGGTCTCAAGGCCTCGGCCCTATCCAGCCGCACCATGTCCGCCTACTTCATCCAGGGCACCGAACCCAGGATCCCCTGTTTTGGGGATTTCTGGTGGAAGAAACCTGCGGATTCCGGAGAAGGTCCCCGGGATCTAATCTACAATCCCGCTTCACCGCCACCGGATGACAACCCTTACCGCCCTCAGTGGCCCTGGCTGCAGGAAAAGCGATGACGCCGGGCCATAAACAAAAACAACAGGCCTCCAGGGGCCTGTTGTTTTTGCTGTGCTATTCCTTTGAGTATTCAGTAAGGTAACAATTCTCGCAGTAACTGTTATCCATTTCCTCATCAAGGACCATCTTTGATTCAACATCTTCTTTACAACAGACACAGCACTTTAACAAGATGGTTTTCCTCCTTAATACCGCTCAGGCTAAGGGTAGTGGTTAGCTCCTAAGACTGACTTCCTAAGAAGAAAACCAGTCGGAACCGGTGATTTACAAGACCTGCAGGCATCTTTGCCGGGCTTCTTCCAGCAAAATGCCTGTTTTTTGGCACAATTGAGCAAGCTGCTGTTTTTCAGGCGCATTGGCGGGAAGCTTATCAATCATTCTTCCCATATCCATCATGCAGTTTTGCGCGTTTTGGATACAGTTTTTTAATTCTGCCGGATTGCTTGTATTGACGATGTTCTTCACCCCCCTTTAAATTATTTCCCAAAATACTTGCAAACGTGTCCACTACTTCTCCAAATCCGGCCCCCCGGTCGTCCAATTGTCCACCTCCTCCTCCACAGTAAGACGCGGCTCAAGGCTTGAGACACCTAAAACATGGTAAAGAGGACTGTAACCCAGGGCAGCCACCACCAGTACCTCAATACCCAGCAAACTAAAAAAAACAGACCAAAAGGATCCAAAAATTCTTAATACCCCCAGGGCAAGAAAGCTGATACCAAAGGTAACCCGCAAAATTCGATCCGCAGTACCAACATTTTTTTCCATAAATCATCCCTCCCCAGGGTAAATGCTTGAACTTATTATTTTGCAATTGGGGGCTGCTTATACGGTCGGAGTCCTTCTTTTACCAATGCCTTTAACAGAAAACATCCTATCGGAAAACATCCTTGACAAAAGGAAAACAATCCGTCATAATATATTCTGTTACCGTAAATAACGTTTTCGGGATGTAGCTCAGTTTGGTAGAGCGCACGGTTCGGGACCGTGAGGCCGCAGGTTCAAGTCCTGTCATCCCGACCATTTGCTTTAAATCAAGAAACCCGCGAATGCTTGAAATCAAGCACTCGCGGGTTTTTAATTTTTTGCGGGGAAGGAGAGATACAGGCTTTTTTCAAGGTGATAACGCTATATTTGACCATCATGATTTATCAGTATATAAAAAATGTTTACCTTTATCTATGCCGCTCATTAAAGATAAAATTTCTCTTTGAGGTGGCAACCCTTTACGGGTTTGAAGTTAAGGATTACCGGGATGTAATAGTGAGAAAAACTAAAAAAATTGGTGTTACTAAAGCAGAAAAAAGTCAGAAAAGCAAATCAATAATTTTACTTGAAAACATGCAAGAAACTGTTTACAATCAGTTTGAGTAAAAGTGTATACAATTTGTTTTGCATTCTGCTCGTTATTTATCCCACAAGTAACAAAAGATTGCCAGCAAAATACAGGTAATACCATCATACCGATGAGGGAAGCTTTGTAATTGAAAGAAGAATATTTCTGTTTCTTTTGGTTCTGAAGTACAAAACCTATATTATAAAGAAGAAATGTCTATAGGAATTTTTCGGACTTGTTTGTGATGTTGTATTAAACTTTTTTAGTCATTAATTAAAGTTTATTGTGTTAAAAACTACATTAAAAATTACTAAAAGGAAGTGTGAAAAGATGACAAATGCGCAAGACCTCCCTACCCAAGTAAATCCGGATGAAATTATCCCGATCCCTGTGACCGTGGGCATCTCTGCCCGCCATGTGCACCTCACCCGCGAGGATGTTGACACCTTATTTGGCGCCGGCTATGAATTGAAACCTTTTAAGGACCTGTCCCAGCCCGGTCAATTTGCCGCTGAAGAGACTGTAACAGTGGTAGGTCCCAAAGGTGTTATCGAAAAAGTACGTGTTCTGGGACCCGAGCGTAAGCAAAGCCAGGTGGAACTGTCCATTTCCGATTGTTTCAAGTTAGGCATTAAGGCTCCCCTGCGGGACTCCGGTGATTTATCCGGTTCTGCTTCGGTTACTTTAGTGGGACCTGTAGGTTCCGTTACCTTAAAAGAAGGGGCTATCATTGCCGCCCGTCACATTCATATGCATACTTCTGATGCTGAGAAATACGGCCTGGAGGACGGGGACAGGATTTATGTAAGGGCCAAGGGACCCAGAGGCATTATCTTTGGCGACGTGCTGGTTCGTGTAGGCGATAGTCATAAACTGGAAATGCACGTAGATACCGATGAAGGAAACGCAGTGGGTTTAAGAAACGGCGATACCGTGTACGCCTATAAGATTCACGGACACATCTCCGAACTGGTAAGATAAACGGCGCAAATGTATTGACATAAAAGGGGGAAAACCTTTGTTAATCCTAGTTGTTAACTGCGGCAGCTCATCGATCAAATACAAACTGATGGACATGCAGCAAGAAACCGTACTTCTTTCGGGTTTATCGGAAAGAATTGGTATTGTCGGTTCCAGAATTAAGCAGGAGTCCCATCGGGGTGAAGAACTGGTCCTGGAACAGGACTTACCCAATCATAAGGTAGCCTTGGAATCCATTCTGAAATGTGTTACCGACGCCAAATACGGCGCCATCAGTGACACTTCTGAGATCAAAGCGGTGGGCCACCGGGTTGTACACGGCGGAGAAAAGTTTAACAAGTCCGTGGTTATTGATGAAGAGTTGATCAAGGTGTTGGAAGAGATGTCTGAGCTGGCGCCTCTGCACAACCCGCCGAACATTGTGGGTATTAAAACCTGTCAGGAATTGATGCCCCATGCAGCCCAGGTGGCAGTGTTTGATACCGCCTTTCATTCAACCATGCCCAAACATGCCTATACCTACGCCATCCCTTACGAGTACTACGAGAAGTATAAAATCCGCAGGTACGGGTTCCACGGCATTTCTCACAAGTTCGTATCCCGACGGGCCGCTGAAATTTTAGGCAAATCCGTTGAGGAATTAAAGATTATCGTTTGTCACCTGGGCAACGGTTCCAGTATTTCTGCCGTGGGCAACGGTGTTTCCATTGATACCACCATGGGCTTTACGCCCCTGCCGGGCCTGCCCATGGGAACCCGCACCGGGGATATCGACCCGGCCATTGTCCCCTTCTTAATGGAGAAGGAAAACCTGAGTGTGGGTGAAGTTAACGATGTTTTAAACAAGAAGAGCGGTATACTGGGCGTATCTGGCCTCAGCAGCGATTTCAGAGATTTAGAACAAGCCGCCGAACAAGGCAATAAAAGAGCCGAACTGGCCTTAAGCATGTTTGCCTATAGCATCATCAAATACATCGGTGCTTATACCGCTGCCCTGGGCGGTCTTGATGCAGTGGTCTTCACCGGCGGCATCGGCGAAAACTCCAAGGATATGAGAGATAGGGTATTAAAGGGCTTAGCCTATACCGGCCTGCAAATTGACGAGGAGAAAAACAACAGCCGCGGCAAGGAAGTCATCCTCAGCAAACCCGGCGCTCCCTTTGCAGCCATGGTGGTTCCCACCAATGAGGAATTAATGATTGCCAGAGAGACCAGGGAACTGCTTAAATAAAAGTAAAAAACCACAGATTATTTTGATTTGTGGTTTTTTACTCTTTAGGAAATACATTGTAAGACAAATATAAGATTTCGTTATTCATAATGTAAGGTTTATACCATATAATTACCTCAAGGAGGAAAAATAAACTGTCACCGGAGGTGAAGCATATGTTTACCAAACACTGGATGCTGCGGGAAGTAGCCCACTGCAAAGAAGGTTGTTCCAGATAGTCCCGGACATGACGGTAAACTGTCCCCAGGTTAAGGATTAAAAAGGTCCACCCTTTGTACGGGGTGGACCTTTTAGCACTTACCAGATTTTATTTACGGGGAGCACTTTGATAGCGATAATCTTTTCTTTATCCATCTGCAGTGTAATGACGTTTTCGCCGGCTTGATCCCAGAGAATAATGTCATTGTATTTGTATTCGGTGGTCAACTCTTTCTCGTTCCGGCCGTAACAGAAAGAAATTCACCATCCCCCTGACAACTTTATCCAACCCAAATAAATAGCCCCGCTAACAGAAGCGAGGCTTTCCAGGAACCACGACCGGGGTTTTAGTGTCACTACATTTTTTCAAAAAAAGTGGTGACACTAAAGGTGCCGGTTCGATTTGTGGCAATTGTTTGTCAATTTATTTGAAGATTGACATACGAACAAACAGAGGAATATAATGGACTTAGTTAAATAAGCAGGACCTTCAGGGATAGGTGTAATTCCTTACCGGCGGTATGGCCTGGGCCGAGCCCGCGAGCCCCCTAGGGGCAGATCCGGTGAAAAGCCGGAGCCGACAGTGAAAGTCTGGATGGGAGAAGGTAAGATCAACCCGGCAAAAAAAATGTCTTTTTTGTTGGGTCTTTATCCTTTTGCCTTTTACCCTGGGGTTTTCCAGGGTTTTACTTTTTTTCGTTCGGGAGATGAAGTCAGTGGATCAGGACAGACATTACATGCAGATGGCCCTTGAGCTGGCGGCCAAAGCCAGGGGACGTACCAGTCCCAACCCCATGGTGGGGGCCGTTCTGGTGAAGGACGGTGAAGTGGTAGGGAAGGGGTTTCATGCCAAAGCAGGCGGCGCCCACGCCGAAGTGGTGGCGCTGGCGGATGCCGGGGAAAAGGCCAGGGGCGCCACCGCCTATGTAACGCTGGAACCCTGCTGCCATCACGGCAGGACCGGTCCCTGCACCGAGGCGCTGCTAAAAGCCGGGGTAAAAAAAGTGGTGGCGGCCATGACCGACCCCAATCCCCTGGTGGCCGGCAAGGGATTGACTATCTTACGGGAAGCAGGCGTGGAAGTTACATCCGGCGTCCTGGAAGAGGAAGCCGTTCAGTTGAATGAAGTCTTTATTAAGTATATCACCAGCAGGCGGCCCTTTGTGGTGCTGAAGGCCGCCACCAGCCTGGACGGCAAAATTGCCACCGCCAGCGGGGAATCCAAATGGATTACCGGCGAAGCAGCCAGGGAATTCGGGCACCGCTTACGGGACAGTTACGATGCCATCCTGGTGGGCGTCAACACCGTTCTGGCAGATGACCCTTCCCTTACCGCCCGGCTGCCCGAGGGCCGGGGAAAGGATCCCATTCGGATTATTGTCGACAGCAGCGCCCGCACCCCGACCGCGTCGAAGGTGCTGACCCAGCTGTCCGCCGCCCATACAATTATCGCCACCACCGGGGCGGCTCCGGCGGAACGCCGGGCCGGTTTAATGGCTGCCGGAGCGGAAGTGCTGGTGGTTCCCGGGGAAGGCCCCCGGGTCGATCTTGTTAAATTGATGGAAATGCTGGGTGAGAAACAAATCACCAGCGTGTTGATCGAGGGGGGCGGCCAGGTCAACGGCGCAGCCCTGACCGCCGGCATCGTGGATAAGGTGGCCTGGTTCATGGCACCCAAAATCATCGGCGGGGACGGGGCGCCGGGACCGGTCAGGGGAGAAGGCATCGCCTCTCTGCAGGATGCAATCAAATTATATGATTTGTCCATCGAGAAGTTGGGAGAAGACATTTTCGTCACAGGATATACCTCAGAAAGGGGTGGCAGAATATCTTTACCGGAATAGTTGAGGAAATCGGCACCATCAGGGGCATATCCAAGGGCCCGGATTCGGCCAAACTGCACATCCTTGGTTCCAGGGTCCTGGAAGATGTGAGGATTGGCGACAGCATTGCGGTAAACGGCGTTTGCCTGACCGTTACCACCTTTGGGGAAGGGGCCTTCACAGCGTATGTCATGGCAGAAACCCTGGCTAAGACCAATTTAAGGGACCTCAGACCGGGCAGCAAAGTTAATTTGGAGCGGGCTCTGCGGCTGGGTGACCGGTTGGGCGGCCACCTGGTATCCGGCCACGTGGACGGGGTGGGAACCATCGCCGCATTGGAGAAGTATGATATTGCCACGGTGGTCACCGTTCAGGCGCCCCCCCAGGTTATGAAATACATCATTAAAAAGGGCTCGGTGGCCATCGACGGCACCAGCCTGACGGTAGTGGACTTTGATCAGGATAAGTTTCAGGTTTCTCTCATTCCCCACACCGCCCATGCCACCGTGCTGGGAAGCAAAAAAATCGGGGAAACCGTGAATCTGGAGGCCGATATTCTGGGCAAGTACATCGAGCGCCTGCTGCAGGGCAGGGAGGAGCAGCCGAACAAAAACAGCAAGCTGAACCTGGAATTCTTATCCGCCAACGGATTTTTATAAGGAGGAACGGGACATGACATTCAAGTTTAACTCCATAGAAGAGGCCATTGAAGATATTCGAGCCGGCAAAATCATCGTTGTGGTGGACGATGAGGACAGGGAGAACGAGGGCGACCTGGTGATGGCCGCGGAAAAGGCCACCACAGAAGCCATCAACTTCATGGCCATCCATGGCCGTGGATTAATCTGCATGCCGATTTACGGCGAGCGGCTGGATGAATTAAACTTGCCTGCCATGGTGACCAACAACACCGACCCCCATGGCACTGCCTTTACCGTGTCAGTGGACGCTAAGGAGTGCACCACCGGTATTTCGGCTGTGGAAAGGGCCTTTACTATCCAGAAAATATTGGACCCCCGGACCAAACCCGAAGATTTGCGCCGCCCGGGACATATCTTCCCCCTGCGGGCCAAAGAGGGCGGGGTGCTGGTAAGATCCGGCCATACCGAGGCTGCAGTGGATCTGGCCAGGCTGGCCGGTTTGAAATCCGCCGGTGTTATCTGTGAAATCATGAAGGACGACGGCACCATGGCCAGGGTGCCCGAGCTGATCGAGTTTTGCAAGGCCCACAACCTGAAATTAGTCACCATTGCAGATCTTATTAAATACCGCCGTCATCATGAAAAATTTGTAAAAAGAGTTGAAACGGCCAAAATGCCCACCAAATACGGTGAATTTACCGCTGTGGGTTATGAAAGTTTGATTGACGGCAAAGGACATATCGCCCTGGTGAAAGGGGACCTTTCCAGCGTTGAGGCTCCACTGGTGCGGGTACACTCCGAGTGCCTGACCGGCGATGTCTTTGGTTCCTGCCGCTGTGACTGCGGGGACCAGTTGGCCCGGGCCATGCAGACCATTGAGAAGGAAGGCGTGGGTGTGCTCCTGTACATGAGGCAGGAGGGCCGGGGCATTGGTCTGATGAATAAGATTAAAGCCTATAAGCTGCAGGATATGGGGGCCGATACCGTGGAAGCCAACCTGGCTCTGGGTTTCCCGGCGGACCTCAGGGACTACGGCATCGGCGCCCAGATTTTGGCCGACCTGGGCCTCAGCAAAATCCGGCTGCTGACCAATAACCCCCGCAAGATTGCGGGGCTAGAAGGGTACGGTCTGGAAGTGGTGGACCGGGTGCCCATTGAAATCCCTGCCGGCACAACCAACGAAAAGTACCTGAGCACCAAGAAATGCAAACTAGGACACCTGCTGACCATGGATGAAGGGGCCAAAAAACCGGTAAACGAGTAATGAAATTTAATACTTACAGGGGGGCAAATTTATGCATAGAGTCTTTGAAGGTCATTTGCTGGGACAAGGATTAAAATTTGGCATCGTGGTAGGACGTTTTAATGAATTCATCACCAACAAATTATTGAGCGGTGCCCTGGATGCATTGAAACGCCACGGGGTAGAGGAGCAGGACGTTGACATTGCCTGGGTTCCCGGCGCCTTTGAAATTCCGCTGGTGGCCAAAAAAATGGCCGGTCTTGGCCGTTATAACGGGGTGATCTGCCTGGGAGCCATCATCCGGGGCGCCACACCGCACTTTGACTATGTAGCAGCCGAGGTTTCCAAAGGGGTCGCCAAGGTGGGATTGGACGCTAATTTACCCGTCATCTTTGGCATTCTTACCGTGGACACCATTGAACAGGCCATTGAGCGGGCCGGTACCAAAGCCGGCAATAAGGGTTGGGAAGCCGCCAACACCGCCATTGAAATGGCCAATCTAATGAAAGCTTTTTAAATAAAACAGTAAAGCACCCGGGAGTAAAATCTTCGGGTGCTTTACTATGGTGCCGTCGAGGGGCAGACCCTGCGTAAAAAACAAAAACGGCCAGAGGCCGTTTAAAGGACTTGTTTATTAAGAAGGAGTGTAACTAGATTGCCCGCTGAACTTTTCCACTCCGGAGGCAACGGGTGCAAACCATAATCCGCTTGGGGGAACCGTCTACGATGGCTTTTACCCTTTGTAAGTTGGGGTTCCAGGTCCGCTTGGTCCGGATGTGGGAGTGGCTTAACTTAATGCCAACGGTAACGCCTTTGTCACAAATCGCGCACTTGGCCATTGTTACACCTCCTTTAATGACACAATACCGATGTCATAAATCACTTTGCAATAATCTCACTAGGTTAGTATACCACAAATAAAACTAAAATCAAACGAAAATTTATGAATTCTTGCTACCCATGGAAATTGAGCCCATGCTATAATGGAACATATGTTTTGAAACTGGTGATTGTCCATGATCGACTTGAGCAAACCGGTACAGTTCCTTAAAGGAGTAGGTCCCCAGAGGGCCAAACAGCTAGAACGATTGGGCATCTTTTCGATTTGGGACCTGCTCTATCATTTTCCCAGGGAATACCAGGACAGAAGCATGATACGCCCGGTCCATACCTTTGCCCACGGGGAGATTGCCACCGTGAAGGGAACGGTGATCGCCAGCCAGGAAACAAAGCCCCGGCGGGGTTTAACCATTACCAAACTGGCCCTTCAAGAAGGCGGCGGCACCTTTTATGCCGTGTGGTTCAACCAGCCCTATATTCGAAGACAGTACCCACCCGGCAAAAAGCTTCTCATCACCGGCAAAGTGGAGAGGGGTTTCGGGGTGTTGCAGGTACAGGTCACCGATCATGAATGTTTAGAGGGAGATGAAGGGCTGCACAGCGGCAGAATTGTGCCCATTTACCCCTTAGCCGAAAGCATCAGCCAGCGTTTCCTGCGAACCGCCCTGAAAGCAACTCTGGATCAGGTGGGCCCCCGGGTGCAGGAATTTTTGCCCGACAGCCTGTTGGACCGCCATAACCTGCCCTGCCTGCCGGAGGCTCTGCAGGAGATTCACTTTCCCCAAAGTCAGTCTTCCTGTGAAAGGGCCAGGAAAAGATTTATTCTGGAAGAACTGTTCCTGTTCCAATTGGGATTGGGTTTGCAAAGGAGCCGCAACACCCGCAAAGCCAAGAACCATACATATGTGGAGGAAACCTTGAGCGGGTTGCTTTTAAATAATCTTCCGTTCCGGTTAACCGCTGCCCAGCAAAGGGTCTGGCAGGAGATCGAATCGGATCTGCTGGGTCCCTACCCCATGAACCGCCTGCTGCAGGGGGATGTGGGAGCGGGTAAAACCGTGGTGGCGGCTCTGGCCCTGTGCAAGGCCGCCGGTTCCGGCCTGCAGAGCGCCCTGATGGCGCCCACCGAACTGCTGGCTGAACAGCACGCCAGAAGCATTATGGATCTTCTGGCACCCCTGGGCATTCAGGTGGCGCTGCTGACGGGCAGCACCCGGCGGGGCAGGAAACAGGTGTTGGAAGCAGTGGCCGGCGGAGAGATGCAGGTCGTCATCGGCACCCATGCCCTTATTCAGGGGGAAGTTGAATTTAAGAACCTTGCCCTGGTGGTTGTGGATGAACAGCACCGTTTTGGTGTTCGCCAGCGGGCAGCCCTGCAGGACAAAGGCGTTACGCCGGATGTGCTGGTGATGACCGCCACGCCCATTCCCCGGACCCTGGCTCTAACCCTGTATGGCGATCTGGATGTGTCCGTGATTGATACCATGCCGCCGGGCAGGCAAAGCATCAAAACCCACCTGCTCAGCCTGGCCCAGGCGGGCAAGGCCGTGGGACTGATCAAACAGCAGGCGGACCAGGGCCGCCAGGCCTATGTGGTGTGCCCCCTGGTGGAGGAATCCGAGAAAATAGATACCCAGGCGGCCATTGATTTGTATGAAAGGCTCAAAAAAGCGCTGCCGGGCTATACCGTCGGGCTGCTGCATGGCAGGATGAAGTCTGCGGACAAGGAAACCGTCATGGACGGGTTTCGCCGGGGTGACATCGATGTATTGATTTCCACTACCGTCATCGAGGTGGGGGTGGATGTGCCCAACGCCACGGTGATGGTCATCTGGGACGCCCAGAGATTTGGCCTGGCCCAACTGCACCAGCTGCGGGGCAGGGTGGGCCGGGGAAGCCACCAGTCCTACTGCATCATGGTCGGAGATCCCGCCACCAAAGAGGCGAAAGAGCGACTGGCCGCCATGTGCCGCACCCAGGACGGTTTTGCGCTGGCGGAGGAAGACCTGAAACTCCGGGGTCCCGGTGAATTTTTCGGCACCCGGCAGTCCGGGCTGCCCGATTTCAAAATGGCCAATCTGGTGCGGGACAGCCGGGAAATTGAACAAGCCAGGAAAGAAGCCGAACTGCTGCTGAAGGATGATCCCGATTTGCGGCAGTCGCAAAACAAGCAGCTTTTTGAGCAGTTCGCCCGGCGTTTTCCCGATTTCGTCAAATACAGTGATATAAGTTAAGGCGTGGCAGCGAAGCCACGCCTTTCTGTTAGAATTTGCTTGGTATGTCAGATAGTCCTGAACAAACAATATGTTCGAGGAGTGATGACAAATGCCAAACAACAAAAATGAAAAGGATCCCCTGTTAAGACAAAGGGCCAATGACGGCCTCCGGTTTGAGGTGGGGCAGGAAATCGGTTTTGTGGACGAGGGCAATAAGGTCGGCTTGACCCAGCCCACCACCGGTGCAGATACACTGACGAAAACCGATCACGGCAATGAGGTCCAATTTAACCCGGGAGTTTAAGTATCAATGTAAATAGAGACTGTATTCTTCCGCGCTGATCGACGGGTGCAGGGCCAAAGAAATACCTCCGGCAATGATTTTGGCCGTATTCTGAATCAACGCGTCGATTTCCTTAGGCGTGACCATCAGCTGCCCGGAGGTATAGGGCTGCAAGACGGCGTTGACAATGGGCTGAAAAGCATCGGAATTCATGTTTTGATAAATCGCCTGTAATTGAGGATTGTTTTTGGTTTGCTCCAACAGGCGGTCTAAAGTTTCACCGGCGATAATGGCGGCCGGCACAACGGTGGGAACCCCGATGGCGATGACAGGCACACCCATGGACTCTTTGTTGATACCGGCCCGCTTGTTTCCTACCCCTGAACCGGGTGCGATACCGGTATCCGCCAGTTGGATGGTGGTGCCGATGCGTTCCACCGACCGGGAAGCCAGGGCGTCCACCGCAACGACCAATTCGGGTTGGATCTTGTCCACCACTCCCTTGATGATCTCAGCGGTCTCAATTCCTGTCAAAC
Source organism: Bacillota bacterium (assembly GCA_040754595.1). Taxonomy (GTDB): domain Bacteria; phylum Bacillota; class Desulfotomaculia; order Desulfotomaculales; family Desulfotomaculaceae; genus Desulfotomaculum; species Desulfotomaculum profundi. The sequence continues at coordinate 75,926 of JBFMCH010000108.1, forward strand.
CAAGGACACCCGGGGACAGGGCGCTGACCGAACGCATACCGCCCCGGATCTCCTGAGGCGCGTAATTATACATATGCCGGGTTACCAGGGTCATGCCAACCACCTTGGGTCCCAGGGCATCCGGCGTGGCGTTCCAGTTGCCCAGGCCGACCACCAGCACATTGGCGTGTTCCGGCAGATTAAACAGGGCGGCCAACTGCTTGCCGAGAACCTCCGCCACATCCTGGTGGGCCTGCCGGTTGTTCTCCCGGATCACCGGGGCTTCAATGGTCACATAGGTTCCCTGGGGTTTGCCCATAATTTCTTCCGCATATTTTTCCACGATGCGCACAATGGTTACCGTAGCGTTATCATAGGTTTCTTTGTCCATGATACACCCCGGAATTTCCTGGCCCGTTTGCCCCCGTACAATTTCACGGGCCTCCACCGCCAGGTCGACGCTTATATGGTTGTTCTTGAAAAACTTAAGATCCACTGAACAAACCTCCCCTTTTATTGGTAAATGAGGTGGAAAAGACATCGACTATATCCTGTTCTTTCCAGGGGCAATTTATACAAAACCTGTGTCAAATGTAAAAAAATCGATTTTTTTCACGTGGTATGCTATAATAAGGAAAGTTAAGGCAACAGAGACCAATTAAGGAAAGGAATCTCAGGGATTGCGCATCATAGCCGGGTCCGCCAGGGGAAGAAATTTAAAAAGCCCCAGGGGGATGTCCACCAGACCTACTGCTGACAGGGTCCGGGAGGCCCTCTTCAATATTCTGTCATCCCTGGTAGCGGGCAGCCGTTTTTTAGATTTGTTCAGCGGCACCGGCGCTGTGGGAATCGAAGCCCTCAGCCGTGGCGCGGAGAAAGCCGTGCTGGTGGAGAAGGACCGCAATACCGCCAGGATCATTCACGACAACCTGAGACTGTGTGGGTTGTTGGATCAGGCGGAAATCCTCGCCCTGGATGTTGTAAAGGCGCTCCAGGTGCTGGGCAAAAAAAAGGAATCCTTTGATCTAATCTTTATTGACCCTCCCTATAAAAAAGGGTTTGAGGAACCCACCATGGAAAAGGTATTGGAACAGGAACTCCTTACTAGGTGCGGCACACTGGTGGTGGAAAGCGATCGGGCAGACCTGCCGCCGGACCAGGTGGGAAGTTTGAAGGCCTACCGGCGGGAGCGGTATGGAGATACAGCGCTGACATTTTACAGGTTCGACACCTGAGGGGGAAAAACAATGCGAATTGGTATTTATCCCGGTAGTTTCGATCCCGTGACCAACGGGCACCTGGATATTATCGAACGATCTGCCGGATTCTTTGATCGACTGATTGTAGCAGTGGCCAGGAACCCACAAAAAATCAAACCCCTTTTTACGGTGGACGAGCGGGTTCAAATACTGGAATCTGTGTTAGAGAAATATCCCAATATTATCGTGGACTCCTATGACGGTTTGACGGTTAATTATGCCCTAAAACAAGGGGCTAATGCCATTGTTCGGGGACTGAGGGCCATCACCGATTTTGAGAGTGAATTTGTATTTGCCCTCACCAACAAGAAATTGGCGCCGCAGTTGGAAACGGTCTACCTGATGACCCGGGCGGAATACTCATTCATCAGTTCATCCACGGTGAAGGAAGTGGCATCCTATGACGGCTGCCTGAGCGCGATGGTACCGGATCTGGTGGCTGTAAAGTTAAAAGAAAAGTTTGGCTATGGTAAATAACCAAGGAGGGATAAAAAAAGTGGAGCTCTTTAATATCCTGAATGAGCTGGAGGAACTCATTGAGGAGAGCCCCAAGGTGCCGATGACCAAGCGGATCATGGTAGATGAGAACAGGGTTCTGGACTACCTGGACCGCATTCGCACCTCCCTTCCCGAAGAAGTTCGCCAGGCAAAATGGCTGGTGAAGGAAAGGGATAAGGTACTCTCTGAATCCAAAAAAGAAGCCCAACGGATGTTGGAGGATGTGGCCCGTGAAATTGAGCAAAGGGCCGAAGATCACGAAATTGTAAAGAAAGCAGAGAAAATAGCCCAGGAGACCATTAAAAAGTCGGAAGAGGTGTCTGCCCAAATTCGCCAGGGTGCCCGGGAATACGCCGATGAAATTCTACAGTCCCTGGAAGAAAAACTGGGCAAAATGTTACATGAGATTCAACAGGGTAGAAATGAACTGAGAAAGTAATCAGTCGGTTGATCAACCGGAGAATTTCTCCGGTTTTTCTGTTTTCCAAAAGATGCCAAAAGGGGTCGGACCCCGAAACCAAAAGGGATGGTGAGTTGACTCACCATCCCTTTTGGTTTACACAAGGCTGTTTAAAATGCCTTTCCAGTCACAATAACGTTCCGCATTTTCAACGGCTTTGCTGATACTTTCTTTATTATTGGCGGTAATCCGGCCGGAGAGTTCGCTCAGTTTCTCAATGGCAGTGTACGTATCGTAATGGACCATCAGTACCGGCACACCCTTTTCTATGGCCCGGCTGATAACCTTTACATCGGGGTAAAGACCGCCCGTCAGGATGATGGCAGAGGTGCTGGTTTCCAGGGCTGCCAGGGCCATGTCCGCCCGGTCGCCGCCGATAATGAAGATTTTGTTGTTGGAGCGCCGCATATAACCAAGGGCGCTTTCGATGGTCATGGCACCCACCATAATGTCTTCCACCAGCAGATCCAGGTTTTGCTCCCCGGTCAACAGTTCCCCGCCCAGCAGCTCGTAAACCTGGGCAACCGAAGGGGCAGACAACTCTCTTACTTTGGGAACGATCCCCAGGGTGCGGAAACCAAGGTTGTCTAACAGGGGCTTGTAGACCCCTTCAATTTTGGCTTGTATGGGCCTGGGCACGTGGGTGAAGATATTGCCCAGTACCGGTACGCCCTTGTATTGAATGTATTGGTTAAAAAATATGGCTTGATCCAGGCTGTAGTCATTTTTTGCATTGATTAAATAGAGCGCGCTGGCGTTAAGTTCCAGCGCCAGGGAAGGTGCATCCAGGCCAATGGTACCCATAATATACGGAAAAATTGCACTGTCAATGATCACCAGATCAGTATTACGGGAAACTTCTTGATAGGCTTTCTTGATGGTCTCCAGCATTTCGGCAGAACGGTTGCCCCGGGACAGGTAAAAGGGACTGGCCATGGTTGGCACGATGACTTCAAGGGATGCTTCCATGGTTAATAATTCTTTCATCAATATTGCATCTTCATCCGCTTTGCCGGCCGCGGCGGAGGTTCCCACCGGCTTAAAATAAGCCACTTTACGTCCTTCCTGTTTGAATTTTAAGGCCAATCCTACTGCCATGGCTGTTTTACCACTGCCTGCGGAACCCATAATGTACAGGTTTTTCACTGGTAACACCTCACCTATTTAAAGTATTTAAAGGAATGCCTTACAGCTTGATGGTAATTTTAATATCCAGGGCCGAGTATCCGTCGGGATAGGCGAATACCGGGTTGATATCCAATTCACTGATTTCTTCAAAGTCTAAAATTAACTTGGCCGCCCTGGCCACCATATCAATGATGCTCATCATATCGGCGGGTTTATCCCCGCGGTAGCCCCGCAGCAGGGTAGAAGCCTTGGTCTCCTCAATCATGGCGGCAATTTCGGTGTGGGTAATTCCTTTGGCCAGGCGGAAGGAAACGTCCTTCAAGAGGTTTACATAAATGCCGCCCAGACCAAAGGCGATCAAAGGCCCAAACTGCATGTCCCGTGTCATACCGACAATCAGTTCGATACCCTTTGGCATCATCTTGCTGACTTCAATGCCGTAGGGTACGACATCGGGCAAATAGCGCTGCACATTTTCCATAATCTCGATGAACCCGTTGCGGACCTCTTCAGCGCTGTTCAAACCAATCTTGACCCCGCCCACATCGGTTTTGTGCATGATTTTCGGGGAGGCCACTTTCAGCACCACCGGGTACCCCGTGGATTCAGCCAGGGCAACCGCTTCATCCGGTGAAATGGCAAGCCTCACCGGGGCGGTGGAAATGCCGTAGGCTTCGGCCACGGCGGCAGCTTCGCTGCCCAGCAGAACGCTGCGGCGGTCACGGATCACGTCATAGAAGATGGCTTTGACTTTATTGGGGTTGATATCGTCAAAAAGGATTTCTTCTCCCCCCACAGGAGTGTCCGCCCGGCGCACGTAATTTACCATGCCGGCAATGGACTGAATGGCCGATTCCGGGAAGGTAAAGACAGGAATTTTTGCCTGATTCAGAATCTTAACCCCTTCGGCTAAGGCAACCCCGCCCATATAGGCTGTTAAAAGCGGTTTATCAGGATATTTCTCATGCAGTTCGATAATCTTTAGAGCAATACTTACAGGGTCGGTGACGGCGGTGGGGCAGACCAGAACAACCACACTGTCCACGTGGGGGTCCTTTATGACCGCTTCCAGGGCAAAGGCGTAACGGTCCGCCCCGGCATCGCCGATCACGTCAACGGGATTATAAATATTGGCTACCGCAGGAAGATTGGCCCGCAGGGCATCCAGTGTATCCTTTTCAAAGCGCGCCATGGTCAAGCCGGCATTTTCAATGGCATCCGAGGCCACAATGCCGGGTCCCCCGGCATTGGTGACAATGGCCACCCGGTCCCCCTTGGGCAGGGGCTGGTAGGAAAAGCAGGTGGCAAGGTCAAACAATTCCGTCATGGTATGGGCCCGCAGAATGCCTGCATGGGTAAAGGCCGTTTCATAGGCCAGGTCGCTGCCCGCCAGGGCGCCGGTATGGGAGGAGGCGGCCTGGGCGCCGGCTTGACTGGTACCGGATTTTAGAACAATGACCGGTTTTTTCTTGGTGGCCTGGCTGGCCACATCCAGAAAATACCTGCCGTTATGTACATCTTCAATATAGCAGAGAATTACTTTGGTGAGCGGGTCGTCGGCCATGGCGGCGATAAAATCCGCCTCGTTCAGGTCTGCTTTGTTTCCCAGGCTGATGACCCGGCTGAAGCCAAGGCCGATGGACCGGGACCAGTCCATGATGGAAACCAGCATAGCCCCGCTTTGAGAAATAAAGGCGATGTCTCCCTTGAGGGGGAATCCGGCGGCAAAGGAGGTGTTTAAGGGAATATGGGTGTCCATGATTCCTACACAGTTGGGACCCACCATGTGAATGCCGTATTTCTTGCAGATAAAGAGCAGCTTTTTCTCTAATTCCAGCCCCTCCGGACCCACTTCTTTAAAACCCGCCGTAATTACCACGGCATACTTGGTCCCCGTCTTGCCGCACTCATCCATCACATCCGGGCAGAATTTAGCCGGCACACAGACGACGGCCAAATCGATCTTGTCCGGTGCCTGGCTGACACTGCTGTAACAGGTTAGTCCTTCAATTACTGTTTCCTTTGGATTAATGGGAAAAATCTTACCGGCAAACCCGCTTTCAATAACGTTTTTAACAATTACATTGCCAATTTTTCCCGGCTTGTTAGACGCCCCGATAATGGCTACGGACCTTACGTTAAACAAGGGTGTTAAGTCTGCCATTAACCTCACCTTCCCAACACATAAATCCAACTAAGCATCTTTGCAAACAGAACATGCACTATGTCAACTAAGATCTAGGAGACTGTTGAAAAACTCCAAACAATAATAACCAAAAATAGATATTTTTAGCATAACAGGAAGGAAAATAGAGATATTTGTAGAAATAAATACCTATCATCAGATAGGGAGTGCTAATTTAA
>JBFMCH010000109.1:0-14559 GCA_040754595.1 Bacillota bacterium
TGAGAGCTAAACACCATCATTTCTCCTTAAGATACGACCTTACTTAAGAGCTGTTCAGTTTTCAGGGAATGCAAAGTTTGCTAAAGGGAAAAGCCTAAAAAGCTGAAGGCCGATGGCCGACGGCTGACGGCTAGACCCCAAAGAATTACCCAAAAGCATAAGATTTTCTGGTGGCGATACCGGAGGGGGTACACCTGTTCCCATCCCGAACACAGCAGTTAAGCCCTCCAGGGCCGATGGTACTCGGGGCGCAAGCCCCTGGGAGAGTAGGTCGTCGCCAGAGTAATTTTAAACACCCGCAGTTATTGACTGCGGGTGTTTTGCATGTTTGGGAAAGCCGTTGATATTTGCTAAACAGCAACAACGAGTGATTCGCATGTTCTTGGAAATATCCAAAAAAAGATATTTAAATACAAAATCACAACTAGTGATTCCTAATGAAGATTGGGATGAATTATAGCTGTCTCGTAAGAGACCGTAGTTTAATTTTTAAATAAAAATTTCATACTATATAAACCTCAACCTCTTAAAAACTGTTGAACCGGATTATAATAGAACTGAAGCTACGCATCCTTATATGAATAAAGTAGCTGTCGCTGACGGTGTCAACGTGCTGATGGTCGGCGCCGGACATAGTGGCACTGGTTGGGATTCTATAAAATTAGCCATTAACGGCAAATTTGGCAATCCTGACCTCGCCTATCGCATTGTGCTTGGCGCCGGTCCCGACAGCGACATGGTCAAGGAAGGGCAGATCCGGGACAAAGCCCTTTGCCCGAACGGCATGAAGCGATGGGTGATGGATCCGGAAGCTTGGAAGATCACAAGTGTAACAAGTAACAAATAAACAATAACTTGATTTGGGTTATTAAAACAGGGGAGTGGGGGTAACGCCTGCCCCCTGTTTTAACTTTCCCGCCGGGAAGCCCCCCGCCGAAAGGGTGGTTGGAAAACTTTCATAATCATTGTAAGTATGGAGGTGTGTTTCTTTGTACCGTAAAGGACAGGCTTTGCTCAAAGGATTGGAAAGGGCAAGAAAAATTACAAACAGCATAGATTGTAACAGCATTGATTGGGATAAATTTGATTCTTTCAGGTTTATATCCGAATACACCGACCTGAAGGATGTGCTGCTGCAGTATAAAGATAAGCCCATTGATATAGACAACATCTGGATCTGTGAACTATTTAATGAAGGCCGGCAGATTGAAAAGAGAATCGAAGATGTTCTCAATGCCATTCAAGGGTACTACACCGGCATATTTGGCTGGAAATCCAAGTGGGAAGAAAAACTACAGGAGATAATGGAGATTTCCGGTGACCTTAGGCAATTTGAACAGGAAGTGTTGGAATATCAAAATATCACGATCTTTTCCGATATTACCAACTCGATGAATTCATCCAGTCAAATGCTGCGGATTATTAAGCATAAAGAAAGTCGTGCCTATGATATCATCCATTTAAAATTGTCCAGCATTGAGAACAAGAGGATAAGTTATTTAAGTCTCTTTATTGCCATGAGCGTAACGATTATTTCTGCGCTTAATCTATTATGTGGGTAGATTAAAAAATGACGAAAGAGAAAGGCTATACTTCTGCCATGAAAGTATAGCCTTTCTCTTTCGTTTTTTTCACACCGCCTTAAATTTGAAAGACGGACTCTGCTCTTTTACAGGTCAGATGATCGATTATTTCCTCATCAATGCCAAGATTTCTTAAATGATGAAAGGCTTTTATCACGCCGGTGGGATCATTGGGGAACAGGTTGCTGAAATCACTGTTTAACATGCCGTTGGAAAACCGGTCAATATTGTCGGACAGAACTTCCAGGGTAACGTTTCTCGTACGTACAGTAATAGCCGGCACAGCCCCGAACTGGTTGATCTGCTCAATTATGTCGAGGTTGGCATGGTCGATTACCAGTAAATGCGGGGGGATTGCCACCTGCCCGGCGATGCGCAGGGTCAGGTCCATAATAGGGAGTCTGTTTTCAAAGGGAATATGAACGATGATTGGTACCTGGCAATCCCGGGCTATTTCCAGCTGAGCCTTTAAGACATCCTGCTCCAACTGAGAGCCCTGGTTCATACCCACTTCTCCCATTCCCACCACCCCATCCGTCTTAAGAAAGTCCGGCAGGGCATTGACCACCCTGGTCCAGTCATGGGGAATGCCCGCCGGATGAACACCGATGGCGCTGTACAATTGAATGCCCAGGGCTGCCGCATTTTTTCTGTAGAAACCCGTGATCAGCCGGAAGTGGTCAAAATAGCTTTCGGCATGTTGGGCGGCCAACACAATGGCACAGGTGATGACTTTTTTAACGCCACCCTCTGCCATTGCCTGCAGGCCTTCGTAGGGGAGCATCGTTACGTGGATATGGCTGTCCACCAGATTTTTTTCCATAATCAGGACCTCCTTCCAGGAAATAGATGAAGGTTAATTTAACAGACAACCTAATGCGTCTTTTTTTCTTTCATATAATTAATGGCAATCTTTAGATATCGCAATTCCTCTTCGGGCAGCATGCAGCTGCAATGGGGACAGGCGACAGAATCCTTTTCTAAAATATCATCGGGGCCAATGGAAAAGGTTTTATCACAGTCAGGGCAGGTAAATTGTACATCGATTTCGCTCAAGAGAGCACCTCCACAGCTATTTTAACAGGCCCGGGCCTTGGAACCTTTATCACTCTTTTTTTCCTGGCTGGTTTTAAGCTGCCGGTACCTGCAGTACAAAGGAAGACAAAAAACAAGTACACCCAGCGATAAAACCATGGGTTCCCAGGAAAGAACGGTGGACCCCAGAAACAGACCATCCAGAAAAAGCACCAGTGAAACAATGAAAAGGGACGAAGACCAGGCCATCAATAAAGACGGCAGTGTACTTTTTGGCGGGCGGTATAACTTTATGCCAAGCAAAAAAAACATAGTCACTAAAACCCAAACCCAAGACGCCAGCATGATTATTTCTCCTTACGTCGTACTATGTCTCATTATAGTCCTAACTGGCGTTTTTGAAAACCATAATCACATTTTTTGCCGGAACAAACTATTTTTCTCAGCTTGTGACAGAACCTCTTAATGGTTTAACACAAAATATCATCCCTTATACCCAAATTGGGTTAAAAAACTTGTCCCGGTCTGGTAAACTATCTTTAAAAGGTTGCTTGGAGGATATAAAATGGATTTCTTTGATCCTGAGACGGTTTTAACGAATCTAAAAAACAGTAACAGGAGTGCCGGCAACGGGACTCAATCCATAAAAAAAGCGGAATGCAAAAAATGCAACGATCGCGGCATATATATGGAAGGGGAATTTGCAGTTCCCTGCGCTTGTGTAAAACGCAAGTTGTTGGAAATAAAATTTAAGAACTGTCAAATCCCAAAGGCCATGTTTAATCACTCCTTTACTAATTTTAACTTTAAATATTATTCTTCCGTCATTAAGGAACCCTTATCGAAGCGCACATATCTTGAAATTGCCCAAAAAACCTACCAGTATGCCCAGGAGTTTGCCAGGGATTTTGTAAAAGGGGCTGCCAGGGAAGGACTGCTGATCCAGGGGCAGGTTGGGTCCGGCAAAACCTTCCTGGCCTGCTGTATCGCCAATTACGTTTTACAGCATTCCGATCAAGCAGTATTGTTTGTGGTGGTTCCCGATTTATTGGAGAAAATTAAAGCCAGTTACAGCCATGCCAGTCAATATACGGAATACAGCCTGGTGGAGTCGGCCTGTGAGGTGCCGTTGTTAATCATGGATGACCTGGGCGCGCACAGTTATACGGAGTGGACCAGGAATAAAATTTATAACATCATTAATTACCGTTTAAATCACGAACTTCCCACTATCATTACCACAAATCTTTTCTTAGCCGGGGATTTAACAGAGTTAATTGGCGAGAGAACAGTCTCCCGTATTGAGCAAATGTGCCGGCCCCTGTGGTTGGAAAGGGAACGTGATATCCGGGAAGTCCTCCGTGAGGAAAAGGCCGGACAGAACAGCGGCCTGCGGTAGAGCTTTTCGGTACAAAGGGGATGTACGTGCCCGGGCAGTTGCCGGGTGACAGCAGTGTAAAATAACGTATAAAAGCGAGAGAATAGAAGAGCAACGGTAAGTACCTGTGAAAAAAAGAACAATTAGAAAATAATACAAATCTATTGACCTTTGGTTGGTTTACGGTATAATGAATACAACAACGGTGGGGGTTATTAACTGCATATGTTGCGGTTTAACTCTTGCCTACACACAACTTTAAAAAAGTCCACACCTGTGGGCTTTTTTGCACGTTAGGATGCCTTGCACCGTGCTTGGACCAAACCAATATTATGTTGAGAAATATGGTTTTTCCATATATAATAAGTCTCTAGAAAATTTTGTTTTTGGGAGGACGCAGACCGTGACCGAAGAAATGGTAGCAGACGAACTAAAGAGCAGTGACAAAATTATTGCCGGTGAGATTATTTCCACAGAACAACATCCCGATGCCGAAAAGCTGACTGTTTGTACCGTGAATGTGGGTCAAGAGGAACCGCTGCAAATTGTCTGCGGAGCCAAAAACGTCGCCCCCGGACTGAAAGTGCCTGTGGCGCTGCATGGCGCAAAACTTCCCGGCGGCAGAAAAATTAAAAAAGGGAAGTTAAGAGGCGTTTTGAGTAACGGCATGATTTGCGCCCAGGACGAATTGGGTTTTGACAGGGACATAGACGGTATCTGGGTCCTGGACGACCGGGTTGAAATCGGTACCCCGGTCCCCTATAAAGAGACTGCACAGGAAGAGGCTGCGGAATAAAAAGCCCCGCCCCAATGGTTTTTTGGGGCGGGTAAATATTTTCTCCTAATATCTTTGCTTTTAACGGATGACACTGAAAAACCAGACAAGCATCAGGGTCTGAATGACAAGTTTCAGTAAAGCTCCTCCCAGGAAGCCAACCAGCGTACCTACACCGGCCCGCACCGCCTGGTCCATATTGCGCCTGGCCAGAAATTCACCGGTGACGGCACCCAGGAAGGGACCCAACAAAATGCCCAGGGGGCCCATGAGAAACAACCCCAGCAGGGCGCCGATGATTGAGCCCCAGACGGCTGATTTTGAGCCGCCGTATCTTTTTACCCCCCAAACACCGGCCAGGTAATCCACACCAAAGACAAAGGACATTAAAATAAGTTGGCCCAGGAAAAACTGCCAGGTTAAGTGAGCAAACTGCTCAAAGAAGCCGTAAATCAGCATGCCGATCAGCAATAAGGGAGCGCCGGGAAGGACGGGTAGAAAGGTTCCCGCCATACCTAAAACAAAAAATATACTGGCAATAAAGAGACCGGGAGTGGACATGTAAATCACCTCATCCTATTATATGCATATTTTGCCATAGGGTTCAACTGTCCGGTAAAAGGAATAATTATTGACGGTTCTATAATTCCGAAGATATAATCTGCAGGGAAGAAAGGCAATCCTTGAACCGTCACAAAGTATTGACGAAAGAAGGGTGAAAAATTCTTACCAGGTGGAGATTTATTCACACAGGAGTCTTAGATGCCTGTATGAACATGGCGGTGGATGAAGCCATTCTTACCTGTCAAAGTCAGGGGAAGGTGCCACCCACCATTCGGTTTTACCAGTGGCAGCCGCCTGCCATTACAATAGGCTATTTTCAAAGGATTAATGAAGAGGTAGACCTGGAAGCTTGCAGAGAATCAGGCATTGATGTTGTACGCAGGCTGACCGGGGGCAGGGCGGTGCTGCACCACAGGGAACTTACCTACAGTCTTGTGGCCTGCGAGAATGACCCGCATGTTCCGGGTGGTATATTGTCTTCGTACCTGGCCATCAGCAAAGGTCTGCTGGCAGGGCTAAAAAAATTGGGCCTGGAGGGGAAAGTGGTGGAAGGAGGGGCGGAACGTTCCAAAGGTACCGCCGCCTGCTTTGATGCGCCCTCCTGGTACGAAATAACCATTGACGGCAAAAAAGTCATTGGCAGTGCTCAGACCAGAAAACATGGCAGCCTGCTGCAGCATGGCTCCGTTCCGGTCATCCTGGAAGCGGCTGAAGTCTGCCGGTGCCTTCGGTTTCCCTCAGATAAAATGAAGGAATATACCCTCCGGCGGTTAAAGGAGAAGGCTGCCGGCTTGGCCCAATTTTTTGGGGGGTACGGGCCCCCGCTGTCAAGCATTGAAAAAGCCTTTTTTGACGGATTTGCAGAGGGTCTGGGAGTCCACCTGGCGGCAGAGGAACTGACCCCGGAGGAAAAAGACCTTGCCCGCCACCTCTGCCGGAACAAATACCGGCAGGACCATTGGAATTTCAAACGCTGAGTTTGTTCGCTTACTGAATGGGGAAGACTAAAAAAGATAGGAAAAAAACGGGAGTAACTCATGAACATTCGACTGATGATTGCAGTTTTGGCCGCCAAGTTTGCTTCCTTTATCAGCCAGCGGTTTGGCTGGAAGGGTTCTTCGCTGCCCGGCGTGGTGGCCCGCAGAATTTATCGAGGTACATTAAGGGATTTAGCCGGGCAAGCCCGCCGGGGAATTGTGATGGTGACCGGCACCAACGGCAAGACAACCACCAATAATATGATCGCCAATGTCATTGAGGCCGGGGGCTTCCGGGTGGTCATCAACCAGGAAGGAGCCAATTTAATTACCGGCGTTACCGCGGCCTTTATCAAGCATGCTGATTGGTTAGGACGCATTCAATATGACTATGCCCTGCTGGAAGTGGACGAAGCATCCTTTCCCGGGGTGGTTAAAGAAGTTAAGCCACAGATTGTTGTGGTGAACAATTTCTTTCGGGACCAGTTGGACCGTTACGGGGAGCTGGACAAGACGGTTCATCTGGTAAGGGATGCCCTGAAGACATTGCCGGATGTGCACCTGGTTTTAAATACCGATGACCCCCTGGTGGCACAGATGCAGTCTACCACCGGGCATCCGGCCAGTTTTTTTGGTCTGGCCCCCAACCAGAGACCGGACACCGGCGCCAGGCAGACCCGGGAAGCACGTTTTTGTCCCCACTGCGGCCAGGAACTGCATTATGACACCTACCAGTACAGTCAATTGGGTTCCTACGCCTGCGAAGATTGCGGGTTTAAACGCCAACCCCCCCAGGTGGAGGCCGCGGCTGTTGAGACCGTGGGTACAGGTCTTCGCTGCCGGGTCAAGTATCCGGCAGGGGAAGTACAGTTAGCCATCCATACCCAGGGCTTTTACAACCTGTACAATGCGCTGGCTGCCTTTACCGTGGGCTATTTGACCGGCATTGAGACGCCGCAAATCCTTGCTGGACTTCTCCGTTACAAACCGGCCATTGGCAGGATGGAAACCTTCCGCTATAACGGTAAACCGGCCATTTTGAATTTGGTAAAAAACCCGACCGGGTATAACGAAGGGGTGGCAACTCTGCTGAATATACCCGGCACAAAAAATGTTTTCATGGCAGTAAACGACAATGATGCGGACGGCAGAGATATCTCCTGGCTTTGGGACGTGGATTTTGAACATCTGGCGGACAACCACCGGGATATGATCATATTTGTTTGCTCAGGCCTGAGGGGCGAAGAGATGGCCCTGCGGTTAAAATATGCCGGCGTCCCCCTGGAGAAGATTACTGTAATCAGGGAAATGGAAGCGGCCATTCAAGAGGCGTTGGCTGGCCCCGGAGAAAGCACCTATCTCTTCTCTACCTATACAGCCCTCTGGCCTGCCCAGAAAATATTGTCGGGACTGGCGGTGAAGGAGGACCTCCATGCTGAAGGTTTGTCATCTTTATCCTGATTTATTAAATCTGTACGGTGACCGGGGGAACGTCATTGCCTTTGCCCAGCGCTGCCGCTGGCGCGGCATGCCGGTAGAAGTGCTGGAAGTCAATGTAGGGCAGCAGGTCAATTTTGATGACATCGACTTCCTGTTTCTTGGCGGCGGCTCGGACCGGGAACAAAACCTGATGGCGGAAGATCTGTTAAAGCGCAAGGATGCCCTCAGGCAGGCCATTGAAAAGGGACTTGTGGTGCTGGCCATTTGCGGTGGTTACCAAATGCTGGGCCAGTATTATCTCACCCACGAGGGACAACAAATCCCGGGGTTGGGCATCTTGGGCCTGCACACCCGGGCCGGCCATAAAAGACTGATCGGCAATATCGTCATTGAAGTAAACATTGACGGAGAGCCGGTCAAGGTGGTAGGGTTTGAAAATCACTCCGGGCAAACCTTTATCGGAAATCTAAATCCCCTGGGCAAAGTTCTGGCGGGTTTTGGCAACAACGGTCAGGACGGCTGCGAGGGAGTACGCTATAAAAATGTGTTTTGTTCTTACCTGCACGGCCCCCTGCTGCCCAAAAACAACCAACTGACGGATTTATTGATCGGCCTGGCCCTGGAGCGGCGGAGCGCAAAAACAGAGTTAAAACCGCTGAACGACGAATTGGAAGAAGCCGCCGTAAAGGTCATGGTGAACCGGCTCCTGTAAGACCTGAAGGGAAATTGCTTTAAGCAAAGGGTAAAAGGCGGTAAAAAACCAGATAAAATTTAACAAGAAAGCATTGTCAGCCACCTTGCCGTTTGATACAATAATCACAAGAGGTAATATTGTATACAAGATACGGGGGGTGGTTTCATGCAATACTTAATCACCTGGATAGAAGGCGAAGAGGTATTTTACCGTCTGGTTCCTAAGTTGAATTTCGACCACTCACTGTTGGAGGAAAAAAACTTGATTATCACCAAGATTGGTGAAGAAGAGATCGACCAGGAGAAAAAGCCCCATTAATAAAATTGATTTAACGATTCATTCATTTTTGCTCCCTTGAACAAACAAAATTTCATAATTGTCATGTTAAACATGAAAAAGTTCTAAACACTGCCGCTGGGTGGTGTTTTTGTCTTTTATTTACTCCGGGGTTTGCCCCGGCTTTTTTCTCTTCTGGTATTGATTCAGGGAACCTTTTCTACGGTTGCGAATAGAATAGACAAAACCTGCAAGCACGGTAAACACCGCAAAACACAAGTTGTTACCTTTCGTACAAACCGTCTTTTTATCCGCTTGCGGGCATATAAATCATATAGTTAGTTTTTACCCCGCTGATTTGACTGTAAAGGAGTGATATAAGGGTGGATTTTCTAAAACGTATGGAAGATTATCGTTCAATGGAGAACAGTTTGGCCTGGGAAGGTTCCTTTCAGGATTATCTGAACATAGTAAAGAAAAAACCCTACGTTACCCAGCTGGCCCATGCAAGGATATACAACATGATTAAAGAAGCCGGTGTTGAAGAAACGGAGAGAGGCAGAGATTACAAGTTTTTCTCAAAGGAGATTTTTGGCCTGGCGAAACCCCTGGAAAAACTGGTGGAAGAATATTTCCACCCGGCGGCCCGCCGCCTTGATGTCCGCAAGCGCATCCTCCTATTAATGGGACCGGTCAGTGGAGGAAAATCCACTCTGGTGGCCATGCTGAAACGGGGTCTTGAGCAGTTCAGCAGAACGGAAAAGGGGGCCCTTTACGGCATCAAAGGGTGTCCCATGCATGAAGAGCCCCTGCACCTGGTGCCCAAGGAATTACGAGAAGAATTTATGAAAGAATATGGAGTCTATATTGAAGGGGAAATTTGCCCGTCCTGCCGTATGCGGTTGGAAACAGAATTTAACGGTAAAATTGAAAACTTCAGAGTGGAAAGGATTTTTCTCTCGGAGGATGACCGGGTGGGGATTGGCACCTTTACCCCTTCAGATCCCAAGTCCCAGGATATTGCCGACCTGACCGGCAGCATTGATTTCTCAACCATCGCGGAATACGGTTCCGAGTCCGACCCCCGGGCCTATCGCTTTGACGGTGAGCTGAATATCTCCAACCGGGGGTTGATGGAGTTCCAGGAGATGTTGAAGTGCGATGAAAAGTTTCTCTGGAACCTGCTGTCCCTGTCCCAGGAAGGGAACTTTAAAGCCGGGCGATTCGCTTTAATTTATGCCGATGAAATGATTATCGCCCATACCAACGAAAACGAATACCGGATCTTTATCAGCAACAAGAAAAATGAAGCCCTGCAGTCCCGCATTATCGTTATGAAAATTCCCTACAACCTGCGGGTTTCCGATGAAGTGAAAATCTATGAAAAACTGATCGGGCAAAGTGATTTAAGCTGTATCCATATTGCTCCCCATGCCCTGCGGGTGGCCAGCATTTTCTCGGTCTTGTCCCGCCTCAAGGAATCCAAAAAACAGGGCATGGACATCGTCAAGAAAATGAAACTCTATGACGGGGAAGATGTGGAGGGCTTTAAGCAAAAGGACCTCAAGGAACTGCAAAGCGAAGCTGTGGATGAAGGCATGAGCGGGGTGGACCCGCGTTACGTCATCAACCGCCTGTCCTCGGCTTTAATCCGGACCAATACCCGGTGCATCAATCCGCTGGATGTGCTGCGGGCCATCAAAGACGGCTTGGACCAGCACCCGTCCATTACCCAGGAAGAAAGAGAGCGGTTATTAAACTTCATTTCTATCGCCAGAAAAGAGTATGACGAAATGGCCAAAAAAGAGGTACAGAAAGCCTTTGTTTATTCCTTTGAAGAGTCGGCCAAGGTATTGTTCAACAACTATTTGGATAACGTGGAGGCCTATTGTAACGGCGTTAAGGTAAGGGACCCCATCACCGACGAGGAAATGGATCCGGACGAGAAACTGATGCGGTCCATCGAAGAGCAGATCGGTATTTCGGAAAATGCCAAGAAAGCCTTCAGAGAAGAAATCTTGATTCGTTTATCCAGTTATGCCAGAAAGAATAAAAAGTTTAACTACAACAGCCACGAAAGACTGCGTGAAGCCATTGAGAAGAAATTGTTTGCCGACCTGAAAGATGTGGTGAAAATTACCACTTCCAGCAAGACTCCGGACGGGGAGCAGCTCAAGAGAATCAATGAAGTCAGTGCCCGCCTCATTGCGGAACACGGCTATTGCCCTGTCTGTGCCAATGAACTGTTAAAATACGTAGGTAGTTTGTTGAGTCGCTAGGAGTGATGGTTGTGACGTATAATTTTATTATTTCCCGGGAGGACTGGTCACTTCACCGTAAAGGTGAGGTTGACCAGCACCGTCACCGCGAAAAAGTCCGGGAAGCCATTAAAAAGAATTTGGCGGACATCGTCAGCGAAGAGGGCATTATCTTGTCGGACGGGCGCCGTGTGGTGAAAATACCAATTCGTTCCCTGGAGCAATACCGCTTTCGCTATGACAGCCGCAAACAAAAACACGCGGGACAGGGTGACGGCAAAAGCAAAGTGGGCGATATCATCGGCAGTGATCCCCAGCAGGCTCCGGGCAAGGGTCCCGGGGCAGGAGAAGAACCCGGCCTCGACTATTACGAAGCCGATGTCACTATCGACGAAATTGAACGAATTATCTTTGAAGATTTAAGCCTGCCCAATCTGGAGGAAAAAAAGAATAAAAAATTGGCTTCCGAGTCCGTGGAATTTAAAGATGTCCGGAAGTACGGCATCCAGAGCAACATCGACCGTAAACGGACCATTCTGGAGGTCCTGAAACGAAATGCCTTAAAGGGTGATCCCGGTCTCCACGGCATCACGCCGGAAGATTTGCGCTACAAAACCTGGGAGGTGGTGCCCAAGTATGAGTCCAGCGCTGTGGTACTGGCCATGATGGACACCTCCGGTTCCATGGGCCCCTTTGAAAAGTATATCGCCAGGAGTTTTTTTTTCTGGATGGTCCGGTTTCTGCGCACCAAATATCAAAACGTTGAGATTGTTTTTTTAGCCCACCATACCGAGGCCAAAGAAGTGACCGAAGAAGAGTTTTTTACCAAGGGAGAAAGCGGGGGCACCCGGTGTTCCTCGGTCTACCAATTGGCCCTGGACATCATCAATTCACGTTTTCCCAAGGATGATTACAATATTTACGCCTTTCACTTCTCGGACGGCGACAATCTGACCAGCGACAATGAGAAATGCATCCGGTTAATTGATGAGCTTTTGTTAAAGTGCAGTCTGGTGGGTTATGGGGAAATTGAAGGCCCCTATTACTATACCAGTACGTTAAATTCCTACTATAAACGCATCACCCATTCACGTTTTATCAGTGTAACCATCCGGGATAAAACCGGGGTATATCCGGCCTTAAAGACTTTCTTCAAAAAACCCGACCAGGAGGGTGGGTAGTCTGCATGAGCGATTCAATTGCGGAAGAACTGTGGCAGTTGGAAGAAACAATCCCTAAAATGATTGAAATCGCCCGGGATTTTAAACTGGACTTTTACACCATGCGTTTTGAGATCTGCCCGGGGGAAATTATTTATACCTTTGGCGCCTACGGCATGCCGACCCGGTATACACACTGGTCCTTCGGCAAATCATACCACCGGATGAAAACCCAGTACGACTATAACTTGAGCAGGATTTATGAAATGGTGATTAACTCCGACCCCTGTTATGCCTTCCTGTTGGAAGGCAATACCATCATCCAGAACAAAATGGTGGCCGCCCACGTACTGGCCCACTGCGATTTCTTTAAAAACAATGTTTATTTCAGCCATACCAACCCCAGGGATATCATAGAATCCATGGCCGTGGCCGCTGACCGGTTTCGCAGGTATGAAATGTTGTACGGTCAGGAAAAAGTAGAAGCTTTTGTGGATGCGGTGATGTCTGTCCAGGAACACATTGACCCCCATAGAATGATGAAACGGAAGGAGAAAAGCTGCGGCAAGAAAGAAAACTGTTGTGGCGAAAAACCGGCTACACCCTATGATGACCTGTGGGATTTGGATAAACCGGCCCATTCTTGCAGTTGCCGGGGAGGATGTAAAACGAAACATACAAAACTGCCGGAGCAGCCGGAAAAGGATCTCCTGTTGTTTATTATGGAAAATGCCAAAGACCTGGAAGAATGGCACCTGGACATCATTTCTACCTTACGGGACGAAATGTTTTATTTCTGGCCCCAGATGCAGACAAAGATCATGAACGAAGGTTGGGCCACTTACTGGCATTTAAGAATCATGCGGGAAATGGAGTTAACAGAAGCAGAGGCCATTGAGTTTGCCAAAATGCATGCGGGGGTCGTCTTGCCTTCCCGCAACAGTATCAACCCCTATTTTTTGGGTTTAAAAATGTTTGAGGATATCGAGAAACGCTGGGATAAAGAATTTGGTGAAGGGGCCGGTCGGGAAAAAATGTTTGAAGTCAGGGAAATGGATAACGACATTTCTTTCCTGCGCAACTACCTGACAAAGGAATTGGTGGAAGAACTGGATCTATATTTGTACCGTAAAATCGGCCACGACTGGAAAATCGTCGAGAAAAACTGGGAAAAGGTACGGGATCACCTGGTTCACAGCATGACCAACTGCGGTTTCCCGGTAATTATGGTGGAAGACGGGGATTATGGCAAACGGGGGGAACTGTATCTGCGTCACGTCTTTGAGGATAGGGAACTGGACATCAAGTATTTGGAGAAGACGTTGGTCCATGTTTATCAACTATGGAACAGGCCGGTCCATCTGGAAACCAAGATCGATAACAAACCCGCCCTGTTCACCTTTGACGGAGAAAAGGGAAGCAGGAAGTTTCTTTAAATTTCGGGTTCTTTGTGTTGCTGATTCAACTAAAAAGGCCGTCAGGCTCGCGTTTATAACCTTGTTGGGGTTATCGGCGTGAGCTTTTTTGTTGAAAGAAGACAAGCTGGCCTTTTAGCAGGACATTTGTCAAAGGTGGTTGTTCTTTTTGGACACCGGCCGGTAATTGATCAATAAAGAACGGGCATACTACAACAAAAAAACACTGGAGTGAAGTCAGCATGAGACCCTTGTGGAAAGGTGCCGTAAGCTTCGGACTGGTATATGTGCCGGTGAAAATGTATGCCGCCACGGAAAAGAAAAATATTAAATTTAATTACCTGCACGAGAAATGCAAGACACCCATTCAATACCGTCGTTACTGCCCCTATTGTGATACAGAGGTGGCCAATGAGAAAATCCTCCAGGACGGCAAACCGTCCTTCAGCGCGCTGCAGACCCGGGGTAAGATTTCTGATGCTCTTAAAGTTAAAAGGCTGTCCCGGCAAATCCCGGCCACATTTATCGCTTTTGATGTGCTGTACAAAGCGGGAGAAAATGTGATGGGTATGACCACCCGGGAAAAAAAACAACTATTGGAGGAGATCGTTGAGCGAGGTCCGGATCTTATCATTTCCCAGTATGTGGTGGGATCCGGCGTTGACTTTTACCGGGCAGTGACTGCCGCCGGCTTGGAAGGCATGGTGGCTAAGCGCCTGGACAGCCCTTGTCTGCCGGGCAAAAGATCCCCTGCATGGAAAAGGTCCGGCTGGTGCAGTCCGCGGAGTGGGCTATTTGCGGTTGGGAAAAGGGGGAGGTCAAGAGAAGCCTGGGCGCCCTCATCCTGGCAGGGTATCAGGACGGAAAGTGGATTTGATGTCACTAGCGTTGCATAAATAAATTTCCAAAATGTCAATATCTAAAATTCTAGAAAAAAACCAATAAATCATTGTTTTTCCAGCAATATCCTGTAAAAATGATTAAAATCTCCTTATAATTGAGGT